>CAKKRE010000054.1:65343-66256 GCA_919902505.1 Nitrospiraceae bacterium
CGGCCGGCATGCGTTGCATGCCGGCCGGACGGGACACCAAGCTCATAGCTATAAATGATCATTACTTGAGCTCTGCAACCCGTCGGTCGTGGTCATTCACAGTCCGTAGCGCCGTCAAATCAGAACGCTCCAGGAGATTATGCAGCACTTCCTGCTTCAACTGAACCATTAACGCCTGATGGTGCTTGGAGGATGGCGCCATATCCTGTAAGAGATTCAGCCAGCCCGTCGTCGCCGCCTCATAGCGACTATTCGGCATAGCCGTGTGTAACTCCTGAAACACCGTTATCGCATCGGCCCGGTTCTCAAAGAGTGCGACCAAGCCGCGCGTGTAGTAGGCATCTTCACAGGCAGGACCTTTGTGACAATTCTTCATGCGGGAGTCCTGCGCATGAGCGATGGCTTGAAGCGACTTTAACTCAGTCGCATCAACCGCGAAGAACGCGCTGCTTGGTAACGTGTTGGAAGACCCGGCCTGAATAGTCGTACAGCCTTGAATGCCACCAACGAGAACTGCCAATAGGGCGAAAGAGAGAACTGTTCGGTGCGACATCATTGACCTCCTAGCAGACGCGGAAAAGTTGGCGGCCTGTATTGAGTCGGGTTTCATGCCTTGCACGGATGTCCTGACTGTACCATCCAAACCGGGTCTGGCCATTCCACGGAGGCTGTACCTCTTCGGTACTGGCCACCCGCACACCACAACTCTCCGCAATATCGGGCTATTCATACACGGTCGGCAGAAAAAATGAGGATCTGCCGGAGAGTGGCCCTGACTATGCCAAGACAGGGCGCGAAAAACGAGGCGGTCAAGAGGGAGTCGCCCCGCCGGACAAGCGGAGCGACCGAAACATACCGCTAGTATTTGGTTGTATTAATTAGCGTATTTTAACTTGGGACGTTTCGCGAACAC
>CAKKRE010000055.1 GCA_919902505.1 Nitrospiraceae bacterium
TGGATTTTTTCGATACTCTTCCGCCATCACCATCATCTCCTTCGCATGTTGCCGAAGATGGGCCGCTTCCTTGTCATACCAGGTTGCCAATGCAGCATGATCATTTTGGGCAATCAGACCTTCGGGAGGACTCGCGATCATCGCGCAGGCGACTAACCCTCCCAGCACCACCCCCCACAGAACACCAGGCTGAATCCATCGCTTCTGAATCGTCATGATCCCCTCCTGTTGGAGTGAGCGCTACCATTCATGATTCCATTCCCCAGTGGCTTTCCCGCGGTTCGATTCATTTGCTCCATGGTGATTCGCCCGTGCTCGCACAAGTCAAAAAAAAACGCCCTCGGGCCCACATGGCCGAAGGACGTCATTGTCCCTGTCGTCGTGCTTTCAGACCGGCAGAGAAACGCCTTTGTTTCCCTACCTATTTCGTGGGCGCTTTTAGCATCCCGACATTGAAGCTGTCAACTTATTTTCTTCTCCAACTGCGCCATCGAGCCCGTCCGTCTCTCCTCCTAGAAACGGCACTGAGGGCGTTGCCTTTGGCAGATCATTCAGACAAACTATACTGCCTGAGAAAAACAAGAGGTTCTATACGCTGCCTCTGCGCGGAGCGAGGATGGATCGAATGATTCTTATAGTGCTGGTCGGAATGGCCGGCATGATCTTCGTCCTCGATTTCCTTTCGCCGCCCGCCTTGGCAGGGTGGATTCTTTACCTCTTCCCCGTCCTGTTGGCTTTTTCTCTTCCAAACCGGATGGCGCCCATCTTCTTCGCAACGATCGCGTCGGCTCTGATCTCGATCGGAGCATTCCACCCAGGCGCTTCTGCTCCAGCCTGGCCGACACTGGGTAACCGCGCCCTCACGATTGCTTTGCTGTGGGGGAGTATAGCCCTCCTCCGGCAGCTCCAAGACAGGCACCGCACTCCATTGGCCCCAGCGGACACATTTCATCACGGAGAACAGAGACGACTCCGCCATCTTTTTGGCGAGCGTGTGAAGGAATTGACCGCACTCCACCGGACAGTGCGCCTCCTGCAAGATAGCGCCAAACCGATTGAAGAGGTTTTGAAGCAGACCGTCGCAGTGCTGCCTCCCGCCTGGCAGTATCCGGAGATTACCCTTGCCCGCATTACCTTTGACAACATGGTCTTCACCACACCGACCTTCGTTGAGTCGCCGTGGAAGCAGACCGCCTCCTGGGTCACGCTGGACGGCGCCAAAGGAATGATTGAGGTGATCTACCGTGAAGCGAGACCACCGGAAGCCGAAGGTCCTTTTCTCGCTGAAGAGCGCGACCTCATTAATTCGTTGGCCGATAGCCTATCCTCCTATCTCAATCGCCGGCGCGCGGAACTGGCCCTTCGCGAAGCCCATGAGCGCATGCAGGCCCTCTCCCAACAACTGATGGAGGTTCAGGAAAGCGAGCGTCGCCGCCTTGCGCTTGATCTGCACGACGAGATCGGTCAAGCCCTCACGGTCGTGAAAATGAATCTGCAAACGATACAACGCTGCGGTGATACCTCAGACATTGCGGTTCTGCTGAAGGACAGCTCGAACGTCATCGATCAAACCCTGCAATATGTCCGCGATCTCTCGCTCGAGTTGCGACCCTCATTGTTGGATGACCTTGGACTCGTGCCGGCCGTGCGATGGTATCTGAGTCGCCAAGCCGAGCGAGCCGGCTGGAAGGTTGATGTACAGGCGGACGAACTCCTGTCGCCGCCGCAAAGCGTTGCTATCGCCTGCTTCCGCGTGATCCAGGAAGCGGTCACGAATATCATCCGCCACTCGAACGCAACCAGCGTGACCGTGTCTTTACGGCAACACGAGGATGACCTCCTGTTGCTCATCCGTGACAATGGTAGAGGATTCGAGGTCCAGAAGGCATTGGCCGAAGCGACCAGAGGACAAAGCATGGGCTTGCTAGGGATGCAAGAACGCATTCGGTTCTTGAACGGCTCCCTCTCCATCGACTCGAACCCCGGGCAGGGGACCGAAGTCCGAGTACGCGTTCCTCTATCCCCCCTTTCATCACCCTTTCGGACCGAGGTTTCGACGTAAGTATGAATACGATTCGGGTTCTCCTTGCGGATGATCACCGTCTCATGAGAGCCGGCCTTCGTGCTCTATTGAAAAGCCTTGAGCTGGTCCAGGTCGTCGCGGAAGCGGGAAACGGGCATGAGGCCATCCAGCTCGCGGAGCAACACCAGCCTGATATTGTGCTCATGGATATCGGCATGCCCGAACTCAATGGCCTGGAGGCGACGGCCAGAATGGTGAAACTCACTCCGGCTCCTCGAATCATTATCCTCTCGATGCATGCCAATGAGGAATACGTCAGGCGAGCCCTACAGGCTGGAGCGGCAGGCTATCTTCTTAAGGGGGCGGAGCCGGCAGAACTGGAACTGGCTATCAAGGCAGTCATGCGAGGCGAAACTTATCTCACCCCCGCCGTCTCCAAGCAGGTGGTGCAGAACTACTTGCATCCACGGGAGATGAAAACAAGCAACATTCAAGAACTGACGCCGCGCCAACGTGAGGTACTACAATTGGTCGCCGAGGGTCACTCAACCAAGGACATCGCCCAGAAGCTTAACCTCAGCACCAAAACCGTTGATACCCATCGAACCGAGCTGATGCAGAGGTTGGATATTCATGATATTGCCGGCCTTGTCCGCTACGCAATTCGCGTCGGGCTCATCAGCGCAGACTCCTGAACGTCATGCGTTCTCATAAACGCTCAATTCGGTTGAATTTACCGCTACTGTCAATAGATTCAGGTACGTTTCCCAGGTGATTACCCGATACCTACGATAACGTCTGTCTGGCAGGATGGCACCGTCAAGCAAGGAGGTGTCTCATGAGACCGACAATGCCTCTCGTACTCGCAACATTGATAGCGCTGACCGGGATACTCGGAACGACTGGATGCTCAGCCTTCGCTCAGCGGGAACTGCCGACAAACCTTGCCGATCGTATTACCGGTGAAGTAGGGACGGCTGATGACCATATGACCGCCGCGCTTCTGTATTTGCAGCAAGCCAAGAAAGTTCAGACCCAAGCCGAACAGTATCAGGCCGTGGCCTCAACCATTAAGCCGATTGAAGATCCCAAGGGAATTCGACGGGGCGGGTTGATCACAGCGGCTCAGGAGCGACGGAACGACGCAGTCCAACTGCAGCAACTCTACGCCACGCATTACGAGAAAGCCCAGACAATGTTGGGCAAGCAGCAACCGCAATAAGAGTACCGGACGGGGGCCAAGAGAATCTGAGTCGGACGGCTGGATGATCTTGGCCCGCTTCCGCCCACGCAATCGGACTTCATCACTTCTCTTTGGCTGCCTGCTTCTTGTTCCGTTAGCAATTTCGCCCTGATGCGAGCGAAGGTCGCTCCCATTGAGCGGTGAGAATCCTTCCCCATGACATCGCTATCCTTTCGTGTCTACTTTCCCGCGTTTCCTGTTCGTACTGTTTCGCGGCATCGAAGCCTTCCTGTGCCGCTTCTTTCATCATCTTGACGCCCACCGTGGTTTCGTGGAGCCCGCCGAATTCGCATGAATCCAGATGATGCAGAGCTGCGGATTGACAGGGGGTGGAATTTTTTGTATATGTTAAGACACGTGACGGAAGACAAAGGCGTTTTCTCGTCGCAGTGAGTGGACGATGAGGTCCTCCGGCCAGATTGGCCAGAGGTCCTTTTTTTTTCCTGAACTGATGAATTCTTGGAGGCGATGACGCCTCGGTCGGGCCAATGCCCGGCAAACGGACGACGACGTCCTCCGGTCCTGTGGGGCCAGAGGGCGTTTTTTTTTGGGTTGAACCCCTTGAAGCGGACAGGAACAGTGAGGAGGCACCCATGCATGCCAGGCGGATGGTCAACAATTCTGCTGCTCTCCTTCTCGGATTCGCCAGCCTCGTTGCGGGATGCGCGTCCTTGACATCTCCGATAGAGACGGACGTTCTGCCCGCTACATCGAAGGCCTATGATCTTCCCGGCGACGTGGATCCGAATGTGATTACACGCGTCCTGGGGGATTCCTTTCTACGGGTCCTGAAGGCTCCACCGACCGTCACCGAAGGGGCCATGCCCACCCCGATACCCCTTACCCCTTCAGGTTTTCTCATCGAACATAAGGTGCTGACCCTGGACCGCTTGGGCGCCGTGCGTTTCCCACATGTCGTCTGTCCGCACTCTCTGGCGATGATCGAGGGGCTCCACGGCAGCTCCCAGACCGTCTATCGGTATGCGGCCTGCCTTCAACCTTACCGTGATGGATACCGCGTTTACCTTGTCGAAACACGCTCCGCTCTGACCCATGATGGTCCCACCCCATCTCCTTCGGTCTCGGCTTCGGATCTGCTGATGCACCTTGCGAACAGTGTGATCGAGGGACTTCCCCTTGCAAGGGTTGCCTCGACCTTTCACGGAACGGGGACAACTGAATCCGAGGAAGAGCTTGGAGAAGTCCGGACCGTGACTCAAGACTCAACTGACTCAGCAAGGCAAACCCCGGCACTTGGAACCTTAAAATCTCATGAGACTAAACCGGAGGTAGAGGCCATCTCACCGCTGGTCTGTCTTGTTCTTGAGCGAAACGAGGTCGTCGTACGGGCTTCACCCGGCGAGGGACGCGTTATTGGAACGTTGACATCGGAATTGGCTCTTGGAGAAAACACGCCGTTGGATGGCGACTATGTTCGTATCCGAACCGAACAGGGATTAGCGGGGTGGGCGCGGAAGAGTGAGCTACATTGGAGCTCCTGCCCGATCGGTTGACCTCTGCAATCGCCAAGGCCATTGCGGGACGACGGCCCTGGTCAGGAGATTCCAGGGATGATGGCTTACTGCGGCTGTTGCTTCCCTATCACGCTCTGAACCATGTCGGAATGAGCGGCATGGAGCCGCTCCATTTCCAAAGCCTCCTGCCGCAGTGTCTGGGCTGTCGTTCGAAGCGCATCTCGCCGGAACCCTTTGGGATCTTCGTAGAGACTGACGCCCTGCGCCTGTTGCTCCAATCGGGCCGCATCACGCTCCAACTGCTTCGCTTTCTGTTGATACAACAGCGCCGCCGCAACATGATCTTCGGCGATCCCGTTCGCGACGGAGCGCTTTTCCACGTGAGTCGGTATCAGACCATCACCCGCGCACCCGGCCAGCATGACCCACACTACAGCCGCCACACCCCTGAGCACTTGCATCGCAGAACCCATCACGCTCCCTGTCATTCTTATCCACCTCTCTCCAGCCTGACAAAAACAATAGAGTCTCCATCGTCACAAAACAAATCCAGCCTCCCAATCAATCTAGCATCGCCTTTCGCGGAAGCGATTCGCGATACTCTGCTGGCAAAAACTGGGCCCCAAAAAGCACAGGGGCAGTAGGACGTTGGAGTAAAAAAAACCTAGCTCCTTAACCCGCATTATTCATGAGCGCTTCTGCTGCAATCGCGGATTCGCAGCTGCGACCAG
>CAKKRE010000056.1 GCA_919902505.1 Nitrospiraceae bacterium
ATCCAAATCCGGTGCATCGCTCTCTGGGCTGATATCTCGTGACGACACTATCTAGAGCGATCAGGTTTTGCGCTCAGCACCTTTGTGCCAGATCGATGCAACGGGGTTTGTGCACAAACGGAACACAACGAATACAGGTATTTATTCCTCTTCAGTTTTGCATTCTTATCAAGTGATCATCGACATGAAGACCTAGAAAAAGCACTAGGCGTAACACTCGTAGTATCACGCGTGCACAATCTTGAACATTTCGCTCATCCCATGAATGAAGATTGGCTAATCCCTGCAACCGAATCCCTGCAATGCTTTGCGGCAAATAGATTAATGAGATTTGCTCATTGCCTGATGACGAAGAGGTGTGCGAACATGCGCCATGTATGCACACACATTCACACATTCAACTTAGTACTCGTTGCGTAGCTGTTTCATGAACTAGTAGAGACTTCTTGGATGTGTACCCTGCGACTCGCGGGGGCGCGTTTCACTTGGGAGGATCGATGAGCGGAATCGTAGAAATCCAAACCACCACCGTGGTTGTCATAGTCACGAACAACTATCTCCTCAGGCTCGGCCTGCAGAAGATCGTGGATGACGAGAAATGGATCCGGTTGGTTGGGCAGGCCGCTCACGCAGGCAATCTTGACGAAATACTGACCAACGAGCAGCCTCACATTGTCATTCTCGATACGGAAATCGGCGGCGCAGCGCCGGACTTGATTCAGAAGATCAAGCGAGTGGCACCGGGGGTCAAGACCATCCTGCTCAGCGGGTTCGATGATACTGAATGCACCCGGCAGGTGCTTACCTCCGGGGTCGATGGCATCGTCCTCAAAGTGCAGCCATCCCCCGTGCTCATTGCCACCATCAATTACCTCGCACATGCAGGCGGAGAGGTCGTGGTGCCGATCAACCACTCTCCGGCTCCATTGAAATTAGGCCATACCCCGGCTATCACCCCCCCGCTTCCCCCCTCTCCCGCTCAGCCTAAGTGGTCAGACGGTTTGACCGAACGAGAACGCGAAGTTGTCCACTTGATCAGCGAAGGCCTTTCCAACAAAGACATAGCCGACCGCCTGTGCATTTCAAGCATTACGGTTCGACATCACCTCACCAACATTTTCGACAAGCTCGGCGTCTCCAACCGCCAGAAGCTGCTCATTCGTGCCCACCAGAATGGTCTCGTCAGACCGCCTGCTTTGGCATAATACTCGCCCTTAACGCCGACCACGAAGCTCCGAAGAGCCAGCCCCGTCGCTCCCCATGGACCAGACTCCACTGATTCACCACAACAGGCCTGCTGCCCAGAAGCGGGCCCGGGAGTGCAGTTTGTATGATCGACACCTGCCCCCTCCGCCTTCAGGTCTGCACTATCTGCTGCTTCCCGTGAATAAGTAGCCGGCGATCCGCCAACCATTTCTGGATGGCCCCCTACACACCTCGCCAGAAGCGGCATGTTCTTCACTCGCATACCTGCAATGAATCCACCTGAACCTCCAACAGTGGGCGCGGAGAAGGTCACTGGATGGCTTAGCGACTGACACAATGTGGAGACGCCGCCCGAAGGCCACTGGTAAAGACAGGGCACTAGCCCGCATTATTCATGAGCGCTTCTGCTGCAATCGCGGATTCGCAACTGCGACCAGCCTGTCGGCGGGCGGGCTCGCCGCTCGGTCGGTCGACATCCTGTTCATGGATGCCTTCCTTCCTCACGGCTCCGCGCGCCCGTCTCGCTTCGCGACTCCGTACTTTCGCGACGAACCGTCATGAATAATGCGGGCCAAGAAAGGGTTGCTGGGGCGAGCCCGCCCGTTCGTCAGGAATTTGAGGCTGCCCATACGAAGCTCACGAGGGAAGAAGCGAAGGTAGAAGCGGGCCATCACAGGCGTGGTTTATCCGGCGGCAAGGATGAGAGAGGCTGCGCCCGAAAAGCCGCCGGTACGGACGAGGAGTTGGAAAAATAATATGAATGGAGCTATCCCGTCGCCGGGGACAATACGACAGGCTGCTGGGTCGAGCAGGCTTTGTTTGGAGCGGGCGATGGGATTTGAACCCACGACAACTTGCTTGGGAAGCAAGGACTCTACCACTGAGCTACGCCCGCCCCTCACTAAAGAGGAACCGAATCCTACGCCGGAGCCGGTGCTAAGTCAAGGCAACCGGCGAGCGCCACTTACACCGTATACTCAGCCACCGCAAACTTACGGCGGCCGACACGCATATACAGCGGCTTCCCGGCCGTTAACGGGATCGCGGCATTGGCATCGGTGAATTTCTGCTCATTGATCTCCACCCCACCCTGCACAATCAAGCGCCTAGCCTCGCTTCTACTCGGCACCAAGCCGGTTTTCGCAATCAACTCGACCAGTCCAATTGAAGGGGCCGCGGTATCCTTCACATCGGATGGCGTCAGGCTCACACGGGCGTCCGGCTGGTCCGGAAATTCCCGCGATTGAAACTTCTGCTGAAACATGGCCCTGGCTTCGCGACCGGCCTCAGCCCCGTGGTAACGGGCCACGATCAGCTCCGCCAACGACTGTTTGGCATCCATGGGGTGAGCCGTCTTCACACGTTCCAAATCTTCCGTCGTCAGCAGTTCGTAGTATCGGTGCATCAGCCCATCGCTGATCGACATGACCTTGCCGAACATATCATCAGGCTTGTCCTCCAGCGCAATATAATTGCCGAGGCTCTTGCTCATCTTACGAACGCCGTCGGTTCCTTCCAGGAGCGGCATGGTGATGACGACCTGCGCTTCTTGCCCATAGTCACGCTGCAGGTCCCGTCCCATCAGAAGGTTGAATTTTTGATCGGTACCGCCCAATTCGACGTCGGCCTTGAGCGCGACGGAATCATACCCCTGGATCAAGGGATACATGAACTCGTGGATGCTGATCGGCTTCCCGTCCGTGTACCGCTTATGAAAATCTTCCCGCTCCAACATGCGAGCCACGGTGTAGTGCGCGCTCAATTCGATCAACCCATCGGCCGTCATCGCACTCATCCAACGACTATTGAACTCCACCTGCGTGCGTTGAGGGTCCAGAATCTTGAAGATCTGGCGCTCGTACGTCTTGGCGTTCTCCAACACCTTTTCCTTCGAAAGCGCGACACGTGTCTCCGACCGTCCCGTCGGATCGCCGATCATACCGGTGAAGTCACCGATCAGAAAGATGACCTGATGCCCGAGGTCTTGAAAGTGCTTCAACTTGTGGATCAGGACGGTGTGACCAAGATGCAGGTCCGGAGCCGTGGGATCGAAGCCCGCCTTGATGCGCAGGGGGCGCTGCTCCTTGATCGAGCGAGCCAACTTTGATTCCAGTTCAGTCGGATTAATAACCTCAACAATCCCTCGAAGTATAAGATCGAGCTGTTGCGCTACGGGAGTCACAGGGTTCCTTTATGTCGAGCCAGGGATCTGGTGTTGGTGACGAGCACGTGAGGGCGAAGCCGATCGAACTTTTTTCGACCGATACCCTTCACCTGCCGGAGGTCTTCGACTTTTCCAAACGGTCCACGGGCGGTCCGGTGATCGATCACCCGCTGCGCCAATTTCGGGCCGATGCCAGGCAGGGCCTGCAAATCCAACGCGGTGGCGTGATTGAGATCGACTTGCCGTGCCGCCTCACGATGAACCGGACGCAGCCCGCTCGTCGGCTGCTCATGTGGCGCAGGAGGCTCTGACTCCTCGACCGGTGAAGTCGCAGGGATATCAGGCAGCTTGGTGGCGGTAAGGCTCGATCCGCCGACCGGAAGCACCGCCGGTGGGGTCGAAACCTGTCGCGGAGTCACTGCAACTTGAACCTCAGCCGCAGGCCGAACCGGATGCGACGGTATCTGCCTGATCGGCGTGACTGAACCGATCCAGATCAAGGATCCCAAGGTCACCGCCAACATCGCAACCTTGATGAGCAGCGATCGCAGCATTAGGGCGATGGTTTCCGTGCAAGATGGATTGCGTGGCCATGGACGTCCTCCATGGCCTCCATGAGGCCCTCGGCCAGGGTCGGGTGCGCGTGAATCATCTCCGCCACTCGCGAGACTGTGGCGCCAAGATGCATGGCCAGCGCGGCTTCATGAATGAGATCGGCTGCGTGCGCCCCGAGAATGTGCACACCCAGAATCCGGTCGCTCTCCGCATCGGCCACCACCTTCAGCAATCCTTGAATGTCCCCGGTGGCCTGCGCTTTTCCCAACCCGCCGTAACGGAACCGTCCGACCCTCACCGACTGTTGCGAATCTTTCCCGGCTCCCACGCTCCGGTCACGAGCCTGCTGTTCTGTGAGCCCCACCCGCCCGATTTCAGGTAACGTAAAGATGCCCGTCGGGATGACATCGTAGTCGATCGTTCGTGCATGGCCCATGAAATTTTCGGCGGCCACCTTCCCCTGCGCAGACGCGACATGCGCCAGCATCGCCTTGCCGACTACATCGCCGATCGCATAGACGCCGGGCACATTCGTCTCCATCCGGTCATTAACCACGATTTCGCCGCGCGTCCCGACCTGCACTCCGGCCTTCTCCAATCCAATGCCACGCGAGTTGAACCCCCGGCCCACCGACACCAGCACCTGCTCCACATTGAGCGACAGGCCGTCGCGCAGATGGGCGGTGACGACCTCCGGCTGCCTGACGATCTGGTCGACCGTGACGCCGGTCCGGATGTCCACGCCGCGCTTCTTCAGTTCGCGCTCCATCATCTGACTGATCTCTTCATCCTCCAGCGGCAATAGGCGCGGCACGAGTTCGACCAGCGTCACCTGCGTACCCAGCCCGCTGTACAGGGAGGCGAACTCACAGCCCTCCACTCCTCCGCCGACGATCAACAGGCTCGCGGGAATCTTGCTGAGGTCCAACGCCTGCTTGCTGGTGATGATTTGAGTCCCGTCGATGGGAAACAGCGGCAGATTCGGCCAAGACGAGCCGGTCGCAACGATCACGCCGTCGGCCACGACCCGGGTTTCGGTGCCATCCGGTTTCGTCACACGGATAGCGCGGGCATCCAACAACTCACCCGTGCCTTCCACGTGTTCGATATTCCACGTCTTGAATAACGTGGCGATGCCTTTCACCAGCGTGGCCACGACTTTATTTTTTCTGGCCACCATGACGGCGGGGTCGTAGCTGACAGGCCCGCTGAGCTGGATACCGAAGTCCTTGGCCTTCTTCGCCTTGTCGCCAAGCTCCACGACCGACAACAACGCCTTGCTGGGGATACAGCCCCAATTCAGGCAGACTCCGCCAAGAGCCTGGTTTTCGATCACGGTGACACGCGCTCCGAGCTGAGCCGCTCGAATCGCCGCCACGTATCCGCCTGGACCGGCACCAAGAATGGCGAGGTGATTCACGACGCGCCTAATGTTTCTGCTTGCTCAGAAACGTTTCGTACTGGGCGGCCGTCATCAACTGCTCCACTTCAGCCGGAGCCGTGAGGTCGATGACCGCCATCCATCCCTTGCCGTACGGATCGGAATTGACCGCCTCAGGATGATCTTTGAGATCGGCATTGATCTTCGCGACGGTTCCGCTGACCGGGGTATAGATCGTGGACGTGGTTTTGGTCGATTCCACTTCGCCGATCTGTTGACCGGCGGTGACTTTGGCGCCGACCTTCGGAAGGTCGATAAACACAATGTCGCCCAGCGCATCCTGGGCAAAATGACTGATGCCGACTGTCGCCTGCGCGCCTTCAGCACGGACCCATTCATGTTCCTGGTGGTAGCGAAGATTGGACGGTATCATGACTCTCCTCGTGACGGCCGCTGCACGAGCGACCTACGTGAATAAAATCGCACAGGAAACGGGTTGCGCGATCGTAAAAGCTGCGAAAAACTTTGTCAAGGAATCACCACGGGCGCGTCCGGCACAAACACAAGGTGACGAATGTCGGGCGTACGGAGTTCATCCGCCTGCTGCGCGAGCCCCGTGAACATGCCACCCCCGTGCTCCGCCGGCGTGCGAAGCAACACCCATCCCTGCGGAAGCGTTTGTGGCTCGCCCTTCTCCGACTGAATGACATCGCGACTCCATCCCTTGAACGCACCGCCAAACGACCGGACGTCCGACGCCTCGCGGGACGGGCCGCCCAGTAAGAGATCGAATCCGCGGCGACGCGCTTCCGCCGCATCTTCCCCGTAGTTCACCAGGGCAGACGTCGGATTCGACAAGGCCTCCGGATGAATTTCGAGCACCATCCGCAGACGCGGGACAATCTTCTGTACGTATTTCTTGAATCGGGCCAGCGTATCGAGCTCCTGGCGAGCCTTCCACCCGACCCACCGCCAGAGGGTCTTGTCGGAAGCCGGAGCCGGCTCGTTCGGCCGGAGTGCCATGCGATCGCGAAGGGCCTGGGCCACCTCGGAGGAAGGCTGATGGACCTGCGTTTCGAACTGGCGCAACACGCCGTCGCTCACCTCATAGGCAAAACTATTCTCGGCGCGGCTGCGGAACACCAGGCCATCGACACCGGTCTTCAGCAGATCCGCCAGCAGCTGCGCCATTTGTTGTTGAACGGCCGGAGCCAGGAGATCGAACTGCGTCCAGGGATGGACCGTGCGCCTCGTCGGATCGTAGAGCAGCATCTTGGATTCCGGGCGATGATCGGACAGCGGCGCATGATATAGATCGAGCACAGCATAGACGGAAATCCCCAATTCATGGGCCTGCGGCACCATGACCCCGTACCAGTCCGTGAGCACGGGCCCATGTGACGTGGCAAACAACGCCCCACCGGGCAGATTCGGCAATGGGCTGCTCGCCGGAGGACTGGTGGGAATCAATGGCCTGGTGAAGGATGACTCCAGACTGGCATCCATCAGGATGGCACTGATGCCCTGCGCGCTCAGCTGCCTGATCCAGGCTTCCACCTGGGACATCGGCGGCAGATTGCTGAAGGAGACATACAACGCGGTATGGCCGGATCTCGCGCCGGCCGGCGAAGCCGGTTGGTTGCGCAAGGCGTCGATTCGATGCTGGGCACGTTCGGCGTAGGAGTTTTGCGCGGAGGGCGGCGCGCCCTCCGGACCGGCCAACGTCCGATACTCTTTGATCGCCACCGTCACTTCACCCATTTGTTCATACGCCTGACCCAGGTCCCAATGGGCCTCCAGCGCGCGACGGGATTTCGGATAGGTCGTGAGATACCGTTCGTAGAGATGGATTGCGGCGGAATACCGTCCATCGGAGAACGCGGTGGAAGCTTGATACCAGAGGCTGGTCTCCGCCGCGACTGCCGGGGTTTCCGTCGACGGAACGACAGCAGGCATCGAGGCCGGCGGCGACCCGGCACAACCGGCCACGAAGACCGTGAGCAGGAGGAGGGAGAACAGTGGCGACCCGGCTCGACGGCCCGGCAAGGACCGTCGAGCATGGATCACATAAGACTTGGCTGCGCTCAACGTGCGCCTACCCGACCAACTCCATTTCGGCAAAGAAATACCCGATCTCGAACTTGGCCGTCTCCGGCGCATCCGAGCCGTGCACCGCGTTGAATTCAATATTGGCCCCATGGGCCGCACGGATCGTCCCCTGCTCGGCCTTGGCCGGATCGGTGGCGCCCATCAGCTCGCGATTCTTCTTGATGGCATTGTCGCCTTGCAGCACCAGCACCACACAGGGACCGGACGACATGAACGTACAGAGGCTGTCGAAGAACGGACGCGCCTTGTGCACGGCATAAAATCCCTGGGCCGTGGCTTTCGACATCTGCATCAGCCGCATCGCCACAGGCCGCAATCCCGCTTTCTCATACCGATTGATAATGTCGCCGATCGCGTTCTTTTTCACGGCATCCGGTTTCACAATGGCAAGCGTTCGTTCACTCATGGATCGTCAGGCTCCTTCAGCTAAAAAATCGACATTCATTGAGGCGTAAGCCACAGTCTCGCGGCATTATAAAGAAGCGGCGGAAGGGCTGGCAAGGTACAGGGATAGCAGAAGTGCGGGATAACTATTGCCCGATGTTCTCCTGGATCATTTACCACCGATTGCCCGGGTGATATGCATAGGGATCGGGACCAATCTAGCCCAGAGACACCTACCTCCGCTTCTGGAGTTCCTCAAGAGCTGAACGGATTAATCGTACATAGGTCCAGAGGTGTGAGTAGATCGCCTCGGCGGTTGTTTCATTGTATGTGTGACTGGTCAAGTTCCGATCTTCAAGCATGCGGAACCAATCCTGACGTTCCTCGATAATGCCAAGTTGGAAACCAGTGCGAAGACTATCGCGAGGGGAAAAGACTTCCACACCAGCCTCCTCGGCATAGGTCTTCAAGCTTTTCCACAACAATTCAAATGTAAGCACAAAGCGCTGGATGGCTGAGTCTCGGACGAACTCATCGACCGGGCGAGCCAACGCTTTCTCCAATCGACCAATGGCTGTGTCCAGAAGCCGCAGCTGGTTATGCAGCTTTTCGCTCATAGAGCATCCTTGTTGCTTTCCTGGCCACAGCCTTGAACGTCTCATCGACTCCCGCAAAATCGATGACATCGACTTTTTGAAAAATAGGCAGGACGTCAAACGCTTCTCGAATCTCTGCCAACGTCTCCGGTGCGATCGGGTGACCGGCATCAATGCCGACATCAAAATCAGATCGTGGAAATGCTCGTCCGCTGGCTCGCGAACCAAAAAGAAACACTTGCACGGTAGGCTCTTCTCCGAGCAGTTCTTGAGCCAGTTCAATCGCGGTCCGTTTAACGAGAACGAAGGGGTCTTGGCAGCTTGATTCGTTTGCACTCATGCGAACACCTATTATCCACCGACCTATTTAAATTGTCGAGCCAGGTCTCCCGGCTTGAACACGCCCCGCTCGGTGATGATCCCGGTAATCAACCCGGCCGGGGTGACGTCGAAAGCAGGGTTGAGCACCGCTACGCCGGGCGGAGCAACGGGATGGCTACCGTGAATGGCAGTGACTTCAAGCGGGTTGCGCTCTTCGATGGGAATCTCGGCACCCGATTGCGTCTTGAGATCGATGGTGGAGTACGGTGCCGCGACATAAAACGGTATGTGATGCGCCCGCGCAAGGACGGCCACGGAATATGTGCCGATCTTGTTGGCCACGTCGCCGTTGGCGGCGATGCGATCCGCTCCAACGATGCAGAGCTGAATCTTCCCCTGCCGCATGAGCGCACCGGCCATATTGTCTGTGATGAGCGTGACCGGAATCCGATCCTGCATCAGTTCCCACGCCGTGAGCCTCGCACCTTGTAACACCGGCCTGGTTTCGTCGGCAATGACCTGGATCTGCTTCCCCTGCTCCCACGCCGCCCGAATGACACCCAGGGCCGTTCCATACCCGGCGGTCGCAAGGGCCCCGGCATTGCAATGCGTGAGGATCGTCTGACCGGTCTGGATCAACGCGGCCCCATGTTGCCCCATGGCCTTGCAGAGGGCGATATCTTCGTCCAGGATCGTTTGCGATTCTGTGATGAGGTCGACCTTGATCTCCGCGACCGGTTTAGTGCTGAGCGCCTCCAGCTTGTGCTTCATCCGGGCGATGGCCCAAAACAGATTGACCGCCGTCGGACGCGATGCCGCCAAATGGTCGCAGATCTCCCCCACCTGCTTGGCAAAGTCGTAGTACTCGGTGGCCGCCAATGATTGCGCACCCAGTGCCACACCCATGGCGGCGGTGACTCCGATCGCCGGCGCGCCACGGACTTTCAAGTCCCGGATGGCCTGCGCCACCGCACGATAGTCGCGACAGTCGATGAATTCGACGTGCATCGGGAGGCGACTTTGATCCAGCAGACGAACCGCTCCGTCTTTCCACTCGACGGTGGGCACCATAGGCATGTCCTCCGGTTACGTAAAGAGAAGGAATCCGGCGTCATTTCAGGACGGCAGAAAAATCGTGCCATCATGACAATCGCCAGGGCGCTGGTCAAGGGCAGGATCGCAGGTGCTCGGCACTACGCGGTGCAGGACAACGTGGCTCGTCAAGAGGCTCACCAAGACGGAGGCGGCGCTACCGAAGCTCTTCCTGCAGGATCTGCGACGCCAACCGCACATCGTCTTCAGTCAGCGACGGATAGAGCGGCAGCGAAATCGCGACTGCGTCGGCTTCGTCACTGGCAGGGAAATCAGCCAACTCGAGATACCGATGCAAGGGCCGGAAGACGGGCTTGCGACACTGCAGACCTCGATGCGCCATGCGCGAGAGATAGTCCGTGAATTCATCCGACGACTGCAGCCTTTTCTGTAGCTGCACGACAAATCGATAGTAGACATGGGTTCGTCCTGACGGAACCGACGGCGGAGTGAAGAGTTCGGCAGGCAGGCTGTCGCGATAGACCCCGGCCAACGCAGCTCGCTTCTCGAGAAATTCTCCCAGCTGGTTGAGCTGCGTGACGCCGATCGCAGCTTGCAGATCCGTCAGCTTGCAGTTGAACGCCGCCGCATTGAGCGACGGCGCGTGATCGTACTCGCGAAGGGCCCGCACCCGCTCCAGGAGCGCCTCGTCGTTCGACAGCACCATGCCGCCCTCGCCGGCACAAAGCAGTTTCGTGGCGTAGAAGGAACAGACCGTGAGCAGGCCGACACTGCCGACTGCGCGGCCCTGTTCCAGAGCGCCGAGGGTCTGCGCACAGTCTTCGATCAAGGGAATCCCGAGGGATTGCAAGGCCGTCAGATCAGCCGGTAACCCGAAGAGGTGCGGAACGATCACCGCCCGTGTGCGTGACGTGCGGGCTTTGCGGACTTTGTGCGGATCCAGATTGTAGGTGGCCGGATCGATATCGACGATCCTGGCTTGTGCGCCGACTCGCTGGACCGCCAGCCAGGGCGCCGAGCAGACATAACTGGGCAGGATGACATTGTCGCCATGCCCGACTCCCATGGCACGCAACGCCAACTCCAGGGCCACTGTGCCTGAGCTGACCGCCACCCCGCCCTGCACCCCGAGATACGCGGCCATGCCACGCTCGAATTGCCCGACGACTGCTCCCCCGGCGATCAGACCGGATCGGAGCACCTCGGTCGCCGCACGAATGTCGTCTTGTCCCAGGGAAGGTTTTGAATGCGGAATCATCGTCATCGCGTCAGGAGCCGCTTGTCGTACCGGGTGAGCAGGGGGCAATCAGGACCTGGAATGGTGCCGGCGGGAAATTTTACGTGGAGGCCCCGGCACAACACAACAGATTCCTGTCGTGCCGTGCCGAACTGGGGTTGTAGCGAGACCGATGAGATGTCACCGGTCGTGATTCGCAGCCGCCCGGTGGCAGCGCTCAACAGGCCACGGCTTTCGGAATCAGAAGATTCTGATAGAGCGGTTCCAGGGGCCAGAGACAGCGGCTCCAGTCATACCAGATCTCCGCCATATGGCGCGCCGCATGGCCGAACCGCTCGCGATCGGGCCGGCTCATCAGCAAGGTGTGGATCGACTCAATCATGTCGGCGGGCTGGTCGGCCACCAACACATCCCTCCCCGGTTGTACCTTCATCCCTTCGATCCCGACTGACGTGGTGATGATCGGGAGGCCTGCCGCCATGGCTTCCAGTAGTTTTGTGCGGGACCCGGTGCCGGTACAAAGAGGCGCGACATACATCGTCGCAGCGCGCAGATGGAGTTGCATGTCGGGAACTGCGCCGGTCACTTCGACGCCCGAGCCTGCCAAGCGGCGTACGCGAGGATCCGGGTTCCTCCCGATCAATCGCAATTCGGCCTTGGGAAAATCCCGTCGAATGGCAGGAAACACTTCCGTGGCCAGGAAGAGCGCGGCTTCGACATTCGGTTCCGTCCCCATATCACCCGTGAACAACAACACTGGCGAGGTCGCAGTGTGATCCGGCTTGGGAAGGATCGTCCGGCAATCGACGCCGTTGGGGACGACCAGTACGCGTTGCCCGGGGTGGGCACGTTCGCAACGGATTCGATCCTCGTCCGAGACGACCGTCACGCAATGTGTCATGGGCCAACAGAGCCGGTCGAAGATCCCCACCTTGATGAGCCGGACCAGTTGTCTCGGCCGACCGGCTACACCGCCTCCGCCCCTGAGTATCCGCAACGGACTCGTCGGGCTATAGGACCAGACATCCAGCACGACCGGCAACGACACATGGGGCGGGAGGTAGGGAATCATCGCGGGCTTTTCTAAGTGCACGGCCCCGTATTGGCCGCTCGCCAGGCGTTCACGGACGACGGCAGCCAACGCCCGATCTTTGACATAGGGACTCACCTGGCCGATTCGATCGAGGAAACCGGGCCCTTGCGGCGGAACAAACATCATCTCAGTGCAAACATCCTTCAACAGTCGTTGCGCATCCTCCGCGCCGTCGAGCGCCGGAGCGACCAGATCCACCTGAAAGCGACTCCCCAGGAACCGCAACAGGTGCAACATGCGCAAGGCTCCCCCACCCTGCCGGTCGGAGGGCGGCGCAGGAGCCAGAAACAAGAGACGCTTCGTCATCATCTCGCTGCTTGTTCTTCCGCAATCATCAGTACAAGTCCCCGACCTGATTGTACCGCCCGCTGGGGACTGCGCAGGGAAGGGCTCTTGGTCGTGTATCCTGACTGCCTCAGCCCATCGAGTCGAGCCTTCGCTGCGTCCGGTATCTGTACGGATGCCGTTCGACCTGCTGTGGCCTGTGAGGCACAGCATGACTGGACAGTGCAGCACGTCTGCATGTGCTATGCCCTGCCGATGCTCTGGGGCTCTCACGCAATATTGACGACTTACGCGGTGTGCGATTCAGGCCTCTCGGCAAAATTGACAGCAGGCTGTCACCCGATGGGGCTAAATCTGCAGAGGAAGGAGATCGTTGAGCGATGAGAAGATGTTCGGTGACGGCACGGAGAGCATGAACGGCCGACAGCACACACGCCTGGGCTACGTCCAATTCCAACGACGCCATAAGCGGCGCAGATTGTCCTGCTCCACGGACCATATGTCCACCGAGGGCAGCGCCGGTTGCAGTATCCATTCTCTGGTGCTGTGCATGGAGAGTTCCTGTCGACGGAGATCGAGATCGGCCCAGATGGCGCCATCCCGGTCCGTCCTCCAGATCTGCGTCTCCACCGCCTGATAGGCCGCCAAGACCTCTCCGGCCGGATGACCATAGGGATTGCGTCGACCGGCGGATACGACCGCGACGGCCGGCCTGATCGTTTCAAGCCACCTCCGCTCCAGCGAACTCTTCGCCCCATGATGCGGAACCTTCAAGAGGGCAATGTGAGCGGAATTCCCGGAATGGGTGAGACGGGTCAAGGCTTCCCGTTCGATATCTCCCGTAAACAGGACACGCTGCTCGCGACAGACCAATTCAGTGACGACCGACAGGTTGTTCAGCGACTCGCTCTTTGCGGAGATCGACGACTCCGGCCTGGGCTGAGGATTGAGCACCACCATGCGGCAGGCAGGTCCTTCGGAAATCACTCGGCCTTCCGTCGCCACCGTGGCTTCGAGCTTCCGCCGCACCATCGCTCGCTCAATCCTGTGCCAGAATTCTTCCTGCCGTTCCGCCCCGTTGGTCCAGAATCTCTCCACCTGAAAATGAGCCAGGATCCAGGCCAGCCCTCCAACGTGATCCAATTGCGGATGTGTCCCGATGACATGATCGAGGGTTCGAATCCCGCGATTCCACAGAAAAGGCGCCACCACACTCCGCCCCATGTCAAACCGCTCATAGGTCGCGCCTCCATCGATCAGCGTGACCGTCCCATCGGGCAATTCAATGACCGCACTATCACCCTGCCCCACGTCGAGGAAGGTCACGCGCACCATCTCCTCCCCACCGAATGGACGTGGAGACCAGAGCCACCAGAGCACTATACACGCAAGGCCCGAGGCCATGGACCTCCTGAGCAGCGGTGGAGCATGGGCCGGCCACCCCGCCAACAGCGCCCACCCCAGCAAATAGAACAGCAGCATCATGGGAATCGTCGGTGCAGCCACGAACCATTCCGCGCCCGGCAGACCGGCCAGCACATGTGTCGAAGCAATCAGCCCTTGCCCACACCAATCGATGAACGTAGCGCCAGGGAGCGTGCTGCTGTGCGTCGCAATCACCCAGACGGCCGACAACAAACTGATCGGCAAGAAGATAAAACCGACGAAGGGCACCATGAGAAGATTCGCGAACAAACCCATCCATGACACTTGATTGAAGTAACAGGCGACCAGGGGCACGGTAGCAAGCGTCACGAACGCCGTCAGTCGCAGCGACTCGCGAAACCAGTACCACATCCGTCCGGCAGGGGATTCCTGCGGAGGCGGCAATTCATCGACAGGCGTCTCGCGCGACAGTGCCAGGGCCAGCGCCCAGACCGAGACGTAAGACAGCTGAAAGGAAATATCGAACAGCGCCGCAGGATGGACCAACAGCGTCAGACCGGCGGCGGCCGCGAGTGCGTGAAGGAGATAGTGCGGTGAGCCGAGCCATACGGTCCAGAGCGCAACGGCGATCATGATGGCACTACGAATCGTGGCGGTCTCCGCACCGGCCAGCACCGTATAGGCCAGCACCGGAACCAGTGTCAGCACAGCGGCCAGTCTCGTCGCCGTGAGCCACCGCGAGAGGCTCAGCAGAAGTAGGGACGGCAGCAACAGGCAGGCCTTCCTGACCAATGCGAACGAGAGCAAGGCGATGAGACCGAGATGCGAGCCGGAGATCGAGAGAATGTGCACCGTCCCGGTCGTCATGAACCATTCACGGACTTCCGGGGCAAGAAACCCCTGTTCACCGATGGTCAGACTGAGAAACAGGCCCCGGCTGGGCTGGGGAAGCGTCTCGGCGGCGGCTCTGACCCGGCCGCGCCATTCTTCGATGAGGGAGGCGAACAGGTGAAGCGGCGCCTCCCGGTCTGGATCAAGCACCTCGATGACGCCGGCTCCTGAGACCGATCCGACGGCATCGACGCCCAGGGTATCCAGATAGGCCGCATAGTCGAATCCTCTCGGGTTCAGGGTTCCCGAGGGCGCATGGACATGGATGCGAGTACGAATCTGCAACCCGCGGCGGAGATCGCGGTCCGGATCTCGCCAGGTCAGACGCAGGTGAAACGGGATGGGCAACTCAGGATCGTCGCTGCCCGTCACCTGCACCAGAGCCGTGAGACGGCCCGGCGCATGGCGAACGGCCTCAACAATCGTTCCGGTCAACCGGACAGGAAGCGCACCGGGACTATCCTGCAGCAGCACGTGCGGAGTGAACCAGGCACACAGGGTCCAATACAGACATCCGCCGAACAGACAGGCCAGGAGCACATTGCTCTGTCGTGACGTCAGGCGATGCTGACGCTCCAGCCACAGGCAGCCGGCAGTACAAGCCAGCAGGACGATCGCGATGCTGAGTGGAAAATACGTGAGGTAGGAACCGAGCACGAGGCCGAGTACAAAGATGATCGTAAGAGTCGGTAACATCCGGCGCCTACGGCATCGGCCCGATGCTACCCGATGCGGGCGCGCACGATCTCCGCAAGATGATCGGCGACCTCACGGATGGTGGAATCACGTTCGCCTTCGACCATGATGCGCAAGAGCGATTCGGTGCCGGAATACCGCACCAGCACACGGCCGCTCCCGTTCAGGGTCACTTCGGCGGATTTAATGGCCTGCTGAATATCCGGAATTTGGTTGAGATCCGGTTTATGCTTCACTTTCACATTCAACAGAATCTGCGGGACGGCCGTCATCGCCGTCGCCAATTCAGACAGCGGTTTCCCGGTACGTTTCATCAGCGAGAGGATCTGCAACGCCGAGATCAAGCCATCGCCCGTGGTGTTGTGGTCCAGGAAAATAAAGTGGCCGGACTGCTCTCCGCCGAAATTGTACCCATCGGCCAGCATCCGCTCCATGAGATGCCGGTCTCCCACGGGCGTGCGCATCAGCTGGATTCCGGCCTTCTTCATGGCAATTTCCAGCCCGAAATTACTCATGACGGTTCCCACCATGGTCTGACAGGCAAGTTGGCCCTGCGCGTGCAAATCGAGTCCCAGTGCGGCCATAACATGATCGCCATCGATGATCTTGCCCTGCTCGCAGACAAAAATAGCCCGGTCGGCGTCCCCGTCCAGCGCAATACCGATATGGGCGCCATGCCGACGCACGGCCTCCTGCAAGCGCTCCGGATGCACGGCTCCGCAGCCGTCATTGATGTTCATTCCATCCGGAGTATTTGCGATCACTTCAATTTCTGCACCGAGTTCACGGAGCACGGACGGGGCTACCTTGTATGCCGCGCCGTTGGCGCAGTCCACCACCAGCTTGATCCCCTGGAAATCGAGATCCCTGGGAAGCGAGCGTTTGACGAACTCGATGTAGCGACCTTCGGCATCACCGATACGATAGGCCTTTCCGATCGCATCCGCCGTCGGGCGAAGATGTTTGATCTCGTCGGAAACGATCAACTGTTCGATGCGCGTCTCAAGCTCATCAGGCAGCTTGAATCCCTCGTTGGAAAAAAACTTGATGCCATTGTCCTGATAGGGATTATGCGACGCGGAGATCACGACTCCGGCATCCGCCCGCAAACTTCGCGTGAGGAAGGCAATCGCCGGGGTGGGCAAGGGCCCGACAAGGAGTACGTCGACTCCCATGGAACAGATCCCGGAGGTCAACGCCGATTCCAACATGTATCCCGACAACCGCGTGTCCTTTCCGATGACCACCTGGTGTCGGCCCGCACGCCGCATAAAAATATGGGCGGCCGCGCGCCCCAATTGCATGGCGATTTCACTGGTCATCGGTTCGAGGTTGGCCACCCCGCGAACACCGTCTGTGCCGAACAATTTACGCATTGGATACCCCTACATGAGAACGCGCGTGACGGGAAATGGCTGACACGACGGATACGGTATCTCGCATCGATCGCACGTCGTGTACACGAATGATCCGGGCCCCTTTAAGGACGGCCACTGCCACCGCGCCGGCGGTGCCGTACCCGCGTTCCTGCACCGGCTGTTGAGTCAGGTTCCCGATAAACTGTTTCCGGGAGACCCCGGCCAAAACCGGATAACCCAGCGCTGTGAACGCCTCAAACTCAGCGAGCAATTGAAGATTATGCTCTTGGAGCTTACCAAAACCGAAGCCGGGGTCAAGAACGATCTGACTTCCCTTGATGCCGTGACCCATGGCGACCTGCACCCGTTCGCGCAGGAATGCCAGCACCTCTTCCACGACATGGCCGTACCGTGGCGCCTGCTGCATAGATTGCGGAGTCCCCTGCATGTGCATCAACACCACGGCCGCGCCGGTTTCAGCCACCAGCGAGCCCATCATGGGGTCACCGCGCAATGCGCTAATGTCATTCACGATGGTGGCACCGGCACGAATCGCTCGACGGGCCACCGCGGCTTTCGTCGTATCAACGGAAATAGGCAGCGGCACGGCGTCATAGACCGCTTCCAGGACAGGAAGGAGGCGGCGCAATTCTTCTGTTTCGTCGATCGGTTGAGCCCCTGGCCTTGAAGACTCAGCGCCGATGTCGATGATATCGGCACCTTCCGCCTGCATCTGTCTGGCGTGCTGTAAAGCTTGTTCGACTGCGAGATAGGCACCGCCGTCTGAAAATGAATCGGGGGTGACATTGAGCACCCCCATGAGGAGTGGACCTGATTCAAAACTGAACGTCCGAGAGCCCGCAGTTAAGAGGAGGGGGCTTGAGGATGAGGTCGTGGTCACAATCAGGCAGGTCCTTCTCTCTTCGGGATCAGGAACAGGACATCAGTCTGCGACATGACGCACCTACGGGAGGGAAATCAAACCGACCGCGCTCAGGTGTAGGAGGTGCTTTCCGACCCGTGGCACGAATTGTATAGGAAACGCTGCGTCGCAGGGGCAGCACGAACGATGCCCCTGCGAGGACAGCAGTACACAGCTAGGCGGGAACCGTCTGCGACGAAGATCCCTGAATGAGAATCTGATCGATTTCCAACGCGTCCAGCACTTCTTTCTCCAACAATGCCTCAGCCAGCGCCTTCAGGCTAGTCATGTTATCGGTCAAAATACGTTTCGCGCGTTCGTAATTTTCCGTTACCAGGCGTCTGACTTCATGATCAATTTCGAGCGCCACTTGTTCGCTGAAGTCACGCTTCGAACCCATCTCACGACCGAGGAACACTTCCTCTTCTTTTCGGCCGAACGTCAAAGGTCCCAACTTTTCACTCATACCCCACTCGCACACCATTTTTCTGGCGAGGTCGGTGGCCCGTTCTAAATCATTCCCGGCTCCGGTCGTCACATCATGCAGCACCAACTCTTCAGCCACACGCCCGCCCATGAGAATCGCGAGGTTGTTGTAGAGAAAGTCCTTCGAATAGTTGTGGCGATCGTCGGTGGGAAGCTGCATCGTCACGCCGAGCGCGCGTCCACGGGGGATGATCGTGACCTTGTGAACCGGATCCGTCCCCGGCAGCAACTTGGCCATCAGTGCGTGACCGGCTTCGTGATAGGCCGTAGTACGCTTCTCTTCGTCGCTGAGCACCATGCTCTTGCGCTCGGCCCCCATCAGCACCTTGTCTTTCGCCATTTCAAAGTCGATCAGCTCGACTTCTTTCTTGTTCCAGCGTGCCGCCCACAGCGCCGCTTCGTTGACCAGATTTTCAAGGTCGGCGCCGGAAAATCCGGGCGTGCCCCGCGCAATCTTCCCCAATTCCACATCGGCAGCCAGCGGCACTTTCTTGGTGTGGACTTTCAGAATCTCCGAACGGCCACGCAAGTCCGGCCGGTTGACCACGACCTGGCGGTCGAAACGGCCCGGACGCAGCAACGCCGGATCAAGCACGTCAGGACGGTTCGTGGCGGCAATCAGAATCACGCCTTCCGTCGTGTCGAACCCATCCATCTCGACCAGCAGCTGGTTGAGCGTCTGCTCGCGTTCATCGTGGCCCCCACCGAGACCGGCGCCACGCAAACGACCGACCGCATCGATTTCGTCGATAAAGATGATGCAGGGCGCGTGCTTCTTCCCCTGCTCAAAGAGATCGCGGACTCTGGATGCACCCACCCCGACGAACATTTCCACAAAGTCGGATCCGCTGATACTAAAGAACGGAACGCCCGCCTCACCGGCAATGGCCTTCGCCAACAATGTCTTTCCCGTTCCCGGAGGACCGACGATCAGGACGCCTTTCGGGATGCGCCCACCCAGCTTTTGAAACTTTCTGGGGTCCTTTAAGAACTCAATGATCTCGAGGACTTCTTCCTTCGCTTCTTCAATGCCGGCGACATCTGAGAACGTCACCTTTTTGCGCTCTTCGGTCAGCATGCGAGCGCGACTCTTTCCAAACGAGAGTGCTTTGTTGCCCCCGATCTGCATCTGGCGCATGAGGAAGAACCAGAGACCGAGGAACAGGATAAAGGGACCCCACGTCACCAGGAAGGTGATGTACCAGGGACTCTCGTCAGGGGGCCGGGCTTCGATCTGGACATCCTTCTCACGCAAGTGCTTGACCAGCTCGGGATACTCGGCCGTGTAGGTCCGGATCCGGCTTTGGTCCTTTAAAATTGCGCTGATGTGGTTGGCCTTGATCGTCACCTTCATGACCTCACCCTTATCGAGCTTGGCCATGAAATCGCTGAATATGACTTCATCTTCCGGCGCGTGAGTCGGCACGCTAAACAGGTTGAATAACAAAATCATGAAGAGGCCGACGACGACCCAGAACAGCAAATTCTTTACACGTGAATTCATCCACCTCTCCTTTGAGGATATTAGGCAGACCGAAAAATTAGCTAACCCTGCAGAATGTTACCATACGTTCCGCAGGGGGAACAACCTTTCATGCGGACTCCTGCTCCTGTTCATCCCCCTGATCGAGCGCCGCAAGATACGGCAGGTTGCGATACTCCTGCCGATAATCCAGGCCATACCCGACCACAAATTTATTCGGGATTTTGAATCCCACGTACTCGAGATCCACCTCGACGGTTCGACGATCGGGCTTGCTCAGCAGTGTGCAGACCTTCAACGACCGGGGCTTTCGACGGGATAATGTCTTCATGAGATATTGCACCGTCAGGCCGGAATCGACGATATCCTCCACCAGCAACACGTCCTTGCCGGCAATGGGCTCCGTCAAGTCCGACACCAGCTTGACCTTGCCGGAACTTTTCTTGCCTGCGCCATAACTGGTCACCACGATAAACTCCACCCGCATCGGAATCCGGATGGCCCGCGCCAGATCGGCATAGAAGGCATACGCGCCCTTGAGCACCCCGACCAGCACGAGATCTTTTCCGGCATAATCAGAGGCGATTTGCCGGCCGAGTTCACGGATGCGAGTCCGCATCTGCTCTTGCGTCACAATGGGGCGACCAAAAATGCGTTCCATTCCTAGAAGACTCCTTTCCGGCGTAGAGGCTGCGTGACCAGGGCCAGGACAAATCGGAGGGTCGAACCGGTGGCGGCAAACCGGGCATCGACCCGCTGCCCGACGATCCAGGCAATGCCCTCACCCGACAACACCAGTGGGATCCGTTCTCGCATAGACCGACCCAGTTTTGCATCTGTGAAGTAATCTTGCAATTTCTTTCGTCGCCCCGCCATGCCGGTCGGAACAAACCAATCCCCGTGACGCCAGGTCCGAATCGTCAGCGGCCACGACAATCGGTCGGCATCCAGCAGAGCCACGGAAGACGAGGGCTTCTCCAGAAGGGCCAATCCCCGCTCGCGCGTCACCGCCCGCAGACGAATCATCGCTCCCGTCAATGGCCAGAAAACGGCCGAAGGGAGAGCGGCTATCGTCGCAGCATCGGGGACTGAAGGCGTATTGATCGGTTGAAGAACCGTCCCACCCGCCGGAGGCACTGGGGAGACCGCCGTCAACCTCACCTGATCCTGTTCGCAGGCCACCGTCGCAGCACCCGCGTTCCAGATGCCTCCAGAATGTGAGGCCAGTGATGCCAACATCGACAGCAGGACGTCGCTTCGCGGCGCGCCGGTTGACGGAGCCACCGCCTGGATCGCCTGACGGAGAATCCGGCGCTGTAGGGCCGGCGGCTGATTGAGCAACACTGCGCGATCGAGCACGATCGCGGCTGAATCGCGGCTCCGAATGATTCGCTCCAGACGGTGTGCGGCCAGCGCATCCAGCAGCCGGTCATCATCTCGTAGAAGATCCGCCTGGCGCGCCAGGATCCGGGCTGCAGCCGGGGCTAACGACTGCATCACCGGGAGCAATTCGTGCCGGACACGATTGCGAAGATAGATCGATTTGGCGTTGCTGGAGTCGGTCCGATAGGACAATTCCGCGGCCTGGAGATAGGCCAGGATCTCCTGCCGCGAACGACTGAGAAGCGGCCGAACGAATAGACGCTCCCGGATATGCGGCATGCCGGCCAATCCTCGCAAACCGGCCCCGCGCAACATCCGCAAGAGCACGGTTTCGGCCTGGTCATCCGCCGTATGCCCGAGCGCCACACGATCTGCGCCGAGTTCGGCCACCACGTCACGAAACAGCCGATAGCGAGACTCCCGGGCACGCGCTTGCAATGAGCTCGACTCCCCTGTTCCACCGCGGTCTACCGTAAGCCGTCTGATATGACACGGAAGTGCGAGGCGACGGCAGAGTGCCGCGACAAACGAGGCATCTCCGTCGGATTCGGCGCCCCGCAACCCGTAGTTGCAATGGATGACCGTCAGCGAAAGATTCCAGGCCGGTGCGAGCTGGTGCAGAATGGAGAGCAGCGCCACCGAGTCCGGCCCCCCGGACACGGCCACCAGGACCTTCTGCCCCGGTTGCAGGAGCCTCCGCGCACGAATAGCCCGGACGACCTGCTTATGAAGCGGGTGATGGAAATCTGACTGGGAACCTGTCATGGCTCATGACCGGGGCTGGAGGGCCGAGAGCGACGCGGTGGTCCCTGCAGCGCGCAACTGTGCACGGGCCGCATCCACATCCAACGCAATTTGCCGGGTCAGGGCTTCCGCCGAGGCAAAGACGCGATCCTCACGAATGAAACCGAGCAGGTCTACTCGAATCACTTCTCCATACAGTTCGAGCCGCTCATCGAGGATCGAGACTTCCAGGAGTCGCTCGCCGGCGCCGAACGTCGGCCTGGTCCCGATGTAGACCACCGCATTCATGCCACTCCCCTTCCAGGAGACCTGCGCCGCATACACGCCATCCGGCGGAATGACACGCCCCTCGGGAAGGCGGAGATTCGCCGTCGGCCATCCGAGTTCCGTTCCGCGATGGGCGCCTGAAATCACGGTTCCCTCGATGCTGTAGGGACGCCCCAGCAGGCGAATGGCCTTCTGCAGTTCCCCCGCCTGGATCAGCTGACGAATACGCGTGGAACTCACCACCTCGCCGTCGATAGTCACAGGCGTCATCGGATGAACGCGAAACCCGAGCTGGGCGCCGAGTTCGAGCAGATCCGCAATGCGTCCGGCACGGCCTTTTCCAAACGCAAAATGCTCCCCGACATACAACTCACGCGTGCCGATCCCATCGCACAAGACCTGCTTCGCAAACTGAGCCGGGCTCAACGAGGCAAACGCCGTCGTGAATTCAAGAAAGACGACTTCATCGATACCGGCGGCTTCGAAACGGGCCAGCTTCCCTTCCGGTGTCGTCAGAAACATGAGATTGACCTGCGGGGCCAGGATCTTGACGGGATGGGGGTCGAACGTCAGGACGAGCGCCGTCCCCGCCTCGCGGCGGGCTGTCGCCACCACCCGGTCGAGGAGAGCCCGGTGACCATGATGGTGACCGTCAAAATTTCCGATGGTCACAACCGAATAGGGTCTGGACGTGGACGGGGTGAGACCGCGGGAAATCTTCATGCGGGCCGTGACTGCAGAAGCCTGGCGGCCTCTTTGGCAAAGTAGGTCAAGATGATCTCGGCACCCGCTCGCTTGATCGAGAGCAGCGACTCCAGCATCGCGCGGCGCTCATCCAACCATCCGGCTTGTGCCGCCGCTTTGATCATGCTGTATTCCCCGCTCACCTGGTAGGCGGCAATCGGCAAAAACGTCCGTTCGCGCGCGGCGCTGATGATGTCCAAATAGGGCATGGCCGGCTTCACCATGATGATGTCGGCGCCCTCTTCGATATCCGAATCAATTTCCCGCAAGGCTTCCCGCTTGTTCGCCGGATCCATCTGGTAGGACTGGCGATCGCCGAATTGCGGACTTGAATTGGCGGCATCACGGAAGGGGGCGTAAAAACAGGACGCGAACTTGGCCGCATAGGCCATGATGGGAATATCGACAAATCCGGCGCGATCCAACTCGTCGCGAATCGCGGCTACGCGGCCGTCCATCATATCGGACGGCGCGACCATATCGGCCCCCGCCTGCGCATGGGTCTTCGCCATGGTCCGCAGACAATCCAGCGTCTCGTCGTTGAGAATTTTTCCGTCCCGCACGATGCCGCAATGGCCATGGCTCGTGTACTCATCGATGCAGACATCGGTGATCAGCACCAGATCCGGCACCTGCGCCTTCACTGCACGAATGGCACGTTGCACGATTCCATCGGGGTCGAACCCGGAACTGCCGCGCTCGTCCTTTCGATCGGGAATCCCGAAGAGGATCATGGCCGGAATGCCCAGCGCCTTGACCTCGTGCGCTTCCTTGACCAGGAGATCGATGGACAATCGCGATTGTCCAGGCATCGAGGCGATCGGTTCACGACGTCCCTGCCCTTCGGTGACGAACACGGGATAGATGAAATCGTTCGGCGTCAGGCTCGTTTCTCGAACCATCCGCCGAAGCGGCTCCGTTTCCCGCAGACGACGTAGGCGCTGAATCGGAAAGGCCATGGTCCGCTCACTTCCTCGGCAAGTTGGTCAGAAACACCACCAGATCACGCACTGAAATCATGCCGACCAGCTGTCCGTCTTTCGTCACGCCGAGATGGCGAAGATGAGTTTGGGCCATTAAGTCGTTGGCATCCAACAGCGTCTTATGTTCCTCAATTGTCACGAGCGGCGCGGACATGATCTGCTCGACGGTCGTCTTGGTCATGTCGGCTCCGGTGGCCACCACCCGCCGCACCATGTCGGTATCGGTCAGAATACCGATGACATCTTTCCCGTTCGTGACGAACAGACTGCCGATGTTACGATCGCGCATGACCCGCCCTGCGGAGCGCACATCCATATCACGCTCGACGGTGATGAACTTGTCCTTCGGAACCATGAATGACTTTACTGGAACCATGCCGCATCCTCCCTCTTGGTAAGAAACATCTTCCTGATCACTGCCATCCGGTCAATGGCTCACCGTCGGAACCGTTCGGCCATCGATCGGACTCACAACAAAATCCACAATGGCTGCCGCAAGGGCCGGAACGGTGTTCTGTCCGGCCATAATCTGAACGGTTAAACCTGCCTCGCGGGCGGTCGCCGCAGTAACGGGTCCGATACAGGCCACGGTCGTCGTCCCAACGACGCGCAGCAGATCTTCCCGACTCGGAAACAACTCGACGAAGTTTCTCACCGTTGAGGAACTCGTGAAAGAAATCACGTCGATCCCGCGGGTACGGAGCTGTTCTACCAGGCGATCTGTCGCAACTGCAGGCCGGATCGTGCGATACACCGGCACCACGTCCACGTCCGCCCCCTGGGCACGTAGCTGATCCGGAAGCAGCTCCCGGGCCACCAAGGCACGTGGAATCAACACGCGGGCCCCGCGCATCTTCCGGCCGGCCAGCACCTCCAGAATTCCTTCGGCTTGAAACTGCTCCGGAATCACATCGGCGCGTAAGCCATAGGCGGCCAGAGCCTCAGCCGTGCGCGGTCCGATGCAACAAATGGTGAGGCCGGATAACGCGCGAACATCACGTTGCGTTTCGAGTAATCTGGTCATGAATGGAGCAACCCCGTTCACACTGGTGAAAATCAACCAGTTGTAGGTCGCCAGGCGAGCCAGGGCCCGATCCAGCGGGGCCCAGTCTTCTGGGGGCGCGATCTCAATGGTCGGACACTCCACCGGTTCTCCGCCTTGGGCCGCGATCAAATCGGACAACTCCGCCGCTTGAGGCTTGGGCCTTGTCACCAGAATCCGTTTCCCGAATAGAGGCCGGCGTTCGAACCAATTGAGCTGCTCCCTGAGGCGCACCACCTCGCCGACCACGATGACCGTGGGCGGTTCCATATGAGCGGCGGCTGCCTTCTCCACAATATCGTCCAGGCTCCCCACAACAGTCTGTTGCGAGGCTCGGGTCCCCCACCGGATGAGGGCGACGGGTGTGGTGCCCTCTTTACCTTCGGCGCGAAGGCATTGGACGATTTTCGGCAGGTTGGTCATGCCCATGAGAAACACCAGCGTGCCGTGCACGGTCGCCAGGCGCCGCCATTCGACACCACTTCGATCCTTTGTGGGGTCTTCGTGTCCGGTGACGAAGGTGACGGTAGACGCCATCGTGCGATGGGTCACCGGAATACCCGCGTACGCCGGCGCCGCAACGGCAGCCGTCACACCAGGGACGACTTCGAATTCCAGCCCTGCGGCGGCAACGGCTTCCGCCTCTTCCCCGCCCCGACCAAAGACGAACGGATCGCCACCTTTCAAGCGGACCACACGTTTCCCCGCTTGAGCGTGATCGATCAGCAATCGATTGATCTCCGCCTGATCGCGATACTGGCCGCGCCCGCGCCGCCCGACATACAGACGTTCCGCCTTCGAAGATACATGCTGCAACAGCGCTTCATTCGCGAGATAGTCGTACAGCACCACATCGGCCTGCTCCAGACATTCCTTGCCGCGAATCGTCAGCAACTTGGGATCTCCGGGACCGGCCCCGACCAAATACACTATTCCTGCGCGCATCGTCATACCACTCGGGCCTGCCCGTAAATCTCCTTGAGGATCACATCTCCCCCATCGGCCAGCAATCGTTCCGCCAGCTTTGTCCCCAGAGCCTGGGCGTCACTCGCCAGACCCTGGATTTGATGACGGATCACCCGACGGCCGTCGACGCTGGCTACCAGGCCATCGACGGTAAGACGATCTCCGTCAAGCTCGGCATGCGCCGCGATCGGCACTTGGCATCCCCCCTCAAGGCGATGCAACAATGCGCGCTCCGCCGTGACGGTGATGCGGGTGGGTCGATGCTCAAATCGGCTCAAGAGTTCGCGCACAAAGGTGTCGTCGCTGCGGGCTTCGATGCCGAGGGCACCTTGAGCAATAGCCGGCAAACTAAGATGCACGGGAAGATATTCGGTAATTTCCGCATCCCAGGCGAGCCGCCGCAATCCTGCCGCGGCCAGCACAATCGCGTCGAATTGTCCCTCACGGAGCTTCCTCAGGCGTGTATCCAGATTGCCGCGCAACATCTCGATGGTGAAATCGGGACGGTAATGCAGCAACTGGGCTTGCCGGCGCAGACTGCTGGTGCCGATTCTGGCGCCGGGCTTCAATTGGTCCAGCCGACAACCGTCGCGCGTAATCAACGCATCCCGCGGATCTTCTCGCAGCGGCACGCACAGAATGTCCAACCCCTCCGGCAGAGCCGTCGGTACGTCCTTCATACTGTGCACGGCCAGGTCGATCTCTTTGCTCAACAGCGCGTCTTCGATTTCCTTTACGAAGAGCCCCTTGCCGCCGATTTTTGCCAGCGGAACGTCGAGGATCTTATCGCCCGATGTTTGGATGCGCTGGAGCGAGATGGTCAGGCCGGGCGCGAGTTCCTGGAGACGGGCCTGCACCCACTGGCTTTGATGCACGGCCAGCTTGCTGCCGCGCGTACCGAGGATAAGTGTTGAACGACTCATGAGTGACTGTCACTCGCTCGAGCGGCCACGGATGCCCGGTCACATGTGGAAACGAATCTGATCATGAAATTTCTCAGCGGCGGTGTTAGCTCACCCGCCGGCCTTGCTCCTTGCTCGTGTGCTGGACCAGCGACGCCTCGGGCAGGCGACCCACTCCGTTCCCGGCGATGTTCTCGTCCGGAAGCTCCGAGACGTCGGCTTGTCCGGGCGGATACACAGCGGGTGTCTCTTCCAGATTGAAAAACCGGCGGGCTGCATCGACATACGCCGCGCCGCTCGAGGACTTGGCCTCAGCTTTCAACGTCACCATCGTGCCATGGACCATCTTATTGACGATGGCGGACGCCAAGGCTTCCACCGCGGCTCGATCCTCGGACGACAGATGCGCCAACCGCGCCAGAATCTTATCCACTTCCCGCCGTTTGAGTTCTTCGGTCCGGCTGCGCAGTGCCACGATTGTCGGCGTCACCTCCAGCGACTGCAGCCACTGCCCGAGCACCGCGACTTCTTCAACGACCATTTGCTCGGCCTTCGCCGCTTCCCGCAGACGGTCTTCGCGGTTTTGCTCCACTCGCATGTGCAGGTCGTCGATATCGAAGAGGAACGCATCATCGATGGGGCGGACAGCCGGGTCGATATTGCGCGGCACGGAAATATCGATCAAGAACATGGGCCGACTCATCCGCTGGCGCATGGCACGCTGCACATCGTCGGCCGTCACCAGGTAATGCGAGGCCCCGGTGGACACCAGCACGATGTCGGCCCCGGCCAGTTCCGTCTTGTAGTCCTCGAACGGCACGGCTGTCCCGTTGAACCGCTGAGCCAATTCCAACCCATGCTGGAAGTTACGGGTGGTAATACGCACCTGGCGCACGCCGTTGGCGATCAGATGCCGCGCTGCCAGCTTGGCCATTTCCCCGGCCCCGATCAGCAACACCGTCTTCTCGGTCAGGTTTGAAAAAATCTTCTTGGCCAACTCCACCGCCGCATAACTGACCGACACGGCCGTCTCAGCAATCTTGGTTTCGGTGCGCACGCGTTTGGCCACCGAAATGGCCTTCTTGACGATCTTATTCAGCAACAGACCGGAGGCTTTATGCGTCAACGCGACTTCGAACGCATCCTTGATTTGTCCGAGGATCTGAGATTCACCGACAATCATCGAATCGAGGCTGGAGGCCACACGGAACAGATGACCGATGGCGCGATCGCCGGCATGCCAATAGAGATGAGGCGTCAGATGTTCGGAGGAAAGGGAGAGATGGGTGTCGGCCAGGAATTCCTGCACGCGACCATACCCGGCTTCCAACTCTTCGACGACCGCGTAGACTTCCACCCGGTTGCACGTCGAGAGTAACAGCCCTTCTCGCACACCGGGATAAGAACAGAGACGACTGAGGGCTTCCCTGAGCCGGCTCTCAGGCACGGCGAGTTTCTCGCGAATCTCGACCGGGGCAGTCTTATGGCTGAGCCCAACAACAATGACATGCATGTCAGGACACCGACCCGTGACTTTTCAATACCACACCGATCAGGGTCAGAATCACGCCTGCGAACCCGATGATCGTCAGATACGCGGCTCGTTTGGCCCGCCATCCGATGGTCAAGCGCCCGACCAGGACGGCAAAGTAGAAGCCCCACGTCACCATGGCCCACGTCTGCTCCGGGTTCCAGTTCACATAGGTGCCACGGACGATCTCCGCCGAGAAGGCGCCGCTGATGATTCCGAGCGTCAGGAGCGGAAACCCCATCACAATTGACTGCTGGTTCAAGTGATCGAGATAATCCAGCGCAGGCAGTTTTGCGTAGAGCACGTTGAAGCGCTTCGACTTGAGAAGACCATCTTGAATGAGATACATCACCCCGGCGATGAATGCGACGGCAAAGCCGACCGTGCCCAACATGCTGAGGGTGACGTGAACCCACAGCGTTTTGAAGACCGGCTGAAGGCTGGACGCCTCGTCGGAGCGGAACGCCGCAGCGGTGACCAACGACACGAGCGCCAGTGGTACGATGAAGGAACCAAGGACATGCAACTGGCGGCGAAATTCGACGGCGAGAAACACGAGAATCAGCATCCAGGAGAAAAACGACAGGGCTTCGTGAAATGTCGGTAGCGGAGCCTGGGCCGTGTCCGTCATCCGGGCGACCAAGGCGATCGTGTGGGTGGCAAACCCGACGGCCGTGATCCCGAGGGACACCTTCGACAGGGTTTCCGCCCGCCGGAGCAGATAGGCCAGATAGCAAACCGTGCTCACGAAATACAGGCCCATCGTGAGCATGAAAAACACCGAAGACATCGTGCTCTATCCTCGCAACATTTCAGCGCAAAGCCACTTTTCCCGGTAACTGGAAATTATATCGATGGGACGAGAACGGAGTCAAGGAAAGCGCGCGCACTCTGCCCCTCCGGCAGGAACGTTATTCATCGTCGGCGTGCCCATCGGACATCCTGACGATCTGACGATCCGAGGTCTCGCGACGCTTCGGCAGGTTGATCTCATTGCCGCTAAAAATCCGCAGGCCACGCACGCCCTACTTGCCCACCACGGAATCCACACCACCATCACAACCTATGATCGGAACAATGCCACCGACAAAGTTCCACTATTGTTGGATCGCCTGCGACGGGGATTGCGAGTGGCGTTAGTGTCGGATTGTGGAATGCCAGTTGTCTACGATCCGGGTCGATTGCTCATCACAGCCGCATCGAAGGCGCAGATTCCCGTCAAGGTCATCCCAGGCACTTCCGCTGTGGTGGCGGCAACAGCCCTCGCCGGGATGGACGGCAATGCCTTCGTCTTTGACGGGCGTTGGACCGGTGGCGCCAAAGCACTCACGGGCCGGCTTCAATTGTTACAATCCGAGCCACGCACGATGGTTTTCTTCCCGCCGGCACAAAGCCTCCGACAATTTCTCACTCTGCTACGACGGACGCTAGGCAACCGGAAGGTCGTGATGGCCATCGACATGACCCGGAGTACGGAGCAGATCCGACGAGGACGAGTTCAGCAACTACTCTCGCACAAGCCGAACCCCGAACACGCATCACACGTCGTTCTAGTAGTAGAAGGCGCCAGATTGAGGAGGAAGAACAGCGTGACGCAGTCGCGATAACTACTCGTCGAAGCGCTTGCGAATCACGACCCGGTAGGACTGATCGGCACGTTCTTGCGACACCACATCATGCCCGTCGTCGCTCACACTGCGGGGCACATTTCGAATCGGATCACCATCATCGAGATGGACTAACAGCAGTTGCCCAGGAGCCATGCTCTCAAGCTTGAGTTTCGTCTTGACGAAGTTGTAGGGGCAGATGACACCGCGAAGATCCAGCTCTTCATCGGGTACATGTACGTTAGACGGCGCCTCAGACATATGGAAATCCTCAATTGACGTGATGGCAGATGGTACCAACCGAACTGTTGCGTTGCAACGGGAGAGCATGAAATTGTGCGAACAAAAGAAAAGCGGGGTGCCTCTTCCGAAGCACCCCGCTCAAAACCTGCCACTGTCGTGGCGTAAGTCTTAGTTGCTCAAGCCCTTCTGCAAGTTCGGCTTGGCACCATCGGTCCCGTAGTCAGACTTGTTCTGCAGTTTGGTTTCCGGAGCGACAGTCTGGTAGCCCCATCCTGGCTGCGGTTCGCAGTTCCAGCAGGGTGCCTGTCCGGTAAATTCACCGACAGTTGTCGTGACCACACCGGTGGTCACCGTTCCAGGAAACACGCCGCCGACCGGTCCGCCAGTGACGGTGCCTGAAGACGTGTCGATTCCGCGCTCGGTTGTCGGGCTCGGACGCTGCCCGAGACCGCCAAAACCAGCCAACTTCTCGTTACCGCGGAACAAATACACTTCACGCACAAGCTTGCGGCCAGATCCGTAGACACCAACGTCCGCTCTCGCATTTGGGGATTCTACGACCTGGACGGAGATATCATCACCGGCGTTCAACACTCTAATCTGGTCCATGTTGGTTTGCCCGTCAAGATAGAGCGTCAACGAGGACATCGCGCCCGTCCCAGCACGACCTTCGTCGTGCGAGCTTCCACCTGTTTCCAGGTGCAATTTTTGGCCAGGAACATCAACGGCGAGGACGCGACCAAACACGGTTTCTGCCTGAGCAAGCCGGTCCATGAATGCGGTCCGATCAAATGCTGCGGTCCGTCCGGAGTTACCCGAGACATCGCCGACTCCGGTGCCGACACCGAAACCTGATCCCGACGAGGACTGTGGCAAACGCTCTTGAGCGCCTGCAACACCAACAGAGCTGATGAAAAGCACCGCAGCTCCAAGTGCCAACACGTTACGCATGTGCTGCCTCCTTAGTGAGTTGGAATTGATAAGATAGTAATGATGAACGGCGATAAACTGAACAGGCCATAGTAGTTCCAAGCAAATTCGGGCGAACTATAGGCTAACACCCACATCATGTCAAGATGTTTTCAGCCACGACATCCACTATGTAGTGTTGTGTCGAAAAGCATCGTCTATTTATTCGCATCGCACCAACACCAGACGGCAATGTGTGTATGAACGCACTGGTTGTCGAGGCAATGGAAGGGTGTTGAAATAATGGTGCCCAGAGGGAGGGTCGAACTCCCACTCTCTTGCGAGAACCGGATTTTGAGTCCGGCGCGTCTGCCAGTTCCGCCATCCGGGCACGTGTGTCATGCGACGTCAATTCCTTGGCTTGCCACTCGGTTTTGAAGGGACGCATTTTTAACATGAACCCGAGTAGGCGTCAATCGGCACGGCACACTCTTTTTTCTGCCGCATGCGAATGCTAGAATGCCGCGCGACTGACAACTGACAAATGAAGATCAGGCAGATTGAGGAGGCGACTATGGCAGATGTGCAATGTGTCACCTGCGGACAAGCAGGCGAAGCGATTACCGATATGCTGTTCCTCGGCAAGCTCGAAGCCGAAATTAAGGCGAAGGTCTGCAAGCCCTGCTGGAAAAAGTGGGAAGGGATGCGGGTCATGGTGATCAACGAGTATCAAGTCAATCTCGGCGACGAGAGCGGCCGCGAACTCGTTAAAAAGCAAATGAAGGCATTCCTCAAACTGGGAGAACAAACCGACACGTCCAAGCTGGATGAAAACTTTCGTCCAGCCGGCTCTTAGGGTGAGGACTTCCACATCTGACCGTGGTGTCAGGCGAAACCGTTTCAGGCAGAACCGTTTATGATCGGCGCCTGCTCGTCACACAGTTGAGGTCCAGTCGAACCTTGAGGCCTCACGAGTGGTGAACCGTCGGCGCTCTCTTCATCCGTTGCCCGATCGAATTCATTGACACTCTGATTTCGGAAGTGCTAGAGTGCCCTATTCTTGAGGTTTTTGGCCGACATCGGGAAGGATACTCCCGCCGTGATTACACAAATGCGGGTAAAGGGGCTGATCTTCGACCCCTACAACAACGCCTATATAGTGGTGTTGCGGGACGAAGAGAATTCAGACATGCTCCCGATCTGGGTCGGAAAATCAGAAGCCAGCGCCATCGGCCTTGCGCTGGAGAGTGTCACCGCGCCGCGTCCCATGACTCACGACTTAATGAAGTCGTTCCTGGAGACGTTCGATGCGAAGATTATTAGTGTGGTGATTACAGATTTGAACGAGAACACCTATTTCGCCACGATTCACCTGATGTACGAAGACTCAGAATATACGGTCGATTCTCGCCCCAGCGACGCCATCGCGCTGGCGCTTCGAACCAGCGCGCCGATTTTTGCCAGCGAGAAGGTCATTAAGAAACAGTCTTCCGAAGAACTTGAACAGTGGCTTGAAAATTTAAAGCCGGAAGATTTCGGAAAACTGGATACCTAACCATGGACTCGGCGAATCAGCAGAATGAGCCCTCGGAGCTCGTCGCTTTGACCGTCAAGCAGGTGCTGGACGACGGCAACACCGATACCCGCATCGTCGTGATGAAAAATGATGACGCGAGTGTGACGCTGCCGATCTGGGTTGGATCTGCGGAAGGTAACGCAATTCGTCTTGCCATGGAGCGGGTGGTGACTCCCCGCCCTATGAGCCATGACCTCATTCGGAGCTTTGCTGATCATCTTGGTGTGCGGATTGAACGGGTTGTGATTACGGATGTGAAGGGCAGTACCTACTACGCCAGCGTGGCCTTTGCGTCGAAGGGCGTGCATCGTACCCTGGATGCCAGACCAAGCGACGCGATCGCCCTCGCACTTCGCGCGGACTGCCCGATCTATGCCACACAGGACGTGCTCAACCGACGCACGGCCGTTCACCTGGATGCTTGGATCAATAAACTCGACACTAAGAATATCGAACCTCAACAGGCGTGAGGCCTGATACCTCACATTAGAATCCTTTCGTGCAGGAGTAGATGGAGACCATGACAAAAACGTATCTTGAGAAGCCAGCTGATGTGAAACGGAAATGGTTCTTGGTGGATGCCGACGGCAAGACGCTGGGTCGCCTTGCGGCGAAGGTGGCCACCTTGCTTCGAGGCAAGCACAAACCGACGTTTACCCCCCACGTGGATACCGGCGACCATGTCGTTATCGTCAATGCGGAGAAGATCCGGTTGACGGGCAACAAGATGGAAGACAAGACCTATTCGTATCACACGGGATATCCAGGCGGACTCAAGACCCTCACCGCCGAACATATCCACAAGAAGGACCCGACGAAGCTCTTGACGCGCGCCATCGAAGGTATGTTGCCCAAGAATCCCCTTGGGAACCAGATGGCCAAGAAACTGCGCGTGTACGCAGGTTCAACCCATCCACATCACGCGCAGCAACTGGAATCACTTTCGCTGTGATCATTATTGTTCGGATTCGATCTGTGAAGGAGGCCGCCTGATATGGCAGCAATTACGCAGTACGCAACTGGGAAGAGAAAGAGCGCGATCGCTCGTGCATGGGTGACCGCCGCTGCTGGTGATATCGTCGTCAACGAAAAGCCGCTGGAAAAAGCGTTTCCTCGCATGACCCTGCGGAATGTCATTCAATTTCCGTTTGAACTGGCCGGCGTGGCTGGGAAGTATTCCGTCCGGGCCACCGTCTATGGTGGTGGGCCTGCGGGCCAGGCTGGAGCCTTGCGGCATGCCATCTCGAAGGCGCTGGTCGTCATGAGCGCGGCATTCCGAAGCCCGCTCAAGAAGGAAGGCCTTCTGACGCGTGACTCCCGCGTGAAAGAGCGCAAAAAATACGGCCAGAAGGGCGCCAGAAAGCGCTTCCAATACTCGAAGCGATAAAGAAACACTGGAGCGACAGGGTGTCAAAAGGGAAGGCTCCGCAGCCTTCCCTTTTTTTATGTGTGCGATGAACTGATCGAGCAACAATTCGTGATAGGCCGGGAGGGGTGACATGACGTCGGTACGAGTAGCAGTGGCAGGGGGCAGCGGATACACCGGGGCAGAGTTGCTACGGCTGCTGTCGCAACACCCCAACGTTCAATTGACTGCGGTGACTTCCGAGAAGTCGGCCGGAACCCCCGTCTCCACCGTGTATCCCCATTTGCAGGGCATCGTGCCGCTGACCTTCGAAGCCCTGGCGCCTGAGGCCCTGGCAGAACGCGCCGATGTACTCTTCCTCGCCCTTCCCCATACAAAATCCATGGGCCCGGTCGCGAGTTGCATGAAAGCCGGCAAGCGCGTGATCGACCTGAGCGCAGACTTCAGACTTAAAGATCCTCGCACATACGAAACCTGGTATCAGACCACACACGCGCATCCCGACCTGATCGGAAGCGCCGTCTATGGCCTGCCGGAACTGCATCGATCCGCCATCGCACAGGCCCGACTTGTCGCCTCCCCCGGCTGCTACCCGACCGCCGCGATTCTTCAACTGGCGCCGTTGATCGCTCATAGCCTCATCGTGCCGGACACGATTGTGATTGATGCAAAGTCGGGCGTATCAGGCGCAGGAAGAAGCCCGGCTCTCCCCTACCACTTTCCCGAAGCGCACGAGTCACTGGAGCCCTATAAGATCGGCCAGCATCGACACATCCCGGAAATCGAACAGGAACTGAGCGGGCTGGCAGGAACGCGTGGACAAGCGGGCGGAGAACAGCACTCCGGTGTCACCATTGCCTTCACGCCGCACCTGGTCCCGATGAATCGAGGCATCTTGAGCACCGCCTATGCGCGAATGAAGGGCACACTCGATGTCGTCGAACTGCGGGCGCTCTATCGGGACTTCTACAAGGGAGAACGATTCGTGCGACTGCTCGAAGGCGCGATGCCGAATCCCCGACATGTGCGAGGCGCCAACTACTGCGATCTCGCAGTCCACACCGATACGCGAGCCGGCTGGGTCGTGACCGTGTCGGCCATCGACAACCTGATCAAGGGAGCAGCGGGACAGGCGATTCAGGCTATGAATCTCATGCTCGGCTATCCGGAAGAGACGGGTCTGGTGGCGCCGGGTATCTATCCATAACTTGAGTCCTGGGCGACTCCGCGCTACGGACCATGTCTCACCACACAGGATCACTATGAAGACCATCACTGGAGGCGTCACTGCACCGATCGGCTTTCGGGCCGCCGGGATGTATTGCGGCATCAAGAAAAAGCAGAAGAAACAACTCGACTTGGCCCTGCTGGTCTCCGAGCAGGAGGGCCCCGTCGCCGGCGTGTTCACCACCAATCAGGTCGTGGCTGCTCCAGTTGTGCTCGATCGCCTGCATCTGAAGAAGGGCATCGGCCGGGCCATCCTCGTCAACAGCGGGAACGCCAACGCCTGCACCGGACCCGACGGAATGCGAGTGGCCAAGGAGATGGCGCAGCTGGTTGCCACGGCTCTCGGCAGTGCGCCCCATACTATCTTCATCGGATCGACCGGCGTGATCGGTCAGCCACTTCCGATCGACTGCATCAAGAACGCTGTCCCGTCCCTCCTCGCTCGCATCACGCGCCGCGGCGGAAACGAAGCAGCCCAAGCCATCATGACCACGGACCTCAAACCCAAACAGGTGGCGGTGCGCGCCCGCCTCGGAGGGCGGATGGTGACGGTGGGAGGAATGGCCAAGGGTTCCGGGATGATCCATCCCAACATGGCCACCATGCTAGGCTATCTCACAACCGATGCGGCCATCAGCCGGTCGGCGCTTCAGACGGCGCTCTGCCAGGCGGTCGATCAATCGTTTAACTGCATTACCGTCGACGGCGATACGAGCACGAACGACACCGTCCTTTGCCTTGCGAACGGAATGGCAGGCAATCAGACACTCAAGCCAGGCTCTGCGGACTTTCGACGGTTCTGCGCCATGGTCGAAACGGTCTGCCGCACCCTTGCCTTAAAAATTTGCTGGGACGGCGAAGGTGTGACCAAAGTCGTACGGGTGGAGGTCACAGGCGCTCGATCCACGACGGCGGCCAAACAGATTGCCCAAACGATCGCCACCTCCAACCTGGTGAAGACCGCGCTCTTTGGCGGTGACGCCAACTGGGGGCGTGTGATGGCGGCCCTCGGACGCGCAGGGGTCCCCATCGATCCCAGCCGGATCAGCCTACAATTCGGGGATGTCCCGATGGTCCGGAACGGTCAAGGACTGGGCCGCGTCGCCGAGCAGAAGCTGACCAAGGTCTTCCGGGCGAAGGAGTTTACGATTCTTGTCGACCTCGCACAGGGCACAGCCGGGGCGCACATGTGGACGACCGATTTGTCCTACGAATACGTGCGGATCAACGCGAGTTACCGGTCGTGAGCCGCCTCGCGCGGTTGCAAAATACTGGGGATTATGCTAGCGTTCGGGCGTTTTCGTGCCGTGAATGATCCGTCCCATCGTTCACATTTTCGCATCCAAAATCAGGGACGTCTTATTTAAATACACACCAGCGTGATGCGCACGCTGCGCAGCCTGAGAATAAGGGGGACATCCCCCTCGTCGTTGGCGTTCGCCAGGCGCTCTGCAGGCTTCGGAGGGAGGTGAAGGTATGGGAGTAGTTGCGATTAAGGAATTACTGGAAGCGGGCGTCCACTTCGGACACCAGACGAATCGTTGGAACCCCAAGATGAAGCGATTCCTGTTCGGGGAACGAAACGGCGTCTACATTATCGACCTTCAACAGACCGTCGAACGCATGGAACAAGCCTATGCCTTCGCGCGCGACACCGTGGCGGCCGGTGACTCCGTCTTGTTCGTCGGTACCAAGCGCCAAGCGGCGGAGATTTTAGAGGAAGAGGCCAAGCGGGCCAACCAGTTCTACATCAACCAGCGCTGGTTGGGCGGCATGCTGACCAACTTCCAGACCATCCGTCGTAGCATCGACAAAATGAAAAAAATGGAAGCGACCCTCGCTGATCCGACGCATCAGGGCCATACCAAGAAAGAGCTCGGACAGATGCAGAAGGAAGTCGTCAAGCTGCAGAAGAACCTGTCGGGCATCCGCAACATGCGCGCCCTGCCCGGCGCGGTGTTTATTCTGGATACCCGCATCGAGCACATTGCGATCCTCGAGGCCAGCCGGCTGGAAATTCCGGTCATTGCCATCGTCGATTCGAACTGCGATCCCGATCACATTCAATACCCCATCCCGGGCAACGATGACGCCATCCGTTCCATCAAACTGATTATTTCCCGGATCGCGGACGCGTGCCTTGAAGGAGCGCACCTCCGTACCCAGCGAGAAGAAACAGAGTTTGCATCGGCACCAGCCGGTGGTGGCGCTAAACCGGCGGCAAATTTGGCCGGCGTGGCCACCTCCTGACGGCCGCGTCTCGCGTGATGGCATTGTTCTATTCGACCAACTGAGGAACCCATGGCAAGTTTGAGTGAGCTCGTCAAAGAGTTACGTGAAAAAACAGGGGCCGGCATTCTGGATTGCCAGAAGGCCCTGACTGAGAATGGAAACAGCATCGACAAAGCGATCGATTATCTCCGGCAGAAGGGCTTGGCGGCGGCCCAGAAAAAGGCCGGTCGTGAGACCAACCAGGGCTTGATCCATGCCTATATCCATGCCGGTGGAAAGATCGGTGTGCTCATCGAAGTCAATTGTGAAACCGACTTCGTGGCACGGAATGAGCAGTTCAAGGCGTTTGTGAACAATCTGGCGCTGCAGGTGGCGGCCGCCAGCCCGTCCTACGTCCGACGGGAAGAGATTGCCGAAGATGTCGTCGCAAAAGAGCGCACCATCTACGAAGGGCAAGCCAAGGAACTCGGCAAGCCACCGGCCGCCTGGCCGAAAATCATCGAGGGCAAGCTCGAGAAGTTCTACCAGGAAAATTGCTTGCTCGAACAGGCCTTCATCAAGGATCCGTCCGTCGTCATCAAGGATCTGCTGGCACAACAAATCGCCAAAATCGGCGAGAACATGAATGTCCGCCGGTTCACACGATTCCAACTAGGCCAAGCATGAGTTCTGCCCACTACCGCCGCATCCTGCTGAAAGTCAGCGGAGAAATGCTGGCCGGTGAGCAGGGCTATGGCGTGCAACCCTCGATTCTCGAAGGGCTGGCAGAAGAAATTGCCGACGTCGTCGCGATGGACGTCGAAGTGGCCGTTGTCATCGGCGGCGGCAATATCTTCCGCGGCCTGGCCGCCAGTGCGCGCGGCATGGAGCGGGCCTCCGCCGACTACATGGGCATGCTCGCGACGGTGTTGAATGCCCTGGCCCTCCAGAATGCGCTGGAAGGCAAAGGGGTCAGCACCCGTGTCCAGTCGGCGATCGAAATGCGGCAGCTGGCCGAAGGCTACATTCGCCGCCGCGCCATCCGACACCTGGAAAAAAAGCGTGTGGTGATCTTCGCGGGAGGAACGGGAAATCCCTATTTCTCCACCGATACCGCGGCATCACTGCGGGCGATGGAAATCGGCGCCCAGGTCATCATGAAGGGCACCAAGGTCGACGGTATCTACGACAGCGATCCGGTCAAAAATCCACAAGCCAAGAAGTATGCAGAGATCCCGTTCCTGTCGATTCTCACACAGAATCTCAAGGTCATGGACTCGACGGCCATCAGCTTGTGCATGGACAATCGGTTGCCATTGATCGTCTTCAACTTGAAAGAAAAGGGAAACTTTAAACGTGTCGTACAGGGCGAACCTATCGGGACCCTGGTCACCGTAGAAAGTCGCTAAGGGAGAGGCTGATGTCGACGGCGCAAGAAGTGAAACAACGCGTAACCGAAAAGATGGACCACGCGATCGAACACTTAAAACGAGACCTGGCCGGCCTGCGTACCGGTCGCGCATCCGTGGCACTGGTGGACGGCATCAAAGTCGACTACTACGGAACCATGACACCGCTGAAGCAGGTCGCCAACGTCGCCACCCCCGAAGCCCGGCTCATCACGATTCAGCCCTGGGAACAGAACCTCATCAGAGAGATCGAGAAAGCGATCCAAATCTCGGACCTCGGCTTGACGCCGTCGAACGATGGCAAGCTCATCCGGATTCCTCTTCCGCCGCTCACCGAAGAGCGCCGGAAAGAACTCATCAAGGTCTGCAAGAAACACGGCGAAGAAGTGAAGGTGCAGATTCGCGGCTTCCGCCGGGATGGCAACGAAGAGCTCAAGAAGCTGCAGAAAGACACGAAGCTGACCGAAGATGAACTGCGCAAGTCGGAAGCCGAAATTCAAAAACTCACCGATCAATACGTGCAGAAAATCGACGACGTGATGAAGAAAAAAGAAGGCGAGATCCTGGAAGTCTAGCGCCCTATTCTGCCACCACAAGCTGCGTGTACACGCCGTCTCAGTTCCCCCCAACCTCCGTCTCAGTCGATCTGAATGCCCTCGCGCAGAATGTCGCCCATGTGCGTCGTCTTGCGCCGCGTTCCGAGGTACTGGCTATCGTCAAGGCGAATGCCTATGGCCATGGCGCCCTTGCACTCACACGTGCCCTGCAACAACTGTCCGTCCACCGGTTTGGTGTCGCCACGGCAGATGAGGGCATCGCACTCCGCCAGGCAGGCATTCATGATGCCATTTTGGTCATGGGCCCGACCGTCCCAGCACAATTTCCCGACCTGATCGCACATCGGCTGACCCCCGTGCTCTATCGGCTCGATATGGTTCAAGTCTTTGCCGCAGCCGTCCCGCCCAATGCCGCGCCCTACTCCGTGCATGTCAAAATCGAGACCGGTATGGGTCGCTTGGGCGTGCTCCCTCCAGAAATGCCCGACCTCGTCGCCCTACCGGCCTTTCGTGCCACTCTCCGGCTCGAAGGCCTCATGACTCACCTGGCCGATGCGGACAATGCCGATGCCACACACACCGAGAAACAACTCGCGGAGTTCCAGCAGACGCTCGACACATTGCGCCAAAATGGACTGTCTTGTCCCCTGACGCACGCCGCCAACAGCGCAGGCATCATCAACTATCCCGCAAGCCTGTATTCCCTCGTGCGACCCGGCATCATGCTGTATGGCTACCATACCCTGTCCAACGCTGCCGCTGCGCCTGAGTTGCGACCGATCCTCAGCTGGAAAGCGACCATCGCGCACCTGCACAACATCCAAGCGGGCGACAGCGTCAGCTACAACCGGACATTCATCGCCTCGCGACGGTCACGCATCGCAGTACTCCCGGTCGGCTATGCAGACGGCTACAATCGCCTCCTGTCGAACCGAGGCATGGTGTTGATCGGGGGACGACGTGTGCCGGTGGTCGGACGTGTCTGCATGGACATGACGATGGTCGATGTGACGGACGTGCCCGGCGTGCAAATCGGACAGGAAGCGATTCTCATCGGGCAGCAGGGACACGAGCGCATCACCGCAGCCGATCTCGCCGCCTGGCAACAGACCATTCCCTATGAAGTGCTCTGCGCCATCGGCCAGCGTGTGCCACGCCACTATCTCCCGCTGTTATCAAGTGACGATACTGCTTCACCGAAGACCTGACTGCTTGCCTTCCATTTGTGTTTCTCCCATAGTCGAGCGATATGTTCGAAGTAAGCTCGGGTGGCAACCACCCTCTGTGTCACCAGCATGAGGATAAGACGATGGGCGGACGACGCCGGTTCAATCGACGCAACCTGCTCTGGCTCGCTGCGGCCATTCTGAGTCTCTGCGCCACAGCACCCGCGGCAGCGGCAGGAACCGACACAGCCCGGCACCAGCAGACGGAAGCTTCCAGCATGACAATTCATGTGCCCATTCCCATGACCGCCCTGGCCGAGCAGTATGGCAACACTTACCGAACGCTCGCCGCACATCGGAACACACAACGCGACTGGGTGGCGCTGGGCGGAGGCACCGGATTCCTGAAGTACCGGATCTGGCCGGGGGAGCAAAGCTCGACGACGACCGGAGGTCGCCTGCTGTCCCAATCCAGCGTTCCATTCGGCGTGGAATACGCGAAGCAGATCAACGGCACGGTGACGAAAATCGCCGACTGCGGCCAACAGGATGCAACAACCGGCACAGGCCGATTATCGGTGACGCTGGCAACCACCTTCAACCAGGGCCTCGCCTATACCCTGCTGCCTGCGAGCAGCGTGACCGCGGTGGAAGCGAACCGACCCTGCCTGCTCTCAGAACAGGGCGTGGATACAGCACCCCTGATGGCACAAGTCTATCGAAGTGAGTTGCAAGGGATGCTGCCGACGGTCGATCGGAAGACAGCCGCCCTCGTGACCCTGAAGCCCGCCGTCGCTCACATCTGGAACGATCTGCAGGAACCCCTGTTGTTGGATCAAGCCGAAGGCCTCTGGCTCCAACTGAATCCTGAAACAATCGCTCCCGCCGGAGTCGAACCGCTCTCAGGCACACCGGCTGCGGGGTATGGCGTCACGGCCAGACCGGCCGTCGTGCGCGGCACCAAGCCCTTGTCACGACATTTCCCCCTCCCCGATCTGCAGGCTCAGTTTCACGACGACGGTTTTCACGTCGCTTTCGCGCTCCAGGTCCCGATCGAGGAAGCCAATCAACGGTTGCGCGAAGCGGTGGTCGGGCAGGAATGGTCGCTGGGTGTCGGCACGATCAAGATCGCCGGGGCGACATTATACCCCTTGGGCAATCAAGTGGGGGTGGAACTCACCCTGCGAGGGCTGCTTCCGCTCACGCTCCGCCTGAAGGGAACGCCAGCGTACGACGAAGCGGCGGGGCGGATTTTATTTCGAGATGTCGACTACACGATCAAGGAGCGCACGCCGGCCACCGACCTGGCTGAAGAATGGTTACATGAACCGCTGCGTGATGAGTTGGCCGGAAGATTGGTGCTCCCCATTCGAGAGGAACTGGACCTGATGCGACAGGCGCTGGAGAAGGGACTGAACAGAAACCTGACGGGAGGGCGCTTGCGCGGCACGGTTCACAAGCTGTCCCTCGAAACGCTGACGGTGCAGACCGCGAACCTCTCGGTGCGATTCAAAACCGAGGGAACACTTCACTACGACGCCCTTGCAGACATCGTAGCTCCGTGACGCGCGCCTTAGCAGGATGCGGAAAAAGTCCGCCAGCGGCGTTCTCGCAAGACACTGCCGCCTCACCGGCTCGGCGGCGTTCACAAACGTGACGCGCGTTATTCCGCGCGTCGTGAACCCCAGGGGCTCACCGTACGGCCACGGGACAAGAGCCTGTCTTGGCAGGCTCGGGGTGGGCGGGTACGAAGGTACGATTCGCCTCTTCGCTTGCTGCGGCCTTACTGGACGGCCTTTTTGCGCATCCTGCGGGTTATTGTCAAATCGACGCGGCGCATGAGTGGATCGTAAGGTATTGCGCACCAATCGAGTTTTTCCGCAGCCTGCTAGACCTTTAGCTTTCGTTTCAGCTGTGATTCGACACTCGACACTTTGCTCGACAAGCGCCCCTTCGGTCCCTTCCGGTAGTCGATCTTGATGCTGCAGGACACGCGATTGCAGTCTTTGCGCATGCGCATATAGCACTTCTTGACCACCGCCATGACCTCGTCCCATTCCCCTTCGAGCACCGTGCCCATCGGATTCAGACGATAGTCCACACCGCTCTTGTCGATAATATCCAGCGAGCGTGACACGTATTTGCTCACGCTCTCCCCCTTGCCCAGCGGCGACATACTGAATTCCAGCAACACCATAATCGATTACTCCTGGCTATCAGCCGACAGCGGTCAGCTTGCAGCTCTCTCTTACGACTCACCTTTCGCGCCTGACGCAGCCGTGGTCCGTTGATCCAGCCACACCTTCGGGTACTGCACTTTTCCCAGGAGTCGGAATCCATCCAGCGCCTCACGCAACAGCGTGCGACGTTTCTCCGCGTCCGGTTCGTTGGCCTTGGCCTGTTCGCGAAGCTGCCCGAGCCAATCGACGAACGCGACAAACTCGTTGTCCAAAATACGCTCGAGATCTTCCTTCATAAATCCAGAAAGCGCCGGTGCCTGGCCACTCGAGCTGATCGCGACACGAACATGACCGGAGCTGACGACGGCCGGCATCACCACGTTCGACACGTCGGGTTGGTCGACCGACCAGATCAAAAACTTCTGTTCGCGAGCCAATCGCATGAGCGAGTGGGAGAGTTCACGATCATCGCGAATCGTGTTCAAGACCAGGATGACCGCCTCCAGATCGTTCGCGCGGAAGTGCCGTCCACGATGAATGATTTTCGCCGAGGCCGCCAGTTTACGCAGTACTTCATGCAGGGTGGGACTGATAACCGTGACCTTCGCGCCTGCCTCTAGGAGCCGCTGCACTTTATCTGCCGCTTCCTCATCACCACCGATCACCAGGACCGGCCACCCACGTACATCGAGTGAAATTTGAAACCCGGGATTTGCAGCCATTGAGTTCATCCTCCAACAAATCGACAACCACGTGAACGCGTATCATACAACAGCCGATTTGACAGGGTAAACCCGCTCCGCCATTCCCCTTTGTGGCGCGAGCTGGGTATAATGCGCCCGCTGGATGACGGGCGAGCCCGTCGCGCGCACCGCGAGTCAACAAAGGAGTCTATTGTGGCTGGATATACTGGACGATCCCTGGCAATGGCCGGAGGGATCATCGGCATTGCGGCCGTCGCGGCCTATTTCGGCATCGCCCACATCGGGGAGCCGGAACAGGGCGGCGGATCGATTGCCGGGCAGGTACAGATCGCCCCCAACCTGGCCGACCAGGTCAAACCGACCGACGTGTTGTTCGTCATCGTGCGGCGCCCGACCGGACCACCGAGACCCATCGCGGCCAAACGGATCGACGCGCCGAAATTTCCGGTGCAGTTTGAGATTACGAGTGCGGATGTCATGGTTCAGGGCACCGAATTGAAAGGCATGGTGGATGTGATTGCGCGTCTGGATCGAGATGGCCAGGCCGGCCAGGCGCAACCGGGCGACATGGAGGGACGCTACCCGAAGAATCCGACGTTACCGGGCGGAAAGGACGTAAACATTACCATCGACAAGGTGTATTAGCTGCGGCAGGCTGTTCAAACGGGTTATTCGGCAAGGCCGCAGCAAGCGAAAGTCTGAGGCGTACTGTTCTCGTACGTCGAGGACTTGAGCGCCGCGAGAACGACGCCGAGAACGCGTTTCAACAGCCGGCTAGGTTTCGGCCGGGTCCGCGTCAAGCTCGAGGTTCCAATACAGATAGTCCCGCCAGCTTTCCGGCGTGTTCCGGATCCCGATGGTAATCGTGACGGTAGGACTCCAGCGCGGCTTTACAGGCTTCTTGATCAGGCGCATGCTGGCTTCTTCCGGCGTCCGGCCGCTCTTCCGGTTATTACATCGCCAGCAGGCCGTCACGATGTTCTCCCAGGTCTTCCGTCCGCCCTTCGCGATCGGCACGACATGGTCGAACGTCAGCTCCTCGGTGCGGAATTTGTGTTTGCAATACTGGCAGCAGTAGCCGTCGCGCGTAAAAATATTGATACGGGAAAATTTCACCGCGCGATGGCTGTCCTTGAGCTTCACCAGCTTCAGGAGGCGCATCACCGAGGGGAGCTTGATCGAGATCGAGATACCGTGGATTTGGCGGTCGTAGACTTCGAGGACTTCGACCTTCCCCTGCCAGAGCAGAGTAATGGCCTTTTGCCAATGCAGGACACGAAGCGGTTCATAGGTGGAGTTGAGCAACAAGGTCATTTCCATAGTGGCTCCGGCGATCTCCTATGAGTGCACTATTTACAGGATAGCAAATGACGGCGCTGTTGTGACCCTTCCCTGAAAATGCCTGCTCAATCTATGCCATATGCGGTCAATGAAATCAAGCGCTTAGGGAATGCCGCCCACGATGTCACGCAATTTTGAGACGACCTGTACCGCGCTGTAACTTATAGAGGACCCTTATGGATTCGCAGCCCGACTATGTCACCGTCGCCCAGGTGGATCAGGTTCCGCCAGGCACCTGCCGCACCGTTGAAGTCGAGGGAATTTTTCTCGCGCTCTGCAACGTGGACGGTACGTTCCGGGTCGTCGACAATACCTGCCCGCACGCAGGCGGACCGCTGGGCGAAGGCTGCATGGATGACGAGGTGATCGAATGCCCCTGGCACGGGTGGCGATTCAATGTCCGCACCGGTGAGCGACCGGAAAATCAGGAGATCCGCGTGGCCTGCGTGGAAGTGCGGGTGCAGGGCACGAACGTGCAGGTGAAAACGCCGCTTACATTGTAGGCGGGAATGGAGGGACTTCACCGCCTGGCGCGCGCGGGCGGCCACTCTCCGGACCTTCCGGCATCAACCCGTCGGCCGGCAAGGAGGCTGCGTTGACGCGCTTCGTCGCCAGATCCACGTGCCAGATAAAATCCCGTTCGAACCACTGAGTGGTCCCCTGCTCGCGCATGTAGATCCGGACCTCATAACGCTCACCGTCCTGCTTGATCACCTTCCATTCTCCCAAGCGCAAGCCCAACTTGCGGGCTTCCTGAATGCGGGCCCGTTCGTTGAACGCCTGAAGAATCGTCGGATAGCCGGCAGCCCGGTGGGTTTGCACCAGCGCAAGGGCTTCGGCCGCCTGCGGGTCGAGCATCGGGTTGAGGCCCGGTGGTTTCATCCACCAATAGGCCAACCCTCCGGCCAGGAGAAGCGCGAGCACCGTGTAATGGATCACTTTACTCATAGGTGGTCACAATAAACTGCGGTGGATGGTTGATTAACTCGCCATCATAGGTGGCGTGTGAATTCACTGTCAATCGTCGGGCAACAGCTGGAGACCCTGAAACCGGCAACGCACCGGATCCCCCCGCGCTTGACAAGGTCGCGCAACGCTATGGTACAAGTACCGGTCAACCTTCGCGACATAATCGGAGTCTCACTGTTCAATGAAGTTCTTCTTTTACGCGGACAATTTGAACCTGTCTCAACTCAAGCGTCGCGCCCCGGAACACAAGTTTCTTTTCACGGCGTACCTCCCCGACCATCACATTCAGTTCTGCCGCTGGTCGACGCAATGGCGATGCGGCCTGGCGAGCGTGATTCCGTCGCCGGGGGAAAAAGTCTGGGGAGCCGTCTTCGAAATCACCGACGAAGATCTCAAGATCCTCGACGAATTCGAAGGCGATGTGCCGCAGGGAGCCTATCGGCACCTGCCGGTCACCGTGATCACGGAGGAAGGCGAAAAGTTATTGGTCACCACCCATGCGGCCAATCCCATCGGCAAATTCAAGCCGAAGGAGCATTACATCGATTGGGTCCTCAAAGGCATCAAACAGTGGAAGTTGCCTGAGGAATGCACCGAGCAGTGGAAGGCGTATAAACCAGCCTGACGAACTACGCAGTCGTCACTCACCCCATACATTGAGGTCACGATGCCAAAACCGAAATATCATATCCTTGTCTGCACCAACGCCCGTCCGCCGGGCCACCCGAAACCGTCCTGCGGCGGTCAGGGTTCCGCGCAACTGCTGATGTCCTTCAATATGGGTCTCATGCAGCGCGGCATCATGCCGGGCGAAGTGCTCGTGACGGGCTCCTCCTGCCTGGGCCCCTGCGAGCAAGGACCGACCGTCGTGGTCTATCCAGACAACACCTGGTATTCAAAAGTCACGGAAGCCGATGTCGCCACCATCCTCGATGAGCACATCAAGGACGGCAAGCCGGCAGCCAAGCTGAACCCGGATTCGGTCTGGAAGTAAGAATAGCCATCGGCCGTCAGCTCTCAGCTGTCAGTTTCAAGAAAAACTGATGGTTGTCGGCTGATCGCTGAAAGCCATTTGCACTGGCATGAGCACCACCCCAAGTCATAAAGAACATAAGCACCACGCCCCCCGCTCCATCGGATGCATGGTCATTACCTGCAGCGACACGCGCACGCCCGACACCGATACCAGCGGGCAATTGATTCAGCAGTTGCTCAAGGACAAGGGCCACCACATCGCCGCCTACCACCTCGTCAAAGACGAACCGGCCCAGATCAAGGCGCGGATCGCCGATGGCATCACCAATGACTCCGTGCAGGCCATCATCATCAACGGTGGAACAGGCATCTCCAGACGGGATTCAACGTTTGAGGCGGTGGATGCGATGCTGGAAAAACGGCTGGATGGATTCGGCGAAGTCTTTCGGTATCTGACCTATCAGGACATCGGCTCCCCGGCCATCATGAGCCGGGCCACCGCCGGCATCATCAAGGGCCGCATCCTCTTTTCGACTCCCGGATCAGAAAACGCCGTCCGCCTGGCGATGGAAAAACTAATCCTCCCCGAACTCGGCCACCTCGTCAAAGAACTCACGAAGTAAGAGCGGAACGTGAGCGGTGAACGGTGAAACAATCACCTCCTCGCACCCCACGTTTGACGTTTTACTTTTGACGCTCTATTCCCGGACAGTCGAGGATGCTCAAAACGGTCATCCAACGAGGCCGCAGGGAGCCGTACGACTGAGAACGCCGTTGTGGACCGTTTTCAGCATCTGCCCGGTGAAGGATGTTCAAAACGGCCCTCCAGCAAGGCCGCAGGAAGCAGGGCAACTGAGGCGTACCCTTGCGGTACGTCGCAGGGAGCCGTGCGCCCGAGAACGCTGCTGGAGGCCGTTTTCAACATCCGCCTAGTCTTGCCCGATTTTCGGTTCGGAGTACACCTGATTGTCCGCCAGTCTCGATTGCGCATACCGCTTGTAGTGCATCAAGAGATCGCGCACCGACACCACGCCGACGATCGACCCACCCTTGGTTACGGCAAGATGGCGCACGCCGAGATCGCCCATCATATCCTGCGCGTCATCGACGGCCTTATTGCTCTCGATGGTACAGAGCGGAGTGGTCATGATCTTTTCGACTGTGAGTTTCGAGACGTCCTGGCTCGTCGCCAGGCCCTTGCGGACGAGATCCGTGTCGGTCACGATCCCCACAAAGTTCTTCCCCTTCTTAATCAGGAGTGAACCGACCCGCAAGTCACGCATCTTCTTCGCCGCACCGCGAATCGACGTCGTCGGACCAATGCTCTGGGGTTTCTTGTTCATGATCTGCGCAATACTCGCCATGTCACATACCTTTCTGCCCGTTGGGACAAGAGAGCCACTAATGAAACCGGTTATGAAACGCTCAGCACGATCTTACCAAAAAATTTTCGATTCAGAAGATATTCTTGCGCCGCTTTCGCTTCGGAGAGCGGGAACGTCCGGTCGATTACGGGCTGCAACCTGCCTTGGCCGACCAAGTGAGCAGCCTTGAGCAATTCGCTCTGCGACCCCATGTACGAGCCCTTGATCGTCAGTTGTCGCGAATAGACGTAGCGCAGATCGAGCTTCACTTCCGCGCCCGTCGTCGCGCCGCAGGTAATCAACCGGCCGCCTTTGGCCAATGCATCGATACACTGCGTCCACACCTCCGGGCCGATGTGTTCGATCACCACATCGACACCTCGGCGGTGGGTCAGCTCACGCACCCGCTGGTTCACCTGCTCGCGGGTGTGATTGATGACCTCATCGGCGCCGAGGGCCTTGGCCTTCGCAATCTTGTCATCGCTCCCGACGGTGGTCAACACACGAGCGCCGGCCAGCTTGGCCATCTGGATTGCCATGTGCCCCACCCCGCTGCCCGCGCCCATGATCAACACGTCTTCGCCGGGCTGCACAGCAGCCAACCCGAACAACATATGCCAAGCCGTGACAGACACCAGCGGAAACGCCGCCGCCTGCTCGAAGCTCAACGCGCCGGGAATCGGGAAGACGTTCCGCGCCGGCACCTTCACGTACTCGGCGTATCCGCCATGGCACATCGCCCCGATCAACCCGTAGGACCGGCACATGTTGTCGCGACCGGCCCAACAGTGCTCGCAGCGACCGCAACCGACGCCGGGCGACACATACACGCGCTCGCCCTCGGCAACCCCTTCCACGTGCGAGCCGATCTGCTGCACCACACCGGAGATGTCGGACCCGAGGATATGCGGAAGCGGCATCGGATAGGCGGGACTCCCCTGCCGGATCCAGATGTCGAGATGGTTCAACGCGCAGGCTTTGACCCGCACCAGCACTTCATCGACACCGATCGTCGGCATCGGCATCTCTTGATGCTGCAGCTTGCCCGGTCCGCCATGCTCGTGGAACACCACTGCGTTCATATCACTCCTCACCTGTGATTCATGGCTGCATTACGCTCCACGCTAAACCGTGATTCCGAGAGTACAGGTCCCTACACATTTCCCGCAGGACGATCAAAACGCCATGTCACAAGGCCGCAGGGAGCACGGCGACTGCGACGTACCCTTGTGGTACGTCGCAGGGAAACGGGCGACCGAGAACGCAGTGAGATGGCGTGTTCATCGTCCGACTAAAAGGTGAGCGTCCCCTCCACGACCATCGTCGCCTGTCCTCCGACGGTCACGCCTTGAATCACATCGTCATCGGAATCCACCTGAATGAGGATGCGGGACGGACGATCGATCTCGTATCCCTGCTCGGCCGTAATCTCAGTCGATGGCCTGATATCCACCACCCCATGCTGGACCAGATAGGCGCCTAATGCTCCGCTGGCGCTTCCGGTGGCAGGATCTTCCACGATGCCGATCAACGGAGCGAACATCCGCGTATGCACGCTGGAGGACTGTTCGACGGTCATCGTGCTGAACACCATGATGCCGTTGGCGCCATACTGCTGGGACAGTTCCGCGATGGCCGCGACGTCGGGAATGATCTGCCGCACCGCCGTAAGCGTCCGCACCGGCACGATGATGACCGGCAACCCCGTAGAAACAACCTGCACCGGGAAACGGGTCTCTGAAATCACGGCCTTGGTAATGCCCAGGGCGCGAGCAATCGCGAACAACGCTTCCGGCTCGTCGATGACATCCAAAAACTGCGGGCTCGGCTGCGCCATGACCACGCGCTCGATCACGCCATTGCAGGTATGGATGTCGACAGGGAACAGGCCGAGATTGCATTCCTGGAGGACCCGCGTGACCGGCTCCCGAAGCGCGAGACGGTCCAAGGTGGCCAGCACAAAAAACGTCCCGATCACCGGATGCCCGGCAAAGGGAATTTCCTGCGTCGGGGTAAAGATGCGCATCTTCACAACGGCGGCCTTGTCCGTCGGGGGAAACACGAACACGGTCTCGGAGAGATTCATCTCGCGGGCGATCTGCTGCAATTCGACATCGGTCAGTCCATCCGCATCGGGAAACACGGCAACGGGATTACCGCCGAACGGCTCATCGGTAAATACGTCGGCTTGGTAGAACTGCAATCGCCTCGGACCGGGCATAGACGCCTCACAAAAGATATCGGCGGCATGTTGCCCCGAGTCGGCATTTTTTGCAAGGGGGCGCAGCACCATTACGGGAAGGAAAAGGATCATGCGCTGCGATTGAGCGTGCAGAATCAAACGATGGACAGGTGTCGAACGGTTGTCATCCAGCCTGCGGTCTCACGCTTCACCAATGAGGGTTCACGAGATACGCCTCCCTCCCACGGGCTGGTCAAAACGGCATCTCCCAAGGCCGCAGGGAGCGTGGCGACTGAGGCGTACCCTTGCGGTACGTCGCAGAGAGGCACGCAACTGAGAACGCCGGGAGATGGCGGTTTCACCAGCCGGCTCGACCCGCATCCCGTAGGCTGCTCAAAACGGCCTCCCACTAGGCCGCAGGCGAGTCAAAACCGGAGGCGTACCCTCAGGGGTACGTTGAGGATGTTGACGAGACGAGAACGACGTGGGGGGTCGTTTTCAGCAGCCTGCTAGATGGGCCGCGGCATAGCCTCATACGCCCCCATCAACGGATGCTTGAGGTATTGCTCGACGTAGTTCTGGAGCGATCCGTTGCGGTAGAGCTGCTGGTTGGCGAAGCGTGTATCGATCTTGTGCAGCACCTTCACCCGCACACCGGTCTTCTTGGTGAACTGCTCCAGCGTCACCCCGGTGATATCGGTGTAAGGTCCCCGCCCCGACTGCATGATGCACTTGGGCACATGGATCATCTTCTCCTTGGTCAGACGTCGCGCAATGTCGTCGAAGGTCAGGAGCACCGTGCAATCGGAATCGCCGCTCAACAACGCATTGGGCACATAGAGAAACCGCGCACGGTTTTTCCGGTACATGGTCAGGATTTTGTGGACGCTGCCGGCCATCACCACCGTGTCCTTCTTTTCCAACTCCAGCTGGTCGAACAGGCTGACGATACGCCGGCGACTCAAGAAGGCAGTGGTGTAGGCCTCCGTGTGGATGGTTTGCAAATTGGGCAGCGCCAGGTCATAGACGTGGCTGGCTTCCTCCGGCAGAAAGGTTCTCCCCTGCCGCATCAGCGCCGCCGTCTCCTCCTTGAGCCCGCGCACCGGAGTCAGTGTCCCCATCCACAGCACACACTGCTGATTCACCTTGGAAATCGTCGCCGCATCTTTCGACATCGTGTCCTTGTCGAACGCGTAGAAATTCGCCGACGACACGGCAGGACCGTCCAGCACCTTCATGAGATGCTTCACGGAGGGGGCATGGGGCATCAACCGCTGCCGGTAGTCGCTCAGCGTGATGACCGACAGTTCGAAGTTGATCCGGCCTGGATATTGCGCCACCAGCTGATGGATCTTGGGCACATGCACGAACCCGACCGTGAAAAACTGAATGCTCTTGTCCGTCTCGCGGAGAAAGTCCTCCACCCATTCCATCGCCTTGGGATGCAGGAACAGATCGGTCCATTCCATGAACTCGTTGCCGCCCAGGCACCAGAATTGTGTGGGATCAGTGGATTTCTTACTGATGTAGTTGAGGATGAACTTCCAGTCGTCGTCGCTGGTTTTCGGCGGGTCGAGCGTTTCGCGGTAGGAGTGGTCGAGTTCGTAGCAGAACTCGCATTTGACCGGGCAGTCACGGCCCAGGCTCAGGGGAATTTTCCCCGCCTCCATTTCTTTGATGAGCACCTGTCGATAGTCCGAGCGATCCTTGAAGATCGGGGTGGGCTGAAAAATCGGGAGCGCAGTGGCCATGGTGGAACACCTTGCCTGTTGCCGCGAGGGGCAACGCCTGCTAGATTGACAGCGTCATCGTCGGCTTGCCAGACTCCGTTACATGACCGAGGAACTCCTCACTCAAGCCCTGGAACTTTTCACCCTCACGCAACCCTATACCCGCGAACAACTGGATCAGAAGCGCGAGGCACTCCTGCACACCTGGACGCCCCGCCGCTTCGCCAACCTGACCAACAATCCCAAGAAATACATGCAGGCCTACAAGAAGGCTGAAGAGATGACCCGGCAGATCGAATCGTCGTATGCCCTACTCGAAGCGATCCTCGCTCGGGACGAGGGGCGGAACCCTGACGTGAGACGTAAAACGTGAAAGGTGAAACGTTTGCTCAATACCTCATTGAGATTTCCCTAAGTTCTACGTCTCACGTTTAACGTCGCTCGTTTCACGCCCTACAGCTTCTGCATCTCGCAGGCTGGTCAAAACGCCATGTGCCAAGGCCGCAGGGAGCGTGGCGACTGAGGCGTACCCTTGCGGTACGTCGCAGGGAGACATGCGACCGAGAACGCCGGAAGATGGCGTTTTCACCAGCCTGTTACCCGACGCCGTGGGAGACGACGCGAGACATCCCCTCTTTCCCCTCATCCCCTTCACTCATCGCCATCGGCCAGGTCACGAGACCCGAGACACCTTCTGCCGTCGTCGCGCCGTCCTTGGTCGCCGCATAGATCTGCGGGAGTTTGTTCGTGCCGAATTTTGAAATGTACAGAAAGACGTGCTCTCGGCTATTCACCCGCACCGCCCAGGGCCTGAAGTCGTTCTTATAGAATTCCTCACACAGCTGCATCGCATCGAGGCAGGAAATGCCCACCGGCTCGTTCAGCGTGTAGTAGTAATCCAGCGGCAGGTCGTACTCCTCCTGCTTGTGGATCGTGATACCGAATTTATCCGGGTTGCGTACCATCGGCGTGTGGCGATAGGCCACGAAGTAGAACAGCTCCACGGAGTGAATCACCGGCTGGTTCTCAATGACGAACTGCCGCGTCTCCAGCGCCTCCTCGCGCGTCTCGCCGGGGAAGCCGTAAAACGCCATCACATGGTTCCAGATGCCAGCCTTCGCCGCCTGGTGGAGATTGTTCTGAATCACACTTTTCTTCGCGTGTTTGTCCATGAGGTTCAGCACGCGCTCGTTCGCCGATTCCATCCCGTAGTACAGCGTGCAACAGCCGGCCTTCGCCGCCAGATCCCAGATTGCCTGATCCTGGAGTGTCTCTTCGAACCGGATCAGCGTCGTCCACTTGATGCCGACATTCCGGTCCACCAGCAGCTGCGACACTTTCTTGAACAGAGCGGGCGGATAGGATTCGTCGGAGAACAGGAAATGTTTGCACTGATACTTGTCCCGTAGGGCCGTGACCTGCTCAACCACATGCTGCGCCGTCATGCCGCGGTACTGATCGAAATACCCCTGCCCGTGATCGCAGAAGGTGCAGCGGCCCCAATAACAGCCCCGCGTCGCGAGGTAGGGAATGATCCGCTCGGGCACAAAATAGTGATCCAGCGGCAAGCCGTCGAAGTCAGGCAGCGGCAGCGCCGCCGTCTTCTCCGTATAGACTTCCTTGCTCTGCTGCACCGCGCCGGACTCGTAATACATGAGATTGGGCACCGACTCGATCGCCCGCTGCCCGTTCATTGCCTCGATGTACCAGAGCAGCGCATGCTCGCCCTCATAGAGGATGGCCGCGTCGAACACCTCGGTGAAGAATCGCTCATGCTTCGCCCATTCTTCCTGCAACCGCGTCACAACGTTTCCGCCGACCACCACGTGGATGTCGGGAAACGTTTCCTTGATCATCTTGCAGAACGTGAGGCCCGCCATCAGCTGCATCTGCGTGCCGATGGAGATGCCGATCACCGTCGGCTTTTCTTTGCTCACGCTGGGCAACACGAGCTGATTGCAGATATCGCGATAGACGTTCACCTGTTCGTCGTCGAGGCAGGCAAAGACTTCTTTGGAGACGCCGGGCCGATAACCCAGGTTGCTCTCCATCGGGTAGAACACGAGCGAGGCCGGATAGTAAGCGGCGGAGATGTACTGCATCGCTTCGCGAAACGTGTTCAGCGCCCGTTCCAATTTCTCTGCTTCGTAGAACCGCTCGCCGCGCACGACGAGCTTGGCATCTTCCGCCCGATCCGCGAGGTCGAACACGTCCACCGCATAGGCCTCTTCCAACACCGCTTTCTGACTGGCTTCCTGCTCCGTGAGCCTCCCCGCCTTTTCCTTGTCCTGGAGCGGCTTCAACTGCATACCCAGGCGACCCTTCACCCAGATCAAAAACTCCATGGTGAAGAAGTGATCGTACATCTCGATGTTGATGTCGCGCTGCACCACGGTATGCCCGGCTTCGCGCAACACGGCGGTCAACGAAGGCAAGGCAAGATAGGGCGCCGTCGGCACCCACTCGGGCGGGAACAGCAGCATGACCTTGGAAGTCTTCCGCTCTTCTTTCTTGATCGGAGACAAACCGTCGATTTGGACTAAGCCGGAGCTACTCATAATCGTTTTCCGGAGACGTGTTCAGCATTCCATATCTCGCATGTTACATTTCACGTTTGACGTTTTACCTGTCACGTCTCACGCTTCGTTACATCTTCCCCGCAAGCGACGGCGGTACCGTGGCAACTCTCGCCGATCGGAATTGTAGATCAGGCAGCTTCTGCAATCCGAAGCGCGCGATGTAGAGAAAGATATACTCTCGGATAAACAAGCGCAGGTCCCAGCCGGGATTGTGGTTGCGTTCGAATTCTTCGAACACCCGCTCCGCCTCCTCGATACTCAGCCCCTGTTTCACGGTGAAGTAGTAGTCGAGCGCCAGGTCCCACTCGGGATTCTTGTAGGCGGTCACGCCGAACTTCTCCGGATGTTTCGCCACCGGATTGTGCCGGCCGAGGTCGAACGTGCCGAAGCCCAGCGAATGCACATAGTCCTTGTTCTGCTCCAGGAACTCCACCGACGACCAGGCTTCGTCTCGCGTTTCGCCGGGAAAGCCGAAGAAGCCCATGCAATGATTCCAGATACCGGCCTCGGCGGTGTACTTCAAGTGTTTCGTCATGATTTCCGTGGTCGTCGCCTTGTCCATCAGCTTCAGCACCCGCTCGTTCCCCGACTCATAGCCGAAGTGGAGATACTTGCAGCCGGAGGCCTTCGCATCCTGCCAGACCCGATCTTCCAGCAGGCTCTTCTCGAACCGCATGTGCGTCGTCCAGACAATGCCCATGTTGCTGTCGATCAGGCCACGGGTCAGCTTGCGGAACAGGGCCGGCGGATAGGATTCATCGGTAAAGTGAAAATGCCGCGAACCGTACTTATCGCGCAGATAGGTCACCTCGGCCAGAATGTCCTGAATTTTCTTGGTGCGGTAGCCCGCCGTGTAACCTTCGCCATGGTCGCAGAACTCGCAGCGGCCCCAGTAGCAACCGCGCGTCGCCAGATAGGGCAGAATTTTGGTCGGAACGAAATACTTGTCGAGCGGCAGGCCGTCGAAGTCCGGCGGCGGCAACGCGGCCATGTCCTCGGCGAAACTCGTGGCCGACACATGCACCCCGGTCGCGTCCTTATAGATGGTGTTCGGCACCTCGGCCAGGCTCCGCTTCGCCCCCACTGCCGACACCAGTTGCACGAACGCCGTCTCCCCTTCATAAACCACGGCGCTGTCGAAGTATTGAAACAACGGCGACTGCGGGAGCACATCGCGCAAGCGCGTCACCGTGTTGCCGCCGATGGTCACATGAATGTTGGGAAAATGCTGCTTGATGAGGGCGCAGAACGTCATCGAGGAGAACATCTGCTGCTGCAAGACGATCGAGATCCCGACCACATCCGGCTGCTCCGCCTCGATCGCCGGCTTCACCAGATGCTCGAACACGTCGCGATAAATGTTCACCTGGGTGTCGTTCACCGCGTCCATCACTTCATGCGACACGAAGACTTTGTAAGAGAGGTCCGTTTCCATCGGCGGCATGCAGATCCGCGCAGGCGCATAGACCATCGAGATCACGGATGTGACCTCACGGAATACATGAATAGCCCACTCTAACTGATCGATTTCGTAGAAGACTTCCCCGCGAATGATCGCCTTGGCCTTCTCCGCCTTCTTGATCAGATCGTCGATACGCTGGCGTGTCAGGTCGCAGAGGGTGAGCTGGAGATCCTGCTCCCATTCTTCGAGTTCCCGTTTCTTTGCCAGCTTGCGCAACCGGTCGAGTTGCTGCGGCACCCGGCGCAGGACCTTCTTCAGGAAATCCTCGCTGAAGTACCAGTCCCACATTTCGAGGTTGATGTCTTTTTGAATGACCGTATGCCCGGCCTGACGGAGGACGGCGGTGAGGGACGGGAGGCTAAGATAGGGCTCGGAAGGGAACCAATCGGGCGGGAAGATCAACATGACCTTCATCTTCCGGCCGCTGGTGGCTTCCGAGGTTTGTCGATGGAGGAGGATCAGTTCTTTGGAAGCCCGCTCGCCCTTGGAATACTCCACTTTCATAATAATCTGGTCCTTCTTCTTCCCGGCCGAGAAGCGACAGAAATAATCAGAAAGCCAACGGGTTACGGAGGCATTGTAATGGTGAGAAAGAATGAGATGCAAGAGCGGGAAGGAGGAATAGGCGATCAGGTGCAGAGGATAAGCGACTTATGGAAGATTGGGTGAAGTCCCGCGGCTCGTGCGCCACAGCGCGAGGATTTCGACGGCTTCGGGATGAGAAGTCACACGATAATAGAGATGATGATGATAATGAACACGCGGCAAGTGAAGCCGGCGAACACCAGCCAGCTTGACGTTTCGAGCCTCGGCACCGATCAGTGGTTGGGATGCGAGGATTTGAATCGCACGCTCAAGCTGAACCGTAAATGCATCGGGAGCTTTCGTCCGGTTGGAAACCCACCATTCAGCAGCATCAAGGATAGCCTGGCCAGCACTGCCGACTATCCGGACAGGGAGCGGACTGCTCACGATCGGCGGATCTGCTTCAGGAGGTCAGCCGCATTCGTCGTCTCTCCCCGCTCAGCCTCTGCAATCGCAGCAAGCAGCTTGGCTTCTTCCTCGGACGAGAGATCGAAGGTCTCATCACCTTCCGGAGCCAGGACGGTGACCGTGGCTCCCTCGGGAAGGCTCTTCGCATCGATCTGAATCGTCCCCCCGCGAACTTTTCCAGTAGTAATCAGCATAGGAGCATCCTAGCACTTCAGAGAGTAGCCGTCCAAGGTCCAGTGCGATTTGCTCCGTGCTGATTGGAGAGGGTCCGCAGGATGCTCAAAAAGTCTGTTAGCAAGGCCGCAGCCGATGGACGCACCGGAGGAGGCATAGCCTCGGGCTATGTTGAGGATGCGTACGAGGTGAGAACGCCGCTGGCGGGCATTTTCAGCGTCCTGCAGGAGGCCCGTTCACCCTTCGTATACTCGATGCGCATGAAGGCGGCTCTCCTGTATCGGTCCGGCACTCCGAAACAGTCAGAATGCCAAGGGGTTAGCTTGGAGGAGCACATTGTAAGGGGGCCAAAGATTGATATGCAAGAGCGGGAGGACGGAGCGGCCAGATAGTCCTTTGTGCTCGCAGAACGCCCACAATGAATCGGCGCCCCTCCGATGCGCGCAGTTGAGCTACCCCCTCCAATACTAGATAGTGTCGTCACGAGAGTGGAACTGGTGTAGCATCATGCTGAACCGAGGG
>CAKKRE010000057.1 GCA_919902505.1 Nitrospiraceae bacterium
GCCCTCCTCGCGGATTGGTCGCGGCAGAAGCAGGCAGAAGGGCTTGAATCGTTCGAGGCGATGTTACTGGCCGATGCGGCGTCGGCGCACGAAATCGTGTGGTCTCAGGCGGCGGCTCTTCGACTGGTGGGGAGAGTCGTCAGGATTCACGGTCGGCTGTGCGCCTATACCTTTGGCTATTGGTTGACGAACGCAACATTTTGTGTCCTCTTAGAGGTGACGGACCGTACAGTTTCCGGTCTGGCGCAGTATATATTTCGTGAGACCTGTCGGACGGCCTTGGCGGAAGGGGCCGAGTACATCAATGCGATGGACGATGCGGGCCTTTCTGGGCTGCGCGCATCGAAGCAGGCCTATCATCCCGTCGTGACGATTCCGAATTTCGTTGCCGCCCCGGCGCGTGAATCATGAAGACCTCAACTCCCACATCAGTACTCGGCCCTCGCCGTTATCGGTGGTTGCCCTATCTCCTGATTGGCATCACCCTCTGTGCGATCCCAGGCGGTATCGTCCTGACTCGGATCATCGACACACGTTTTGTGGAGGCGGGGGGAGGAGAACTCAAGCTGGCTGCGGAAGAAGTGGCAGAGAAACTCGATCGGACACTGTTCGAACGCAAGGGCGACGTGCTCATGATGGCTCGCGTCGCCTCGCTCCGAACCTCCGATCAGAAATATCTTTCCGAGTATCTCAAATGGATGAAGACAATCTATACCCCGGTCTACCAGTCAATAGCGGTCACGGATGTGCAGGGTAAGGTCACGGCGGCGACGGATCCCTCGCTGGTAGGGCGCGATTATAGCCGAAACGCATCGTTTATCGCTGCGCATGAGACGCGCCGACTCGACATTGCCGACGTCGAGGGGTTGGAAGTAGAGAGCGACGTCGATACGGTTGCGTTTACGGCTCCGATTCTCGACGCGCAAGATACGTTCCATGGTGTCGTGATTTCGCGGATCGGGGTTCCATTTTTAGAGGAAGTCACCACCAGGACGATTCATTCACTTGAAGCTCGACCCGAAATAGGAGGGCGAGCCGAGTACGACATGTTGTCGAGGGATGGCAGGGTGTTTGCTACCTCGTCCCCATCCCACAAAGGGAGTCTCAATCTCAAAGACCTTGGATTGTCTTCGGCAGGGCTCAGTGCGACCGGTGTACCGGGGTATATCGAAGAAGCGCACCTGCACCGACATGTTCAGATAGTGACCGGCTATGCGCAGACCAAAGGCTATGGAGGATTTCCTGGGCTGAAGTGGTCGGTCCTGGTGCGAATGGATCGAGCGGACATTCTGGCGCCGATTCATGCCTTTTTCTGGAAAGTCGGAATCATAGGCGGGGCGATCTGGCTTCCCATTCTAGGATTGTTACTGTGGGCGACGACTCGATTGAGCATAGAACATCGGCAGGCCCGACAGGAAAGCGCTTGGGCGAAAGCGGCTGAAGCCGCGTTGCTTCAGAGCCAGGAACGAAATCGGGCCATCGTCGATACCGCGCTGGACGGGGTGATCACCATCGATGCGACCGGGATTGTGACCGATTGGAACGCGCAGGCCACGGCGATTTTCGGATGGTCCCGCGAGGACGCGCTGGGACGGCCCCTGTCCGAGACCATCATTCCTGAGCGGGATCGTCAGGCGCACGAGCATGGCCTCCGTGAATTTCTCCGAACCGGGGCCGGCGCGATCTTGAACCGCCGGATTGAAATTGTCGCACGACATAGAGACGGGCGGGAGTTTCCCGTTGAGCTGGCCGTGTCGCCGGCAAAAATCGGGGATGCATATATCTTCAGCGCCTTTATCAGGGATATTACCGCGCGCCGTCGAGCTGAACGGCGCCTCGTTTGTCAGTATGCCGTGACCCAAGCGCTTTCCGAGTCGGCGACCCTGGAAGAGGCGGTTCCGAAAGTCCTCCATGCCGTCGGGGAGACGTTGGAATGGGATCTATGCGTATTCTGGCGAGTGGACAAGGTGAGCGGGGTGCTGCGCTGTCTTGATCTATGGAGTGCCCCGTCCGTGCCGCCAGACCCCTTTATCCAAGCCACGTGGCAACGTGTACTCACACGCGGCCAGGGTTTGCCCGGAAGTATTTGGGCCAGTGGCAAGTCAGCCTGGGCGACGGATGCCGAAACTGACGCCAATTTTTCTCGTGAAGCGCAGGCCCGATATGTTGGATTCCACGGGGCGTTCGGATTCCCTATTCTCGTAGGGAGTGAGGTCGGGGGTGTGATCGAATTCTGTAGCCGACAGGTGCAAGAGCCGGATGACGAGTTGTTGAAGATGATGAAAGACATCGGTCTGAAGATCGGCCAATTTGCCGAGGGGGCCCGCACGGAGGGGGTGTTACGGGAAACCGAGGCGCAATTGCGACAAGCGCAGAGGATGGAAGCAGTGGGACGGTTGGCCGGCGGTATGGCGCACGATTTTAATAACCTCCTCACGGTCATTCGAGGATACAGCGAGCTGCTTCTGGGCCGTCTGGGACCCGCCGACGCCATGCGGAAAGATACGGAAGAAATCAAGAAGGCGGCGGATCGCGCGACCGGGCTGACCCGGCAATTGCTCTCATTCAGCCGTCGGCAATTCGTTGAAACGAAGGTCCTCGATCTCAACACACTCGTGGCCCATATGGACGGCATGCTGCGTCGACTTATCGGCGAAGATCTGGTCGAACTCAGTACTGAACTCGATCCGTCGACCTGTTTTATAAAGGCGGATCCTGGACAGATCGAGCAGGTCGTCATGAATCTGGTGGTGAATGCGCGTGATGCGATGCCCAGGGGCGGGCGCCTGACAGTCGAGACTCGGAATGTGACGGTTGGGGAAGAGGTGCGCCTCGATGCTGTGGGGGTGGTGCCAGGATCGTATGTATTGCTGGCGGTGCGTGATACAGGTCTAGGGATGGATGCG
>CAKKRE010000058.1 GCA_919902505.1 Nitrospiraceae bacterium
GCGAGGCGCCACTTAAGAACTGGAACATTCTGTCCAAACAAGCGGGGCCACCTCTTAGTGAGGGCGGGGCCAGGCGCTGAGCGATTGCAAAGCATCAGCGATGTTGTTGCTCTACCCAGAGGCGTACCGTCCTGCTCGCAGGTGACGTCTGCTGTCCGAAGCTGCGTTTCGTGTTGCGAAAGAACGCAGCAAGTTCAAACGTCAAAGAAGTCTCTGGAAGAGCCCGCCGGGCTTTGCTTGTGAGCGGAGGAGCCTGCTCCTCCCGCGCTTCTTCACCCCAGCAGCGTTTCGCTACCAACCACCCGCTTGCTCAGACTTGGGTTTCGGATGCGCACGACGCGTTGGTGGGCTGCTATCAAGCCGAGATCAGGGATTCCGTGACGCGTTTTCCATTTGGGCCAGATCGTAGGCAGCCTGAGTATGCAGCCACGTTTCAGCGCCACTGCCAAAGGCTTTATCCAGACGGATGGCCATTTCTGCGGAAATCCCTGCTTTCCCTCGGACAAGGCTATTCAGCGCTTGGCATGTGACGCCCAGTGCTTTGGCGCCGTCCCCCACGGACAGGCCGAGCGGCTCCAGACAGTCTTGCAACACCGACAGTTCAGGATGGAGGGGATTCTTCATGCACATGGCGCTTCTCCCAATGGTAATCAATCAGATCACCTCATCTGCCGTGCCGTTTGATCCATGCGCTCATACCGGCCGTCTCTCTCGCCGTCAGCTGATTACCGGTTTCCCGCGTCTGGGTGCCGAGCGTTTTCCACTGGCGGTCGATCGGCGAGCCACGTCGATCAACGACCGAAGGGTATCGTTGACGGCTTTGTCTGTGGGAAAGGCAGCGGCTACATCGGGGCTGAGCAACACGAGATTGGCACCTGAGCGATAGGACTGATAATACTTTCCCCTAACTCCTTTGCCCAGATCGCTTCTTTGGTACTCTCCGCGCATGTCACTTTGCTTAGCCTTCTTCATAGATCCTCCGCTCGCGCTTGGTCGCTAGTCGGGCACTGATTATCCGTGTTCTGGTTCTTCGCTCTATGTGCGAGATGACTAGGAGCCGGGTGAATTGAGACATCCCAAAGGTGAGCAGCCGAAGTTCGCTACTGGAATGGTCAGGGTCAGGGAACGTCATGGCCAGGAGATCGCCGAAAACAGTCGCAGCCTCATGGAATGACACGCCATGTTTCTGTTCGTTGAAGCGGGCCTTTTTCTCATCCCATTCGAACTCCACCGGTTCATTATAGGCGGTTCATCAGGAATGGTCTATGTTGCGCATATCATCAACCACCAGTGAACGTGTGACTGGCGGGTAGGTGTGGCGGCGTTCGGAACGCCCTCAATGCAGCAGCAGGAACTCGTTCGGCAGTGAGGTGAGCTGTCCTGCTTCTCGCAGCTGCGGGACGCAGCGAGTTCAGACGCCAAGGTCGCCTTCGACAGCGCACGCCGGTGCGGTGGTTCTACGCGGAAGATCCTAACCATCTCCCTTGACCCAATAAGTCCAATTCCTCTCAGGGGGCGTGTGACTGCGGGTGGAGGGGGAGGTGTCGGAGCGCCCTCAAAGCTTGGCAGCGATGTGAATGGACTGAGCGGGCTGTTCTGCGTCAGCAGATGGTGTCTCCTGTTCGAAGCTCCGTTCGTGCGGTGCACGGGACGGAGCAAGTTGAGGCACCAAGGTCCGCTCAGTGTGTAACGCTGCCGAAGCTTTGGTCCCAGGCGCGAAGAGCCCTCCCCCTCCGCCCGCCCGCCCCCTCACACCGGCCACTTTTCCTCGTTCCAGGCCATCTCCCAAAACATCCACTCGTACTTCGAGCTGATGAGAAATGCCTGCTCCATGCGTTTCTTTTCCTCATGCCCTGCCGTGCGCGCCCAGGTATCCACCCGGGCCCGCATCCATTCCTGCACGGCCTCGAATTCCGGCGAGGCATAGAGCATCAGCCAGTCCCGATAGGGATGTTTGGCAGGCGGCGGTCCGTTCTTGAGGAAATGTTTGCCGACCACGCAGTAGATCCAGGCGCAGGGCAGCGCCACGACGGCGATTTCGGTGGCCGTACCACCTTGAGCGACTGCGAGCATGTGGCGGGTATAGGCATAGTTGGTGGGAGCCATCGGTTCGTTCAGCATATCGTGGGGGGAGAGTTTCCAACGTTTGCCGTAGTTCTCGTGGAGGCTGCGTTCCACCGTGATGGTTTCTTCCGCCAGCTTGGCGAAGCGCAGGGCCGATTCTGAGTCGGGTGCCCGCAAAGATCCGGCGGCAAATACGCGAGCTAGATCTGCGAGAAAGCGGGCATCCTGGAGAATGTAGTAGCGGAACTTACGCTCCGCCAGCGTGCCCTTCCCCAGGGCCACGACGAACGGGTGCGTCAGCTGGGCATCCCAGACGGGTTGGGCCAATTTGCGAAGATGATTCGAAAACGACATCCGGTTCCTCCTTCGTCGGGGTCCAACGTCTCTCGTGAAGCGTATCTCGCCAACCACTACAGAGTCAGAATCTTTTCCAGCCGCGCTTCACGTTGCATGAACGACGCGTCACACTCTCGGCGGCCAGGGCCTGGGCAACTGATTAATGCCGTCGAGGGCCGCGACGCGGTAACACTCCGCGAGTGTCGGGTAGTTGAACACGGTCTCCACGAAATAATCGATCTGCCCCTGATAGGCCATGACGGTCTGGCCGATGTGGATGAGTTCCGTGGCGCCGTCGCCGATCGCATGCACGCCGAGCAATTGCCGAGTCTTGTTGTGAAAAAGTAATTTCAGCATCCCGAGTTCGTCGCCGATGATCTGTCCACGCGCGATCTCTCTGTAGCGGGCGATGCCGACGGCATAGGGGACGCCGTGTTTGGTCAAGTCATCCTCGTTGCGGCCGACCATGGAAATTTCCGGGATCGAATAAATGCCATAGGGCATCAGATCGGATTGGGTCTGGCAGGGGATGCCGAAGGCATGGCAGGCGGCGTGGCGTCCTTGCTGCATGGACGTCGAGGCGAGCGCGGGAAAACCGATGATGTCGCCCGCGGCATAGATGTGTGGCACCGTCGTCTGATAGTGCTCGTTGACCTTCAGTCGTCCACGGTCGTCCGCTGCGAGTCCGATCGCCTCCAGGTTGAGGGTGGCGCTGGCGCCTGTGCGGCCGACCGAATAGAGCACCGTGGTGGCGGCGATTTCCTTGCCGCTTTTCAGGCGGACGATGACCTGCTCTTGAGGCTGTCGCTCGACGGACACGACTTCTTCGTTGAACCGGAGGGTCACGCCGATGCTGCGCATGTGGTACTGGAGGGCTTCGATCGTTTCCTGATCGACGAACTCCAGCAGGCGCGGGCGGCGTTCGATGAGGGTGACGTGAATGCCCATGGTCGCCAGGATCGAGGCATATTCCGCGCCGATGACCCCGCCGCCGATGATGGTGATCGACTTGGGGAGTGTTTTCAGAGTCAGCAGGCCGTCGGTGTCGATGATGCTGTGGTCGTCGAAGGGAATGTGCGAGGGCCGGGCCGGAACGGTTCCGCAGGCGATGACCACGAAGTCGGCCGTGTGCTCCACGAGGTCGTCGGCGCGTTCGATGTGCAGGCGGTGCGGATCGACGAAGCTGGCGGTGCCGAACCAGAGGTCGACATTGTTGCGCGTCATCTGGTTCTGGACGATCTCGATTTCCCGGTTGATGACGTGGTTGGCGCGGAAGGTGAGATCTTCCATCGTGATGTCCTGTTTGACGCGATAACTGGCGCCATACAGGCTGCGCTGATGGAAGCCCGACAGGTAGAGTGCGGCCTCGCGGAGCGATTTGCTGGGGATGGTGCCGGTATTGGTGCACACGCCGCCGACGACCCGTTTGCGTTCGACGATGCCGACTTTTTTCCCCAGCTTGGCAGCCTGGATGGCGGCTTTCTGTCCTGCCGGGCCGGTTCCGATGACCAGCAGATCGTAATGAGCCATGGTGTCTTGATTAGTATCCGTGCTTCGTGACGCGTGAAGCGTATCTCGCCGGAAAACAGAGCCTGGCGCCCATAGAGAATATTCCCTGTCCTTCCGTGCTATCAGCCATTCGCTATACGCTCTTCTCTGCGTTCGCGAGAGACGGGCGACGCTTCACGGGTAGACGCTCGCACTTAGCTGGCCGTGACCAGTTTACGCGCGAACCGGAATGCTTCCTCAAGGTCCGGCAGCTGCGCGAGTTCGGGGGTGATTTGGAGATACCGAACCTTGTTGTCCTTGTCCACTACGAGCAGGGCGCGACTCAGCAGGTGGGGGTCTTTGAGCAGAAGTCCGTGGGCTTTGCCGAAGTCGGCGGCGCGGAAATCAGAGAGGAAGGTCACATTGGCGATCTTCGCTTCCTCCGCGAAACGTTTTTGCGCAAAGGGCGTATCGATGCTGATGGTGATGAGTTCGACCATTCGATCGAGGCCCATGTTCTTCTCGCTTAGGTAGTGGGTCTGTTGTTCGCAGACCTTGGTGTCGAGAGACGGCACGATACTGATAATACGGACCTTGCCCTTCCCTTTCGTGTCGTTGATCGGCACCATCGATAAATCCGTTTGAGTGAGTTTCACGTCGCGCAGCTTGTCGCCGACTTTGATGCCCATCCCCGAGAGCATCAATGGCTTGCCCTGAAACAGGACGTTGTTGCCTTCTCCGGCTACGGCACTGCCGTCGGCCACCGGCATATTCTTGTATGAAAAATCAGCGTGGCCGGAGCTGGGCAAGGTCCCGCAGCCGCTGAGGCCCAGGCACAGCAAGGCCGCTAGAAAGTGAGATGTCGAAGCGCCGGGAATCATACGGGTATGGGGCGATGCCATAGAATATCTCCATCGAAGAGGAATGTGGCTCACTGTGCTCTGTCACTGTATGGCCGGTTCGGTATACTGTCAAGGTTGCAAGAATTTCGTAATGTGCCGGTTCACCACCTGCGGTCGTTCCCACTGCGGGATATGGCCGGCTTGGGGGATTACGATGAGGCGGGCCTGCGGAATCGTGGCCTGGAGGTCACGGCCGACCTGCGGGGGAAAAAGGCGATCCTGTTCGCCCCAGAGGATCAAGGTGGGATGCCGGATCTCATTGAGCCTGGGCGCAAAGTGCTGCTCCCAGAGGGGCAGGCTGTCCCGGAGCGACATGAGGGGCGTGATCATATCCTCCCGTTGCCGGTTCCGGTTGGAGCGGTCCAGCACCGCCGCGGTCACCAACGTGTGGTCGTAAATGATTTCTTTCAGCACCGCCTCCATGGTGCGGTTGCCGACGAACAGGGCTCCGAAGCGGGCCAGCCAGGCTGGGACGCTGGTGTTCAGGGCGCGTTGCATCAGCGGGCTGGCCAGGCGTTCGCGCACACGATCGGGCAAACTGTCGATCAGCACCAGTCGGGACACCCGATCGGGATGGGTCAGAGCCATGCCGATAGCCAGGCCGCCTCCCATGGAGTTGCCGATCAAGGTGGCGGTCGGAAGGCCGAGCGCATCCATGAGGCCGCGTATCGATTCGATCAACTCTTCAGGCCGGTAGTCGAGAGCGGGTTTGTCCGAGAGGCCTGACCCGATCAGGTCAGGCGTGATGACGCGGAATTGTCCGGCAAGGGGAATCTGTTGATATTCCCATTGCCACATCGAGCCGCCGTACCCGTGGAGCAGGATGAGCGGCGGGCCCTGGCCTTCGTCGAGATAAGCGATGCGGTGGCCGTTGACCGAAGCGGTGTGGATGGGAAATCGTTGGAAGCCGTCGAACCAGCGGGGAATCTCTGGAGGCGCCGCACAACCGCTCATGAGGACCGCCGTGAGACAGAAGGTTAGGACGTGTGACGACGCGACGGCGGTACACCGGACCTGCCACGCCGGGAGCCTCACGGCTACTCCAGTTGAATGACGGTTTCGTCGATCTTGACGTTGTCGCCTTCGACGACCAGAATCGCCGCGACTCGCCCGTCCATCGGCGCAGGAACTTGGCTTTCCATCTTCATGGCCTCAATGATCAGGAGCGGATCACCGGTCTTCACCTGGGCGCCGTTCGTCACCAGGACTTTCACGACACGACCCGGCATGGGCGGGGCGACATCGCCGGGTTTGGTCGGCCGGGGACGTTTCGGCTTGCTCGTGCTGCCGGCTCCGGGGGATTCGGGCACACCGGCCAGCACTTCCTGCAGCGGTTCCAGTGAGACTTCCTGCAGCCGGTCGTTGACTCGGATGTAGTAGGGCTTGCGGCCGTCGGTGGTGCGGCCTGAGCCGGAGACCACGACATGGTAATTCTCGCCATGCACGGTGATATTGAATTCAGCCGGGGCGAGGTGGAGGTCGTGGGCCACGGCAGGGCCCTTCGTGTCCGTCGGCTCCAGCGGCTCCGCCCGGAGGTCGCCCCGTTCGCGCGCCTCGAAGAAGTCCCTGGCGATTGCAGGGAAGAGCGCGAACGACAACTGGTCTTCCAGCGTGGTGGCGGATTCGGGCATATCTTTTTTGAGTTTTTCAAATTCCGATTCAAGCCGGTCGGCAGGTCGGCCCTTCACGGGCTCTTCGTCCCCGATGGCCCGTGCCATGATTTCTTTATCGAGGGGACCGGGAGCCCGACCGTAGAGACCGAGGAAATAATTCTTGGTTTCCGTGGTGATGACCTTGTACCGCTCGCCCTGTTCGCCTGTGAGCACGTTGAGGGTGGCCTGCGTGCCGACGATCTGGCTGGTCGGCGTGACGAGCGGCGGATAGCCCATGTCTTTGCGGACACGGGGGATTTCGTCCATCACTTCCTTCATTCGATCCAGGGCGTTTTGTTCGGCCAATTGGGCGGCGAGATTGGACAGCATGCCGCCGGGGATTTGTGACGTCAGAATCTCGGCATCCACGCCGGTGAAGTCGCTTTCAAACTGTCGGTATTTCCGGCGCACGTTTCGGAAATGCTCTGCAATGGGCTGTAAATCTTCCAGGTCCAATCCGCTGTCATAGGGCGTGCCCCGTAATGCCGCCACCATGGATTCTGTGGGGGGATGCGAAGCGCCTCCGGCAAGCGGAGAAATCGAGGTGTCCAAGAGATCGAGTCCCGCCATGACCGCCATCAGGGCCGACATGGTTCCCATGCCCGACGTGTAGTGGGAGTGGAGGTGGATGGGCACGCGAACCGCCGCTTTGAGGCTCTTGACCAGACGGTAGGCATCGACAGGCGCCAGTAGCCCGGCCATGTCTTTGATGCAGATGGTATCGGCGCCCAGGTCTTCCAACCGTTTGCCCATCGTGACGAACCCATCCAGCCGGTGGACCGGGCTGGTGGTGTAGGAGATGGCCGCTTCCACATGCTTTTCGCAGGCTTTGACTTCACGGATGGCCCGCTCCAGATTGCGGACGTCGTTGAGGGCATCGAAGATGCGGAAGACATCGATGCCGTTAAATGCCGAGCGCTCGATAAACTTCTCCAGCACGTCGTCGGCGTAGTGGCGATACCCGACCAGGTTCTGGCCGCGCAACAACATTTGCAGTTTCGTCTTCGGCATCGCCGCGCGGAGGGCGCGCAGACGTTCCCACGGATCCTCTTTGAGGAACCGGAGGCAGGTATCGAAGGTAGCGCCGCCCCAGACCTCCAACGACCAGAATCCCACGGCGTCCAGCTTTTGGGCGATGGGCAACATGTCCTCGGTGCGCATCCTGGTCGCGAGCAGGCATTGATGCCCGTCGCGCAACGCAACCTCGGTCATCAACAGCTTTTTCCCCGGCGCCGGGGTCACGCGGAACTCAGGGCTCGCCGGCTGCGTAACCTGGACGGCGCGTGAGGCTGCGGGCCGGCTGGGTTTTGCAGGCACGTTCTTCTTCGAGGGGCTTTTCTTCGGGGCGGTTTTCTTGGTCTTTTTCGTTGCCATACTGGCGGCCTTCGGCGGCGAATCCGCTCGCGTAACAGGGTTGAGGTGTTGGTGCCGAGTGGCTGGGGAGGTCAGAGTCCTTCGTACGCGGCGATCGCTGCGGAGATCGCCAGCACCAGGTCTTCAGGCTCCTCGGATTCTTCGTATTGATACAGGTCCGGATGGGTTTCCAGGTAGGACGTATCGAATCGTCCGGCTTGAAAATCCTGTTCCATCATCACGTTCTTCATGAACGGAATGGTCGTTTTCACCCCCCGCAGCACATACTCTTCGAGTGAGCGCCGCATGCGGCTCACGGCCTCTTCCCATGTGCGCCCGCGGACGGTGAGTTTCGCCAGCAACGCATCGTAGTAGGGAGGAATTGTGTAATCGCGATAGACCGCGCCGTCGATGCGGACCCCGATCCCGCCGGGTGACAGATAGGCGGTGATGGTGCCCGTGCAGGGCATGAAGTTGTTGCGGGGGTCTTCGGCATTGATGCGGCACTGAATCGCATGGCCCTGCAGCGTCACATCTTTTTGCCGGATCTCCAGCGGCTTGCCAGCCGCAATGGAGATTTGATTCCGGACGATGTCGATGGCCGTGATCTGTTCCGTGACGGTATGTTCCACCTGGAGGCGGGGATTCATTTCCATGAAATAGAAATGACCCTCATGGTCGAGGAGAAACTCGACGGTGCCGGCATTGTCGTAGTGCACCGCTTTCGCGATGGCAATGGCGGCCTCGCCCATTTGGGCGCGCAGTTTCGGTGTCAGGATGAGCGAGGGGGCGATTTCGATCAGTTTCTGGTGCCGGCGCTGGATGGAACAATCCCGCTCGCCCAGGTGAATGATATTGCCGTGTTTATCGCCCAGGAGTTGAAATTCGATATGGTGCGGACGTTCGATGTATTTCTCGATGAAGATGCTGCCGTCGCCGAACGCGGCCTGTGCTTCTCGCGACGCCACCTCGATGTTTTCGCGCAATTCCTGGTCCGATCGGACCACACGCAGGCCTCGTCCCCCGCCGCCGGCGCTGGCCTTGATCATGACCGGGTAGTGAATTTGATGGGCGAAGGCCAGGGCTTCCTCGACGCTGGTGACTCCGCCTTCGGTTCCGGGGACGATCGGGACGCCCGCCTGCTGGGCGATCTGTCGCGCCTTCACTTTGCTGCCCATCAGGTCGATCGTCTCGGGAGATGGACCGATGAAGGTAATGCCGGAGGTTTGGCAGAGCCGGGCAAATTTGGTGTTTTCAGAGAGGAATCCGTAGCCGGGATGAATCGCATCGGCGCCGATGCGCTTGGCGATCTCGACGATCTGCTTCCCATCCAGGAACCCTTTGACGGGTCCCGGGCCTACGAGGTAGGACTCGTCGGCTTTCTTGACATAGATTCCGGAGGAGTCGGCCTCAGAATAGATCGCGGCCGTCGCGATATTGAGCTCACGACAGCCACGGATGATGCGCATGGCGATTTCGCCACGGTTGGCAACGAGAATCTTCCGAAACATGATGGGATTGCGAGAGGCTTGGAGCCGTAGCTCACCTCTTGATCCGCCTCCAAAAAGATCGCGTAACCTAGCATAGGGTCAAGAGAGTTGTCGAGACGAACCAGGACGAAAGGGTGGACCGTGGGAGGGACGGAAACGGGCAGGAGGTGAGGCACCTCCTGCCTGACGGGCCTCTTACTTGGGTTGAATGAGGAGGGGCTTCGATTGGGCGCTGCCTCCGCCGGCCACCACGATGATAAAGGACATGCCGGCTTTCGCCTCCGGCACCACGGCCTCGATCGTGGTGTCGTTGACGAAACGGTAGTCGATCTTGTCCTTGGAGGCGGCGCTGAAGGTCACGCCATGGAAACATTCTTTGCTGCCGAAATTTTCACCCTTGATGGTGATTTTTTCACCAGGTTTCGCCTCATCCGGTTCAACTTTCGCAATGGAAGGACGTTTGGAACGGTCGCAGACCGGGTCGCTCTCCAGTTTGGAGGTGTCCGATCCCTTGATCGACTCGGTATTGAACATGGTATACCCGGCGCCTTCGACCATCGCTCCTTCCTGGGCATACCCAGTGGAGACGGCAACGAGGGCGGTTCCGAGCACAAGGGGGCAGGCGAGCATGCAGGTGACAAGAGTGCGCATAAAATCCTCCTTTTAGGGAGCTGATGTCTTCGGGAGCGGCGTATAAGACTCGCTGATGATTTTTTGTCCGTTCTCCGACAGGGCAAATTGCTCGAAGGCGTCAACGAGCGGATCCGGCTCATTGGGCGACAGTAACAGGACCGGGCGGCGCAGGGTGTACCGGCCATCCTTGACGGTCGGTGTTTCCGGTTCGATCTTATCGACCGGCAGCAGCTTCACGGGCACACCGGATGCCACTGCTTCCAGGGCCTGGCCGAGAGACACATAGGCGACGGCTGAATGGGGCGGCAGGGTGCCGGCGATCGTCTTGATCACCTTTTCGTCTTTAGCGATGACCTTCGCGCCCTCGGGAATTTTGCCGGCGATGCCGAGCTGTTGCTCGAAGGCGTCGCGATTATTTTCATTGCGCGGCCGGTCGATCAGCAGGACCTTCGTATCCGGTCCGCCGAGATCGGCCCATACCTTGTATTTTCCGGAAAAGAGCTCGGCGACTTCCTGTTTTGTGACCTCTTTGGTGAAGTTCGACCGGTGCACCATGATGGCGATGCCGTCCCACGCGATCTGGAACGAGCGAAAGCCGTCCTCCGCGGTTCCGGTTACCGCAATCTTGGCTTGTTTGGTCTTCACCAGATCGAGCGGCTTCGAATTGTCGTCCCAGACGACGTCGATGTAGGCGCGGGGATTGGTTTTTTCAAACGCATGGGCCAGCGATTCGATGACCCGCTGTTCGGGCCCGTGGCCGGCGATGACCATCGATCCGGCCACCTCGGCTGAAGCCGGGAGGCCCGTGAGACAGAGAAGAGCGGCACAGACAAATCCGCTGATACGGGGGTGCATGCTGAACGAGTCTCCTGTCAGCCTTGAGCCGCCGATCGGCCCTCTCCGGCGGTGTTCTCAGTGGGCCTGTTGCGCCCGCCCGGTAACACGGCTTCGCCTACGAGTCGTGCCCTTCAGTTGGAGCAGGGCCCCCGGCGCCGGCCATGAAATCCGGTGAGGCCTCGATCCGTTTGCCCATGGCGGGCGGGAGCTTGGAAAACCGATCCATACGCTCGTTCAACATGTCATAGGCTTTGATCTCCTCGAAGCCCGGCTTGTGGGAGCCTTTGACCTTCGAGACAAACGCCGAGAGCATTCTGGTGGCGCCGACTCCACTGCACTGAGGACAGACGGTGTCTTCCGGTCGTGCGTGGACGGACTGGGTTGCCTCGAACTGATGGGTACATTGTTCGCAGCGATATTCGTAGACCGGCATAGCCGACTCCTTGGATGGCGCTTCCTGGCTTCGCCCTGAGGGGCAAGGCTGGATAAAGCGATTCTCCCGTTGGAAACGCTTGACCCTGTGCGTAGCTTTGCACTATTGTACCGAAACTTTGTGCCGAAACGCGAGACACAATTGGAGGATCGGTTGAAATGCCCCTGTTAATTCGGAAGTACAAAGGCAGCGGTGGTGTGATGCAGGAAGAGCGTATCGACGATCCGGACCGGATTGAACGCTACATGCGTCTCTTCGAAGAGAAAGACGTCAAGAAGCTGGGAACCGGCGTCAAGACCGTGATCGAGAAGGACGAGTGGCAGCTCCTGCCCTAGCGCGACCTCCCGGTTTCATCCCATAATCGAATGTTCCACGCCGTCACGAGACTCGTCTCGGCTCGGTGCCTGCTGCGCATTGCTCTCCTATCGGGGCACGTGGTAGGTTGAGCCGTGACGGTCATGACGTATTAATTGGACGAGGTATTATGGTGTATTGGCTTCATATTGCACGGGCGATCGATCGCGTGACGCTCCATCGGGACCGGTGCTCCGAAGTCCCTTCCGGCGTGTCGAGTAGCGACTACTGGCAAGGGGGATGGTTCGACTACCCCGATAAGGAGCGGGCGCTCGCCGCGATGGAACAGGCGGGCACCAGCGAAGAGCGTAAATGCGCGTTGTGCAAACCATAACGCCAGGAATGATGAATCATGAATGTTGAATGATGACCGCGGGATTTCCGGAGGCGGTTCCTTCGATCCCACGTACAGCATTCACCGTTCGTGATGTCTGTTTGCCATGCCTCAATTCGCGCTGCTTCTCACGACCTTTGTGTGGGGGGCGACGTTTCCAGCCACGAAGGCCGCGCTCGAACAAATCTCCCCGCTCTCGTTTCTTTTCCTGCGATTCCTCCTCGGCATGACCGTCGTCTTTGCGGTGTTGCGGTTCTTCCGCCGCCCTTTGATTCGTGACTCCGCCATGATGCGGGCCAGTCTGATTGCGACCGCCTGGCTGTTCATCGGCTATGTGTTGCAGACCGTGGGGCTTCGCTTCACGACGGCATCGAATTCGGCCTTTATCACGGTGCTGTATGTGGTGTTTGTGCCGTTGTACCTGCTCCGTTTGGGCCTCCATACCTGGGTCTCCAATGGGATTGCATTGGTCGGTCTCTGGCTGCTGGTCAGGCCGACGGCCTCCGCCAACCTTGGGGATCTGCTGACGCTGGGGAGCGCTGCGGCGTTTGCCGCCCATATGGTATGCCTGGAACGATATACCCGCGTGGTGGATCCGGTCTCGCTGTTCGCATGGCAATTGTTGCTGATGACTGTGGCCATGTCGGGAGTCATGTGGTGGGAACAGCCGACGCTCGCGATGTTTGAGCCGAGCCGCGTCCTGGCCGTCGGACTGGTGGTCACCGGTATTCTGGCGACCGGGGCGTTTGCGGTCCAGATGTGGGCGCAGCGGCTTCTGCCTGCGCAGCAAGTCGCCTTGTTGTTTGCCGCGGAACCGGCCGTGGCGGCCTGGCTGGCGTGGTATTTCCTGGGTGAGACCCTCGATGCACAGGGATGGTTCGGTAGTGCGATGATTCTTGGCGGCGTCTTGCTCGGGTCTTGGGTGACCGGTGAGTCGTCGCTAGCGCAGCAGGAGTCTGTGACTGCGCGTTCAGAAGGAGGCTGAAGTGGCTCAAAAATTCGGCAACAATCGGTGGGTGCAAGAGGGCTTTCTCGACAACCGTCGGCCGGGTACCGTCGTCGGGCGCATGACGTTTGCGGTGTTGGGCGTGGTCGATTTTTATCTGGCCGGGGATTGCCGGGGAGAAATCGCCGGGAAGGTGATCCGGTTCAAGAACAGCCGCTTCGTGGATGAGGATCTCGCAGGGCAGGTGCTGGGGGATGTCGAAATTCCGCAAATCGGCGACGCGAGTCTTATCTCCTTCGATCCGCATCCGCATTTGGTCCCGCACCCGTATATCGAGTGGTTTTCCATGCGGAAGAATCACTACCGTATCGAACTGGTGCCGGAGGATGCCTGGATTGCGACGGAAGAAGAGCTGGCGGCGATCGACCCGGTCAGCCTGGAGATTCGAGATCGCCTGGCGCCGCAGTATGGGCGTAAGGCGATCTCGGCAGATGAGTCGGAATGGGTGTAGATCGGAGTGAAGGGGGGCGGACCGTGAACGGCCGCCCCCGGTCTCAGTCAGGCGAGTTTATTCTTCCCTTCCCGCACGTGCGCAGGCACTTCCCGAATATCCCAGATCAGTCCCAGCGCTTGCAGGCCCCTCAGCATGTAGTACGTGATGTCGATTTCCCACCAATAGAATCCTTGGCGGGTTGAGGCGGCATAGTAGTGGTGGTTATTGTGCCAGCCTTCGCCGAGGGTAATCATGGCGAGGATGAAGTTGTTCTTGCTGTCGTCCCCCGTCTTGTAGCGCTGGGAACCATACACGTGGGACAGCGAGTTGATTGTGCAGGTGCCGTGGAGCAGCGCGACGGTGGACACGAAGAAGCCCCAAATGAGCATTTGCGGGCCATTCGTGTCGAGGCTCGGGGCATAGGCTTCCAGGAGCTTGCCTAGGCCGAACATCCCGAAGCCGCAGATGGTCGGGACGAGGGTATCGAATCGATCCAGGAAGACCAGTTCCGGAAACTTGGCGAAATCGCCGATACTCTTCAAGCGCGGCGGGAAAAACTTCTTGGAACTGATCCAGCCGATGTGGGCCCAGAGGAATCCGCCCTGGCGCACCGAATGCGTGTCTTCCGGCTTGTCGGAGTAAATGTGGTGGTGTCGATGGTGTCCGCCCCACCAGAGTGGGCCGCGTTGTGCACAGGACGATCCGAGCAGGGCAAAGGCGAACTGACAGGCCCGGGAGGTCTTGAAGGTGCGGTGCGAGAAATAGCGGTGGTACCATCCCGTGATGGCGAACATGCGTATAAAGTAGAACCCCGCTGCAACCCCTACGGCGACCCAACTCCATCCGACGATGAACACGCCCAGGCAGAGCAGGTGCACGATGATGAGCGGGATGGCCCGCAGCCAATCGACGGTAGGCGGGGCGGTATCCGTTTGCATTTTTTCAATGCCCGCCCATGAGTCAAACCAGCGTATGATGGTGATCCACGGTCCATCGCTCGCGGGTTGTTTACGTGGTTGGTCACTGGTTTTAGAGATCTCACCATTTTCGGGTAAGGTGAGTGGTTGCAGATCACTACTCATGCCACCTCCACAGTTGGGCGAATCAAGGATACAGTACCGAGGAGTCGCGCCGCGGTTCCACTAGCGTGACTAAAACGTCGCGGCGCTTGCGAGTGATACGAAGAGGCAGGCCGCTGAATGCTCTGAATTGTGTCGATCAGTGAGTGAGGATACTCAGGCTCAAAGACACGTGCTGCCATTATACACAGATTCATGGGGAAATGTCCTGAAAATTTTTCCGCAAGACCGCCATGTTTTTTCGTCGAACGAGCGGCAGAACCGGAGCCGTCGCCCTTCCGGTGACAGGGCGATCTCATTCGACGAGCCGGTTCGGCGCAAGATTGTTTGACTCTGTTCGGACCACCCCTCTAAAATGCGCCCCATTATGAATGATCGATTTCTGAAAGCGTGCCGGCGCGAACCGGTTGATTGCACGCCGGTCTGGTTTATGCGCCAGGCGGGCCGTTACATGGTCGAATATCGCCGGTTACGGGAAAAGCATTCCATTCTCGATCTGTGCAAGACGCCGGAGTTGGCGACCCAGGTCACGTTGCAGCCGATCGACCGGTTTGCGCTCGATGCCGCGATTATTTTTGCCGATATTCTGCTTCCGCTCGAGCCGATGGGGCTCATCCTGGAGTTCGCGGAGGGCGAGGGGCCGATCATTCACAATCCTGTGCGGGATCGGGCTGCGGTAGACCGGCTCAAGGTCATCGATGACACCGAACTGCAGTACGTGATGGATGCCATCAGTCTGACCCGCAAGATGCTGGCGGACCGGGTCCCCCTGATCGGCTTTGCCGGGGCGCCCTTTACGCTGGCCAGTTATGCCATTGAGGGTGGAAGTTCCAGGAACTACATCCATACGAAACAGATGATGTATCGCGAGCCGGAGACCTGGCAGCGCCTGATGGATAAATTCGCGCGTGTGATTACCGGCTATCTTCGTCGTCAGATCAAGGCCGGTGCTCAGGCTGTGCAACTGTTCGATAGCTGGGTCGGATGTCTGTCGGCCGGAGACTATGCCGAATACGTCATGCCGCATGTGCAGCTGATTTTTGAGGGACTCAAGCACGAAGGCGTCCCGCTGATCCATTTCGGCACGGGCACCACGGCCATTCTCAAGGCCATGCGCCAGGCAGGTGGTGACGTGATCGGTATCGATTGGCGCATCCCGATCGACGAGGCCTGGGCTATGGTGGGCTATGATCGTGCCGTGCAGGGGAACCTCGATCCGGTGACGTTGTTCGGGCCGATCTCCGAGATCGAGCGGCGCGTGACAGACATTCTCCGTCGGGCCGCAGGGCGTCCGGGCCACATTTTCAATCTGGGCCATGGGATTCTTCCGAATACTCCCGTGGAGAATGTCGCCGCCACGATCGATCTGGTGCATAAGCTGAGCAAGCGGTGAGCATGTCTGTGACGCCACAACCGGTTGCCGTCTTGCTGATGGCTATGGGCGGCCCCGATTGTCTGGAGAATGTGGAGCCGTATCTTCAGGACGTTCGAGGCGGACGGCCGACTTCTCCTGAACTGGTCGAGGAAATCCGCGAGCGCTATCGTGTGACCGGCGGGAAATCTCCGGTGCTCGATATCACACGCGAAGTAGCGCGGACATTGGAACAGCGGCTGAATCGGTCGGGCGACGCGCGGTACCGTTGTTATGTGGGGTTGCGGCACTGGCATCCGTTTATCAAGGAAACCTACACGGAATTGCTCGACGCCTTACCGGAACGCATCATCGGGTTGTGTATGGCCCCGCAGTATTCTTCGCTCAGCATCGGCGCCTATATGAAAAAGGTCGAGGAGGCGCGGGCTGAACTTGCCAGCGAGACCCCGATCAGCTTCGTGACGAGTTGGCATTGCCATCCACTGTTGATCGCCGCCATCGTGGAGAATATTCGTCGGACGTTGGAGGAATTTCCCGCCGAGGTGCGTGCGCAGGTCCCGGTCTTATTTACTGCCCACAGTTTGCCGGAGCGGGTGGTGGCCATGAAGGATCCGTATCCTGAAGAAGTCAAAGGAACTGCTCAGGCGGTCTGCGCGCAACTCGGGACTCAGCCGACGCGGTTTGCCTATCAAAGCCAGGGACGATCCGGGGAAAAGTGGCTCGGTCCATCGGTTGAAGAGACGTTGGGTGAATTGGCGGAGGACGGTCATCGTCATGTCCTGGTGGCGCCGATCGGTTTCATCTGCGACCACGTGGAAACTCTGTTCGATATCGATATTGAGCTCAAGCAGCTGGCTCTGACGAAGGGGCTCCAGCTGGAACGTATTCCCATGTTGAACGCCTCGGCTCCATTGATCGACATTCTGATGTCGGTAGTGGAGGCGCACGAGTCCTCGCTCGTTCATTAGCGGCACCATCTGTGGCGCGCACTCCACGGTCAGTTGTCATTATCGGCGGAGGCATCTCAGGCCTCTCCACGGCCTTCGCTCTCCAGGAGCAGGCGGCCGCGGCTGATATGGACCTCACCTGCACCATCCTCGACGCGGCGCCGGTCTGGGGCGGAAAAATTCTCACGCATCGGGTCGGGCAGTTGGTCATGGAAGCGGGGCCCGACTCGTTCCTCTCGCAAAAGCCCTGGGGCATGGAGCTCTGTCGGCGTCTCGGAATAGCCGATCAACTCATCAACACCAACCCGGTTGAGAAGAAAGCGAGTGTCTTAAGAGGCGGGCAGTTGCACGAGTTGCCGGAAGGGCTCGTAACATTCACGCCGACTCAGCTGGGGCCGTTTTTTCGCAGCGGGTTGTTATCCTGGGTCGATCTTGCCCGTATGGGCTGCGATGTGCTGATTCCGCCGCGTCGGTCCACCGATGACGAATCGCTGGCGTCGTTTTTCCGTCGCCGGTTCGGACGGCATGCCTGCGAACGGGTCATGGAGCCGCTGATGGCCGGCATTTATGCGGGCGATGCGGAGCAGATGAGCCTTCGGGCGACGTTCCCGCGTTTCTACGAGTTGGAGCAGGCGCATGGCAGTGTGATTCGCGGCATGATGGCGGCCCGTCGTGCACGGGCGCAGAAGGTTTCCGGCGGAGGCCCCCGACACACGATGTTTGTGACGCTGAAAAACGGCCTGGCCGATTTGGTGGCTGGGCTGACGGCGCAGATCCAGCAGGCCGGCGGGGTGCTGAAAGCCGGCGTTCAAGCGGAGGCGTTGCGGGTGCGCTCGCACCAGGCCGGTCGCTGGATGTACGATGTGATGTGCACCGACGGGACGGCGCTTTCGGCAGAAGCGCTGGTCTTGGCGACACCGGCTTATGTCAGCGCTGAACTCGTTCGGCCGTTAACGCCGATGGCGGCCGGCTTGATGGACATGATTCCCTATGCCTCGACAGCCACGATCTCTCTCATCTATCCTGCCGAAGCGGTGGGGAACCGGCTCCAAGGCTTCGGCTTCGTGGTTCCTCGAATCGAGGGCCGTGATCTGATTGCCGCTACCTGGACCTCCCTCAAGTGGCCCCATCGAGCACCGCCGGAGGATGTGTCGGTGCGTTGTTATCTCGGCGGGGTCGGGCGAGACGCCATCTTGCAGCGGGACGATGAGGCCTTGGTCCAGTGTGTGCGCGAGGAATTGGCCTCCATTGTGGGTCTGCAGGCGACGCCGCATTATGTCGAGGTGAATCGGTGGAATCGGGCCATGCCTCAATATACCCTCGGGCACCTCGATCGGCTCGCGCAGCTGGAGGCGGCGCTCTCGCGATTCGGTGGCCTGGCTGTCACCGGCGCCGGCTATCGCGGTGTGGGCCTTCCCGATTGTATTCGGGACGGCACTGAGACGGCGGCGAAGCTGCTCCGGTATTTACAGTCGGCGCCGGTCTAAGGTTTCAATGACGATGGGAGCGGGAAGAGAAGGAATACCCAGATGCTGAACGACCAATTGGTGATCTCCGATGTGACCGGTCCCTTTCGCGAGCCGCGGGAGCCGGTGTTGTCCTACGACTACTCGATTCAACGGGCGACCTGGGCGGCAACCCATGCCGTTCGGGTGAAGATTGCCCAGGCGGAGGAGTTGGACTATGTGAAGGAGAAGTTGCTGGGCACTGTCACTGGCAGCCCCGGCCAACAGTTGATGCTGAACAAATTTCTGTCCCGCAAGATCGGTGACCAGAAGGTTCGTATTGCCGAGGCCGAAGGGTGGTTGAAAGAACGCGGTGATGTGTTGGTGGCCCCCTTCACCGGGTCGCTCGCGCATTACTTCCCGCAACTGGAGGCCTGGGTCCAAGCAGAGCAGGATACATTGCGGACGGAGATCAAGAACCTGGTCGGCCTGGTGGCCAGTCCTCCTGCCGTCTGACGATTGCGCCCTCTGTGACCTTCGGTCCACGGCTCGTCCAGATTTCATCCGTTACTCCGAAGCCAGCCTCTTGTGACATGCTGCGAGCTATTTCTGCGCCCAGCCGGGGCACGTTTCGGTACTTGTCAGTTGACCGTTCTGTCGCCATTTCCCCAACGCACAGAATCTGTGGATAAGTGTGTGAATATCAGCCGCCTCCTCGCCCAAGCCCCTCAGTAGAGCGGCTCTTCAGCGGCCTGCACAAGTTTTAGGCATTGGGGTGGTCACTATCCGGACCACTAGATGCGGTATGGGATGAAAACACTTAGGAAGATACCTGTTGCTCAATGCGGCCCTGGGGATAGTGCAGGCAGTCCAGGCGTGGAGTTTCGCGGCAGCGGCTCAAAAAATACGTCGATATTGTTTACTGTGTACTCCGGAATCGTCGGCAAATCCCAGCGATCCGGTGTCGGGATTGCTGGTGTCGTTCAGGTCGATGCGATAGTGCCCAAGGACGTGTTCCATCGCTTCTTCGAATGGAATGGCCTGCGGGTAGAGGTTGCCCGGAGCGTGGGCCCCGCGAGCCAGGGTGCCGACTGCCTCCGGTGTCGCATATTTGGGGTCTGAAAAAATGTACAGATCGGCCACGGCCTGGTCCCCGAGTTTGTGCCCGGGGCTGGTGGCCGGCAACATGGAGGGGAGACTCTGAGCCAGCCGGGCCTGCTTGAATTGTTTGAGGAGGCCCACCACCTGACTGGTCGTCGCCTGCGCCGGCACCACGATACTGACGGCATTAAACTCCGTCAACGTCGACTGGACTTTATACATGACCGGGGCCACATCCGGATCTTCGGTCGTCACCTGCGAAATCTCCGGACCGGCGGCCTGCTTTTGTTTGCCGCTGGGAACGGCCAGGTTGATCAGCAGCCACATCACCAGAATGGCTCCGAACAGGACGATGAGCGGATGCAGCCCGGCTCGCTTACCTTCTTCGTATGGATCCTGCTCTGTGCTCATGGATGAGTCCTGGTCGGCTCCGTCGCGGGGGAAAGGGGAGAGACAGCTTCTGCGGCTGCTGTGGATTCGAGCCGCTTCGCGGCTTCCCAGTAGTGATCCATTTCCGCCGTGGAGAGGTCGTTGACGCTCCGTCCGCTTCGAGCCGCCTCGCGCTCAATGAATTGGAATCGTGCGGTGAATCGATTCGTGGCGAGACGGAGCGACTCTTCCGGATTCACCTTGATGTGTCGGGCGACGTTGACCAGGGAAAACAGCAGGTCGCCCATCTCCGCGGCCATTTCCGGGGTCGGCTCCGGCTTGGGTTCGGCCGCGGAGCGACGCGTAGCCGCGTCGGTGATCTCCTTCTTGAGTTCCCCGATTTCTTCTTCCACTTTCGCAAGCACGGCCGCCAGGCCCTGCGGGCTGTCCGGCCAGTCGAACCCAACCCGCGCCGCGCGGACCTGCGTCTGATAGGCGCGGAGCAGGGCCGGAAGGGCCTGGGGAATGTCATGCAGGACCGAATCCGGTTTGCCGGCGTTCTTGCGTTCGGCCCGTTTGATATCTTCCCACCGATGGACGACCTGGTCGGAATTGAGCGAGGACTGGCTGGTCGCCCCGTCACCGAACACATGAGGATGGCGGCGTACGAGCTTGTCGCTCAACTGTTCCAAGACGTCGTCGATGGTGAACGTGCCCGCTTCAGTGCCGATCTGGCTGTGAAACAACACCTGCAGCAGCACGTCGCCCAGTTCTTCCTTGAGCTTGGCGAAATCCTGCCGGTCGATCGTATCGAGGGCTTCATAGGTTTCTTCGATCAAGTAGGGCTTGAGGGATTCGTGGGTTTGCTTGCAATCCCAGGGGCATCCGCCCGGTGCCCGAAGCCGGGCCATGATGGCCACGACGTTATCGAAACGTGCTGACATGCGAACCCCTCCGTCGCGCCACTCTAACTGAGTTTTTCAGCACCTTCAACGGGGCCTCTCGTCTTGCGCCTCTTCAAGCCCTGTGGTAGGGTACGGCCCTGCATTTTCCATTGGTTGATCGGAGGCTTTTATGGGTGATGACAAGGAGCAAGGATTCGTCATCCGCGATCGTCGAGGACGGGGTGAAGATGCGCCCCCACCGGCCCAAGCTGCTACACCTCCCGCCGCAGAGCCCTCAGCCTCCGCGCCTCATCCTCATGAGCATGAGGCCGATTCTCATACGCACTCAGGGCATTTGCCGGTCAACTTTTCCTCGTTTGTCATCTCCATGGGGAGTTCGGCTTTGATGCTGATGGGGGAGCAACTCGATCCTCAACAGCCGTCCATGCCACTGAACCTTCCTCAAGCCAAAGAAATCATCGATCTACTGTCCATGTTGGAAGAAAAAACGAAGGGCAACCTCACCCCGGACGAGCAAGTCGTGATGAAAGACATGCTCTATGCCTTGAGGATGAAATTCGTCAGTTTGACCTCCGGGAAATCGACGCTTCACACCCCGTAGCCCCGTGAGTTGCTCCAGCGAGCCGTCCTGCTTTGCGGTGTCGGTCCTTCCTTCGGGTGACACTGTGACCTTCAATGCCCCTGCTCCCGGTCGTTTCTCGATGGCGCAAGGGTTGGGTTCCGCGCGCCCTCTTTTGAGACTCCACCTGGAATTGGTTATAGTGAGGCAGGATCGAATGGGCCAGGCGTGAGTCGGAGTATCGAGAATGCCTGAATCGACGGATATGACGAAGCTCATCCCCCCGAGGGTGCTGCGCGAGAAAAAGCCGTCGACGCCTGCTTCCATCGAGAGCGAGCGGCGGAAGCGTCATGTTCGGCCTGTGTGGATCGTGCTGGTCCTGCTCCTGCCCTGTCTCGCCCTCACCTTTTACTATGCTCAAATGGCGGTGCCGGTCGGGGAGGAGTCGGATTCCTTTCTACCCAGCACCGGGTATGCCTTCGTGCTGCTGCTGGTCAATCTCGACTTGATCGGCTTCGTCGTCCTGACGCTGCTCCTCTCGCGCAATCTCATCAAAGCCTATTTCGAACGGCGACATCGGCTCGTCGGGTCGGGGTTCCGCGCGAAGTTGGTCGCCGCCTTCATCGGTTTTTCCCTGATTCCCACCGTGCTCCTGGCCCTGGTGGCCAGCGGCCTGGTCAACAAGGCGGTCGATGTCTGGTTCAACGACCAGATCGAGCACGTGATGAAGGATTCGTACGAGGTCGCGCGCATGCACCATGCCGGTCATGTGTCCCTGGCGATCAACAGCGCCCGTGCCATCAGCCACGAGATTTTTCGCGAGGAGTTGCTATTGCCCGAGCAGCGGGATTTGCTGGTTGCGGCGATCGCCCGGAAGCGCGCGGAATATGCCACGGCCGGGATCGAGGTGTTTTCCTCGAAGATGGAAACGTTGACCAAGTCGCTGGATCCCGAGGTGCCGGTGGCGGTGCTCGATTTGCCGATCGGCCAACTGGTGCTGCAGGTGATCAACGGCAAGCAGGAACTTACGTCCGTCCAGGAAGCGCAGACGGGACGGCTGGTGAGGGCCGGTGTCCCGATCGCCTCCGGCATCCGCCGTGGAGAAATCGACGGGGTGGTGGTGGTCGATGCCTATGTGCCGGAGTCGTTGCTCGGCAAGATGGAGAGCATCGGGCGTCAATATACCGAATACAAACAGATGAAGGCGATGAAGAACCCCATCAAGGCGGGCGCGTATCTGCTGGTGGCGGTCATCACGGTCATGATTCTGTTTAGCGCAACCTGGTTCGGGTTTTATGTGGCGCGCGGCATTACCGTGCCGATTCAACGGTTGGCCGAGGCGACGGAGGCGATCGCTCAAGGGGATCTGTCCGTGCGCATCGAAGCCAAGGCGACGGATGAGATCGGCACCCTGGTCGAATCCTTCAATCGCATGACCGCCGATCTGCAGAGCAGCAAAACGAAAGTGGAAGAAGCCAACGTCTCGCTTCGGCAATCCAACCTCGAACTGGATCGCCGGCGCGCTTACATTGAAACGGTGGTGGATACGATCGCCGCAGGACTGCTCTCCATCGACCGGCAGGGGATCGTTACCACCTTCAATCCCTCGGCGGAGCGTATGCTGGGGTTGTGGGCCGACCGGTTTCGGGGCCGGTCCGCCAACGAGGTGTTCAAGGAATACAAACTGGATCTGTTTCAGTCCGTCTACGATCGGATGCTGGTCGATCAGCGAGACAATATTGCGCTTGAGGGACAGCTGGATTTGCAGGGACGGTTTCTGACCATCGGCGTGCATTGTTCCCGCATGAAGGATGAGTCGAGCAAGGACCTCGGGTTCGTGCTGATTTTCGAAGATCTCTCAGAATTGATCAAGGCGCAGAAGGCAGCGGCCTGGCGGGAGGTCGCGCAGCGGATCGCGCATGAGATCAAAAATCCGCTGACGCCCATTCAGCTCTCGGCGCAACGGCTGCGAAAAAAGTTTCAGGATAAGGCTCCGGATTTCGACCGGATTTGCGACGAGTCCACGCAAGTGATCATTAATGAGGTCGGCAGCCTCAAGCAAATGCTGGACGAGTTCTCGAAGTTCGCGCGGATGCCGGCTCCGCACATGACGATGAACTCGCTGGATGATGTGGTGAAGGAAGTGGTGGCCCTGTATGAAAGCGCGCATCGCGAAGTGGAATGCGTGGTGACGCTCGATCCGGATCTGCCGCCCTTCAATTTCGATCGGGAACAGATCAAGCGTGTCCTGGTCAATCTGTGCGATAACGGGATCCACGCGATGAACCACAAGGGACATCTGTGGATCACGACCCGGTACGACACGAAACAGCGTCGTACAGTCGTGACGGTGGCGGATGAAGGGACGGGTATTGCGCCGGAGGATCAAGAGAAATTGTTCGTGCCCTATTTTTCCCGGAAGAAAACGGGTACCGGGCTGGGGCTGGCGATCGTGCGGCGAATTGTGACCGATCATGACGGCCAGATTCACGCCGGAAATCATCAGCCCAGAGGAGCCTTGTTTACCTTCGAGTTGCCGGTGTGAACGGCTTTTGCCGACGCGTAGTGTGGAGAAGACATGTCTGCTTCGATTCTGATTGTGGATGATGAAGTTTCGATCCTGAACTCCTTGAGCAGCATCCTGGAGGATGAAGGGTATGAGGTCAGCGTGGCCAAGAGCGGGATCGAGGCGCTCAAGTTATGCGCCGTGAGCCCTCCCGAACTGATGATGCTGGATATCTGGATGCCCGACATGGATGGGTTGGAGACGCTCCGGCGCTTGCGTGAACTGGTGCCTCAGACGCAGGTCATGATGATGTCCGGGCACGGGTCGATCGAGACGGCGGTGAAGGCGATCAAACTGGGGGCCTACGATTACATCGAGAAGCCGCTCTCGCTCGAAAACGTGACGCTGCGGGTCAAACATGCCTTGGATCAGCACCGGCTTGAGCAGGAGAATCGCACGCTGCGCACGAAGGTGGAAAGAAAGTTCGAGTTGATCGGCCAGTCGCCGGCCATGCGGCAGCTCGAGCAGATTATTGAAACGGCGGGGCCCACCAACAGTCGGGTCTTGATCGGCGGCGAGAACGGCACCGGCAAAGAACTGGTCGCCAGGGCCATCCATCAACAGAGCCCCAGGGCGAACCGCCCGTTTGTGGCGGTGAACTGCGCCGCCATCCCTGAAACCTTGATCGAGAGCGAATTGTTCGGACACGAACGCGGGTCCTTCAGCGGCGCCACAACGATGAAGCGGGGCCAGTTCGAACAGGCTGATGGCGGGACCCTGTTCCTGGATGAAATTGCGGACATGAGTCTGAGCACCCAGGCCAAGGTCTTGCGCGCCCTTCAAGAGCAGCAATTTACCCGGGTCGGCGGGACCAAACTTATCAAGGTCGATGTGCGGGTCCTGGCGGCGTCGAACAAGGATCTGTTGAAGGAAATCGAGAAGGGCACGTTCCGGGAAGACCTGTTTTACCGGCTCAACGTGGTACCGATCGTGGTGCCGACGTTGCGGGATCGCCGCGAAGACATCCCCTTGCTCGTGAAACATTTTCTCCATGTGCATGCCGAGGAGCAAGGCTTGAAGATCAAGCAAGTCTCGCCGGAGGCCATGGAGGTGTTCATCCAGTATGAATGGCCGGGCAACATTCGCGAACTGCGTAACCTGATCGAGCGGCTCATGATCATGGTACCGGGGCCTGTGATCGAAGTCTCGCATGCGTCGGTGGCGTTGCAGGTGCGTCCTCAGCTGTCCGCTACGCAACAGGCCGCCGGGGCGCAGGCGCCGAACAATCTATTGACGCGGCATTACGACTCGCTCCGGGACGCCCGCAATGCCTTCGAAAAGGAATTTATCGCCCGTAAGTTGCGTGAACACCATTGGAATATTTCCCGCACGGCTGAAGACCTGCAGATCGAGCGCAGCCACTTGCATCGCAAGATTAAGTTGCTCGATGTCGAGATGCGCCCCGAGATGTAGCCGGGCTGCTGAAACAGGTCCCCAACATCGTTCTCGGCTCGAATCGATCCTCAACGTACCCCGGAGGGTACGCCTCCGGTTCTTTCTCGCCTGCGGCCTTGTTGGATGACCTGTTTGAGCAGCCCCAGTAGTTTGACCGTTGAGAGTCACACGATGGGTGTGAACGGGTGAGACTAATTGTTGACCCGCTATCAGTCAGCTCGTTAAGATGCGGCCCCTATGACTACCTATCGTGATGCCGGGGTCGATATCGATGCCGGCGATGAATTCGTCGAGCGGATCAAGCCGCATGTGCGGGCGACCTTTCGTCCGGAAGTGATGACCGATCTGGGCGGCTTCGGAGGTCTGTTCCGATTCCAGGCGAATCGTTATCAGGATCCGGTGCTCGTGTCAGGGACCGACGGCGTCGGGACCAAACTCAAAATCGCCTTCCTCATGGACAAACACGACACGGTCGGGATCGACCTGGTGGCGATGTGCGTCAACGATATTGCCGTCAGCGGCGCGGAGCCGCTCTTCTTCCTCGATTATTTCGCGACCGGAAAACTGTCATTGAAGACAGCCGAAGCCGTCGTCCGCGGGATTTCAGACGGCTGCCGTCAGGCCGGCTGCGCCCTCATCGGTGGAGAAACCGCCGAGATGCCTTCGTTCTATGCGGAAGGGGAGTACGACCTGGCCGGGTTTGCCGTGGGCGTGGTCGATCGCCCGAAGATGATCGACGGCCGGCAGATTGTTCCAGGAGATGCCGTGATCGGGCTGGCCTCGACCGGTGTCCACAGCAACGGATTTTCGCTGGTGCGCAAGGTGCTGTTCGAAAAAAGCCGGCTCACGGTCGAGAGTGTCATGCCGGAGCTCGGCGGAGCGCTGGGGGAGACGTTACTGACGCCTACGAGGATTTACGCCAAACAGGTGCTTTCATTGGCCGAAGCCTGTCCGATCAAGGGGATCGCACATATCACCGGCGGCGGCATTACCGAAAATCTGCCGCGGGTCTTTCCGGCTCGCTGCGGCGCGCGCATTCGACGAGGTTCCTGGCCGGTGCTGCCGATTTTTCAGACGATTCAGGAGCGCGGAGGCGTGGAACTCAGCGAGATGTACCGCGTGTTCAATATGGGCATCGGGTTGATTCTGGTCGTGGCCCCTGAACAGGTCGATCGCGTCATGGCGAAAGCCGTGGAATTAGGCGATCGGGCCTATCACCTCGGCGAGATGGTGGCGCAGTCCACAGACGAAGGTGTGGTCGAGTATGTCGGGTAAGTCACCGCGCCTGGTGCGCCTGGGCGTATTGGTTTCCGGCCGAGGTTCGAATCTTCAAGCGATCATCGACGCGATCGAGGCGGGGACGTTGTCGGCGGAGATCGCGGTCGTGCTCAGTAATAAGCAGGATGCCGGCGGACTGGAGCGGGCGCGGAAGCATGGCGCGCCGGCTGTGTGGCTGGATCCGAAGGCATTTGCCGGCCGTCCGGACAGTCGCGAGGCCTACGATAAGGCGGTCTTTGAGGTGCTGCAGAAACACGAGGTGGATCTCGTGCTCCTGGCCGGGTACATGAAAATCGTGACGGCGGTGTTGGTCACGGCCTATGAAAATCGGATGATGAACATTCATCCGTCCCTGCTTCCGTCGTTCCCTGGCTTGGATGTGCAGAAAAAAGCCATCGACCACGGGTGCAAAATCGCCGGGTGCACGGTGCACTTTGTGACCGAAGGCGTCGACGAAGGTCCGATCATTATCCAGGCGGCCGTGCCGATCTTGGAAGGGGATACGCCGGATACCTTGGCTGCCCGCATTCTGGAGCAGGAGCACCGGATCTATCCTCGCGCGATTCAACTCTATGCGGAGGGGAAGTTGCGGGTGGAGGGACGGCGCGTGGCTGTGGCAGAAGCCGGGCAGGCGGCGACGGGGTTTTACAATCCCGAATAAATGCCTCCGCAGATCTGTAACTTCGTATGGAGACCCGGGCTCCGGTTGTGTATAATGCCGCGTGAGAGTTGTGGGGGGCTAGCTCAGTTGGGAGAGCACTACGTTCGCAACGTAGGGGTCGGGGGTTCAACTCCCCTGCCCTCCACCAAACCCCGCTTGCTCGTACCGGCGCCTCATCGGCGCTAGCCTTCTTCCTTACGGCGCCGGATCAATACCTCCAGTGGTGTCCTTTTCTTACGCTTGCGCGACGCGGCGGCTCATCAGACCACGCCTCTCCTCCCTGTCGGGAGGGGTGCTGTTCATTGACCGGAGCCTTCGATAGGGGCGTCCATTTTTCATGTCCATGATGTGCGTAACCCAGAGCGGATGCAGTCGATACGCAATGAAAACCGGGTCTTCGCGGATCACAGTGGGTCCTTTTCCTCTCTCCGCGTTAACGGAGGTAGGAAGGCGGCGACGATCTTGAGTGCGAGGTAGTCCTCAGCACGGTAGCCATAGGCACGGCGCTGGAGGACAGGGATCTTATTGTTGAGCCCTTCCACCAAACCGAGGCTGACGGCGTTTTCCGGGTGACAGTACGAAGCGATGCCGTCCCAGTGGCGGTCAATCATCGCCGCGAACTTCTTGTAGGGTATGAGCCGTTGCCACTTGAGGCTCTGTTTCCACCGTGTGAAGAAAGAAGGGGCTCCGGAAATTCGGACAGTGTGATAAGTGGTAGCCTGGCTTCACTAAAGCCACCAGCTGGTGGCGAACCCGAGGAGCGAGGCGATGAAGAGAACGAGACGCAATCACGGAGTGACCTTCAAGGCCCAGGTGGCCTTGGCCGCGGTCAAAGGCGACAAGACGCGGGCCGAATTGGCGGAGCAGTTTCAGGTCCATCCCACGCAGATCACCGAATGGAAGCAGCAATTGCTGGCGCGGGCCGCGGATGTCTTTGCTGGCACCAAGCCGGCGTCCGACACGCCGGATCTCAAGGTCCTCCACGCCAAAATTGGTCAACTGGCCCTGGAGCATGATTGTTTAGCCGGGGCGC
>CAKKRE010000059.1 GCA_919902505.1 Nitrospiraceae bacterium
CTGGTCGCAGCTGCGAATCCGCGATTGCAGCAGAAGCGCTCATGAATAATGCGGGCTAGTCGATGGGGGCGGGGCGGTTTGACTCTATTGAAACCCCTGTGGTAGCGTTCTTCATCAACAATTCCGAGGGTTTTTCATGACCATGGCTGCCGGCAAGGATCTCAAGACGATCCTCACGAAGCTTCAGTATTCCGACGACGCGAAAGTCGTGCAGCAGATCACTGCCCAGATGAAGCAGGTGCAAGCTCGAATGGCCGGCATCAAGCAGAAGCTGGTGGTGATGAGCGGCAAGGGCGGAGTCGGCAAGAGCATGACGACCGTCAACCTGGCGTTGGCCTTTGCGCGACAGGGGGCGAAGGTCGGACTGCTCGACGTCGATTTGAATGGCCCCTGTGTTCCACGAATGATGGGGTTACACGGCCAGTCGTTAAGAATGACTCCGGAAGGGGCGCAGCCTCCCGTCGGTCCCTTGGGTATCAAGGTCGCCTCGATGGATTTTTTCCTCGATGATGCCTCGCCGGTGCGGTGGAAGGGCCCGATGGATCTGAGCCCGGTCTGGCTCGGATTAATGGAAATGAACGTGATCCGCGAGTTTCTGGCCGATGTGGTCTGGGGAGAATTGGATTATCTCCTCGCCGATCTCCCGCCGGGTGCCGCCGCCGATAAACCACCGGTCATCGCGGGATTCATTCCCGACCTGGCCGGTGCGATCGTCGTCACAACACCGTCCGAAGTCGCCTCCGACGTGGTGCAGAAATCCGTCACCTATGCGCGTGATATGGGTATCCGGGTGTTAGGTGTCGTAGAAAACATGAGCGAATACCGGTGTCCATCCTGCGGCGCCGAGAATGAGTTGTTCGAGGGGAACACGGAGGCGATGTGCGAGGTGCTGGATCTGCCGTTGCTCGGCCGTATCCCGTTCGATCGTAAGTTTGCCAAAACGTTCGATAAGGGGCAGCCGCTCCTCGATCCTGAGTATCCGACGATCCAGAAATATCAAGACATCGTCGGGCGGATTCAAGCGTTACTGGATTACAAAAAAGTCCTGGCGGAAAAGCTGTAAGCACACCGACCCGGAGGGGGGATCCTATGAAGTTCGTTTGCCTGAACTGCGAGACCTACATGACGTTTCAGAAGGTCGAAAAACCCGGTGAGGGCTCACTTGGTGTCTTCTTCGGCTGTCCATCCTGCGAGGCGAAGTTCTCCATGGTGACGAATCCTGGCGAGACCCAAATGGTTGCCTCGCTCGGTGTAAAGCTCGGAGGCCGCACAGAGACGGCAGAACCGTTCGAGATGACTCGCGGGACGCTTAAGGAGGAGGCGCAGGCCGGCGCAGGGCAGATGGCCGCCTATCTCAACGAGAAGATTCAGGGCGGACAACCGGTCGCGGCTGCTGCGAAGCCCAGCGCGCCGGATGCCGGTGGAGAGAAGACGTCCGGCGGGTGCCCCTTCTCGGCGATGGTCGCGGAAATGGGATTGACCTCCGGCGGCAAGCCGCAGAATGGAAACGGAACGAGCGAATGCACATGGACTGCAGACGCCAAGGAGAAGTTGGAGCGCTTGCCGTCTTTTGTGAAGCCGATGGTTCAGAGCAGTGTGGAGGCCTATGCGCGCAAGCATGGGTATAAGAGTATTACGCTGCAGGTCATGGACGATTCCAAGAGCGATTCGCCCAACGGTATTGCTTGGACCAAGGATGCCGAACAACGCATGGATAACATTCCTGACTTCATTCGTCCGATGGCCCGCCGGGAAATTGAGCGGATTGCCAAGGAGCGCGGCTTGGTCGAGATCACGGCGCAAGTGATGGATGAAGCCAAAGAGAAGTTCATGAAGTTCATGTAGCCGACGAATGCATGCGTGAGACGAGTGCGCGGCCCATCCGGCAGTCCGGATGGGCCTTTCGATTCCTGCCGGTGTTTTCCTCTCGACCGATTCATTGTCCGAGATTCCTGATGCCATGGTTCCCGTTCCTGGGGATGTTGTGTCTGGCCGTCCTGCTGTGGAGCGTTTCATTTGTGATGGCTGGGAATGCCGATCACGGGCATGGCGCGGCCGTTCAGGAGCCGGGACATCAGCATGCGGCAGCCACGGGAGAACTGTGGGAGGGGTCGCAGCAGGGCATTGCCTATTCCGAATTCAATCATCACATGGCGGGTGTTTTTCTGTTGTTGATCGGACTGAGTGAGGTGCGTCAGGCCTTGGGATGGCCGGCCTTGATTTGGACGAGGTTTTTACTGCCCGGCGCATTGACGGTGGGAGGTATTTTTCTTCTCATTTGGAGTGATCATGACTCGTGGCCCATCGGGTCGATGACCTTCGCGCAGACGTTTTTCGGCAGCGATGAGGAGGTGTTCCAGCACAAGACCTATGGGGTGCTGGCTTTTGCCGTCGGTGTCATTGAATTCCTGCGGCGGACCGGATGGTGTGCTCATGCGGTGTGGATGGTGCCCCTCCCGCTCTTTGCCATCGTCGGAGGACTGATGTTGTTCAGTCATTCGCACGGAGACCATCCTGCCGCCAGTAGAATTGCGCTCCATCATGTGGTCATGGGCATGATGGCGATCACCGCGGGGTCATCCAAGTTGGTCTCCGGCTGGCGAACGCGGTCCCTCATCACCGAACGTTCGTATTGGGAGTTGCTCTGGGCGAGCCTCGTCGTCGTCATTGGGTTTCAGCTGCTTATCTATTCAGAGTAGGACGTTCCCCTGGCCACAGATGGGGCCGGCCTCGCGTTGACACTCCTGCAAGGACTATGTTAGCTCTACCTTTTTAATCAGCCTTTGAATTAGCCTCCGATTCGACCGGATATCCGGTTGGTCCAGGCCAAGAGGAGTCGCCATGGGTGGCCACAGTCATTGGGCAACAATCAAGCGGCATAAATCAGCGGTCGACGCCAAGCGGGGGAAAGTTTTTACCCGTATCATCCGCGAGTTGACGATTGCGGCCCGGTCAGGCGGGGACCCCGATGGCAATCCACGCTTGCGGCTGGCCATTGCGAAGGCCAAAGAAGCCAACATGCCCGGCGATAACATGAAGAAGGCCATCCAGCGCGGTACGGGTGAATTGCCCGGTGTGACTTACGAAGAGTTCACGCTCGAAGGGTACGGTCCAGGAGGGACGGCGGTGCTGATGGAGATCACCTCCGATAATCGGAATCGCACCGTGGCCGAGATCCGCAATTTATTGACCAAGAACGGCGGCAATATGGCGGAGGCGGGCGCGGTGGCCTGGCAGTTCCATAAAAAAGGGGTCTTGGTCGTTGAGAAGGGGAAGGTAGAAGAGGATGCGCTGCTGACCTTAGCCTTGGAAGCCGGCGCCGAAGATGTGAAAGTGACCGACAAGGCCTTTGAAGTCCTCACCGACACCCACGATTTTGAGGCGGTCAAAAAGGCGCTCAGCGATGCGAAAATCGAGTGCACGCTTGCCGAATTGAACTTCATCCCGCAGAATACGATCGCGCTGGAGGAGAAGGCGGCTGAGCAAATGTTGAAGCTCATGGAAATTCTGGATGAGCACGACGATGTGCAGAAGGTCTATGCGAACTTTGACATCTCCGACGAGGTCATGGAGAAGGTGGCTGCCGCTACCGCCTGATTCTGAAGGAGTGGCACCGAGCATCGAAGCGCACGCAGCCAGCCTATCGGGCCCTTCGCATCACACCCCCCTGTTGATCACATGATCGCCTTACTGACGGGCCTCATGGCCTTCAAGGCGCCTTCGCAAGTCACGCTCGATGTGCATGGCGTCGGCTACGAAGTCTTGATTCCCCTCAGTACCTACTATTCTCTCCCTAATCAGCATGAGCTTGTGACGCTCAGCATCCATACCCATGTGCGTGAGGATGCGATTCAGCTCTATGGGTTCCTGACCGCCGCGGAGAAGGAAGCCTTTCTGTTGCTGACGGGGATCTCCGGCATAGGCCCAAAATTGGGACTAAGTGTCCTGTCCACCCTCTCGGTCCGCGATCTCTTTTCCGCCATCCAGGCCGGTGATATTGAGAAGCTGGGCACGGTGTCCGGGATCGGGAAAAAGTCTGCGGCGAGGATCGCGTTGGAATTGAAGGACAAGGTCGCGCGCTTGCATCCAGCAGGCGAACCGGCCGCGCCGGGGAGCGGACGACCTGCGAATCCGCTCTATGAGGACGCCCTGTCGGCCCTTGTGAATTTGGGCTATCGGCAACCGGATGTGAAAGAAGCGCTGAAGAGGATCGAGAAGTCCGGCGCTATGGCGCAGGGGCTGGAAGGCGTGATTCGTGAGGCACTCAAAGACCTGGCCAAGGGGTGACGCATGATGAAGTCGTTACGCAGGTGGTGGGGTAGTCGCGGGTTAGTGGGCACGGTGAGGCTGGTCATTATGGCCGCGATGGTCTCGTCCGGATCGGCCGGGTTAGCCGGAGCGACCGATGGTGTGGAGGAGCCGAAGAGCATCCGCAAGACTTGCGGAATGTGCCCGGAGGGCTATGCCACCACCGGTGTGACCCATGCGCCGGAACTGTGCAAAGACGGCGAGCCGACCCTGGTGCAGTGTGTGCCGCTCGGGGGCAACATGCTCTCCGTCTGCGGCACCTGTCCCGAAGGGTATGTAGAAGTGGGGCGTTCGAACGTCCCCTCGCGTTGCGGCTCTGTAGATGGCGGACTGGTGTCGCAATGTCAGTTGCAAAACATGGGATCCACCATGCCGGATCCTGGTCAGGGTGGAGTCAGGTGCCCGCCTGATTGCGGCAGCACGGCTGCGCCAGGTCAAGGGATCGTATCGCCGCCGCCAAAATTCAGGCCCGCACCCGACGGCAGATAACGCCGACGCATGGTTCAACAGGACCGTCCCATGTCTGACCGCACAGTGAGCAATGAATTGACCGACGACGAACGTGGCCTTGAAGCCGCGCTGCGCCCACACAGCTTGCAGGAGTATGTCGGCCAGTCACGGATGAAGGAATCGCTGGAGATCTGTATCGAGGCGGCGAAACGCCGTGGTGAGGCGCTGGACCATGCCATTTTTTACGGGCCGCCGGGGCTCGGAAAGACCACGATTGCGCATATCATTGCGCAGGAGATGGGCTCGGCGATTCGCTCGACCTCGGGCTTAGTCCTGAGCCATGCCGGGGATCTGGCCGCGATTTTGACGAATTTGCAGGAACGGGATGTGTTGTTCATCGACGAAATCCACCGCCTCCCCGCCTCTGTCGAGGAGGCCCTGTATCCGGCCATGGAGGACTACCAACTGGATCTGGTGGTCGGCCAAGGGGCCTCCACGAGAACCGTGAAGCTGGAATTGCCACGGTTTACGCTGGTCGGAGCCACGACCAGGGCCGGGGCATTGACGTCGCCGTTGCGGGACCGGTTCGGTTTGGTTCACAGGCTGGAGTTTTATTCGTCACAGGAACTTACGTTGATCGTCACACGGTCGGCACGGCTGCTGAATATTCCGATCGACGAGGCAGGTGCCGCGGAAATTGCTCGCCGGGCTCGCGGCACACCGCGCATCGTGAATCGGTTGATTAAACGTATCAGGGACTATGCAGAGATCAAGGCCGGTGGACGTATCACCAAGCAGGTGGCGCAGGACGCGTTGGTCTGGTTGGCGGTCGATGCCGCCGGATTGGATGAGATGGACCGGCGCATTCTCCTGACCGTCATTGAGAAGTTCAACGGCGGACCGGTCGGGGCGGATTCCTTAGCGGCGGCGGTGCAAGAGGACCGGGGCACGCTGGAGGACGTCTATGAGCCGTATCTGATCCAAGCGGGGTTTCTGGAACGCACCGGCCGTGGCCGGCAGGCGACCAGGCTGGCCTTCGACCATTTCAAAAAACAGAAAGACCTTCTGTCCCTCTCCGGTGACGACACATCCGTTACAACTCCTTGAATCCCCACACCTATCCTTGCAATGCCCTCGCCGGCTCCTGTAGGATACTCACTTGTCCAAGTTCATCCCGTTGGCTTGGAATCGTTTCGCGACCTCGTTTCTCTCAAGGCAGGTGTCGCGAGGAGGGAGTCCCCCCGTCATGTCTGATGACCTGCAAGGACATCGCCAGGAAATCGATCGGATCGACGATCAGATTTTGCGCCTCTTGAACGAGCGCTCGAAGTCCGTGATCGAAATTGGAAAACTCAAGAAACAGAAAGATGCGGAAGCGCATCTGCACACGCCGGCTCGAGAGGCGGCGATTTTTGAACGCCTCAGCAAGCAAAATACCGGTCCCTTTCCCACCGATGCCATCCGGGCGGTGTATCGAGAGATCATGTCGGCCTCGTTGTCCCTTGAGGGGCCTCAGAAGGTCGCCTATCTCGGCCCGCGAGCGACCTTTACGCACATGGCCTGCATGCAGAAGTTCGGGTCGTCTGCCCAATACATTCCCGTCAACAGCATCAAAGATGTGTTCAGCGAAGTCGAGCGTGGTCGAGCCCATTTTGGCGTCGTGCCCATCGAAAACACCACCGAAGGCGTGGTCAATCACACGCTGGATATGTTCGTCGATTCCAGTCTGCTCATCTATGGAGAGGTGTTGCAGGAAGTGGCGCATCACCTGATGTCCAAGAGCGGGGTCGCAGGAGAGATCAAGCGGATCTATTCGCACCCGCATGCCATTGCTCAATGTCGCAATTGGTTGGAAACGAATTTGCCTCACGTGCCGGTGTCCGAAGTGGCCAGTACGGCACGGGCGGCTGAACTGTCCGTCGACGATCCGTCGGCTGCAGCCATCGCGTCCGAACTGGCGTCCCAGTTGTACGGACTGAAGGTCATCACGGCCCGGATCGAAGACAACATCAACAACTTCACGCGTTTTCTGGTGTTGTCGCAGAAGGCGCCGGAGCGAACCGGGCGCGATAAAACGTCGCTGATGTTGTCGGTCAAAGATAAGGTGGGTGCGCTATACGACTTGTTGCGTCCGTTTGCCTCCCATGGCCTCAACATGACCAAGATCGAATCGCGCCCCTCCCGCCGGAAGGCGTGGGAATACATTTTCTTTGTCGACATCGAGGGGCATATCGATGAAGAACGGGTCAAGAAGGCGGCCGAAGAGGTGAAGAGCCGCTGTCTCTTTATGAAGATTCTCGGGTCGTATCCCGCCTATTCCTAGAGGTCCGAGTCACGCCATGCCATTGAAGGTGCATCCCGATATCGCCTCCCTTGTCCCGTACGTTCCTGGAAAGCCTATCGAAGAGCTGCAGCGAGAGTTAGGGCTCCCGCGCGCGATCAAATTGGCATCCAATGAAAACCCGATCGGCCCGTCGCCCAAAGCGCTCGCCGTCTTGGGTGAAACCGCTCCGACTCTGCATCGGTACCCGGACGGCGGGGCGTTTCGTTTGCGCGGAGCCTTGGCCGAACGGTGGAAAGTCACGCCGGATCACGTCATTCTCGGAAACGGCTCGGACGAAATCCTCGGCCTGCTTGCGCGAACCTTTTTGTCGCCGGGTGATGAGGCCGTGATGGCTGAGCACACCTTCGTCATTTACAAGATGGAGGTGAAGGCCGCGCACGGTGTGGCGGTGGAAGTGCCGCAGAAGAATTGGCACCACGATTTGCCGGCCATGGCAGCGGCCATCACCGACAAGACGCGCCTGCTGTTTGTGTGCAATCCGAACAATCCCACCGGCACCATGGCGACCAAGGCTGAGGTGGCGGCGTTGATGGCGCGTGTGCCCGATCATGTGGTGGTGGTGTTCGACGAGGCCTATTACGAATATGTCCGGCATCCGGAATTCCCGGAGTCGCTCAACTATGTCAACGCGGGTCGCAATGTCATCGTGCTGCGGACATTCTCCAAGATCTACGGCTTGGCCGGGCTCAGGATCGGGTACGGGATGACCACGCCGGAAATTACGAACTACCTGAATCGAATCCGTCCACCCTTCAATGCGAACAGCATGGCGCAACGCGCCGCGTTGGCGGCGTTAGACGACGAGGCACATGTGGGCGCGAGTCGGGCCCTCAACCATGCGGAAATGGACAAGGTCCGGGCAGGCTTGTTGACCTTGGGTTTCGAGGCCTTGCCCAGTGAAACGAATTTTCTCTATTTCGATGTCGGGAGAGATGGTCGCGAGGTATTCGACGCGCTGTTGCGGAAGGGCATCATCGTCCGCCACATCGACGGCCGAATGCTGCGGGTGACCATCGGCCTTCCGGAAGAAAATCAACTGTTCCTGAGCGCGCTTGCGGACGTGACGCGCGCCGCTCGATAAGGAAAGCGAGACGAGATCATGATTATTGTCTTGAAGCCTGACGCGTCGGAGCGGGAAGTCGACCACATTATCGACCGGCTTCGCGAGTTGGGACTGAAGTCGCATATTTCTGCCGGCCAGGAGCGGACCATTATCGGGGTGATCGGGGACGATCGCATCCTGCACAATCAGCCGTTGACCGCATTGCCCGGGGTCGAAAGTGTCCTGCCGATTTTGGCTCCCTGGAAGCTGGTCAGCCGGGAGTTTAAGAAAGAGAACACGATCATTGACGTGAACGGCGTCAAAATCGGCGATAAGAAAATCACGATTATGGCCGGTCCCTGCGCGGTCGAACGGTTGGAACTGACCGTCGGTATTGCCCACGAGGTCAAGTCGGCCGGCGCGACCGTCCTTCGTGGCGGTGCATACAAACCGCGCACCTCGCCCTATTCTTTTCAAGGATTGGGGCGTGAAGGCCTGGACTATTTGGTCGAAGCCAAAAAACAGACCGGCCTGCCGGTGGTGAGCGAGATCCTGGACACCCGCGATATCGAGCTGTTTCTTGAGAAGGCCGACATCATCCAGATCGGCGCCCGGAACATGCAGAACTTCGAGTTGCTCAAGGAAGTCGGGGCCTACGATAAGCCGGTGCTGTTGAAGCGCGGTCTCTCGGCCACGATCAAGGAATTCCTCCTCTCCGCTGAATACATCATGTCCCGCGGCAACCGGAATGTCATGTTATGCGAGCGCGGCATCCGCACGTTTGAAACGCAGTATCGAAATACCTTGGATATGGCCGCCATTCCGACCCTCAAGAGTCTGTCGCATTTGCCGGTCATCGTGGATCCCAGTCATGCGACGGGCAAATGGGATTTGGTAGCCCCCATGTCGAAAGCGGCGATCGCGGCCGGTGCCGACGGGCTCCTGATCGAAGTGCATTCCAATCCTGAATGTGCACTCTGCGACGGAGAAGAGTCTATCCGGCCCTCGAAGTTCAAGGAGTTGATGGGGGATTTGCGGAGAATTGCTGCGGCAGTCGACCGGACGATCTGATCACCGTTACGAACGTGATCGTCGACCGTGCAGGCGAGTTGAAGATACGCACTCATTCAATGATGGCACCACATTTCAAACAGGTGGCGATTGTCGGAGTCGGGCTGATCGGCGGCTCGCTGGGGATGATCCTGCGCCGTCAGAAGCTGGCGGATTCCGTGGTTGGTATCGGGCGACGCGTTGAAAATCTCAAGACAGCCGTCGAAGTGGGCGCCATCGACCGGTATGTGTCGGATCCGCGCGAAGGCGTCGAAGGGGCGGACTTTGTGCTGCTCGCGACACCGGTGGATACCTATGAGCGACATTTACGGGAATGGGCCGGTTGCCTGAAGCCGGGCGCGATTGTCAGTGACGTGGGCAGCGTCAAGGGTGAGCTGGTGACACGCGCGGAGGCCTTGTTGCCGCCGTCGGTGCGGTTCGTCGGTGCGCACCCCATTGCCGGCAAGGAAAAGACCGGGGTGGCCGCAGGATCAGAGACTCTTTTCTCAGGGGCGCGTTGCATTCTGACTCCGACGGCCAAGACCGATCCGGAGGCGCTTCAAACGGTTCGTGTTCTCTGGGAACTCGCGGGTTCGATTGTGTTGGATATGGATCCCTTTCTGCACGACAAGATTCTCGGTGCCGTCAGTCACCTGCCGCATGTCGCCGCGTTTGCATTGATGACGGCGCTGGCCGACGTGCGTGACCATGGTTTGCCGGAACTCGATCTGGCCAGCCATTCCGGCGGCGGATTACGCGATACCACGCGAATCGCGGCCAGTTCCCCGGAGATGTGGCGAGACATTTTTTTGTGGAACCGGGACAATGTGGTGTCGTTGATCGAGACGTACGAGCGGCATCTCGGCGAACTCAAACGGTTGATTGCGGCCGGTGACGCCGCTGGGATCGAGAAGCAACTGGATCAGGCCAAGTATGAACGGGAACAACTCACCCCTCGCACATCGGGGAAGAGCTAGGCTGCCATGGCATCCTTAACTATTACGCCGGGCCGTCCGCTGAAGGGCACGATTGCGGTTCCTGGCGACAAGTCCGTTACCCATCGGGCGATTATCCTGACGGCCCTCGCCGAGGGGCTGAGCCAGGTCACCGACTATTGTCGCGGGGAAGATTGTTTGAATACCATGCGCGCGTTCCAGTCGCTGGGCGTGCGAATCGAAGAGACGCCGGAGCGGTTGACGGTCCATGGCAAAGGCATGTGGGGTCTCACGGAGCCGTTCGGCCCGATCGATTGCGGCAATTCCGGAACCGGCATTCGTCTGATGGCGGGGTTGTTGGCGGGCCAGGATTTCTTCACGGTCCTGACCGGAGACGAATCGATCAGACGTCGTCCCATGGGACGTGTCGTGAAACCCTTGCGAGCCATGGGGGCGACGATTGCCGGACGAAAGGGCGGGGAACTGGCGCCTTTGGCGATCACCGGGACCCGGTTGAAGGGCATGTCGTACGAGTCCCCGGTCGCGAGCGCCCAGATTAAATCGTCGCTGCTCTTTGCCTCGTTGTATGCCGATGGCCTGACGACTATTTCAGAACCGCGGCTTTCCCGTGACCATACCGAGCGTATGTTTGCCTACTTCGGAATTCCCTTTCACCGTGACGGGTGTACGGTTCGGATCGAAGGGCGGCCCTCCATACGCTGGAGTGGAAAAACCGTGGTGGTGCCGGGTGACCTGTCCGCAGCCGCATTTTTCATCGTCGGCACCTCGATTGTGCCGGATTCCGATGTGACCGTGCTGTCGGTCGGCATGAATCCAACCCGGACCGGGCTGTTAGACATTCTGCGTCAGATGGGTGCACACATCGAGGTGCTCAATCCTCGTGAAGAGGCCGGGGAGCCGGTCGCGGACCTGCGCGTACGGTCGATGCCGCTGCGGGGAGTTCAGATCGGGCCGGAACAGATTCCGCAGACGATCGATGAGTTCCCGATTCTGTGTGTCGCCGCGGCCGTGGCCGAGGGTGAAACAGTGATCACCGGAGCTGAAGAGCTGCGAGTCAAAGAAAGCGACCGTATCGCGACGATGGCGGCTGAACTCCGGGCGATGGGCGCGCGGATCGAGGAACGGCCGGATGGCATGGTGATACAGGGGCTGGGGCGCAAGGGTGCGAACGGCACGCTCACGGGGGCGACTTGCGCGAGTCACGGCGACCACCGCGTGGCCATGTCCGTCGCGATCGGAGCCCTGACCGCTGCCCAGCCGACTCAGATTCAGGACACGGCTTGCATCGAGACGTCGTTCCCGAACTTCGATCGTAAGCTCTTGGAACTGTTGACTGATTCTGTGAAACGTCTATAGTGCGAGGATTACGTGGGTGAACCGGGCACATCCAGCTGCGGGAAGCGCGGGTTGATCATCGCCATTGATGGTCCGGCGGGGGTCGGCAAGAGTACGGTCGCCAGACTTCTGGCCTTGCGGCTTGGATACCTCTATTTGGATACAGGCGCCTTGTATCGCGCCATTGCGTGGAAGGTGCGTGACGCGGGATTGACTCCGGAAGAACCGCTTGCCATTACGGCGCTGCTACCCAAGACGACGTTGCATATGGCCTGTGGCCCCGAGCAATCCCACGTGTTGCTGGATGGACGGGACATCACCGGCGAATTGCGCACGCCCGCAGTGACGGCACTGGCGTCCATGGTCTCGGCGATTCCGGCCGTTCGGGAATGGCTGCTCCCGGTGCAACGGCAGATCGGCGTCGAGGGGTGTGTCGTGGCGGAGGGCCGCGACATCGGGACCCGGGTGTTTCCGGAAGCGGATGTGAAATTTTTCCTCGAGGCCGATGCGGAGGTCCGGGCGACGCGACGACATCGTGAGCTGGTGGCGGCGGGCCATTCGGTTCAGTTCGATCAGACGAAACGCGATATGACCGGGCGGGATGATCGCGATCGTTCCCGACCCGTGGCGCCGCTGATTCCCGCGCCCGATGCTGAGCGGATCGATACGTCGAGTATGCCGGCAGAGGCCGTCGTTGAGCACATGCTGGCTGTGATCACGGCAAGATTGTGAGCTCGGCACTGTATGGCCTGTTGTGGGTCATCTCTCGCACCATCGGGTGGCTGTGCTTCCGGTATCGCACCGTCGGGGCTGTGCCGCGGCAAGGCGGATTCCTGATTGCCTCGAATCATGCCAGTTATCTGGATATCCCGCTGCTCGGGTGCGGGATTCCCCGCCGGGTCTGGTATATGGGGCGGCACGATTTGTTTCCGATGCCGCTGCTCAACGGCCTGCTGCAGGCCCTGGGGTGGATTCCATTACGGGTCGGCCGTCTCGATCGCGATGCGTTCAGCAAAGCGGTCTCGTTGATTCAGGAGGGGAAGGCCGTCGCCATTTTCCCCGAAGGGGGGCGCACGATGACCGGTGCGCTGAAGCCCGGCAAACCGGGGATCGGGGTGATCGTGTCGCAGACGGGCTGTCAGGTTGTGCCGGCGCATATCGGCGGCACGTTCGAGGTGCTGCCGCCCGGCGCCAAGTGGCCGAGATTTCGTCGCGTGACGGTGGCCTATGGAGAACCGCTGGACTTTTCCGCGGATGCCGCGCGGTTGGAAGGCAAAGCGTTTTATCAACATGTCAGTCGGACGGTGATGGCGAAGATCGCGGAGCTCGGACAGGTTCCGATGCCGGGGGAATGGCCGGCCAACGCCGGGCAGCCCCACGATCCCGCCGCCCCACCAACAGCCAAGTCTTGCAACGCTGAGTAAGACTCGGTTTTTCTCACTATCAGCACCCGGCACGAGCCGGAGGACGAGGACCTTTTCATGAGTACTGTCACACCGCAGAGTGAACCCAAGCTGGATCGCGACGCCTTGGCGGCGATGTATGAGGAAACCTTCCGTAATTTTGAGGAGGGGACCATCACCGAGGGCATGGTCGTGGCCATCGGCAAGGACAAGATCGTGGTCGATATCGGCTACAAGTCGGAAGGCATGATTCCCGCCGACCAGTTCTCGCATGAAGAATTGGCTGGGTTGAAAGTCGGGGATCGCCTCCAGGTCTATCTCGAAGAGTGTGAAGACGCGGACGGCAATCTCGTGCTCTCCAAAGAAAAAGCCGACAAGATGAAAATCTGGGAGGAATTGGAGACGCTGCATAAAGAAGAAAAGAGCATCGAAGGTAAGATCATTTCCCGTATCAAGGGCGGCATGATGGTCGATATCGGCGTCAAGGCGTTCTTGCCCGGCTCCCAGATCGATCTGCATCCGGTCCGCGATCTCGATGGGCTGGTCGGCAAGACGTTTCCCCTCAAGATCATCAAGATCAACCATCGCCGTGGCAATGTGGTCGTTTCCCGACGGGTCTTGTTGGAAGAGACGCGCGACCGTCGCCGACAGACGACGTTGTCGACCTTGAAGGAAGGTCAGTTGATTCAGGGGACGGTGAAGAACATCACCGATTACGGAGCGTTTATCGACCTCGGCGGCATCGACGGATTGCTGCACATCACGGATATGTCCTGGGGGCGTGTGGGGCATCCCTCCGAATTGTTCCAGGTCAGCGACAAGGTCGAAGTCACCGTGCTCAAGTACGATCGTGAAACCGGCCGTATTTCCTTGGGCCTCAAGCAGAAGTCGGCAGATCCCTGGACCGGTGTGGCGGCGAAGTACCCGGTGGGCACGCGCGTCCGTGGTCGCGTGGTGAGCTTGACCGACTACGGCGCCTTCGTTGAGTTGGAGCCCGGCGTGGAAGGATTGGTCCACGTGTCCGAGATGTCCTGGACGCACGAAGTGCGGCATCCGTCGCGCGTCGTCTCTGTCGGCGATCAGGTGGAAGCCGCCGTACTGAACATCGATCCGGGAAGCCGGAAGATTTCGCTCGGCATGAAGCAGACGGCGCCGAATCCGTGGGACATGATCGAGGCGAAGTACCCGGCCGGCACGCGGATCGAAGGAAAGGTGAAAAGCCTGACCGATTTCGGTGCGTTCGTCGGATTGGAAGAAGGTATCGACGGGCTGATCCACATTTCCGACATGTCCTGGACGAAGCACATCAAGCATCCGTCGGAGCTCTTCAAGAAGGGCCAGAAGGTGGATGCGGTGGTTATTCGTATCGACAAGGAAAAGGAGCGCCTCTCGCTGGGGTATAAGCAATTATCGCGCGATCCGTGGGAAGAACAGATTCCCAACAAGTATCGGGTCGGCGATAGCATCACCGGCAAGGTCAGTAAGATCGCCGATTTCGGACTCTTCATCGAGCTCGATGGCGATGTCGAGGGTTTGATTCATATCAGCGAAGTCGGACTCGATACGAACGTTCGCATGGAAGAGAAGTTCAAGCCGGGCGATGACGTCACGGCGAAGATCATCAAGGTAGATCGCGATGAGCGGAAAATTGCGCTCAGCTTGCGCGATCAGCAGATGGATTCCGATCGGCGCCAGGTCGATGAGTTCCACGCCTCTCAGGGCGGGATCGATCAAACCCTGGGTCGTGCGGCCAAGCAAAGTCGGAAGCGGAACCAGAGCGATTCCGAAGCCTAGGTGACGGGAGACCGCATGGGGCCACAAGCAGACACGGCGGTGAGACCACAGCGGAGCCTGCTGCGCCGTATCTTCTGGGGCATCGTGATCGGGGGAGGAGCGTTGATTCTCTTGAACGCGCTCCTCCCCGACCTCGATTTCTCAAGCCAGGATCGTGTGGCCCTCATTCGCATCGAGGGCGTGATCCTCGATGCACAAGCGACCATCAGCGAGTTGAAGCAATACAGCGAGAACCCGCTGGTCAAGGCGATCGTGTTGCGCATCGACAGTCCCGGCGGCGGCGTCGTGCCGTCTCAGGAAATTCACGATGCGGTGAAGCGGGTAAAAAACAAGAGCAATAAGGCGGTGATCGCCTCCATGGGGACGGTTGCTGCTTCCGGAGGCTATTACATCGCCGCGGCGACGGACCGTATCATTGCCAATCCCGGCACGTTGACCGGGAGTATCGGCGTGATCATGGAAATGGCCAACTTCGAAGGCCTGATGAAAAAGGTCGGGGTCGAAGGGGTGGTCATCAAGAGCGGGCGCTTCAAAGATGTCGGGTCCCCGTTGCGGAAGATGAGCGATGAGGAACGCAAGCTCCTGCAGTCGGTGATGGACGATGTCCACCACCAGTTCATTCAAGCCGTGGCCGATGGGCGGTCGTTAGAGGTGTCGGATGTGGAGCCGCTGGCGGATGGGCGGATTTACACCGGACGCCAGGCCAAAGAGGCGAGGCTGGTCGATGAACTGGGCGATCTGGACGATGCCATCCACATCGCGGCGGACATTGCCGGTATGGAAGGTGAACCGAAAGTGGTGGAGCCTCGCAAGCGGTTTTCATTTCGGGATATCATCGAATCACGTTGGTCGTCGGTGTTTCCGAAGCTGGAGTTGAATACCGGCGTCAAACTGAAATACCTGATGGCGTTCTGAACGGCCGGAGCGCATCGGTAAGGCCACGCAGCAATTCATCCGTGCGTAAGCCCCACCCACGAGGAGAGGGACGATGACCAAAGCGCAGATTATCGAGCGGGTATCGGAGCAGGTCACGACATTGACGAAGCGGCAGGCGGAGATCGTGGTGAACACGATATTCGATTGTATTCGCGACTCGCTGCGGAACGGGAATAAGACGGAGATCCGAGGGTTCGGGAGTTTTCGTCTCCGCGCCCGGCGGATGAAGGAAGGTCGTAATCCGAAAACCGGTGCGACCGTTGCGGTGCCGGCCAAGCGTGTGCCATTCTTCAAGGCAGGCAAGGAACTGAAGGAATTACTCAATAAGTAACAGGAGTGATACCGTGGCAGAGTCCTCAAATATAACAGCCCCAGAGGTTCGGTGGAGTGACGGCGCGCTCAAGCGAATGGAGCGTGCTCCCATGTTTTTGCGAGGAATGGTCCGCCGCCTGGCTGAGAAAAAGGCGCGAGAGTTGGGCTATCCCGAAATCACCGAAGAAATCCTCGATCAGTTCAAAGGTCAGATGATGGGGACCATGGGCGGTGAGGGCGGCATGGCTGAGGCTGCCGATCAAATGGCCAAGGGACAGCTGCCTTGGACCGCGGCCGCGAAGGAACGCCTGGCGGCCGTGCCGGAGTTCATGCGCGGGATGATCAATCAAATCGCCGACGAGATCGCCCGCAAAGGCGGCCACATGGAGGTCAATGTCGATCTCTTTGAGAAGGTCGAGGCCTTGGGTGAGATCCGCGAGCGGGAGGCGGCTCCACTGGAATGGTCCGAAGGCGCGTTGGCGCTCTTGCAGCAGAAGATCAAGGAGTCCCCGCCGATTGCCATGGATTTCGTGAGCGACATGATCCGGCATGATACCGAAGAGCTGGCGCGAGAGAAGGGGTTCACCAGAATCGATGAGCAGACCGCGGTGCAGTTGTGGGAGGCCCCGCAGGAACGTGTCGCCTGGAGCGATGAGGCCTGGAAGCGGTTGCAAACCTCACCGGATTTCGTGCGCAGCGGGATCCGCAAGGCAGCCGAACGTCGAGCCCGCAAGTTGGGGTTGAAAGAGGTCGATTCTGAGCACCTCACGACATTCCGCAATCAGGCCATGATGAAGGCTGTGAAGCGCATCCGGTCGTTCGGCTATAACGAACTCACCTTCGATGCCTTCGACACCGCGCTCCAAAAAACCAAGCGGCTGCAGGGGAACGATCAGGCGGAAAAACGCCTGCAGGAAATCCGCTCACACTTCAGTGATCCCGAGGTTAAAAAGCCGGAAGGCGGCACCCTTGGCGCCGACCTCATGGGGCGATTCCGGAAGTTTCTCAAAGGAGAGGGGCCGCTCTAAAGCAGGAACATCAATCTGTTTCGGTTTCTCAGACCCTGTCGATCTGGGGCCCGTTCTGCCTCATCGCGTGGCTGGACGGGCCTATTCCCCGCCAACAATCACATCAACATGTTTGAGGCTATCGCAGGATGGCGGCGACTACGCACAGTCTCCTTCGGAAGGGAAGGTGTGAGTGGAGCGTAGGGCGTGTGATCTCAAACAGCACAATCCCGCAGCAACCCACAGAGCACGACGTTCTGTGGGTTGCTGGAAAATTGTGGTCGATTGCGGATACGGGGCTTAGTGAGCTCCGACGGCGTCAGGCCAGAATTTGTGCCGAATCTGCGGGAGCGGTTCGTTGTCAAAGTTTGGAATATCGTAGAGACAGCGGTCGATGGTCGACACCTCGTCTTCCGTCAGTTCCAACATGACTTGCTTCTTCCAGAACTGATCCAGTGTCAAGTAATCATTCGACGTCGGCTTCTCCGTCAGGAGCGCCTGCATTTTCTTAAATCCATCCGTATCGACACCGCTGACGCGGCCGTTATTGCGATCGATACACCACTTCAACACTTCCGCCACACCGTACATCGACAAAGGGATATTGACTTTCTTGCTCATGGGCACCTCCTCCACACTTGGCCCGCATTGTAGCCTAAGGCTTTCCAAGTTTTCAAAGGGGCGAAAGGCCTAGATGCTCGAGCCCATTCGGCAAGTAGTCGTGTTCTCGGGCGGCATGTTCTCGGAGCCGGCCATTCGTTGCGAAGCCCGAGGGGCCTCTGTATACTCCGCCCAACGGATGAGAACCGGGAGCGGCGAAGCATGGACTTGGCCGGAATGTCATGCCTTTTTCATCGAGATGGATATGACCGCCGACCGTCGGGGCATCAAGATTCGGTCGTTTTTCGGTGTCGGACTGCTGTTATTGGCCGGGTTCATCATGCTTTCCGCCTGTTCGAAGGCCGATCCCTACGTTCCACCCGACCCCTTTTACTACTTTGCCAGTTACCCGGTCGGTAAGAATCCGACCACCGTCACCACGGCCGACTTCAATCGCGACCAAATCACGGACCTGATCACGACCAACATATCGAGCAATACGATTTCGCTGCTGTTCGGCAACGGCGACGGCACGTTTCGAGATCAGGTTCAGGTGAAGGTATGTCAGGAGCCCCGCTCCCTGGCCATCAACGACTTTAATCACGATGACCAGCTCGATGTGGTGCTTGCCTGCTCGGGGAGTGATCAGGTGTCGATCCTGTTCGGACGAGGCAACGGGAAGTTCGAAGATGGGCCGCAGTATCCGGTCCATCGCACGCCGGTCTCTGTATTCAGCGAAGATGTGAACGGTGATGGGCATCCCGATTTGGCCGTGGCGTTGCGTAACGACAAAGTGAAGATTTTTCTCGGGAGCGCCGGTGGAAACTTTCGTCCCGGCGTTCAATATGAATACGGCGATACACCCACCTCCGTAGCACTAAAAGACCTCAATCGGGACGGCAAGCCGGATTTGGTCGTGACGAATGGTGGACCGATGTTGAGTGCCGTATCTGTGTGGATCGGCAACGGTGACGGAACGTTTCGGGATCCTAAAGACTATAAGACAGGGCGACGTCCGCTTGGCGTTAGCTTCGCGGACTTCAATAATGATCACCTGCCCGATCTGTTAGTCATCAACGGCGAAGGGGACAGCTTCACGACGTTCTTGGGCAATGGCGATGCCACCTTCCGGCCCGGCAAGGATTCCGGCGCCGATGCCAGTCCGAATTTCGGAGCGGCGCACGATTTCGACGGCGATCATATCGCGGATGTGGCCATCGTGAATCTGCAATCGACCGATCTCTCCATTCTCTTCGGGCGAGGCGACGGCACGTTTCATTATCCGCCTCGCAACTACCGTACGAGGAACGGACCCTTTGCCGTGGCGAGTTACCGTGTCTCTGCCGATAACATGGAAGAGCCTGGTCTGGTGACGGCCGATAACGGCGCGGGTAGTGTGTCGGTGTTCCTGCATCACGGGCGAAAGAGACAAACCCAGGCCGGTCGCCTGGGCGAATAGGAGCGATTCAGGTTTGCGCCGGTTCAACCGAAGAGGAGATAGGCAGTTTGCTTGACACCTCAATAGGGCTCGGATAGAGTTCGAAAAGGTTGCCGGACAAGGGTCTGCGCTATCTTCGGCTACTAACGCGGGGGCTCGTGCGATCGTTTTTGTGGTGGTTTTGCATGGGCTGCCTGACGACGCTGGCAGTCTTGATGGTTCAGGGTGGGGTGCGCGATCTGGTCTCAGGGACCAACCCGGCGGGAAGTTCGGGCGCGATCCTCTCCTTTAGCACCACGGTCTTCGGGGGCGGGTTGTTGGCCGGCTGCCTTGCCCTGATCCTCAATCGACTCCGCTAAATACAGTGACGACGTCGGTATCGGCCTGAGATGCGCTGGGTCGACCACGACACCGATTCGAAGGGGCAAGGGGTGGGCGATGCACTGCCTGAAATGCAAAGGATTCATGATGGTGGAGCGGCATTACACGCTCATGAATCGGCGTCTCTATGCCCGTTGCCTGAATTGCGGATTCTGGATCGATCTCGCCGATTTGCTCCGATTCTTTCATAAGGTGATCTCCAGTAGCCTGCGTGGCACGAAGGTTCGAGAAACCTATACCCTGTGAACGTCAGACTCCGTCTGTCCGTCACAAGAAAGTGCGACCCTCTCCATGAATCGTTTACATCGAACCCTTTCGATCGGTGCCTTCGGAATCCTGGCTCTGTTGTTCGGCCTCTGGAGCGGTCAGGCGCTGGCCCTCGACAGCGACGTCGACGATGAAGTCATTACGGTGCCCTTCGATCCGCGGCCGGTTCCGTCCGCCAAGCAAGCGAATCATAGTCTCCGGTGGCGGCATGTTCCGGCGCATAGCATTCTGCTCAAGGAGCTCAAGACGGGAACCACCCTCTACCAATTTGAAAGTGAAAAGCGGTTGTCGCCGGCCAGTCTGACCAAGATCATGTCGGCCCTGGTCATCCTGGAGTATGGCCATCTGGATGACGAGGTGACGGTCAGCCCCAAGGCCGCGCGCGCACACAAGACGCACCTGCGCTTGCGGACCGGTCAGATTTTTCGGCTGGAAGACTTGTTGAAGGCCATGTTGATCGTGTCTGCAAATGATGCCTGCCTGGCAGCCAGTGAGCATGTCGGCGGGGATGAGGCCCGGTTTGTCGATCTCATGAATGCCAAGGCCGCGGCGCTCGAATTACACAATACCCATTTCAGCAACGCGTGCGGCTTCGATGCGCCGGAACATTATTCGACGGCAGAAGATCTGGCGAAACTGAGCGAGATCGCCCTGCACCACCCCGTATTCAAGGAATTGGTGCGTGAAGAGCGGGAGATCATCATGCCGATCAATGAGCATCGGGCCTACGTCCTGCGCACGACCAACCGGCTCCTGGGTCGTATTCCAGGAGTGCAGGGCGTCAAGACGGGCTTCACGTCCAAAGCCGGGCGATGCCTCATCGCAAAAGTTTCCCAAGACGGCAGCGACCTGCTGCTCGTCATTCTCAATTCCAAGCGTCGCTGGAACACGGCGACAAGCCTCATCAACTACGGCCTGCGGCTTAGTGACAGCCGGGCCGGTCTTGTCCGGTAACTTCCGCTGGTTTTCGTCAGGTTGCTTCGCAACTATCGGTCTTGCTGTGGCAAGCGGGGCAAGGTTGTGCCCGTCGGAAGATGGGCACAGGTCTTCATGGCTTGAGGTGGTGAGGGGACACGTAACGGCGGAGCTGAACAGACGACCGGGCAGTCTTAGTGGGGGAGCGAGAACTCCACGTTCACATCTTTTCCGAGATAGTTGACCTGGAAGCCCTGCTTGTCATAGGCGAGTATTGCGCCCATGACGTTTTCATCACCGTAATCCTCTTTGCCGAGCAACTTGCGCACATCATCCGGACTCTCGCTGTTGAGGACGTTGCGGAAGATCCCACGAGTTTTATAAGCAAAGCGGTTGTTGATGAAAATGAGATCGACTTTCCCGTCCTGCACTCGGACCCCGGCCATCGGGCCGGTCGGTTTGCGTTGATCGAGCAGGAAAATAAACGTCGCCTCCTGCTCGGCCTTGATGCCGGGGATCTTTTCATTGACCAGCCCGTCTAGCGCCTTTCCTTCATCATCCCCCAACTTGATTCCAAAGAGGGACACATCCTGGCTCGCAATCCCCTTGGGATCGGTCAAGTCGTCCTTGCTGAGTTCATAAGGCCCGGCATTCACCATGGCAGCGAGGTAAAGGGATCCCATCGTCGCCATCAAGGCTGTGAACGCCCACTTGCGTTGCATCATGAAGGCCTCCTTGGAACAGATCCTCAGAACTCACACCGTTCTGACAGTTGGTATAGGATTTCGGGGGGATGACTTAGGAAACATGGCATTCTATCCAAGGGGCAGTCTGACTTTCAAGGTCGCGGCCGGTCTTTCAGTTGGAGCGGTGAGCGGATTGAGGGGATGCTATTTCTGTCCTGCCGCACGCCTTCTTGGCCGGTTCCGCCTGGACCGTTCGGGATCGGACTGCAGGTCCCGCATGGTCGTGTGGCAGATCGCTGCAAACTCCTCAGCGGCCAGTCCGCGGTGTCGCTTCGTGAGATATGCTAAGCCGACGGCATGACGGGGAGTGGGATCGTAGAGATCGATCAGCTGTAGATCCATTCCGGGAAGTCGCGAGCGGACGTAGAGCTCGGGAAGAATCGTGGCTCCCGTTCCCTCCGCCACAGCCTGAAGGATTCCTTCGGGTGAACTCATTTCCAGCACCACCTGCGGATGCACACCCGCCTTGGCGCATTCGGCTTCGACCATTTTGCGCAGACAATAATCGACCGGCATGAGGACCAGGGGAAGCCGTGCGAGGTCTTGCATGCGCGCACGACGTTTCCCGATGTTCATGCCTGCCGGGGCCACGAGGGCCAATCGTTCTTCAAGCAGCGGGACGGTCGTCAGTTGTGGATGCGTCAGCGGCAGTAAGCAGATCCCGATGTCGAGGCGATTCGACAGCAGCCCACTCACGACATCTGCCGAGGCCTGGGCATGTACTTGCAAGTGAATGTCGGGGAAGCGTTGTTTGAATCGGGATACCAGTGGGGCAATGAGGTAGGAGTTGACCGTCGAGAGTGCGCCCACCACCAAGCGGCCCCGTTTTGCGCCTAGCAGCTCCTGCACCACCTGCTCGGCCTGATCCAACTCCCGCAAAGCCCGCTCCGCATGCACGTGGAACAACTCGCCGGCCTGAGTCAGGACGACTTTCCGTCCGAGCCGGTCGAACAGGCGTGTGCCCAGTTCCTTTTCGAGGCCACCGATTTGGATCGATAAAGAAGGTTGGGAGACATGGACATGCTCTGCCGCGCGGCTGAAGTTTTGGTGGGCCGCCACGGCCATAAAATACTCAATTTGACGTAATTCCATGACGGTTCTAATTCCAGCTATAGGTAGCAGCTATAGGACATATGAAAACAATATATTAGACGAATAGATCATATCTCCCCTATCGTCTGGGGTCAACCGGTGCGACTGATTGAAAATCTCGGTTCATGGTGGGTCGGGAGGGCCAGCAGTCGGTCACTTATTACAAGGGGGGGCGGATGATGGTATCGAAAAGTGTTGGAGTGGGGGCGATTGTACTCAGTGCACTGGCGGTGCTGGCCGGTTGCGCGGATACCGGGAGCCTGAACGGAGCCGGGCGCCCGGCGGCCGGTGTGACGGCAACAAAGTCCCTCTATGACCGTTTGGGAGGAAAGCCTGCCATTACGGCGGTGGTCGATCAATTTGTGGCCAATGTGGCGGCGGATGGGCGGATTAACAGCCGTTTTGCTACGACGGACATCCCCAAGTTGAAGGGACACTTGGTCGATCAAGTGTGCGGCGCGACGGGTGGCCCCTGCAGCTATCGTGGCCGTGATATGAAAAGTACGCACCTGGGGATGCAAATCAGCAGTGCGGACTTTGGAGCCCTGGTTCAGGATCTTGTCGCCGCGCTCGACAAGTTTAACGTGCCGGCCGGTGAGAAAGGCGAATTGTTGGGGCTTCTCGGTCCGATGAAGAAAGATATCGTCGAGGTGCCGTAGGGAACACACAGCGGGGGCAGGCCTACCGGTCGGTCCCCGCTGCTCCTCGCGGTGTCGCGGTTAGGTCGCTTGATTCAACTGGACGAGGGCGGCCGCGAGTCGGCGGAGTCGTTGAAAGTAGCCCAAGCTATCTTCAGTCAGGTCATCGAGCAAGGTATCGAGGTCGGCGACGCAGTCCTGGAGTATCGCGATGCGTTGACTGTCCATTTCAGTCTGCCCGTCGAGGTAAAACACGGCGCATCCTCCGATGACGGTATCCAGCGTCATCAATTGTCCTTCGTTCGGGCTGGAAAAACGCGGCCAGCCCTCTCGGCTGTGCTCTTCCCAGAGTGAGGCGATGGTGTGGTGAGTCATGACGATGGTCTCGATCAAAGCCCGCTGTAAGCTGTAGTTACCGGTGGAGCAACCCTAACGCATGCAGCAGCAGAACGGCAAGCATGCACAACCATAGCCCGAAGAACCGGTAGTCGATGGCTTCGCGGGCGAAACACCAATCCAGCAGCGGCGTGCGCCATGCGGCGGGTCCCCATGTGAGGAAGCCGCCCTTGATGATCATGGCGCCGCCGGTGATCCACCACAACGGCTGATAGGGAATCGGCCCCGACCAGAGGATCAGAAGAGCCCCGAGGCCGATACCGGCAGCCTCCCAGCGGAGCAGTTGTGGGCTGTGCAGGAGGGACTCCTGAACTCTTTGGATGACGAGCAGGGGGACCGTCAGTAAGGCGAGGCCGTCGGCCATCCAGATCCCGGCGATCGCCGCGAGTATGTACCGTGTCATGGCATGAGCGAGGTCTTCGGCATTCTGTCGTCTAAGGGTAGAGGCCGCGTTGGAGATGCGCCTGGGCTACCTTATCGATGCCCGATATCAACGCGGCCATGCGCATCGTCGTCCGTTTCTCCACGGAGAACCGCAGGGTTCGATGAAAGGCACTGGTGATGATGTCTTGCAGCCGGTCTTGAATATCTTTGGCTTTCCAGAAGAAGCGCTGCACGTCCTGCACCCATTCAAAGTAGGAGACGATCACTCCGCCCGAATTCGCCAGAATGTCGGGAATGATAAACACGCCTTTGTCGGTCAGGATGCGATCGGCCTCCAGCGTCGTCGGCCCGTTCGCGCCCTCCGCCAGAATTCTACAGCGCAACTTGGATGCATTGGCCTGGGTAATTTGCTCGGAGAGCGCGGCTGGAACCAGTACCGTGCAATCGAGTTGCAGCAATTCTTCGTTGGTCACCGACTCGCCCAGCTTGATCTCGCGCAATGGTTCGTGCTTGTCACGATAGCGATGGAGCAGGTCGGCAATGTCCAGGCCCTTCGGGTTGTACAATCCGCCGCCGACGTCGCTCACGGCCACGACCCGGGCGCCCGCTTGTTGCATGATGAGGGCGGTATTCGATCCGACATTGCCGAACCCCTGAACGGCGACGGTCGCTTTGGAGACGTCCAGTTTCAGGTGCTGCAAGGCTTCCAGTGTGACGTAGGAGACACCGCGACCGGTCGCTTCCTCCCGGCCCAGGCTGCCGCCGATCGATAACGGCTTGCCGGTGACGACCCCCTGCACGGCATAGCCGACCTGCTGGCTGTAGGTATCCATGATCCAGGCCATGACCTGCTGGTCCGTGCCGACATCGGGTGCCGGGACGTCTTTGTCCGGGCCGATCAACGGGAAAATTTCCGCCGCGTACCGACGAGTCAGGCGTTGCAGCTCCCCGCGGGACAGCTTTTTTGGATCCACCTTCACGCCGCCTTTCGCGCCGCCATAGGGAAGATCCGCCACGGCACATTTCCAGGTCATCCACATGGCCAGCGCGGCCACCTCGCCAAGATTCACGTCCGGATGATACCGGATGCCGCCCTTGCAGGGGCCTCGCGCGGAATCGTGCTGGACGCGGTATCCGGTAAACACTTCCACATGCCCGTCGTCCATCTTCACCGGTATGCTGACCAGCAGGGAGCGTTGCGGCAGTTTTAAGCGCTCACGCAGGTTGGTGTCGAGGCGCATGGATTCTGCCGCTTCGTTAAACTGGGCGACGGCAAGCCGAAAGGTGTGGGTATCGAATTCGTTCATCACGTGACTCCTTGCTGGTGAGTAGCGCGCGGAGAGAAAGGTTCCTGAGTCGTCGCCGGTGATGTCTCCATCAAAGCCATGAACCGGTCCGGTCCGATGTGTGCGGTCCAGTCCAGATGAAACCGTTGAGCAAAATTGGCGGCGAGCCGCTCCTGGACTGTGCCCATCTCGGGCGCTTCTCCTACGAGTGCCGCCATGGATGTCACTCGGCAGTCGGCAATTCCGCAGGGGACGATGTGAGAAAACGGCGCCAGGTCCAGGCAGACATTCAGCGCGAAACCATGCGTCGTGACGCCTTGCGAAATGCGCACGCCGATCGAGGCGATTTTCGACGGGTCGTCCCCTCCGACCCATACTCCAGGCAGGCGCTCCCGGCGATGTCCGGCAATCCCCCACTCGGCCAAGGTGTCGATGATTACCTCTTCCAGGCGCTGCACATAGGCCTTCGGTCCGGCACAGAAATCGGAAAGGCGGAGAACGGGGTAGCCGATCAACTGGCCCGGTCCGTGGTAGGTGATCGACCCGCCGCGCTCCGTGTGAATCACGGGGATGCCTGATTCCTGCGTCAGGCGGCTCTCTCCCGGCCAATGCTGGTCTTGCGTCGTGCGGCCCACGGTAAACACGGGAGGGTGTTCCAGGAGCAGGAGCAGATCCTCGCAACGGTCGGCCGCACGCTCAGTCCGGCAGGCACGCTGCAGACTCCAGGCTATCTCGTAGGGGAGGGGCTCGCAGCGTATCAGGATGCCCGCTCGGGGCGGCTGAGCCTGTGCAGGCACCTTCGAGATCGGGTGCGCGGATTCCGTCTGGATGGGCTGATCGAGTTTCATAGGTTACGGCCCTGCCGGACCGGGTCGTGACACAGTAATGGTGCCCGTGCCGGCTTTCCCTTGCGTGGTGATTTGAAACGACATCTGGTCGCTTGCGCGACTCACGGCGTGCCAGAAATCTCCGATGTTGTAGAGCGGATGGTTATCGATGGCGGTCACCACATCCCCGGATTGCAATCCGGCTCGCCCGGCCGGTTTGGCCGGATCCACCGAGAGCGCGAGGATGCCCCGGTCACTCTCCAGATCGAAGCTCGCGGCGACACTCGGGGTGATCGTCAGCGGTATCAAGCCGAGGTCCGGCCGCAGGACGGAGCCGCGATCCATCATGGATTGAAGATGGGGCGTCACCGCCTCCATGGCAATGGCGTAACTGATGGCCTGCGCGGAAGGAGCGATCGCGACATTGATGCCCACGACCTGACCGTATCGATCGACCAACGGGCCGCCGCTGTTTCCCGGGTTGATCGCGGCATCCGTTTGGAGCAGATCGTACAGGGTCTCTCCCTCCGGCGTGAGCACCGAGCGATCGAGTGCGCTGATGACGCCGACCGTGACGGTGGAGCCTCCCTTCAGGGCGAGGGGGTTCCCGATGGCGATCACGGTTTCACCGATTTCAAAGGAGGTGCGCCGGCTGAATTCGGCCGGAACCAGATCCGGAGCGGTGATTCTGACGAGGGCGAGATCGAGCAGAAAATCGCGAGCGACGACTCGTCCCGGTGTGAGCCGGCCTGTTGAGAGTCCCACCACGACGCTGGTCACGCCCTGCACCAGGTGATTATTGGTCAGGATGTATCCGCCGGCATCGAGGATCACGCCGGAGCCGGAGCCCGGCGGGGCCCCGTGTTGGGAGCCTCCCTGGGGAATGCCACGCGTGAGCACGGTCACGACCGACGGACGGACCTTTGCCACGACGGCGGGTACCGATAGTTCTGTGAGTGAGGTCGAATCACTGGTGGGATGGCCGGCGCCGTTCACCGGCGTGCAGAGAATAAAGATGGAGCAGGAAAGAAGTCCCCAGACGAGCCATCGTGTCCGATGGGGTCGGGCGGCAGAGTGGCGACTATAGGGGGCTGTCAGCATAGGGGGGAGCCGTTCCTCCGTTGCCGCATTCTCTCACAATAGGATGCATGGCGAAAGCGCGGCTAAAACAACACGGGCGAGGTGTCACCCTCGCCCGTATCGCGCTGCTATGTGAAGCCTGCCGTGGTTACTTGATGGCCGCGAACATTTCCTTGACCATCGGGGTCTTGAGTTTCTTCAGAGCTTTGGCTTCGATCTGCCGAATCCGTTCGCGAGTGACCGACAGATGCTGCCCGACCTGTTCCAGTGTACGCGCCTGGTCTTCCCCGATCCCGAACCGCAACCGGATGACGGTTTGCTCTCTGGGGGTCAAGGTGCCGAGAATGCGGTCCATTTCACGAGTGAGCTCCGTGCGGTTCACATGGGCGTCTGGCGGGACCGCCTGCTGGTCCGGGAGCAGTTCGCCGAGCTCCGTGCCGCCATCTCCGACCCGATGCTCCAGCGCCACCGGCTCCTGAAAGGCCTGAATGGTCTCATGCAGGCGATCCGGTCGCATGCGCATGGTGGAGGCCACTTCTTCCAGGCGTGGCTGTCGTCCTAACTGTTGGACGAGACGGCGCGAGGCTCGGAGAATGCGGTTCGAAGCTTCCGTCTGGTGCACAGGAATCCTGATGGTGCGTGACTGATCGGCCAGGGATCTGGTGATGCCCTGCCGGATCCACCACGTCGCATAGGTACTGAACTTGAACCCCTTCCGGTGCTGGTACCGTTCGGCGGCTTTCATCAATCCGATATTGCCCTCCTGGACCAGATCCAACAGGGTCAGGCCGCGTCCGGTGTAATGCTTGGCCACATTCACAACCAGGCGAAGGTTGCAGCGCACCAGCTCGTCTTTGGCCGTTTCCAGGGTGATGCGTGAGGCTTTCAATTGTGTCAAGGCTGCATCCAGTTCCTTGCGGACCGAGGCCGGAACCCTGCCACCGGTGGTGGCGTCCAGTTGAAGATCTTCCAGTGCACGTTCCGCTTGATTGAGCGCGGTCGCCGAGAGACCGCTCAGACGGCGCACGGTATTGAGTGTCTGGAGGCACTCGGTTGTGCGGTCGGTTCGTTTCAGGCGGCGGCCGGCTTTGACCGCTTGTTGAAGGGTCTGCCGGATTTGGCGTGTGCCGAGGTCAAGTTGTTTCGCCAGGGCAATCTCTTCATCCCGTTCGAGCAGAGCGCGTTCGCCGAACGAACGGAAGTAGAGGGATTCCAGGAGAAAGGGCGAAGAGGCTGAGCGCGCAGGCTTCTCAGGCGCCCTGTCCTCGGAGTCGACTTCGGTATCCGCCTGGTCGCCTTGCACGATGCTGTCCAGCAGCGTGCTGGCTTCAGGGTCATCGGCATCCGGGTCCACCTCAGCCGCAACCGTCGGGTCTGTATCGTCTTGAATCGCGAGCGCATCTTTCATTGTTGTCACCCCTCTTCCCCGTCCTGGGGAGGTTCGCTTATGGTACAGCTTGGAGAGGCTGCCTGGTCCGCTACATCATTAGAGACAGGGGGGTAAAAAAAGGATTCACCGTCGTTCGTCCCTGCTCTCGACTCAGTCACTCAGTGGTATTACGAGACAAGGGGCAATCCGGATTGCCCATGAGATGAGATAGGGCCGCTCCTTGCAGTGTCAAGAGGCGCGACGAAGCGGCTTGCCGGAAGAGCGTCATCGGTGATTCGGTTGAAAACCCGTCGGCAGTCTCCTAGAATGCCGGACTATGTCACAACTACAAAACGGCGAACGTGTTCATCTGGTCGACAAAAAGGGCCGGCAATATGCCCTGACATTGAAAGCCGGGGATATCTATCACTTCAGCGGCGAAACGATTCCGCACGATGAGCTCATCGGCAAGCCGGACGGCACCGTGGTGACCCTCTCGAAGGGCAAACGGTTTCTCGCGCTACGGCCGACCTTCGGGGAATATGTCCTGAAAATGCCTCGCGGGGCGCAGGTGCTCTATCCCAAAGACCTGTCGTTGATCCCGATGTGGGCGGATGTCTATCCCGGCGCGCGGGTATTCGAGGCCGGAACCGGATCCGGAGCGCTCACGATGGCGTTGTTGCGTGCCGTGGGGCCGACCGGCCTGGTCGTTACGTACGAAGCTCGGGACGATTTTGCCCGGACGGCATTAACCAACATCGAGCGGTATATGGGGCCGGTGTCCACCCTCATGCCTTGCCGCAAGAATGCCTACGAGGGCATCGATGTGCTGGAAGACGGCCGCTTGTTCGATCGCCTGGTGCTGGATTTGCCGGAACCCTGGCAGGTGGTGCCGCATGCGGCAAAAGTGCTGCGCTCGGGCGGCATTTATTTGAGTTTCGTGCCGACCATCCCACAGGTGATGCAAACCGTGGATGCGTTGGAGCGCACGTCGGTATTCGGCATGATCGAAACCTTTGAAACGTTGTTGCGGACCTGGTCGATTCAGGGGCGGAGTGTCCGGCCCGATCATCGCATGGTGGCGCATTCGGGTTTCCTGACCGTCGCAAGAAAGGTCGAAGAGGGCTGGTGGTCTCGTCCGAGCAAACCGGTCGAGGCGGAGGCAGCCGGCGAGCAGGATGACGAAGCGCACGAGGGGGAGGACGCACAGACATGAATCGGTTACAGGGGAAAGTGGCCATCATTACCGGCGGAAATGCGGGAATCGGGGAGGCGATCGCCAAGCTGTTCGCGGATGAAGGCGCCTCCGTCGTGGTCACCGGTCGCCGGAAGGAAGAGCTCGACCGGGTGGTGAAGGGCATCGGGGTGAACGGAGGGCGCGCACTCGCGGTGGTCGGATCCGTCACGGATGAGGCCCACGTGCAGGATGTGGTCGCGCAGACCCTGCGCACCTTCGGCAAGTTGCATATTCTGGTGAACAACGCCGGAATCGGCGATTTCGGCAAGCGGCTCCACGAAACGGACGATGCCACCTGGGCGAAGGTGTTGGACATCAATCTCACGGGAGTCTTCCGGATGACCCGCGCCGTGCTTCCGGAACTCTTGAAGGGCGGGGGCGGCTCGATCATCAACATTTCCACCGTGGCGAGCCTGGTCGGGATTCGCGGTCTGTCGGCCTATGCCGCGTCCAAAGGCGGCCTGGACTCGTTGACGCGGTCCATCGCGGTCGATTACGCGCAGGACAACATCCGCTGCAACGTCATGAATCCTGGTCTGGTGGACACGCCCATGGCAGCGCCTTTAATGGCCGATCCTGCCAGCCTGGAACCGATCATGGCCCAGTACGCCATCCGTCGGCCCGGCAAGCCGGAAGAGGTAGCGAAGATGGCGCTCTACCTTGCATCAGACGAGGCTACCTGGGTGACCGGAGCGACGTTCCCTATCGATGGCGGCATGACCATCAGCAAGGGGTAAGGAACAGAAGGCGACGGCCTGTCGCGGCCTGGGACGACGACCTCCGGACGGATGCTGCGACACAGAGTCGCCGGAAGCAAGGAGGCGATCATGAGCGCCGTGCAACGTATCAACGCGGTTATAATCCCGGTCCTCTTTTTGGCTGCCGTCTTGTACGGGGTGCTGGAATCAAGCCTGGCGCCGGCCCGAGCGGAGGGTGGGACGGAATTCGTGGGCACGATCATGTCGGTGGATACGACATCCGGAAAATTCGCCGTCAAGAAAGACGGCGGAGGAAGCCGATTTACCTTCGTTGCCAATGAAAAAACCCATTTCGACGGTGGGGCGAAGGCCGTGAAGGATCTGAAGAAAGACGATCATGTGGCGGTGCTGTATCAGGTGCAAGGATCTCAGTATGTGGCCCTGAACGTCGCGCTCAAGAAGTAGAAGGTTCTTGCGTATGGACATCACGACTCAGACTCAATGGTGCGGCATCATCGGCAATCCGGTCGAACATTCCCTCTCGCCGGCGATTCACAATGCGGCCTTTCAGAAGATGGGGCTGGATCTGGTCTACCTGGCGTTTCGGGTGGAAGCCCTCGGCGATGCGCTGAAAGGGGTGCGGGCCTTGGGGAATGCGCGAGGATTCAGCGTGACGATTCCTCACAAAGTGGCGGCCATTCCGTTTCTCGATGAAGTCGAGCCCACCGCCAAGCATATCGGAGCGATCAATACCATCGTCGTGGAAGAGGGCAAGCTCAAGGGCTACAACACGGACGCGTCGGGGGCGTTGCGCGCGTTGAAAGAAGGCGGGGCGTTGCTCGACGGGCATCGGGTCTTGATCCTGGGCTCCGGGGGCGCAGCGCGAGCGATTGCCTTTGCGCTGGCAACGGGGACAGGCATCGCCGGGTTGACGATACTCGGGATCGAAGAGACTGAGCGGCAGAGATTGGTGAAGGATTTGCGAGACAAGACGAACATCCCTATCGAGGATGGCCCGCTCACGCTCGACATGCTTCGGAACTGGGTGCCGCACGTGCGCACCTTGATTCATTGCACACCGGTCGGGATGTCGCCTCGTGTGGAGGAGTCCTGTGTGCCGACGAATCTCTTCAGGCCCGAACTGACGGTGATGGATATTGTCTACAATCCGCGCGAAACGAAGTTGCTGCAGGAAGCGAAGGCGGCCGGTTGCCGGACGATTTCCGGTTTGGAGATGTTCCTCAATCAAGCCGTGCTGCAATTCGAACTGTGGACGAAACAGCCGGCACCGGCCGATGTCATGCGACGGGTCCTGGAGTCCCGCTTTGGTTAATACGGCGGTCGCTTTTCCCCAGCAGGAGCCCGTACAACATCCTCGTGTCAGGGCATGGGCCCCCGCATGAATCTCGTCTTGATCGGATACCGTGGGACCGGCAAAAGCACGGTTGGAAAGGTGCTGGCGCGCAAGTTGGATCGCACCGTGGTGTCGACCGACGCGGAGATCGTGAAGCGGGCGCAGCTGTCCGTGCCTGAAATCGTCAAGCAGTTCGGGTGGGATCACTTTCGCGATTTGGAGTCGGCCGTCTGCCGGGATTTTGCCGCCCGGGACCAGTTGATCATCGATACCGGCGGCGGTGCCATTTTGCGGCCGGAGAATGTGGAAGCGTTGCGACGAACCGGGACCCTGGTCTGGCTCACCGCGACCGTGGAGACGATCACGCGTCGCATTGGCGGTGATACCCAGCGCCCCTCGCTGACGGGCACGAAGTCCTTCACCGAGGAGATTCGGGACGTACTGACCGAACGCACACCCAAGTATCAGGCGGCAGCCAATCACATAGTCTCGACCGATGGCGCATCGACTGCCGAGGTTGCTGAACGCATTCTGCAGCTGATATCTCATGGATCAGCCGGTTGAGGTTTCGAGCCTTCTACCGGTGACTGCCACGGCTGGGCTCCGCGTTTCTTGACATCCCCTCGGTAACATGGTTCTTATACCGGCGCGCGCCCGTAGCTCAATTGGATAGAGCATCGGACTTCGGATCCGAGGGTTGGGGGTTCAAGTCCCTCCGGGCGCACCATATAATCAACAGGTTGCATCTTTTCTTCCGTTTTCTCCTCTTGGCTGGTCACGGTTTTGGTCACGGTTCCAGCCAGACTTCCTCGATTCACTGCGTCCCGAAGATGTGGTCGCCTGCATTATTCATGAGCACTTCTGCTGCAATCGCCGATTCACTGCTGCGACGGGCCTTCGGCCGGCGGGCTCGCCCCTCGGACCCTCAACGTACTGCACGAGTACGCCTTGGGTCCTCCCGGCTCCGCGCGCCGGTCTCGCAACGTGACTCGGCGATTTCGCGACGAACCGTCATGAATAATGCGGGCTGGTGCAAGGTGGGCATACCGAAGCGTCGTCTCGATGTCGCGGTGCCAGAGGATCTCCGGGCTATCATTATTGACTTGTACGACAAATGGCGTACAATCATGACGCATGAGCAAGGCTGCACACATATCGAAGTCAGACCGGATTAATACCCGTATCGATGGAGGACTCAAAAAGAGAGCCGTGAAGATTTTCGATCGCCTGGGCCTCACTGAAGCCGAAGCTATCCGCCTGTTCTATGCTCAGGTCGAACTCCATCAGGGAATTCCCTTCCCCGTCATCGTTCCAAACGCCACGACCATGGCCGCCCTGGACGAAACGAACAAGCCGGAGAAACTCCCTTCCTTTAAGACCTTCCGCGCCCTCAGAAACCATACGGGCGTATAAACATTGCTCATCCTCAAGCCCACTACCCGGTTTCTCAAAGATCTGAAGGTGGCCAAAAAACGAGGACAGGACATCGACGCGCTCGAGGTCATTGTTGACCTCCTACAATTTCGAAAGGTCTTGCCCGTCAGAAATAGAGACCATGCCCTCTCCGGCAATTGGAAACATCACCGGGAATGCCACATTGCTCCCGACTGGCTCCTGATTTACAGAACCGATGATGAATTCCTGTACCTGGAGCGTACCGGCTCACATGCCGACCTGTTCGAGTAATTGTTCCTGGTCGTCCCACATCTGTGAGAAAATTTTGGTCGTGTTGGCCCCGATCACACAGAGCTCTCTCGCCCGCCACTGAGCGCATCGGTTCATTGTGAAGCTCTGGATGTGTAATGCCAGTATGGCTGCCTCACTCCTGCTCAGTCTGTACTAACGGCTTGTTCGTCTTTAACTTCGTTCTCACGTGAGGGAGCGCGAGCGGTCTCGCCTCACGATAATCGATCAGATCAGTCGCACCCTGTCATCCGTCCGTTATCCGCAACGGGTGAGAGGGAACCCTGCTCCATCCGCGCAGAAGGCGGCGATGCGTCAGCTTGGCCGTCCATTTGCCCTAGGGCTACCAGGAAGGATGAAGAAGAAACAAAAACCATGCACGCGACAGGCAACGCAGAGGGCTCACCCCACAAAGGCCTGTACGCCTTTGACGACACAAACGGCCCACAAGAGCGTATACTGGCGCCCTTCTACGTTGGAGTCACTGCCAAGGAGAGGGCGCGGCATGACGCACCAAGAACGCATCCGCACGTTTGACTCGCAAGGAGAGGCCTACAAACAGGCCTTTCAAATCTTCCTCGACCACACGGATCAGAAGCGGAACGCCAAGCGATGGCTGCAAGAGGTGGTCGATAGATTGCCGGCGCGCAGAGTCTTCATCGACGCAGGCGCGGGGAATGGGGAAGTGACCAAGGCGTTGCCGGGGCCTTTACGCGCACCATTGGCATCGAGCCGAACGTCTATCTCCGAGACCAGCTGCACAGACGCTCCCGACCGCCGAGGCGGTTGGCCTGCCGATCTTGGCCGCTCAACCGGCTGTCCAGAGCGATCTTGTCCTCTGCTCCCACACGTTCTATTACATTCCTCCCGAGGACTGGCTGGCGCACCTGGAACGCCTCGTCTCGTGGATGGCGCCAGCCGGCGTGACTATCGTGGTGTTGCAGCACCGGGAGAGTGGGTGCATGAACATGGTGCATCACTTTTTCGGCCACCGGTTTGAGTTGCACCGGGCTGCCGACGCCTTCCAAGCCAAGCATGGGGATCGATACGAGGTCGTGACCACACTGGTTCCTGCGCACGTCGAGACACCAGACCTCGGCAAGGCCTACACCGTCGCCGAATTTATGCTGAACTTGCTGGATATTACATGTGCGCCCGCCAGGCAAGACGTGGAAGCATACCTCCAGGCCAACTTCGCCACGCCCGACGGGGGGTACCGTATTCCGGTGCATCAAGACTTTCTTCAGATTCGCCACCGAGCAAAAGTCGGGGCGGCTGAAACCGTTTGAAATCGGTGCCACGTATCATACTCATCTGGAGAGTTGAACATGCCTACATAGGACCGAGGCATCGCCGGTGACTGCCCCTGCGTAATCGTCCACCGTAGGGTTCGAACGAACCCCCAGCTATCCTGCCGTCAATTGCACACTGATCCGGCTCCCATTCTGCGGGGGAGTGGCGGAAATCGAAATACGATTGTACTCGTGATTTGTCCCTACCCCCGACGGGGAGCCGCAAGCAGGGATTACGGCGCGCCGGTTATCTGGATCAAGGCCTATCAGCCGAGTCAGCGCTCCCGCAACCGGCTGAGCCGTTACGTCATCAGGCCAATATGTCCAGGATCACTGCCGAGCCTCTCGGGACCGGCCTGCTGAGGGCGGGAGGCCTCCACCTACGACCGGGCGCGGAAAACCTGGCTCTGTCGGGAGCATGCAAAGGAACGGCTCTGTGAGTTCTGCCAGTCGGAACGGGCCTGGGCGTGTCTCTGTTATGTCGAGGATGACGTACTCTGTGAGGTCTGGCTCTGTGCGGATTGTGCGGGATTGACGTGGCAGCGGTGAAGGTTCGTCGCGTAGTGGTCCTAAGCGAAAAAGCCAAGGGGCATTCTCACCCCTTGGCCTTAGCGTGTTGCTTTCTCACAATACCGGCGCATTAATCTCTGTCTCTCCCATGGCCCTTCCCTTTCCCATTTCCTCTCCCCCGCCCTGGATTGTCTGGACGGCCATTTCCCTTGTACTTCACCTTGTGCTCTTCATAGTAGAGGTAGGGTCTATCGGTCTCTAGCTCAAGGCTGACGTAGTTGCTCTTATCGAGCATCAGGGTCGAAGGCAGCGTCATCCCTACCTGCCAACTTCCCCCATTCATGTAAAAATAGCTCCCGGTACTGACGTTCACATAGACGCCGCTCGACGGATAGTACTGATAACGATACCGGACTTCCTTCGCGCGCCGCCCATGTGCGGGTGCCCATGACGGCGGGCCGCCTCGCGGGGTCGCAACGATCACCGGTTCCGGCGCAGGGTTCCCGACCGATACGCCCACTCCGACATTAGGGTTCCTTCCGTCCGTCGCACATCCTGCAAGGAACAGGGTCCCGATTCCTGCTAGCAGCAACTTCTTCATTCCAAGTCCCTCCTGATTTTCATGAGACGATACGCAGGCGTTTTCAGCGTCCCGTCGGCCTCTTTTTCCTACAGAACACCGGCCGAACCATTATCGGACTGTAAAGAGCCTGTTGCACAAACCCATTGACACCTAGGTAATACTATGCATAATAAGCG
>CAKKRE010000060.1 GCA_919902505.1 Nitrospiraceae bacterium
GTTTTTGAGACATGATTTTTCTGGCTTCAATTAGCGGTTAATAGAGGTGCCCTTAAGCCAAGACATGAAAGTCTGGAGCTGGAATCCTGGCCCTGGCCGATAAAGATCTACACCCTGGGACGACTTGAGGTGCAGATTGACGGGCAGCCCCTAGAAAAGAAGCGCAAGGCGCCACATCGTCTCATGGAGCTGCTGGCTGCGATTGTGGCCTATGGCGGAATTGATGTGCCGGTCGCCCGCTTGATCGATGTGTTTTGGCCGGAGGCCGATGGTGACCAGGCGCAGGAGAATTTCAAGAAATCGATCGCGCGGCTGCGCAAGCTGCTGGTAGTTGATGGCGCCATTCTTTGGCAGGATGGGAAGCTTTCCCTCAACAGGGAACAATGCTGGGTCGATGCCTATACATTCGAAGCCAATTCGAAAGAGGCTGATTTGAGAGAAGTCACAGGGATGACTGCCCGTGACGGTAATGAAGAGAAAGAAGTCGACGCGCTCTATCGGGGGCCGTTCCTTGGACGAAGTGAGATTCCGTTATGGGCTGTCTCGTATCAAGAGCGGCTTCGCACGCAGTTCACGAAACTTTTCATGCGGCGCGAGAAAGCCATGGCGGGATCACAGCGCGAGCAGCTCATGGTCGAGTTGGCCAGAGCCATTGACGTCGACCCGGTAGCTGAACCTCTCTATCAGCAACTCATTCCGCTGCTTGTGGCCGCGAATCGGCACGCCGAGGCGGCCGCATATTACGATAGGTGCCGAACGGAGTTGGCACGTTGGGCCGGTCGCTCCCCCTCCGCTGGTTTGCAAGAACTAACGCAAACCATCCGCTTGCGGTAATACGTACATTCCACATCTCATTATCTTCGCCTCCTGAGACGAAGATATTCCTCATTGCCAGTATTCTTTTTCTGAGTTTGTCCCCCCATCGGTCCCCACACGAGGCGTAGAGACGTTGCGTGTGACACACGTAGATGGCCTGATGAAGGCATCTAGTCACAAGCAGATCTCTGTTCAATTAACCTGGCCTATGGGGAGGAAACCATGCCATCAAAGAGGTTCAGAGTCACCGTCAATGGATTTGCATGTTCAGCTCAAACATGGGATGACAGTTTAAATCGTGATGGCAAAGCCGATGAGGTGTTTATCGCTGTCGGTTATAAGCGGGCGAACAAATCAGGAACGATCCTGGAGTCCGTGCATCCGGACCAAACGCCGGTGATGGGTGATACATGGAACATTCCGAACCGGATTCAAGTAGGGAGCGCGTGGGGCGACCGGGGGGGGATTATTTCTGGTGACACGTACCCGGCTCAATCACCATGGATTAGGTCGCGGCCGCTTCAGGACGATATGAATTGGCCGCCATATAAGGTATGGGAAGGAAACCTTACACAGGGAGAGGATGTGGTGTTTATCACGCCAACTATCTGGGAGTGGGACGGGGGCAAAAGCTTCTGGAACGGCTTGATTGAGTGGTTTGCCCAGGTAGACAGAGATTTGGGTCCAAAAGCCAAGGAAATCGTTTCTGGAAACTTTCCCGCTAGTAAATGGATCTTCGACGCGGCAGAACTGGGCATTCAGGCACTGGCGACTGCCGCTGGCATGTGGTCGGTCTTCGGTGAACCTATGACTCGGCCGATTGGCACTCAGCGCCATAAGACAGATCCTAAAGGGATTTCGTTTAATCCACAAATTCTCCCACTGACCTATGACAGAGCCGAACTTTTGAGCACAACAGAAAATCCGAACGGCAAGGGAATCGGGGAGAAGTGGCCCCATTCGTTTGAACAGCAGCCCGAGGGTTTTCAGTGGACTCTCT
>CAKKRE010000061.1 GCA_919902505.1 Nitrospiraceae bacterium
CTCCTCCTTTCCCTCCCCGGCCCCTTCCTCTTGTTTCTCCATCATGATGTTTTGGCGCACGCAACCATCACATGAATGAAGCAAGGGAAGTGCCATCCCAGCAAAATATAAAGAGGTTGGAGGATCGATGGATCCAACCTGACTTAGCGAGAAAGAGAGAAGAAGGCTGGATGGCTTGGGATTCGTCGCGTAGCAGAAAGGGGCAGGAAGTCACAGCCAACTGCCCTGAAATGCGACACCATACAGCGCAGCGTTCAGTTGACCCGTGAGAGAGGCGGGACGCGCAAAAAAAAGCGCCTCTTGCTCCTTCGGCGCTTCGTGCATATCACGCGTTCCTCACCCCCCTCTTGCCGTTAGCCAGAGGACTCAGTGCAATGGGGGGACCCATTGCTCCTCCCATTGTAACGGATGAAAGTAACGGGCCAGCGAGGCGCGATGTGGTCCTCGGATGACAGACTCAGGACACTAACCCGTCCCCAACGTGACGAAGAGCACATGCTCTGTGTTGCCGCGGAGCACCCGGACGGCCACTCGTTGGCCTGGCACGGTGCGCTCGACCAGATAGGTTTTCAATTGAGCCGCATCCGTGATCTCCAGGTTCTCGATCGACAGGAGGATATCGCCTGTTCGGATTCCCGCTTCGAGTGCGGGCCCGACCGGGTCCGCCACGGTCACTCGCCATCGTGTGCCTAGCTTCACCGCGTCTAGTTGGATACCCAGTCTCGAGAAACTCGGCTCCACCCCTTGCACGAGGGCCGTCATGATGCGGTGAGCCAATACGCCGGGCACCGCGAACGTAAACCGGCTGCATCCTCCCTCCCCCTGGACCGTCTCGGTCAGAATGACGGCATGCACCACGCCCACGATCTCCCCCTTGGCATTAAAGAGTCCACCACCGGAATTGCCACTGCACGCGGACAAGTCGACCTGAAAGAGCCGGGACTCCACCGTCGGCAAGAACGTCTTCAGGCCCCCAATCCGTCCGAACATCACAATAGGCCCTCGACCTAGGGGGTACCCCACGGTAAAGACCTCATCCCCAGGTTCCGGCTCCTTGTCCGCAAACGGCGCGGTCGCCACCCCCATCTGCGCAGCTTCGCCGCTCACCCGATAGACGGCCAGATCCCCGAAGGCGTTCACGCCCGTCAATAGAGCCGGCAACTCGTCTAGGTCCGCCGTCAGAATCGTAATCTGCTGGGGAATAACCTTCTTCCCCGCCTCCGTTCTCATAACGGCGTGCTGCGCGGTCACGATATACCCGTGGCCCACATGTATGCCCGTTCCTCTCAGGGACAAGCGAGCCCGGCCCGCCTGATATTGCACGTCCAGGTCGTTCCGCAGGATGCCAACCGTCGCGTGCTTGGCACGCTCGATCCCACTCGACAGTGGCTGGCCGAGTGGCTCGGCTGCGGCCGGGGCCACGGCAAGCAGCGCCACGGCAGCCCATGCGATCCCCCACAGATACGGATGCGCCTTGTATGTGGTGCCATCGTGATTCATGATCGCCTACACTATACCCTTTAGCGGACAAGGCACCTGAGGTCGCTGCCCGCGCCTGCCGTGCGCGACAGGAGCCAGACCGCCAGACTGAACGAACCTCGCACTGACGGCGAACGCTCAGGCTGCGTGTGCTATGGATTACCTCAGGCATTCATTCCTCCCAGAAGAACTTCTCCCAATCCACGGTCTTATCCCACCACTGCTTGTGCCGCTTCACGTCGTGCAGCGCAGGCGGCGTGACCTGATAACAGTAATCCCAGATTGCGTCCGCGGCGTTAGCGCTAATCCTGCCTTCTCTGGATTCCAGCATGTCCATGAAACGGTTCATGGCCGCATAGGTCCTCCCCTGGTCGCCGTTCTCGTGGGAGCGTCGCACCAGAGTGAGTTGGTCCAGATAGACCTCAAACATCGCGGATTCCTCGTTGACGAGCGCGGCACCCTGCTGGACCACTACGAACCCCGTCAACTGCTCAAGCCATCCGTCTCGTTGTGGCGCCGCCCCAGCTTCGCTGCCCACCGGAGTCAGGAGGATCGCGGCGAGCAGACCGGCCAGCAATATCCTATGGTTGAACGCCGGTTTCATGCTTCTCCCTCCGTGTCTTGTCGGTCTCCCTGCATCAACGTACCTTTATTGACAGGGAATGTTCAGCAAGACGGGCGCGAAACGTGGAGGAGGCCGAGATCCGCGTTCCGCGCCGCGAGGCCGGGGCTAGCCTCTGAACAACCCCGCACCCCGTGTCTGCATCTTCCCTCTTCACCGCGACCCAATAAAGTAGATGTGTCCGCCCAGATGCCGATCCTTATGGAGCGGACACCAGACCCGGAAGAGCTGTCCCGGTCCGCTCACGCGGGCCCCCTCAAACTGCGCCGTGCTCACGGTAATGCGCTTGGTCTCGCCCGCAGGCACTGTGACGCGAATCGGCTTCAAGTGATAGACCATTCCCGGCTCCTCCCCGGGCGCCACGGCTTCTTTGCTTTTTTCCGCCATCATCTCAAACATGCCCCTGACGGCGAACGCGTGCTCTTCCTTCGTGGGATTCTCCAGGATAAACGTCAGTCCACCCTTCAAGTCCTCGTCCTCCATGATCACTTGATTGGGTTGCCAGATCGCCCATCGTGGCGGCATCATCTCCGAGGCCACCCACCGAAACTCGCCGGCCTGCGCCAGCTCGCCGGCCAATAAACCGGCGACGAAAACGGAAGCAAGCCCTGCTGCCCGTCCTATGTCTTTCCATCTCCTCATGGTACGCCCCCCTTTCTCACTCGATCTCATTCATCTCACACCGACGATCTTGAGCGGATGAGCGTTCCCGGCACGACAGCTCCCCGATGCGCACCTCCTTTCCTGTGCCGTCCGTTCAAGATCTGCCGGCTCGTGTTTCACATCTTCAGGATATGGCCTTACCTCATCGCGCACAATGAGCAGGACGCCTCATTGTGTGCTTGGGGCAACAGCCTCAACCCGCGTGATTCATGGGCGCGTCTGCCGCAATCGCGAATTCGCCGCGCGAGCGCGTGAAGCGTCGTTCGTGAAGCGTGAAGCGCAGACCGCCATGAATACATCTGTGTCTTTGTCTGCGAAATACGAGAGACGTTTCACGAGATACGCGGCTCAGTCGATTTCGCCACACACCGTCATGAATACGGCGCGCGAGGAGGGCTCTTGACTCGATACCCTGGTACAGGGTGTAGATTGATGTGTATCAGCAGGTGATGTGATGGCACCGAAACACACGATCGGTTGGTTGGCGAAAGCGGTCGGGGTCACTGTTCAGACGGTGCGGTACTATGAGCGGCTGAATCTGCTCGGGCCCACAGCCCGGAAGCCGTCGGGGTACCGACTCTATGGTCCGGATGAAGAACGGCGGCTGCGGTTCATCAAGAACGCCCAGGCGCTGGGGTTCACGCTGCGTGAGATCGAAGACCTGCTGAACCTGCGTGTCAGCTCCACCGCTCGCTGCGGCGATGTGTAACGCAAGGCCCAGGCTAAATTGGAGCAGGTGACGGCGAAGATGCGGGACCTGCAGGCGCTTGCCCAGGCGCTGCAAGACTTGACCCGAACCTGCCGGGCCGGGCAGCCGACCGATCGCTGTCCGATTCTCACATGCTTGGAAAAGGAGGACAACATAACCGGGAGAGCCATGAGCAGCCGGGAGAGAACGGGAGTGCGCACCACGAATGACCAAGGACGCATTTCGGTTTTTGAAGGAGGTGAGGGCCATGTGTCCCTATGAAGAATGGTTGGGGTTCTGTCCGTTCGCGGTGGGAAGGCGGGTACGGGCGCTGATCAAAAGGCTGTTAGGTGAAACGACAACGATGGCCGGCGGGCTCGTGGCCGCGGTCTTCGCCTCGATCTGCTGCATCGGGCCGGTAGTGTTGGCAACCCTCGGCGTGGGGGCGGGGGCCGCCGGATTTCTGGCCGGCACCGTAGGCTTCCTCAAAGCCCTGCTTCCCTATCGTCCGGTCTTCATCGGCCTGACGGGGCTCTTAGTGGGGATCAGTTTTTATCTGGCCTACCGGAAACCAAGGACGGCCTGCACTCCAGGGGGGATCTGCCATTCCGAGGAAGCGCTTGGGTCAAAGCGGGCGTTGCTCTGGATGATGGCGGCGATCACGTTGGCGCTGGTGTTGGCGCCGTACTGGTTGGGGCTGTGAGCATGCGGCAAGGCGGAGAGGAGGTGAATACGTATGTGGCACCAGCTTGGATGGATTGTGCTGATAGGCGCTGTGACCGTGGGCTTGGCTGCTATTTCTGGGCTTGCGGCTGAAAGCCAGGGGCTTCAGACGGTGACCTTGCACATCGACGGCATGACCTGCGGAGCTTGCCTCAAAGACGTCAAGGCCGCACTCGCTCAGGTGTCCGGTGTGAGTGTGGTCGAGATCAGCATGGGGAAGAAATGGTTGTTCTTCTCCGATTACGCGGATGCCCGCGCGTCGGTGACGTTCGATCCGGAGAAAGCGGGCGTGGAGGCATTGATCAAGGCTGTAGAAGGCGCCGGCGGTCCCCTGTCGGCGTACAAGGCGCGGCTGCTTTCAGAACATGCCGTGACGCGTGACAGGTAAAAGGGCACAAGACGCTGCCCGTGGTGAGCGATATGCTACGAGCTGGGGCTCATTCCAGCAGGAAGAAGGAGGACATGTTCATGGACCAATCGACAAGTAGTGAGGCCGGATTATTCGCCGAACTGAGAAAGTTGAGTCCCAAGGTCACGGGCGGGCTGTTGCGCATGCGGCAGGAAGCGTATCGCGAGGCGGCGGTCCCGGCCAAATACAAGTTGCTCACCGCCATGGCCATCTCGATCGCGATCCGCTGCGAGCCTTGCATCCGAGCCTATGTGCGAATGGCCTGCGACAAAGGCATCTCGCAAGACGAATTGATCGAGTTTCTTGAGGTGGCCATGACCATGCAGGGCTGTCCCGGAGAAGAATGGGCGCTCAAGGCCTACGCGGCCTATAAAGAATGCATCCGTGGTGAGCAGTCTGTGGGGGCCATCTGCTGCGCGCACTAATCCACCTCGTACCTGTGCGCGCTCATCTTTCTGCCAAGGTGGTAACATGAAACTGGGCCAGGGAGAAGGAATCTTGGGCTGCGTTTCAGCCTCCAGCACAGAGCGTTCAGCATCTATGGCCCGCCCTATCACCGATACCGATGCTCTGGTCGAGGTTGGGTCGCGAGGCCTGACACCGTCTTCAGAATAAGGAGTAAGGAGTGAAGGGCGAGAAAAGTGGAGACTCCGTCTCGGGTAGTCAGGCTGCCTGATGCTCAGCGAGGCGAGGAGGTAGATAAAGAAGTATTTGGCGGGAATGCGATCGCGAGGGCTTGGAGGCGGCTGTGGGCGCCGAGCTTTTCCAGGAGACGCTGGATGTGGTTACGCACCGTCTTGGGTGTGATGCCGAGCGCCACGGCCATGTCCGCGGTGCGCTCGCCGGTCGCAAGTCGGCGAAGGATCTCGCGTTCCCGTTGACTGAGTGGAAGCGCCGCAGGGATGTTCGGCATCGACGCCGCACAGGGCTCCGGCAGGCGCACCTGAATCGGGCAGACCGCGGCATGAAGCTCCTGAACCAAGCGCGAGACCTTCGCCTGCTTGGTGATATCCCGGAACAGATGGGCGACTCGGAACGTACTGGGTTTGCGAGAAGGTACAGGCAGCGAGCTCACATTCAGCCACACGAGACGCCCGTCCTTGGTGTGGGTCTGCATGTCGAATTGACGGATGCCGCCGCCCCGCGCGACGCGGGCACCGATCGGGCAGGACGGCGAACATAAGGGGCGGCCGCTCAGCGTTTCACCGCGCAACACATCACGACAGAAGCGGCCGACGACTTCTTTGGCTCGAAACCCCAAGAGGCGTTCGGCGACTCGATTCCAGAGGACGATCTTGCCCTCTTCATCCACGACCATCGCGCCATCGGCCGTCCGTTCCAGCATGGCGGTGAGCGGTTTCACGATTTCCTCCTGCGACAGCAGCGCTGTAGCCCCGGCATTTCACACTGGAAGCTCCACCTTGTCCTTCAACCTTGACCTATCCAGGCCATTGTGCCGCGCCTGGCCTTCGCGGCTGCTCGATTCGTGGCGGTCCGGCATGGCGTGTCACATCGTGGAACTCCGGCGGTGTCACGAAATTACACAGGTTGAATAATTCATTGGCTGGTTGGACAGGGATGCCTCCTTCACGGGCCTCCAGCATGTCCATGAACTGGTTCATCGCCACATAGGTCGTCTGGACATCCCCCTTTCGATAGGCGAGATCAACCTCCTGCATTTGATCGATATAGAGATCCCATCTGGCGTTCGGATACTCTTTCTTGTAGTAGGCGTCTCCCTTGTAAAAGGCGATAGCGCCTTTAATGTCGTCGATCCAATAGGGATAGATGGTGGCCGCATCCGCCGGTGCTGCCATGGCGGCGAACAGGATGGCGATCACCACCGCGCCGACGCTCGCAGCCACCACGGAGCCTGCTCTATGAGCCACGTGTTTCATCGCTGCACCTCCCAATCGGCGATCCGGGCTGCTCGCAGATAGCGAGTGCCCCAGAGCCTTCTCCGCCGTGTCTGCTATCAGCCATCAGCCATTCGCTCTTGACAGCTCCGTTCATTCCTCCCAGAAGAACTTCTCCCAATCGACGGTCTTGTCCCACCACTGCTTGTGCCGCTTGACGTCGTGCAGGGCCGGCGGGGTGACTTCATAGCAGAAATCCCACATCGCATCGGCAGCCTTGGCGCTGATATCTCCGTCCCGGCTTTCCAGCATGTCCATGAAGCGATTCATCGCCAGGTAGGTACCCTTCCAGTCGCCCCGGTCGTAGAGGCTTCGTACCAAGGCGACCTGGCCGAGATAGGGATCGAACGATCCCGGCTCGCCCTTGGCAGAGGCCATCCCTTCTTGCACGATGACGAACCCGGTCAATTGCTCCTCCCAGCCTTCGGACCCGGTATACATGGCGACCAACGTGCTGACTCTCCACTTGACAGCACTCTGCCGATCCATCCCTCTCTCCGGGCCGGTATACCTGGCGATGGCTGCCCATGGGATCAGCGCTACGAAGAACACGCACAGCAGTAGGACGACCGCCTTTCGTGAGATGATGACCTGTTTCATGATTCATCCCCCCTTGTTCAGTTTTGGGTTAGCCGCCAGCGGCGTTTCGCCTGTCGACGGCAATCCCTCGTCCTCCCGCCGGCTGTATCGTGGTTAGGGCACCACCCGGATCGTACTCCGCAAGGCCTCATCGGCCCCATGCAACGGACAGAAGAACGGACAGGTCTGCGCCCCTGACGCATCCGTTTCTGGTTCACGCTTCAACTGTTCTGTGCTGACCTGAACCTGCACGGTCTCTCCTGGGGCGACATAGACCCGTAAGGGTTTCACGGTCGGGGGATCGGGTCCCTCCACAATCTGCTCGAATAGGCCCGGGGCTTCAAACACATGGGTGCGGGGCGTCGGGTTCTCCAGGATGAAAATCAGTCCCCCCTCGAGATCTGTGCGCTTGTGAATGACCACCTCACGCGGAAACCAGGCTGCCGCGTCGCCTTCCACATCATGGATGACAAAGTGGAACTCTCCGCCGAGACTCGTTGAAGGCATCGAACAATTCTGCGCGATCACCAGGAGGAGGCCGAACGCGGCTCCAGCGAATCGGCCGTGCACGCTCCTCATGCTGTTCCTCTCCTCTATCCTCATTCGTTCGGCCCCGCACTGACCGAGCTACGGCACCACATGGATCGTCCCGCCCAGATGGGCATCCCCCTTGTGAAGGGGACAGAAAAATGGAAACTCTTCGCTCGCGTCATCCGTGCTTCTCTCAAATTGCGCCGTGCTGATCTGGATGCGCACCGTGTCTTCCGTCGTCACGTTGATTCGTAGCGGCTTGGTGACGATGTCTCCGTGGGCCCCCATGACTTCCTCGAACAATCCATAGGCGGCAAAGGCATGGGTGCGATCCGTTGGGTTCTCCAACACGAACACCAGGCCGTCCTGCATCTCCGTGCTCTTGTGAATCACCACCTCCTGCGGCACCCACAGGGCCCGCTTCTCTCCGAGGTCTTGCACCACAAAGTGAAACTCCGCAGCCCCGGCCGGGCTCCAGAAACCCAGAGCGCCGACCAGGGCTGCGGTCGCCAGTCCACTCACAAGATGGGATGGCCTCATGCTTCTCATGGTGCGAGACCTTCTGGCTTCCGACCAACGGTACGATCAGCCGCCGCCGATCTCACCCCTGGTTTCGATGACATACACTTCACCTTTCACTTCCGGGTGAATGTCACACCAGAGCGCGTAACGCAGGCTCTCGGCGATGCCCGTGGCCGGATCGAACTTCGACGGCGCTGTCGCGAAATGCAGCGTCATCGTCTTTCCCTCATCCACGTGGTACGATTTGAAGTTCTTCCCCCGGACCTCAATCCCGCCTTCCACGCGAACTGGAATCCCCTTGAACAGGTTCGACGCGAACCCATGCGTGACGCTGTCCTTATTATGGATCACGATCGTCGTGTCGTGTGACGGCATCGTCAGCCCCACGGTCTCATACCCATGCTGCCGATCTTTAATCGTGATCTCCACCTTCGACGGCGGTGCCCCCATGCCAGGGGCTTGCGCAAACGCCGCTGTCGTACCCATGCCGAGCAACGTCATGGCCGCCACGGCAAGGGGAACCGCCAATACTGTGGTGGTATGTCCTCTGATCTTCATGATGGACCTCCTTGGTTGAAACGTGAACGACTCACTGCTTCCTCCTGGAGAACCTCGTCTCACTGCACGTGACTTCGTCACGATGATTCCGCTGTGTCACCTTCTTTCGACTGACTCACTCGCCCGGTTACCCGCCCCGGCGTTCGATGATGAACAGCTCCCCCTTCACGTCTGGATGCATGTCGCACCAAATGACATGCCGCATAAGCGGACTCATCATCGTGAGAGGGGCTTCCGCTGACCCCTTGGTGAAATGGAGCGTCATGGTCTTGCCTGGATCGATGCGGAAGGACGGGCCCTCTTTGCCCGTAACCTGGTACCCATCACCTTCCAGACGGACGGGCGTGCCCTTAAACAACGGGGAGTAGAATCCATGCGTCACCCCATCGTCGTTGCGAACGACGATGGCGGTTGGGTTTCCTTCACGGCCATACCCCGTGACACGAAAGGCCATGTTCTTAATGGCCACCTGGATCGTCAGCTCTGGGGATACCTTCTCTGCTGTCGCCGCGTGGGTGTCCGCCGTTCCTACCCCCAACAACAGGCCCAGCGCCAACGCTGGCGTGGAGAACAGCGCGATTGCCGGATCACTTCTAATTGTCCTCATGACACACCTCCCCCTTTGAACATGATCCACGTCAGCCGATCGCCTGCCCGTACTGATGCTCGATAAACCGATCGATATGCCGAGACACATCGTGGTACTTTGCCGGCGTCACCAGATAACAGTAATCGAAGAGCCGATCCGCCACCTCCGACGGAATCTCGTTCTCGCGGTGTTCGAGCATGTCCATTAGGCGGTTCATGGCCGCGTAGACGGCTGGTGTATCCTCGTTCAGTAACTGTCCGCGTACCACCTCCAACTGCGCGACATAGGGGGCAAACGTTCCCCAGAACGGCCCTTCCTTCGCCTGCTCGACCAGCACAGCCTGCATCATGGCGCCAAGCCAGTCCTCTTCTCCCGCCGGCGCCCATACTGTCCCTCCCAAGGCCACCACCATGAGACCGGTCACCATGAGGAGGACCGTCGCCGTCCATCTGATGTCCTCGATGACCCACATGGTGCACCTCCGACCAACTGCTGCCCCCACGATCCTGATCCCGAAACCCCAGTTCACGCCCCATCGCCCATCTCCCGATAGACTGTTCTGATTCCATGTGCATAGGGTAACCAGCCGAAGCTCGATGAACAATGAGCCGGCTGCGTCATTTTGAAGCATGATGCAGATGCACTAGGAGTCTGTCCGAGTCATCCTTCGCCTCGCAACGAAGGATGACTCGGACAGACTCCTCGCCCGCATTATTCATGACGGTTCGTCGCGAAAGTGCGGAGTCGCGAAGCGAGACGGGCGCGCGGC
>CAKKRE010000062.1 GCA_919902505.1 Nitrospiraceae bacterium
CTCAAGAAGGCTGCCGGCGCGTGGAGAGCGCCGGCTGTCATGGTTTCAAGGCGAGGGGTCTCCGGTAACATGTGGGATGCCCCCTCAACGACGGATGATTCGGATGGCTGTTGTGTCGTGGTAAAATCGGTTTCCACCGGAGTCGGCCATGGCGCATTGACAAGGGAGACTCCCCAGCGAACCGGCGCGCTTCGTGACTCGACGAGTTCATGTGGGAAATGCAGCGTCACCGCGGCACCTATCCCTACAACAAGCCCATGAAGGAGTGTCGACACAACCAGTCCCATCAGGCTGTTGAGATGGTCCTTGTCGGATTCATAGCGCCTTGTTTCAGGTGGGACGCACACCGGGGCTCGGCGCTGAACCGTGCACAGATTCCGGCGAGCCGCAAGGCGAGAACCGAGCCCGTGAGTGGACAAGGACTCCTTGCTCCGGAGAGCTGCGCGCGTTTCCCTCTGCACTCATCTCTCCTTTTCTACGGTATCTCAACGGAACTCACGGACATGACTGCCCCCATGAGACCCGGGAAGGTGTTCCACAGCCACCAGCCTGCCACGGTGAGGATCACCATTCCGAGCGAGACGGCCAGACTGATGAGCACGCCGCGCTCACCGTCCAGTTTTCCAGGATGCGGCATGATCACTCACGTGGTGTTACAAGGCCGTGTTGTCCCCGGTCTGACTGTCGGTCGGCCCGGGCCTGTTCCTGACTTGAGCATCGGCTTGGTCGATGAGTAGCGCCGCCTGCGTAATGGCGTAGCTGCAGACCCCGCAGGTCCAGAAGGCTCCGGTGGGGATGAGGCTCTGCCGTTGACAACGAGGACAGGTCTGCCTCTTCATGGGGCTCCGTGCTTAGTGGCGCATCGGGTGGCTGTAGGCGGAGGAAGGTGCCAAGCTTCGGTTGTCATCTGCCTGTCCGAGCTGAGAGGCGAGTCGCGCCACGGCGTCGGCAAAGGCGACGAATTCGTCCCGGTCAAAATGCAACGTGATAGGGCCATAGGTGAAATGCAGCCTGTCGCAGCCGCACATGTTCAACGCCGCTTTCCCTTTGCCATGAATGACATTCTCCATGATCGTGTCTCCTTGATGTGATCGGAACATGCGTCAATTGTCATTGGTCAATCGTCAATCGTGCATGAAAGGAATTCGTCTGCGTCGGAGTCGAGCTGCGCTGACAATCTCCTTGCCTCACACGCTTCAACTTCGGATGAGGCCGTGATGGCCTCGTGGTCCGCATCGTGCTCTGAACGCTTCGCGGTCACCCCCTTGGAATCCTTGATTTGACTCATCGTCAGGATCTCCTGGATCGCGGCCAGTCCGCGGTCCGTGAAGTCATGGATCAGGTGAAAGCGGAGAAGGCCTGCACGGTCGATCAGGAACGTTTGACACCTCACCGGCATCTGAGCCACGACTACGCCGAAGGACCGGTGGAGGCGGTTCACGGGATCGTACAGCAGAGGTGTGCGTGGTTTTGTCGGATGGTCGATCCACACTCGGTGCAACGGACGAGTGCCGGAACTGACGATAAGCAGCGTCGTGTCCAACTGTTTGAGTGTGTTGGCCTGACGGTCCACGAAATCGGGTTCCATGATTCCCAGATAAGGAAGGAAACAGATGGCTGTCCAGCGGCCAGTGAACTGGGTCGAAGCAAGGTAGGTGAGCGTCCCTGCCAGCAATGCCGGTGTGCGAAACCTAGGTGCGGGCATCCCGATACGTCGCATGGTGTCCTCCGATCAGTTGGGTGTGTTTTTGCGCGAGCAACGGTTCGGTGATCGACCCACAAGGCTCTGGGCTTGTTGGGTTTCCGTGTGAGACCATCCGCAATTGACGCATTTCCACCGGGCAGAGCGACTGTAGAAATTCAAGGGTCGTTCTGCCACCAGCAGGCCGTGGCATTTTTGACAGGTTGTCGTCATTCCTCGTCCTCACGTCTTGACTCCATAGCGCCCCGCGGAATGGGACGGCCTAGGAAGAATCAGCCGCCTCATTCAACGGACGCGCCCCCGTGTCTACCACTGGGCAACAGGATCTGTAAGGCCCAAGGGTGACGCCAGAGCAGTGGAGGTCTTTCCAATCCCTTCCTCAAGCCACCGAGTGATAACCGGGTGGAGCAGCCCCTTTTCGTTCATGGCTTCCCTCCTGTGCCAGATCGGCTCGGCGAACGGGACGATTGTGATTTCTTCCGAAACTCTATCTGAGAAGGTGGTGGCCACCGCAGCACGAGAATTCTCTTGCACCGGCGGCATTTTACCTCCATGCCTTCAGCGGTCAATTTCAAGAGGAGGTGTCCGCACGTACAACGGATCTCGCTCTCGTGATCATCTTGAGGACTTGAATTCGTGGTCATCTTTGCATCGGTGTTAATGCATGGCCATACGGATGACGTCATCGATCAGGTCATCGATCTGCGCCTCACACTTGCCGCAGCAGGATTCATCAAGCCCCATGGCATATCTGATGGCTTCCGGGGCCCCAGCGTGTCGTATGGCAATGTTCTGAAACTCGGCTTCCCTGATGCCCTTGCAGAGACAGACGTACATGGGCTCCTCCATCAATAATAAAGGCTTAGGGAGATGGACTGGTGAAATCTTTCCGCCTTGGGATATATGATCCGCCTCATCCCAGTGTGTCCTGTGAATCCATCGCTCACGAAAAAGCCTCAGGTGCCCCGTGATAATCTTGGGCTCCGGCCTAAGTAGCCTCTGGCTGAGTCATTACTAGTTCTGTGTCGCTCGCTCAGCACGTAGCCCGACCTCTTTTCGTCAACGAAAGGGCGGGCGGGGGGCCTTAGGAGGAAGAAAGGGCCCCCGCCCGCGAAGTGGGAGGGCACAACTCCCACTCCGTTGCCGGCATGTCGGGCACCGGCTGTCGGTCTAGTAAAATCATGCTCAAAGCGAAAGACTCTCTTCCGTGAGTTGCCCCACTTGCGAAGAAGCGCCGGATTGGCCCAGGAGGCGGCACAGCACAGGGACCAGCGTGGGATCAAACTGTGTTCCTGAAGCCACGAGCAGAATCCTGAGTGCGATCTTGCTGCGCGTATTTGGACAAGGAACATCGGGCACCTGAATGGCGTCGAAGGCGTCGGCGATGGCCAGAATCCTGGCTCCGAGCGGGACGAACTCCCCCCTGATGCCATAGGGATAGCCTGACCCATCCCAGCGCTCGTGGTGATGGGCGATGAGGATCGAGGCCTCCCTCAAGAAAGAAAACGGTTCGAGCAGCGTCGCTCCAAGGCGGGAATGATTCTGAATGGCGACGTAGGCCTCGGGTTTAAGCGGGTCCCTGTTCTTGGCGAGATGAGTCGGGAGCATCAAGAGCCCGATATCGTGAAGTAAGGCGGCGAGTTTCAGGTCGTGCAACTCGCCAAGAGTCAGGCCGACCGCTTGTCCGACCAGCAACGAGATCGCAGCCGTTCTGCGGCCGTGGCCTGTCTGCCAGGGGAGCGCGCGATCCAACTCCTTGCTCACTTGCCGCACGAGGATGCTTTCGACGTCACGGCGTGACGCCACAGGGAGTCGGAGGCGGTCGATCTTCCGGAGCATGGCCTGCATCGTGATGATCCCAGGGTGGATGTGTTCACAGACCCGCTGTTCCATCGTCATTCCTCCAAGACAAACAAAAAGCCCAAAATCACGTTGTGATCTTGGGCTCTGGGTGAAAACCTCTGGCCGCTAATTGAACTGATAGAAAACTGAATCAGTGTGTCATGACTCTTCCCCTCGTTTCCCGGCCATCAGCGGTTGCTTCAAAATCCACATTTCGTAGAGAGGGATCGCCATCATCGCGAGAAAGCTGCCCATCATCAACGTATCACCGGCCAGCATCGTCAGCACGAAAATAGGTGAGACGTAGCTGATGAGCCAGGGGGAAAGAAGATCCAGGGCCACGCCACCGAACGAAAGCCATGTCAGCCAGACTTGCGTGGCGTGGCTGGTATGTGTCAGGTAAAGGACGTGGACGAGAATCATGAACACAACCGGCATGGTAAACAGGTGAAAGTGCGTCACTTCGGCCAGTTCCCGAAACGACATCGGTTCGCCGAAGGTCGCGTCCGAGCCGCGGTAGTGGTCGGCGATCCCTTGTGGGCTCAAACTGGTCATGCTGTGCGCCCAGAAGAAGGAAAAAAGAAATCCCACGAGCATCAAAAAAAGGAATTGCGTATACAACAACCTGATATGACGATCCGAATCACGCAGGCGGAATCGAGCATTAAAATTTCGCATGCCAGTGCAGTATCCCGACGGCCTTAGTTGCCGAATAGGGTCCCCAACAGTCCTCTCTCGGCCTTCTGCACTGCGACCGTGTCGCTGCCTAAGCCGGCCGGCTTCAAGTAAAATTCGTCTACCAGTACCAGCACTCGTTTGACGCCGGCGTTCATCGACCGGACGGACATCGTGGCTCCACTGATGTTGATAATGTCTTTGTTGATTCGAATGGGGTCCGTGACGGTCTTGCCGTCATACTGAGAGTTGAATCGCTTCTTCCCGATCTCGCTGCCCTTTGCATCCCGAAAGACCAGCAATTCGACGTCGGTGCAATTCCCTTTGGGATCCACTCCTACCATATAGGTCATGGGCTTATATTTGCCGATGGTGTTGTGGATCATCGCATACCCATCGACCTTGTCTCCAGTCTCCCCGATGTACAGGTCGAACGAGTCTTCCGGAAACTTCCAACCGATGCGCTGTTCGATGAGTTCTTTCCTGTCCTGCGTGAGTCGGATGAGTTCCTTGCGCACACGTTGAGATTTCGGGAGGATGGTCTTCACGGCCTCCTCCTCGGTCATGAACTCTTCGTACTTGAAGTCGTCGTCTTTCAGGAAGCGGCGCAATTCGTTGTCCCAGACTTTCTCCGTCGCCAGCGCCGGGAGCGACGAGGTCAGAAGCAATACGACTGCGGTTAAGGTGCGGTACGCACTCACTGTACTGAACATCCATGCTCCTTCAATTTGGTGTCCAAGCGGGTCTGCACGTCGGTCATGATCTCCGTCGAGGACTCGGTGTCGGTCCAGCCGAACAGGCGGGAGCCGCCACGGAATGCCCACCGTTGTCGCTCTTCGATGAAGCCGATTTTTGTGACGTCGCCGAGGCGTGTGACTGCCAGGGAAATCCGGGACCGATCTTTGCTGTCCCCCAAGTCTCGCTGAAGGGCACCAAAGGTCCGTCCCGGCATGGGTATTTCAAGCCACGCGGTGTCGATCAGGCCTGCGTCCTTATCCTGCCGCGCTATCGCACGATCTTTGACTGCGTCAAGCGCAGCGTTCCAGGCATGGTCGTAGCTGCAGACGGCGAATCGTTCCTGCATACCGCCCAGCGATGCGCAGGCGGTCAGGAGAGCGGGAATCAGGAGGATGCTGAGTCGGCGGTAGTGCGGTGTCATATCAATTCTGTCGGTATCGTCCAGGCCCTCCCGATCGGGACGGCCTGGACGAGGAGCCGGTTAGAAGTACGTGGCTGCTTGGATTAAGAATCCGTTTCCATTCATCGGGCTGCCTGCAGTGCCGAGATCCCCGGCGGCTACAAGCCCCTTTGCGTCCTTCTGGGTATTGAATTGCCAGTCGAATTTGATCACCGTGTCTTCAATCGGTCGGAAATTGAGACCGAGGGTCAAGCGCTCAAGCTTCCGTTGGCCTCCCAGCGCGTTCTGCTTGGTGCGATCGTCGGTATCCGTGTTGACCTGTTCCCACCGCACGACTGCCGTAAACGTAGAGGCGTCGGTGAAATGGCTGGGCGCCCATTTCTTGAGGAATTCCGGCATGAAGTGATAATTCCCCTGAACGTAGTAGCCTTGCATGCCGGCCGGTCCGATGACCCGGTTGGCGACGCCGGTCGCATTGTCGTTGCCGATTCTCGTCCAGGCTGACTCTCCGATGATTTCGAACGGGCCTTTTTGGAGAGTCCAGTCCAATGCAAACATATCGATATAGCCCGCCCCCACGGCTCCGGCGGCCGGCTTGTACGCTCCATGGTAGCCGGATCCGGCGATTTCAATGCCCAGCATCGGGCTGAAGGCAATGCGGCCGACGACGGCTTTGTTGTCGTCGCGATCCCGAGAGACGCTGCCCCGCGCGCTTCGCACCCCAAGGTCGGTAATGCCGCCGGCCGTCTGGCTCATTCCATTGACGGCATAGACTTCATAGTCCAGTTTCGACCGGGACGAGGGATAGAGGGTCCCGTAAATACCGGCGCCTGCTTCGAACCAGGTGCTGGGGATCACGATGCGAGAGACCATCGGCCGATCGACGAGATCGTTCAAAGGTGAGTCGTGCAACAAGTTAAACTTGCCGACCGGCATCAACAAGATACCTGCTCGGAGATTGATCGCTTCATTAATCAGGTAATCCAACTGGGCAAACTCGATCTGCATGGAACCGTCGGTGCCTTGCGGCGCATTGGTTCCACCGCGCTCCATCTCGATTTCCGTTGCGAACTTAATATGGTCGGTAATGTCCGCATAAATAAAGGGCACCAGCCGTTGCTGGCCGAATGAATTACGGCTAGGGTTGTCCAGGTTCTGACGGGACAGTGAGTTGTACATGACATCGGCATATCCACCGACCGTTGCTTTCGGAGCACTCAAGAAGGGCTTGGCGTAAATGAGTTTGCCGGATCCGGTTGATCCGAATCCCAACGGAATCTTTTCCTCGCCCTTTCGCTCGACTCGAATGTCGGTGATGGGACCTGATGCCAAGGGATATTGCGGAGTCGAGGCCGCTTCACCCTGGCCTTGTTGCATGCCGCCTTCACGTCGTTCGTGTTCCTGAAGCCGCTTCTCGACTGCCTCATCAACCAGTTTTTTGATGTCCTCCGGGGTCATGTTTTCCGCCAGTACCGGCATGGCCGGTAGACTGGCTAAGACGAGAGCCCCGAGGATTGCCCTGATTTTCATGGGTATCCTCCATCCGCGAGTAAGGTGTTGGTTGGACTCGGGACTCAAAGGTCTCTGGTCTACGGGGAAAATAGGTATACGTGATCGATGCCCTGGAGTGTGCCTGGTGGTGAGGCCTCCTTTCATAGATCGAATCATGCTGTGACGGTGCCCCAGCCTTCGATTGAGGTGAATGGGATGACGACGATGCGCTTACAGCGTTTGCATTTGAGCTCAAGGCCTTGCCCACGGACTTTGGCAATGAGTTGTCCGCACTCGCAGCGCGTCTCACTGTCTTGGCAGGAAGGAGATGCCAAAATTTTTCCTGTGATCATAGCGGGTGGTCGGCCCCGTTCGTTAAATTGAGAACGATTATTAATATCCCGATCAGCTGAGGAATGTCAAGTCTGGCCACCAATTAAAAGTTGGCCGCCTTTTTGTGTGCTCTGCGCGCCTGCCGCAGGTGATTGTGTGCGATAGAGTGGGGTAGGGGAAAGGAGCGTTCGCCTGCTGGTCGGCGCGACGGGCGACATTTGCATTTTGCAGGCGTCCCGCAGAAGATGGACGCGTGTGCGCGCAAATCAGCGCCGGGCTGCGCCAATGAAGTTGTGTGAACTATTGAGTGCCAAGCGTAGTCTGTTTGCCATATTCGTCGGAGGTGGTGGGGTGGAGATAGGATATCGGTTTGCAGTCATGAGCGGGATCTTCCTGCTCTTGTTCTCGTCCGGATGTGCGACGACAAGGTCTGAATCCGCTCCTGTCGTCGTGAAGCGAACGCAGATGCAGATGGGTACGCTCGTGACCATTACGTCGGTGGCGTCTGATCGCCGGCGGGCGCAGGATGCAGCATCGGCTGGATTCCAGGAGATTCATCGCGTGGAAGAGTTGCTCAGTACCTGGATTGCGACCAGTGAACTCTCGCGGGTCAATGCTGTCGCCGGCAGGGACGCCGTCACGCTCAGCCGCGACACGATGAAGGTGCTGGAAGCCTCGCTCGAAATGGCCCGGCTGACGGAGGGAGGGTTTAATATTCTCGTCGGCCCGGCGGTTGAGGCCTGGAGCGTTCTCGATCGGCAGCACATTCCATCCGATGCGGTCTTACAGGCGGTTCGCCCGCTGACGGAGTTGCGTTCGCTACATCTGAATGTCGCAGAGAAGACGGTCTATTTGGCCAAGCCTGGAATGCGGGTAGATGTGGGCGGGATCGGCAAAGGCTTTGCTGCGGATATGGCTGTCGCAGCCATGCAGGAGGCCGGAGCCACTGCAGGTGTCGTGGCCCTCTCGGGGGATATCAGGACCTTCGGCAGACTTCCGGGCGGCATGAAATTTCCCTTCGGCATCCGGCATCCGAGGCATGAAGAGACTGTGCTGGCTTTTATTGAGCTTCAGGATGAGGCGATTTCGACCGCAGGTGACTACGAGCGGTACTTCGAGCGGGATGGAGTGCGCTATCACCACATCCTCGATCCGATCACTTTGCAACCGGCTCGTGACTGCCAAAGCGTGACCGTGGTCGCCGGCGACGGACTGACGGCAGATGGCCTGGATACCGGCATTTTTGTGATGGGACGTGAGCGAGGGCTGGCGTTGGTTGAGCGGTTGCCGGGGGTCGGTGCGGTGATCGTAGATCGCGACGGCAAAGTCTGGGTTTCTTCGTATCTCAAGGGGAGAGTGAGGATGAATGATGGTAGCGAGTAATTCCATCCAAGGTGGACGTTCCGGAGGGGGCTTGGCCTGTGGTTGGCGCTGGGAAGGTATGCTCGCAGGGATAGTAGTCGGCCTGCTCGTATTGAGCGCGTGCATCGGTAGTTCACAATATTTTCACGATGCGGTCAACGAGGCGACGCAAGAGATGGTCGGGAAGCGATATGGATCACCGCATAAGACACAAGCGGCCGCAGACGGGGGAGAAATCTGGACCTATTTCGACCGCGGCAGCGGAACGGCGGGTTTCGGGGGTCAAGTGCGAGGAGGCGGCTGCCGGGCCTATGTCTTGACGTTCGACAAGCAGGCGGTCTTGCGAGGCTGGGAACAGCAACTCTGCCAGGGATAACTCCCCGGGCTTATCGGTTCAGGTAGTAGCCGAGCGGTATTTGCATTGTGACTGAGGATTTTTCGAGCGGCTGGGACAGGGTGAGCGGTGAGGTCTGCCGGATGGTTTCCAGTGCCGCCTGATCGAGCACATCGTGCCCGGAGCTTCTTGCGATGGTGGCCGATGTAATGTGTCCGTCTTCCTGAATCACAATCCGTACAATCACCCGACCCTCCAGGCGATGCAGCCTCGCCGTGACAGGATATTGTTTGAGTGCTTCAATCCGCTGGAGCAAAGGTCCTGCGAGCCAGCCATAATCCGGTTTTCGTAAAACCTGAGTCGTACTGTTCGATGGAACGAGCGATGCCGTGTGAGCCGGAGAGGTGGCGGGCTCAGAGGGCGATTGTGATGTCGATCCTGACATTTCTGGGGTGAGAGGGGCGTCTGCAAGCGGGGGATTTGCCATCTGGGGCAGTGAGCGGGGATCAGGGAGGGCCTCGACCGGTGCCGATGTCGTGTGCAGGGAAGGGCGAAGTTCTTTCTTCGTTTCCTGAGGTTCGGGAGGACTAGAGACCACAGGAGTGCGTTCAAGCAGTTGTGCAGGAGCCTGCTGAGGCGGGGAGAGGGCTGGTTCGATTGTGTCATGTTCGACCGTTGCCGGAGAGCTTGAGGTAGTGGCCGGCATGGTCGGTAGCGCTGCCTGAGATGGTGTGGGACGCAGGGCTGTCGCTGGAACGTTACGTTGAGCCGGTCGGATAATTGCTGCAACAGGTGGTGGCGCACCGGGCGCGACCGGGGCAGGCGTCGCCGGCGGTTGAGAACCGACGACGGTGACATCCCATTGAAAGGATGAAGAGGGAGGTGCCAGGCCGATTTTGGCGACGAAGAGTCCGGCCAGGAGAATGGCGCTGCCGTGCAGGCCGAGCGAGATGATCCACCCGCTCGCATGGAAGCGGATGAAGGGGTCCGATATGCCGGGCTGGCGGGCCGTCACAGCCGTACCACCTCCAGACTGACGGACTGAAATCCCAGACCTCGTATTTCGTCTACCACCGAGACAAACCGTTCCAGTAACGTAACTTTGTCGGCTCGTACGACCACCAGCGATTCGCGAGGGTGCGCCAGCATGACAGTCTTGAGCCCGTCCGGTGGGACGGGGCGGTCGTTGAGGAACAGGTCGCCGTTTGCGGTTAAGGTCACCACGACGGGGACATCTTTGTGATCTCCGGCCTCTTTGGCCTTGGCGAGATTCACAGGGATCTGGCCGGTGCTGATGAAGGTGGCGGTGGTGAGGACGATGACGAGTAGCACGAGCATCACGTCGACCAGCGGAATGACGTTGATTTGATTAACCTCGCGTTCCATGTTGCACCTTATAGATCGTCAGCAGTTCGGTGACCCGCCGGCGGAGAATATTGTTCATCACGACGCAGGGGATGGCGACGAGCAGGCCGACAGCCGTCGCCTTCAGGGCCAGGCTTAAGCCGATCATAATGGTATTCACGGCCATCGTGCCTGAGGTTCCCATCGTGTGGAAGGTCATCATAATACCGAGGACGGTCCCCAGCAATCCGATGTAAGGAGCATTGGCGGCCACCGTGCCGATGATGACCAGGCGTTTGGTCAGCGCCATTTCAAACGTTTGAATGTCCGTGAATTGGGACAGGTCCACGCGTCGATAGTAGAGCCACCGCTCGACCGCCACTGCCACCGACCAGATGCTCAAGGCTAGCAACATGCCGATGATTCCATATTCTACCGCATTCTTCAGCAGATCCATGCGTCGATCCTCCGCCTCTCGCTGTTGGTTGTCTTGGGGCACCCCCGCCCTGCTCTCGGTATGGAGGCCTGGATTGAGCTCGGTCTTACGGGGGTGGGGCGTTGCCGCGTTCTGGTTCCTTCTTTCCTGACGATTCGGACGGTTGCGGGAAGAGGACGGTATGGGTTGCCACCACTCGAAGCGCAATCGCCGTGCCGACCTGATAAATACTCAGAGACGATTCGCTGCTGTGGACGATCTGTCCGGAGGGGAGCTGAATCGTGTACACATTTTCGGAGCCTTTGAATTGCCTTGCCAGAATATGGGTATCTGCGCCCTTGGTCGGGACGATATGAATGTCGTCGGGGCGAATCATCACGACCACGTTAGTTCCAGTCGCGAGATGCTGCGTGTTGGGGAACTCCCCGATCTCGGTGGTCACCAAATCGTTGGCCACGACCCCGGAGATAAAGTCAGCTTGTCCGACGAAATCGGCCACGAAGGGAGTGGTGGGGACGTGGTAAATCGCTTCAGGGGTATCGAATTGCTCCAGTCGCCCCCGGTTCAGGACCGCGACACGGTCGGCCATGGAAAATGCTTCGTCGTGGTCATGAGTGACAAGGATGGCCGTGGTCTTGGTCTGTCGAAGCAGGGCGTGGAGATCTTGTCGCATGCGGCTCGCCATGTCGGGATCGAGATTGCTGAACGGTTCGTCGAGCAGCAACAACACCGGGCGCAGGGCGAGGGCGCGGGCGAGCGCGACGCGTTGCTGTTGTCCCCCTGAGAGCTCATGCGGATACCGCTGTTCCAGTCCGCGCAAGCCGGTGAGGGTAAGGAGGTCAGCGACGATGGCCTTCTGCTGTGGGCGAGAGAGGTGGCTGAGCCCGAAGGCGATATTTTTCTCCACGCGCAGATGTGGAAACAGCGCGTATTCTTGAAAGACCATGCCAATGTGCCGCTGTTCAGTCGGCACCATCAGGTCGCGCGATGACACGAGCCGGCCGGACAGAGAAATGCTCCCGTCGGTGACCCGCTCGAATCCTGCAATCGCGCGGAGAATGGTGGTTTTGCCGCATCCGGATGGTCCCAGGAGACAGAGGATTTCGCCCTGGTGGACCGTGAGCGTGATCTGTTCGACAGCAGGACGATTGGGCTCGTAGGCGCAGGAGATCCCGCGTAGTTCAAGGACGGGAGACTGTTCGGCGGCGAGATCCATGGCGTCAGGCATCGTAGATGCCCCCTGTGCCTGGTGCTCGCGGATGTCTGAGTCGTTCACGGGATTCAACTAACGACCTCTTGGTCACGTCCGCGCCAATCCTTGGATACCAGTAGCAGCAAGGCCGGCAGGCTCAGGAGCACGATCAACAATGCGGCGGGCGCCGCCAGCTGATAGTACTCCTCGCTGGCTTCGAGCCATACACGAATTGCCAGTGTATCAAATCCTACCGGCCGCAGCAGCAATGTGGCTGGAAGTTCCTTCATGGTCTGGAGGAACATCAGGACCCAGGCCGCAATAAAACCGTTACGAATGAGCGGAAGGGTCACGCGCCGGAGGGTCCGGCGAGTCGTGCAGCCCAGGGTGCGTGCCACCTCTTCCACATTGGGGGTGACTTGTTGGAGCGCCGGCTCCATCGACTGCAGGCCGACCGGGAGAAAATGCAGGATGTAGGCAACGAGCAACACCGCGACGGTGCCGTACAAGACCGGCACGAAGTGCGTAAAGAGCACAAGGACCGCGAGGGCGGCGACAGGACCGGGCAAGGCATAGCCGGCATAGGCGGCTTGGAGGCAGGCGAGATTGAGTCGGGAAGGCCGGCGGCTGGCGAGATAGGCCAGCGGAAGTCCGATGATCACGGCTCCACAGGCCGCCAGTGCCGACAGGAAGGTGCTGTTCCAGATGAAGCCGAAAAAACGCGCATCCAGGGCGCCCTGTGCAATCGCTTCGATACTCCACTGGATCAACATGACAGCCGGAATCCAGAATGCGGCTCCGAACACCAGTACGACGTACCCGGTGATGAGTGCCGTTCCAGCGGAGCCGGCATGGTGCCGGGTCGCCCGTCGATAGCGGCCGGATGTTTGGTAGAAGCGACTCCGCTGGCGAAACCATCGTTCCGTGACCAGGAAGATGATGGCCATCACGACGAGGAGCAGGCTGAGAATGCTGGCGGCCGTATGGTCGTAGCGGCTGGTCATCTGTTGATAGACCGCATACGTGAGTGTCTGGTAGCGGAGCAGAGAGACCGCCCCGAAGTCCGAGATCACATACAAAATCACGAGCGCCAGTCCTGCGGCAATGGCGGGGCGGATGAGCGGGAGCGTGACGCGCCAGAGTGTGGTCCAAGGAGCAACGCCGCAGACGCGTGCCACTTCCTCAAAGGACATATTCAGATTCAGCAGTGCACCTCGGACCAGCAGGTACACAAACGGAAACGTATCGAGGGCCATGATCAGTGTGACGCCGACAAAGCTTTGAGGGGAGAGCAGTCGCGCGTCGGGCCCCATGAGCGTCTGCCATCCTTGCTCCACCGGGCCGCCCATTCCCAGAAGATGGGCATACACATAGGCCAGGACATAGGTCGGCATGGCGAGGGGCAAGGCGAGTGCCCATTCCCAGACCCGGCGACCAGGAAATTCGTATCGAACGGTGATCCAGGCGAGGGAGACGCCCAGCAGCAGTGTGGTCAAGGCAACGCCGGTGGCCAGCGAGAGGGTGTTCCAGAGAAGTTCGGGAATGCGCGTCGACCAGAGGCGGCTCCACACGGTCGGTGCGGCGGTGAGCGCCACATAGATGATGTAGCAGGTGGGGAGAACCAGAAATGCGGCAGTGATCAGGCTGATCCATTGCAGCGAGGAGGGGGCGTGAGCTCTTGTGGCGGTAAGCATGCGCGGCTGTACAAGAGCTTAGCGAAGGCCGACCTGTTCGATCAGCGTGAGGGTGGCCTCGCGTAATTCGGCCAGTCGAGCCAGGGGGACTTGCGCCGCACGGAACGTGCGCCGGTCGATGAGTGTCGGATCGGCTTTCACGTCCGGATGGAGGGGATATTCCTTGTCCAGATCCGCAAACATTTTTTGCCCGGCCTGGGCAACCAGGAATTCAATGAGGAGTTTCGCACTTTCAACGTGTTTGGACGCGCGGGTGACGCCGATTCCGGTCACGTTCATGATGGCACCCATGCCGCCCTCTTGCTGATCGGTCATGACTGCGGCGATCGGAGCGGTGGGCTGTGTGGCAAGGTGCCGATAGATATAGTAGTGGTTCACAATGCCTGCCGCGACCTGCCCCTTCGCGACGGCGTCCACAATCTGCGAACTTTTTTGGTATACCTGCGTGCCCGCATTGGCCTTGAGTCCTTGCAGAAACTGCTTCGTCCGTTCGTCTCCGAAGGTGGCTTTGATGACTGACACGCCGGCCTGAAGATACTCGCTGCCGGAATTGGGAACGGCGATTTTGTCTTTCCATTGCGGCTGGGCGAGGTCGAATAATGATTTGATCTGATCGGGCTTGACGAGATTGGTATTGTAGACGACGATCCAGAAGCGGCCTGAGAGTCCGATCCAGCTGTTGTCGGCCGCGCGGAATTGCGACGGGATGGCTCGTTCAACTTCGCGCATATTCATGGGCCGGAGGAGTTTGAGCTCCCGGGCATGCTCGAGGCTCCCGGCATCGTTCGTCAGGAAGACGTCCGCCGGGGTATGGTCGCCTTCGGCTTGTAACCGGTTGACCAACTCGGTGGTGCCCGACGCCAGCAATTCGATTTGGACGCCACTCTTGGCCTGAAATTCGTCCAGCACCGGCTTGATGAGCCGTTCTGCGCGACCCGAATAGACGACGAGTTTCTCGGCGGCCTCCGCGGTTCCGGTGGCCCACTGCGAAAGCGTCAGCGCTCCGAGGAGTAGCGTCAGCGCCAAAAAGGTGCGACAGGATGAAGCCATGCGGCGTGCCTCCAGAGCGGGGACAGCCTGTACCGGCCATCCTAGTTGAAATTGATAAGCTGTCTCAAGATAGTACTGGATGCGGAAGCGATCCGTCAATGGCGGCAGTGGGCACAGAGGCCGTACAGCTCCAGCCGGTGGGTTTGGATCACAAAGCCGTTCTTGGTTGCGACCTCTTCCTGCAGCCGTTCAATCTCGCAATTCTCGAACTCCACAATAGTCCCACAGCCGGTGCAGATGAGATGGTCGTGATGACCTTTATGCGAGATATTGTCGTATTGCGTCTGGGTGCCGAAGTGGCGGGCTTGGGCGATGCCTGCTTCGCAGAAGAGATTCAGCGTGCGGTAAATAGTGGCGAGTCCGAGGTGAGGATCTTTCTTGGCCAGCTGATGATACATCGTCTCGGCCGTGACGTGTTCTTGTCGCAGGAACGCCGTCAGGATCAGTTCGCGTTGACGAGTCAGCTTCAACTGGTGCTTGGCCAGGTGCTGGCGAAGCACGTCCATTTCTTTGAGAGTCTTGTTCATGGCGCATGAACCGGTATGAAAGACGCCCATTAAAGACGAAAGTGCCTCGGCGGGTCAAGAGGGGATCCGGCCGGTGCGATCATCAATTGACGAACCGAAACCTGCCTGTTTATAGTCCTGCCGGTTGTGGACGATTCAAAGGAGATTCAATAGGTGCGCAAATCTCACGAAATGACGATCGATCGAGCGCTACTGCTGTATGCCTTGTCGCTGGCCGAGCCCTATGGCTTGTTGAGTGACGTCAAGCTGCAGCAGCTCTGTTTCTTGTGCGAACTGCAGATGTTCGGAAAGGGCATGAAGGGGTTTCATTTCGAGTTCGTCCGGTTTGCCTATGGCGCCTTCAGCCGCGATCTGGACAATGACTTGACGTCCCTTCGGCGCAAGGAACGGGTCGAGAACTTCAGCCCGTCCGACCAGGTTCGCGACGAGGTCCTTCCTCTGCTGATGAAAGGCATCGACGGAAACGAAACCAATGAGAAAATTCGTGACCTCATGCAGGCAGTGATCACCACCTATGGGCCGCAGGATGTCACGGCCATGACGCAGTCCGTCGAATCAGTCGAACTCAGCACCCCGCAGCAACCCGATTTCAAGATTCCCATCCGCGATATCGTGTTCCACACTACGCTGCTGGTTCCTGCCCGCATCGAAGCGTCGGCGGAGTTTCTCCTGCCTCCAAGCCAGTTGGCGAAGCTCAATACGGCCATGGGATACTGAACCGGAGGCTCCCGGTCCGGCAGGTCGTCAGCGCTGACGTGTTGTGGCAGCGGTTGGGTGGCGGGCGACCGGTGAAAACGGGTCGATCTTGCCCGGACTATTCATGAATACCTGCTCCGTCGTCCGATCCTCTCGCCCGGCGAGGCTGTTCTCGTTCGGCCTCCTCGACGGACTGCGAGTACGCCTGCGTCGGCCTCACATGCGAGCAGCCTCGGCGGGCTTCCGTCTCGAACGCCTCGCGGCGGCATTCATGAATAATCCGGGCTCCTAGGGTCGTTTCGGAAGGGCGAGCGCCGACTGGATCGTATGGAGCATGGCACCGGTCTCAATCGGTTCCAGCAAACAATACTCGATGTGGAGTTCTCGGACGACGCGCTGAAATTTCTCGCCTTCGAGTGCGGGATCGTGCAGCGCCGCTGTGACGATCAGGCGAGCGGTCGGGAAGGTTTTGCGAAGTTCCATTAAGTCTTCCGGCCCTTGATCGTCCTCCGCGACGAGACGGCTGATCACCAGGTCGAGCTTGGTCGACACGAACTGAGCGCGGGCGGTCTGCAAGGTCGCACTGTGTTGAACAAAATGTTCCATGCCCGGTAAGGCCAGCTTGATAAGCCGCTTCAGATTCGCGTCGGCATTGATGATCAGAATATGGGCCATAGTCCTCCGATGAGAGGGTGCAGGGTGTACTGACCGGCGGCTGTGGGAGTCTGTGCAGACCGATCACAGGTGCCCGTCCGCTTGCAGAGAATTGCTGTGCCGGGTCGGTCAACTCGATCATCTTTCAGTGTCAGACCAACTGCTGGTCCAGGGCGTAGCGAATCAATTCTGCCGTGGTTCTCAGTCCTAATTTGATGAGGAGCCGCGAACGGTAGGTGCTCACCGTCTTGATGCTCAAATTGAGATGTTCCGCGATTTCCGTCAGGCGTCGTCCCTGTGCGATCCACTGCAGCACTTCAATTTCGCGATCCGAGAGTGTTGCCGGGAGGGTGTCGGTGGAGGAGAGGTTCCGGTGCGGTCCCTCGTCCTGGTTGTGTTCGGTTTCGGAAGGCGGCAAGTAGTGTCCACCCTGAAGAATGCGTGAGACCGCCCTCCGAAGTTCCTGCGGCCCCCGCTCTTTTGTCAGGTACCCGAGTGCACCGGCTCGAATGGCACGAGCCGAGTAATGTTCTTCGGCATAAATGCTGACAACCAGGACAGGCAGGGCCGGCCGCAACGATTTGAGAATGCGCAGGACTTCGAGTCCCGGCATGTCCGGCAGATTCAAGTCCAGGATGACGAGATCCCAGGTGCCTGTGCGAATGTGATCGATGGCATGGCGGGCAGAGGCTGTTTCGACAATGTCGGGCGTCAATCCGTCCTCAGCGAGGAAGTCCCGGAGGAACTCTCTCAGACCGCGACGGAGTAAGGCGTGGTCATCCGCGAGCAGAATTCGGACTTCGGCTTTCGCCGGGGGCGAGTCTTGGCATGCATCCACGGCCAGCGTTCCGCTCATGGAGCACCCTGGAATTCCACTCTGCCCGTTCCCGGCCGAGCACAGGGAATGGTCCGATCCGCCCTCGAGTCGGTGTCGTCGTGGGGGGCGGTCAATGTCTGGGTCGTACGCGGAGAGAACACTCGATAGGCTCCTGCATGTCGTCTAGTCGTGGCGGCCACTGATTGGGACATCGACGCTGAAGACCTTGTTCTGTCGGAACCCATTCGGGCCGACGGGAAGGTCCGAGGACTTGTCTTTCGATTCCTAATCCCACGTGCTCAGCCGATTCATCCACTGGAGCAGGGTAACAAACTAAGAGAAACTTCCTAATCCATGTGGGCGGGAGAAATACCACGAACACCGATTGCCTGAATAGAGCTAAAGGGCCCTGTTGTGGCCCTAGGGGTGTGCCTGACCTGTCGTAATCCTTGAGCGAAAGAAAGGGCGTCGGGGGAGAGGCAGGGGCTAGTGGACTATGGGAGATTAGTGAAAAGCGGCTCGCAGATCAGAGCCGGTAGAGCTCCGCGTATTTCGTTTCGAGATAACGGAGAAACGGCTCGGGGTTCACCCCGCTACCCGTCACCCGTCGGGCCAGATGGTCGGGTGTGAACATCCGTCCCCAGCGGTGGATTTTCTGCTCGAGCCATCGCCGCAGAGGCAAGAGGTGTCCTGCCCTCATCTCCTCCTCCAGCTGGGGAAGCTCGAGTGTGGCCTGCTCGAAGAATTGCACGGAATACAGGTTGCCCAAGGTGTAGGTCGGGAAATATCCGAAGGCGCCCATCGACCAATGCACATCCTGCAGGACCCCCTCGGCATCCCGTTCCGGCACAATACCCAAATACGACTGCATTTTCTCGTTCCAGAGGCCGGGGAGATCATCCGGTTCTGCTCGTCCCTCAATAAGGGCCTGCTCGATTTCGACGCGTAACATGATGTGCAAGTTATAGGTCAATTCGTCGGCTTCGACTCGGATCAGCGAGGGGGTGGCCCGGTTGATGGCCGCATAGAACCGGTCGAGAGGCACGTCCGCCAACTGTTGCGGGAACGTGTGCTGCAACATCGGGTAGAAGCAGTGCCAGAACGCACGGGACCGGCCGACACAATTTTCCCACAGGCGGGACTGGCTTTCGTGAAAGCCGAGCGAGACGGATTCGCCAAGGGGTGAGCCATAATAGCGAGGGTCTAAGCCTTGGTCGTACAGGCCATGGCCACCTTCATGGATGCAACTAAACAGGCACGACGGCAGATCTTTCTCGAAGACCCGTGTCGTTACCCGGACATCGGTCGGATGAAAAGAGGTCGTGAAGGGATGGGCCGAGAGGTCGAGGCGCCCGCGCTCGAAGTCATAGCCCATGGCGGTCAGCACAAGCCGACCAAACTCCACCTGCTTGGACTGGTCGAAGCTCTGGTGCAGGCAACGGTCGTCGATGGTGACGTGACTGGCCTGAACGCGCCGTAAGAGCGGGACGAGGCGTTCCCGTAATTGTGTGAACAGCGGCGCGAGTTGGGCGATGGTGGCGCCCGGCTCATACGTATCCAGGAGCGCATCGTAGGGAGAGTTCCGATACCCCAGATACCGAGCCTCATCACGTTTGAGGCCCAGGATGATCTTCAGTGAAGGCAGAAATTTTGAGAACCGGCTTTCTTCCCGTGCCGTCACCCAGGCCTGCTGGGCCAAGGAACACTCGCGGCTGAGGCGGATCACAAAGTCGGAGGGAAGTTTCTTGGCCCGGCTGAAGTCGCGCCAGGTTTCTCGCAACAGCGACCGGGAAGGCTCATCCCAACTGTCGGCGGCCTGTCCGGTCGCGGGGTCGATCCATTCGGTGAGCAGCGTTTCGAGCTCAGCGGACACGAGTCTTTGATGGGCAAGGCCTTCGAGCGTCGCGATCTGCTCCGCGCGTGCCGCCCCGCCGCCGGCGGGCATATACGTCTCCTGGTCCCACGAGAGAACTGCGGCCGCACTCTGGATACGCCGGATTTCCAGCAACCGTGTCGTCAGCGGTTCCAATGTCGCCAGTGTCTTCACCATCAGGCTCCTTCTCCGGGCACGTCCATGGTATGATCCCGCGGCCGGTGCGAATTGTCGCACAACTCTCTGCCGGAGTGAAACCGATGACCGATCTCGTGTTGCCGAAAATTGATGCCTACGCGGCTGCCTATTCATTGCCCGAAACTCCCATCCGCCGCGCGCTTCGCGAGGAGACGGAACGGACGATGGAGTTTGCGCGGATGTTGGTGGGGCCCCTCGAAGGGGCTTTTCTATACATGATGGCTCGCCTCGTTCAGGCCACGCGTGTGCTGGAGATCGGCATGTTCACCGGCTATAGCGCACTGTGTTTTGCGGAGGCGTTGCCGGAAGAGGGGCGGGTCACGACGTGCGAAATCGATGACGCGTCCGCGGCGGTGGCCCGGCGATTTTTTGCCCAATCCCCCCATGGTCGTAAGATCGAGATCCGGATGGGGGCGGCGTTGGAGACCATGGCGGGACTCACGGGTCCGTTCGATCTCATTTTTATCGACGCCGACAAACTCAACTACGTGAATTACTATCGCCGCGCGATGGAGTTGTTGTCCCCGCGCGGGGTCATTCTCATCGACAATGTGTTGTGGGCCGGCGACGTGTTGCTCGAACCGCCGCCTGACGACCGAACTGCTGCAATCCAGGAACTCAACCGGGTCGTCAGGACGGATCAGCGGGTGTCCGCTGTGTTGGCGACCATCCGGGACGGTATTTGGATCATCACCCCGACACCATCCGCCTAGCAGGCTGCGGAAAACCCCGATTGTTGTGCACTACATTACGATCCACTCATGCGCCGTGTCGGTATGACAATCACCTACAGGATGCGCAAAAAGGCCGTCCAGCAAGGCCACAGCAAGCGAAGAGGCGAATCGTACTCGCGCCGTACGGTGAGCCTCTGAGCGCCGCGAGAACGCCGCTGGCGGGCTTTTTCCGCATCCGCCTAGAATCCGGTGCTCGCGGCCCGTGGCAACCCACGTGTGTCGTCGATTGAGGAATTGCGTCCATGCAGAAACCATCGGTATTCTCCGCCTATGCCGCGTTGACCACCTCGGCGCTGGTCTGGGGCGGGTCCATTGTGGGCCAGAAGCTGGCGCTTGGCGCGTTTTCGGCAGTGGAGACGTCCCTGTTGCGCGGCTTCGGCGCGCTGGTGATCCTGATTCCTCTCTGGTGGTGGAGCGAAGGCGGTCGTACGACATGGACCGCTCGCGATCTCAAACTGTTGTCGCTGCTGGGGCTCGGGGTGTTGGGCAATCATCTGCTGACGCTCTTCGGCCTGCGTTATATCGGCGCCGCGACCGCCGGCGTCATCATCGGAGCCAGTCCAGCGATTACGGCATTGCTGTCGTCTCTGCTCGTGCGAGACATTCCATTCAACACGGTGGCGGCCGGTTGTGCGGTCTCATTCGCCGGGGTGGCCCTCGTGTCCGGTGTCGGCAGGGAGGCGCCGGGTGGAGACAATCCCTGGCTGGGCGGGACATTAGTCTTGTTGGGGTTGGTCAGTTGGGCACTGTATTCCATCGGTGGCCGCCAGGTGATGGAGCGGCTGTCTCCGCTGACCGTCAACTGGACGACGCTGCTGCTGTCGCTCTTAGTGCAGATTCCTCTGCTCTGGACCGATCAGAAGTTGCTGCTCACCGGAGCGAGTGTGGTGCCGGCCTCCGGATGGATGGCATTGGTATATCTCATCGTGTTCGCCACGGCATTGGGGCAGCAGGCCTGGTTGTACGGCGTGCAAGGGGTCGGTCCTTCGCGGGCCGGCGTGTTCGTGAATCTCATCCCGGTATCGGCGCTCCTCTTGTCCGCTCTCGTATTGGGTGAGGCGATCGGCACCCGCGAGATTGTAGGCATTGCGCTCATCCTTGCCGGCGTCTGGTTGGTCGGTTGGCAATCGGCCCGACTCAAGCAAACCGGCTGATGCGCCATCCATTCTTCGCAGAGACGTTCTTCCCGCCGCACAGATAGGTACAGCATGTGTTTGTGGTGTCGTCTGTTTATCTACGTACTTATCGCTCCCATACAGCAGCAGTCTCGACACGCCTCCGATAATCGGCTAGAGTGAACGAGTGAGCTAGATGCCTGCCATGGCTCTCATCCCGTGTGACCATACAATTCACTGTTGTCGGGGGCCTGTCGCGAAGGGGCCTGCTTCCGTCGCGTCAGACGCGACATTTTTTACAGGGTGGCCGAATGACCAAATTGAGAGTGGGAGTCATCGGAGCCGGGGCGTTTGCCGAAAGCTGTCATGTGCCCGGCGTGCAGTCGCATCCGGAAGCAGAGGTTGTCGTTCTCTGCGGGCAGAACTCGGCACGGACCCGGGCGGCGGCGCAACGGTTGGGTGTGCCGGAAGTGTCGCTCGACTATGAGGAGGTCTGCGCACGGACGGACATTGATGCGGTCACGATTGCAACCCCGAATGTGGTCCACGCCCGTCAGGCCCAAGCCGCGTTCGCTGCCGGGAAGCACGTGTTCTGTGAAAAACCCCTCGGGATGAACACGGAGGAAGCGGCTGACATGCTTCGGGCCGCGGAGCAGAGCCACAAGATTCACCAGACTGCGTTCACGTATCGCTATCTGTACGGTGTGCAGGAACTGAAGCGCCGACTCCTGATCGGGGAGATCGGTGCCCCCTACTATGTGGCGGTGCACTATGATTCTTGGGCAAGTCTGAGACCTGGCTCTAAAATTGGCTTTCGCGAACATCTCGATTCCGCCGGCGCCGGGGTGTTGTACGACGTCGGGTCCCACCTCTTTGATCTCGTCGGATTTGTGCTCGGGCCGATCGAGGCCGTCTCAGGAAATACCATCCTGGTGCCGCGGGAGCGCATCGATGCGAGAACCGGCGCGCTCGCTCATGTGGAAACCGACGACATCGCATCGGCGGCGTTTACCTGTAGAGGTGGGATTCAGGGGCAGTTGTTTGCGAGTCGCGCGACCCCGAATTCAGGCGATAAAGCGTACATCAAGGTGGTCGGGCGACAGGGAGCCCTGAAGGCTTCATTGAGCCGGGGATCGGTGGATGTCTTGACAATCTCGCGCCCGTCGCAGCCGGCCTGGGAAGTCGTGCCGTTGCCGGTCCAGGCCTCGGATGGCCAACCTCACTGCCTTTCCCGTATGATGCACAGTTTTGTCGATGCCTGTCTTCGCGGAAGTTTGAATGGGGAGATCGACGCGTCCTTTCATGACGGACTCGCCGTGCAGCGCGCCATGGATGCGGTGCGACAATCCTCAGCCGAACCCACTGCGATCTCCCTGGACGCCGATTTCGACCCTCGACGGAATGGCATAACCTGACTGTTCATTCACTTGGTGCGGGCCTTCGCGCAGCCTGGATCTGATATGGTGCGGCCTGTCAGTGCGCATGCATCAGTCGCCCGGTGGTTCTGGGAGGGACGGAGCAAGGCCCCGATGGAGCTGCACGGTGTGATCGGGGCGGGTGATGCTGACAACTACCGAGCAGGCGAGGCTGGAATGACGATATCGCAGGACGGTGCGTTCGATAGAGGAAGCGTTGCGGTGGTGGTGCCTGCATACAACAGAGCACACTTTACCCAGGACGAAGAAGTCTCGTTTCGCCATCTGGAGCATTTTCTCGGCCGGTACGATAAATTTCTGGTGGTGCCGCGGAGTCTGGAGATTGAGCGGCCGGGCTACCAGATTCAACGGTTCGACGACTCCTATTTCGGGAGTGCGATTGCCAATGGGAAACTGATGCTGTCGCCTACCTTTTACGAGTCGTTCCGAAAGTATCGCTATATCCTCATTTATCAGCTCGATGCCCTGGTGTTTTCGGATCAGTTGTTGGAATGGTGCGCCACGGAGGTCGATTATATCGGCGCACCGTGGGTGCACTGTGCCGACAGCCCCTGGGTGGGGACGCCGCGTGTCGGAAACGGCGGGTTGTCTCTCCGAAAAGTCTCAAGCTTCCTGCAGGTGCTGTCGTCGGAGCAGTATTGGATCCACCCTGATGTGTATTGGCAGCGAGTCGTCTCCCGGACGCCCTGGTACCTGCGGGGTGTGTATCTCCCAAGGAAGTGGTTCAAATATATCAAACGATTCAATGGCGTGAAGCGACAAGTCGCGCAATGGCATCTACGTCCCGATGGAACCAAAAATGAAGATCATTTCTGGTCCGACGAGGCGGTGCGATATGACGATCAGTTTAAGGTCGCCTCGTTCGACGCGGGACTTCGGTTCGCCTTCGAGGTTGTTCCCAGGCATTGCTTTGAACTCAACAATCGCCGACTACCGTTCGGTTGCCATGCCTGGCCGCGGTATGATCGCGCCTTCTGGGAGCCCTATCTCCTCAAGTCGTAGTTCTGTCCCGCTGCATCGGTCTGTCGGGCAAGCTCGCTCCGTGATTCGGGGCCACATTCAGGAGTCGCCCGACTCATAGCCCTCTTCTCTTCTCCTTGTCTCGCATGATGCGATTGCGTGCCTGTCTGCCGTGAACGTGACGGTCTCTCTTTCAACCTCTTCTTATCACTGCTCTATGGAGTAGGGCCGTACTAGGGCCGATTGCCGGGGTTTACCTCAGTGAGTCATGGGCGTATCTTACGAGGGATTTTGGGTAAACCGACTTGCGAATCGGTTATTCGTGCGGAGTTCTGAGGAGACGATTCAAAGGATGCTGGCTGCGATGTACCTGGTGACTGCCGGAGTCTTCGCCTTAGATGTGGCGATTCCGGTGGGGCATGGGATCTGGCTTCTGTACCTGTTCCCGCTCTGGCTGAGTTCGCGTCTGGCCTTGCCTGCGGCTCCCCTGCGATTTGCCTCGGTGTGCACCGTCCTGCTCGTCGTGGGACTGTGGCTTGCGTCCCCCGGAGTCGATGTGACGACGGTGATGTTCAATCGTGCTTTGGGGATCGTCATGATCTGGGGGGCAGCCTATCTGCTTTCGCAGCGGCGTGAAGCCGAGGCCGCGCTCCGTTCCGCCAATAGCCGTTTGGAATTGCGCGTGGCGGAGCAGACGAAGGATCTGGTGTCCGCCAACGACCGGCTGACGGCTCAATTGGTTGAGCAGCGGCGGATAGAGGCCGAGCTGCGTGAGAGTCGCCAGCGGTTCGAACTGGCCGCGGAAGGTGCGGATGTGGGGGTGTGGGAGTGGGATCTGCAGGAACACACCGCCTACTATTCCCCGCGCTGGAAAAGCCAGCTTGGATGCGCCGAATCGGAAATCGGGGCGACGGTCGCCGACTGGGAGGCGCGTCTTCACCCTGACGATCGCGCGCGGGCGCTGGCGACGGTCACGTTGTTTCAGGAAGGATATACCACACAGTATCGTCTGGACCATCGCCTCCGTCATCACGACGGGTCCTATCGCTGGATCTCCTCGCTGGGCGCGGGAGTGTTTGATGAGCAGGGGCGGATGATCCGGATGACCGGCACTCACCTGGATGTCACTGCGAGGACACAGGCTGAGGAGGCGAGACGAGAAAGCGAAGACCGATACCGCGCATTGGTGGAACAGGCCGGCGATATCATTTATCGGACCGATGCCGCCGGGAGGTTCACCTATTGTAACCCGACCTCGCTTCGTGTCCTGGGCTATCTTCCGGAGGAGTTGCTCGGTCGGCACTACTTAGAGATCGTCCTGCCGCAGTGCCGTCCGCAAGCCGAGCGGTTCTATGGCCGCCAGTTTATCCGTAAAACGCCTCGTACCGTCTATGAGGTGCCGGTGGCTACCAAGGACGGCCGGGAAGTGTGGTTGGGGCAGCATACGCAGCTGTTACTGGAGGGGGAGGTCGTCAGCGGCTTTCAAGTGGTGGCCCGGGATATCACCGAGCGGAAAGGCGTCGAACAGGCGTTGCGCGAAAGCGAGGAGCGCTTTTCCAAGGCGTTTCACAGCAGTCCGGCCGGGATGGCGATCAGCCGGCTTGAGGACGGCCGGGTGCTCGACGTGAATGAGGCATTCGTGCGGGTGTCCGGATTTTCCCGTGAAGAGCTGATCGGCATGTCCTCGCTCGATGTGGGAATTTGGGTGAATCCGGAGGATCGCCGGCACTTGGCAGAGATCTTGACGCGCGATGGATTTCTGCGACATCTGGAAAAAGAGTTCCGCACGAAATCCGGCGAAGTGCGGCACGGGCTGTTCAATGTCGAGCCTGTGTGCATCGGCCGGGAGACCTGCGTGCTCACCCTCGTGCTGGACATCACGAGACGCACGGAAGCGGAGGCGGCGTTGCGTCGCAGTCAGGCAGTGCTGCAGGCTCACCAACATGCGTTGATGCGGCTGACGAAAAGCCATCATATCGGGTCGGGAGACTGGCAGTCGGCGCTGGAAGAACTCATGCAGACGTCGGCCCTGGTGCTGGCAGTGGATCGGGCGAGTGTCTGGTTGCTGGATCGAACCGGAACGATACTGGATTGTGTGGAGCTGTATGAGCAAGGTCAGGCGCGGCATTCACGGGGGCAACGATTGAATGTCGCCGAGTACCCCCGCTACTTCGCCGAATTGCTCCAGGAGCAAGTAGTCGATGCATATGATGTCGCCGCCGATCCGCGCACGAGCGAATTGGTGCAGCCCTATCTCGGGGCTCTCGGGATCGCTTCGTTGTTGGACGTGCCCATTTTCTTCGGCGGTCGATTGGCCGGCGTGGTCTGTCATGAGCGGGTCGGTGCGCCGCGCGAGTGGACGCGAGAGGAAGTGCAGTTCGCCACGTCCGTCGGGAATCTGGTGACCCTGGCCTACGAAGCGAAACAACGGTTGGAGGCTGAAAATGCGCTCATGACGGCGAAGGAGGCGGCCGAGTTCGCGAACCGGGCCAAGAGCGACTTCCTGGCGACCATGAGCCACGAGATCAGGACGCCGATGAATGCGATCGTCGGCATGGCGGATCTGTTGTCGGAAACACCCTTGAACGAGGATCAGCGGGAATATGTGCAGATTTTTCGCGATGCCGGGAGCAACCTGCTCAGCCTGATCAACGATGTGCTGGATCTGTCGAAAATCGAAGCCGGCCACTTGGATCTGGATTTGGTGGACTTCGATCTCAACGACCTGGTGCAACGGGCGGCTGAACTGGTTGCCGTGCGCGCCAGCGAGAAAAACCTGGAGTTGGCCTACCAGATTCAGCCGGATGTGCCGACGTCGCTGGTGGGCGATCCGAATCGTCTCCGGCAGGTGCTGCTCAACCTGTTGGGCAATGCCATCAAGTTCACCGATGAAGGCGAAGTGGTGTTGCGTGTGGAACGGGACCCGCAGGCGGACGGCCCCGGGAACATCCTGTTCACAGTGCGGGATACCGGTATCGGAATTCCCACAGACAAGTTGACTGCCATCTTCGAACGATTTACTCAGGTGGATTCCTCAACGACCCGGCCGTACAGCGGCACCGGGCTCGGGTTGACGATTTCCCGACGACTGGTTGAGCGGATGGGCGGCAAGATGTGGGTGGACAGCGAACTGGGCAGGGGGAGTACGTTCAGCTTCACGGCCAAGTTTGCTGTGCATGTTCAGCCGGCGCCGGCGGTCCCGCCGGCGCAGTGGGAGCAATTGGCGGGCTTGCGGACCTTGATCGTGGACGACAATACGACCAACCGCCTGATTGTGCGGGAAACGCTGGCGGGATGGGGCATTCCCGCGGCCGAGGTCCCTGGTGGCGAGGAGGCCCTGTTCGAGCTGCGTCGCGCGTCGAAGGCCGGTGCGCCGTATCGGTTGGTGATCCTGGATGTGCGCATGCCGAAACTCAGCGGGTGGCAGGTCGCGGAGACGATTGCGCGTACTCCGGGCCTGGCAGGACTGTCCATTATCATGCTGACCTCCGAGCGGCGCGCCGGTGACCAGGCGCGAGCCCGTGAGTGCGGGGTGGTGCGCTATCTCACGAAACCGTTTCGGCGATCGGATTTGTTCAACGGTATGATGGCGGTGATCGGCAAGGTGGCGTTGGGTGAGGGCCATGCGGCGTTGTCTCAGCCGCCGGATTCGCCCGAGGACATGCCGGGGCTGAAGGTCTTGTTGGCCGAAGACTTTGTCGACAACCGCCGCATGATGGAGTTTTATTTCAAATCGACGCCCCATCGGGTTGAGACGGCGGCCAACGGCCAACTGGCCGTCGAGATGTTCCAGAGAGGCTCGTACGATCTGGTTCTGATGGATATTCAGATGCCCGTGCTGGATGGGTATGCTGCGACGAGGGCGATTCGGTCGTGGGAGCAGGCGCAGGGCCGGAGTCCGGTACCGATTCTGGCGCTGACGGCCAATGCGTTGCAGAGTGAAGTCCAGCGGAGTCTGGAGGCGGGGTGTACGGCGCATTTGACGAAACCCATCCGTAAGGCCCGCCTGCTGGAAGCCATACAACTATATTTCCAAACGTCCGCTCCGGTTGCGCCGTCGTCGTCGGATGCGTCAGCCGACACCGTCGTGTTGCAGGTGAGCGGAGAGTTTGAATCCCTGATGCCGGGGTTCCTGGAGCATCGACGGCAGGAACTCGTTCAGATTGCGGACGCATTGGATCGAGGGGATTTTGAGACGATTCGCGAGATCGGGCATGGCCTCAAGGGGGCCGGGGGGACCTATGGCCTCGACGCAATCAGCGCCTATGGACGGGCCTTGGAGACGGCGGCGGGTCAGAAGGACGGCGTGTGCGTTCGCGAGGCGCTCCACACGCTCACCCGTTTTCTGGAGCGGCTGCAACTGGTCTATGTGTAAGGAGTACGCATAGCCATGCGTGTCTTGCTGGTGGAAGACCACATCGATATCCGGCGCCTGTTCGAACAGGTCATCGAGGCGCGGGGACATGATGTCACGGCCTGTGCGGACGGCGAGTCGGCCTGGGAGGCCTACAGTCGGCGACCCTATGAACTCGTGCTGCTCGATTGGGAGTTGCGGGGGGGCGGAATGGACGGCCTGCAGGTGTGCCGGACCATCCGATCGAGTCCCGGCGGCGACCGCTGCGTCATTGTCATGATCACCGGGCATGACTCTCCGGAATCCTTGCGTACGGCGCTCCAGGCGGGGGTCAACGATTATCTGGTGAAGCCCGTCGGTGTGGAGTTCTTGAAGCTGCGGCTGACGATTGCCGAGCAATGGGTGGAAAGTGTGCGGCGACGTTTTGCGGCGGAAGATCAAGCGCAGGCGTTACAGTCGCAGTTGGCCGATCACGGTAAGTTCCATGACTTGATCGGTCGGAGTCCGGCGATGGTGGTGCTCTACGAAGAGATCCAGAAGATCGCCGCCGTCGATGCCACAGTGTTGATTGAAGGCGAAACCGGTACGGGAAAAGAATTAGTGGCCCGCGCCATTCATCTCTCCAGCCGCCGCGCATCCCACACCTTTCTGGCCGTCAATTGCGCCGGGTTCACCGACTCGATTCTGGGCAGCCAGCTCTTCGGTCATAAGAAGGGGGCCTTCACGGGGGCGATCGACAATCAGGAAGGCGTGTTTGAGGCCGCGCAGGGGGGGACCATATTTCTGGATGAGATCGGCGATATTTCTCCCGCCGTGCAGACCAGCCTCCTGCGTGTGCTGCAGGAACGTGAAGTGACCCGGTTGGGAGAATCCAAGCCGCGCAAGGTGGATGTGCGGGTGGTGGTGGCGACACACCACAACCTCGCCGAAGATGTGGAAAAAGGCATGTTCAGACGGGACCTGTTGTATCGCATCAAGGTGGCTCGACTCCAACTCGCCCCGCTCCGTGAACGGCCCACCGACATTCCGTTACTGGTCCATGCCTTCCTCGGACAGTTCCGTTCCGTGATGGAGAAGCCTGTGTTACAGGTGAGTCCGGAAGCGCTGCAGGTCCTCATCAGCCATTCGTGGCCCGGCAATGTGCGAGAACTTAAGAGTGCCGTGGAGTCGGCCCTGATTCATTGTAAGGGGACCGTGGTACGGGTGGAGGATCTTCCGCCGGAGGTCAGGAATCCGGGGCCGGCGACGACCTATGTGCCTCTTCAACGCCAGGACGAACGGACTCGCATGGTCGGGGCGCTGCAGCAAACGGGCGGCAACCGCTCGGAGGCAGCACGGTTGTTAGGGATGAGCCGGCGAACCTTCTATCGCCGCTTGGCTGAATACGATGTGTCCGCACTGGGTGATGGGGGGGATACTCCCCTCCAGTGAATCCGCCTCGATGGCGATCTAACAGGATGCGGAAACAGTCCGCCAGCGGCGTTCTCGCGGCGCTCAGGGGCTCACCGTACGGCGCGAGTACGATTCGCCTCTTCGCTTGCTGCGGCCTTGCTGGACGGCCTTTTTGCGCATCCTGCTAAAAGCGGGGGCCTGTACCTCCGCGTCGGATCGATCTTTCCTCTGATCCACTATTCCTACTTTCTTCGCCTGACGCGTCATTCTGCGCGCCTCAGATTCGGCTTGAGCCTCGCGCGCCTGTGCATGCGTTGAGACTGTGCATCGGGGCACGTGGCACAGGTCTGGCACAACGTATTGCGCCATGTTCTTGACGCACAAAATGGATGGATTCTCCATCGATCGGCGTAAGTCCTTAGTATTTCTTGAGGCTTCACCTGCCACCGATGATGGCACGATCCTTGATACAAGAAGGGGCATGAAGGCGAGTTACCACCGGCAATAACGAGTCGAACCACCGGGGGAGGTCAAGAGGGGACGCCTATGGATGTCGCAGGATTTTTACTCTCAAACGATGCGGAACACGACGTGTTGGTGACGATTCCGCCCTCGTCCCTCGGTCCCTTCGATCAGCCTGACGTGAAAGAACAGATTGATGGATATTGGATCGATATGTCGCGAGTGCCGCACCGGACATGGATGGATCGAACAAGGGCAGTCGGGGCTGTGCTGACATACCTGCAAAGGTTGGCGTCCATCTCATCGGGGTTTCCGACTGCGACTCGTGAAGGAATGAAGGGCCTGAACTAGAACCAAGGAGAGCACCATGTGGAGTGAACAGCAGAATGTTGTGCAAGTTGAACGCGAGGCGAATGCGCAGGGCCGGACACCAGGGATCGGGCAGGTGTTGGGCGCCGGCCTGGCGACCAAACGGCGTCCTGAAGATTTGACGCCTCGCGAACAGGAAATCTTGCAGTTGGTCTGGGCGGGCCTGACCAATCGCACGATTGCGGAGCAGCTGCATATCAGCATCAAGACCGCGGAGGCTCACCGCGCCAATATGATGAAAAAGTTACGCGTGTCCAACATTGCGCAACTCTTGAAGACCGCGCTGGAAGAGGGGCTGCTCGCCACCCATGCGGGCTGATGGGGTTCGCGGCGGCCTGCGTTCTCGGGGGAAGTCCCACTCCCGGCGGCGCAACGGCTCCCCGCGAATCCGCCCCCTCACAGCATAAATCAGGCTCGCGCCGGCGGCGGTGTTTGCAGTACAATGCCGGACCGTCGCAGGAGCGAGTCGTGGTCGAACAACGCATCGAAGAAATCACCCGTGCGAATCTCGCCTTTTATGCCGCCTTTGAAAGTCTGGACATGCTCCAGATGGACAAAGTGTGGGCGCATCTCGAATACGTCACCTGCATTCATCCCGGGTGGAGCCTCCGCAGCGACTGGCCGGCGGTGCGCGATTCCTGGGTGCTGATCTTCAACAACACCTTCTCCATGAAATTTGAGCTGTCGGACGTCCAGATTCAGGTCGCAGGCGACTTGGGCTGGGTCATCTGCACCGAACACCTCACCAGCCGTCAGGACGACCAGCCGGTCGAAACGCGTGTCCTCGCGACCAATCTCTTTGAGCGTATCGGTGACGAGTGGCTCATGATCCATCACCATGGCTCACCGGTGATGGGCTAGCCGCATCGCTGGGAAGGTTCCGGATGTCCGGCGAAGATCGAAGGTCTGTCGGTGTCGGGTGGGTGGCGCTGGGACTCTTCTTCCTCTCCGGCTGTGCGTCCGTCGCTCAGGTGACGACGTGGTCGGATGAGTCCTGCCGGCAGAAGGTCAGAGACCAACTTCAATCCATCCTCACGGAGGAGGGTGAACAAGGGGATATCGCGAATCGCCTGGCCGTGAATACCACCGTGGTGTTGGCGACCGGTTCTTTGGGCCCCCGTCCCTTCGGTGTCGCTTCGCCCTCCGGCACCGACTATAGTTTCTTCGTGCAGCGTAAGGGCGATGGGTGTCTCCTGCGATTGTTCGGCCGCCAGAAGGGATTTACCCGGTACACCAATAACCTGACCTATATTTCCACGCGTTCCCTCGACGGTTGTGCGTGCGCTGAATGACCGTCGCCTGACGGTTGCGCTGCCCGTTTCCCTGCCGTTCTCTTTGGTTCTGTAAACCGTCGCCCCATCGGTCTCGCACAAATTCCCTTTCGCTGTCTGGTTCCTCAAGATTCCCCGGAATCCGTTCTATACGGCAGATCCGCGGGGCCAATCTGCCGCCTGAAAGTGTCTCGCGTTACTGTCTCACGTTTGAATTCTGGCACACTTTTGTTTCTTGTGGCGCAACTTGTTGAGCGGAGGATGAACGCAGAATTGTTGCTCAACCTATTGTTTTATTTAGGACAGTATATTTTTGCCGTCACTTGGCACAGCCCTTGAGTAGTGGAGATATGTCTCGTAGGGCAAAGACCTTGGGGACTTTGATGGAGCCGGCATTCGAGGGTCCTGAGTGTGCAGAAAAAAAGGAGGAGTGATCATGATGGTGAAGGGGTTCTTACTCAAAGATAAAGAAGAGCAGGAGTATCTGCTGGCCATTCAACCGGCCACCCACGGCATGTTCGAGCGGTTGATTGTCCGCCAAAAAGTCGATGGGTGTTGGGTTGATCTCAACGGGAATGCACAGGGTTCCTGGCAGCCGAGGACACAAGCCATTACCGCGGTGTTGGGGTACCTGCAACGTCTCTGGGACACGTCCAAGCCTACCTTGGCGCGGGGGAACTAAAAAAGCGACATTTTCCGCGAAGTGAAGCATGCGGAAAGGGTGATGAAGGAGGGATTTGATGTTGGCTGAAAAAAAAGACAGCCGGGTAGGGAATCAAGAGGTGACGGAGGACGGGGTCTTCACAACACATCGTCCATCGTCTGACGCTCTTGCATCGGCCGCCGTGAAGCGAAGGCCGGAGGATCTCACGCCGCGTGAGTTGGAAATTCTACGTCTGATCTGGGACGGCCATACCAATCGGAGTATCGCAGAGCAGCTGAATATCAGCATGAAAACGGCCGATACCCATCGCTCGAATATGATGAAGAAATTGCGCGCGTGCAATACGGCCCAATTACTTAAAGCGGCGCTGGAAGGCAATCTGCTGGAGGCCGACTCGGGCCTGAGGCGCTCGGGTCGTCGAGGAGAACGGTGAGGGCCGCCGGCCTGGGTATCGGTTTCAATCGGATTGAACGACCTGACCTTCCGTCCGGGGCAGGACAGGAAGGCGCAGGTGAGGGCGAGGAGCCTTACAACCCGGGAATGGGGTGGGGCAGGTCTCTGGTGCCGAGGGTCTGGAGCCACTCACTCGCAATCACATTGCGTTCTTCCATCGTCATGCCGGCATATTTACGAAACATCTGCGGCCCCCGTCGCCGTCTCCACGTGAGAAAACCGAGAAAGTGATCCTTGCAGATGGCATGGGTACCTGCCGGCGCATACACTCTCGCCTGACATCCGTCGATTAAACAGCTCTGTCCGCTCATCGGTGCCCCCCCTTAATTGTCGCAAAGTATGCCGGAGATCGCTCTGGAAATGCAATGTAGGGATCTTGCGAGCAGGCCATTCTCAGAGACAGCCGCGGGGTGCTGCCGCATAACTCAACTTCATGCGTCCCGACTCAGCGGTAGGTCCCTATCCGGCTCCTCGCGGGGAATTTCCGCTTGCAATCACATCCAGCAGCCAGGTACCGTACTCCGTTCTCACGCCGCGTCCGGCACGAAGTGCGCGAGCATACCATGGCGATGCAGGTCATATCGGTGGTCGGAGCTCTGATGGTGCTCGTGGCGTATGGCCTTATTCAGGCCGGTACCTGGCGTGAATTGGACGCAGGGTATCTGGCGCTCAACATCCTGGGCTCGTTGCTGCTGGGAATTGTCGCCATTGAAGACCGACGGGTGGGTTTTGTCCTGCTGGAATTCGCGTGGGCCGGCATTGCGCTGGTCGGGGTCGCTCGAGCGATCCGCGCCAGACGGGCTGCGCGTAGCCTCTAAATCCCCCAAACGGAAATACACATCGGGCAGTCTTGTAACGAAGGAGTAAGGAACTATGGCAGGGTTGTTGTCAGCAGACGAGATTTTTGAAAAGGCGAAGGATGCGGCGGTCGGGGCGACCAATGCCGACGAAAAGGCGCTCCAAATCGACTATGAAGCCTTACAGCTTAAGTTCCGGGCAGCCTTAGGCGATCGCAAAGTGGCGCGGTGCCATATCAATAAATTCCTACCCGAAGGATACGAAGATCAGGGACGGTTCAACCTGGTGCTTCTCACTGCCGGCAACGTGATTTTCGACATCGTCATCGGGGATTCCTATTTCCGCTATGACGTCGTGTCCGTCGGCCAGCTGGATAAGGTGCAGGTGATCGATGCCATGTGGGACAACCGCGAGAAACGCCGGGAAGAGCCCTTCTTGAGCCTCAGGCTGATGCATGCCGAAGAGACCCATCTCTTGTTGGCATTAGATGACGAAGAGCGGAAGAGCCTGCTCGGGTTCGCGTCAGCCGTGTCGGCCGTGCGCAATCCTGAAAAATAACACTCGCTACGAGTGCTTCTGAAATGGAAGGGCATGGACGGTAGCCGAATGGCGCGTCCCTGCCACTTCGACCGTCAGTGCGGTGTCAGGGGCCGAAAAGTCGCGCAACGGAAAACCGAATGCCAGTGCGGCATTGCGTTGCGGCGAGAAGACGGCGCTGCTGACCCATCCCACCTCCCGATCTCCGCTGAATAGCTTCGATCCCGCGGGCGGAACCGTGTTGTCCTGGATGATCAATCCGACCAGATGCCGGCGCACGTTCCCATAGGTATCCATTCTGGCCACGACTTCCTGCCCAGGGTAACAGCCCTTTGAGAGGCTGAACGCCTTGCCTTCCAGGTTGGCTTCCGGCGGGACAATCTCTTCGTTGAGATCCGGACCGGCCTTGGGCAGACCGGCTTCGATGCGCAACAGGTCGCGCGCTTGTGCGCCGACGGGCTTGAGGCCGAACGGTGCGCCCGCTGTCATGAGCTGGTTCCAGGCCGTGATGACCGCATCGGCCGGCAGCAAGACTTCAAAGTCCAGTTCGCCGGTTTCTTCCGTATGCATGATCAAAGCCTGCTGCCCGCCGATCGTGGCGGGGAGGGTGTGCAGGAGTTGAAGGGCGCGGACCTCGATACCGAATGCCGCCGCGACGGCCTCTGCTGATTTCGGTCCGCTCACCAGCAGCAAGCCCCAGCTGTCCCCGCAATTTTCCATCTTCGCCTTGGTGCCATAGAGGAGAAACTTTCGCAACGCCTGAAATGTGGCATCACCCACCTCGCCCACATCTTCGAGCCACACGGCATCGGCCTGCACATACACCCGGAAATAGCCGAGCATTTTCCCCTTGTGGGTCAGGAAGCTGGAGTAGCGTCCCTGTCCCGGTTGGAGCGGGAGGATATCGTTGCTGATGATGCTCTGAAGCCACGTGATGCGATCGTCGCCGGTCACCCGGACTTTTCCGCGGTGAGACAGGTCCGACAGTCCGACGGCGCCGCGCACGGCGGCATATTCCGCTGCGGGAGCACCATAATGGGTCGGTATCGACCATCCCGCGGTGTCCTCAAAGATGGCGCCGAGTTGTTGATGTTGATCGTGGAGTCGGGATTGTTTCATTGGATCTTGCTTTCTGCTCTCAGCCTTCAGCGTTCAGCTCTGAGCGGACGGCTGGTTGCTGACCGCTGTCGGCTATTATTTCTTCAACCAGCTCTCTGGTTCGCGCGGAAAATTCGTTTCGGGACACCACTTTGGTTACGCCCAGTTCCTTTGCGCGGCGCCAGGTGTCCGTTTCTTCATGGTTGGCGAAGGCCAGGATGGGAAGCGAACGCAATGCCGGGTCGGCCTGGATGGTTTCCAAGGCTTTGAAGGCATCGATCGTCAGGTCGTTCATGTTGAGAATCATTGCGGCAGGCGAAGCCGAGGCGATTTTTCCCGCGACCTCATCCTGGCTGCGGATCCGCTCCAGCATGTAGCCCTGCGGCCGCAAGGCATCGCGGACCTTGGTGTAGAAGAAAATGTCGGTCACGGCTACTAAGATGGTGGCGTTCATCGTTCCTCGTCGTGTCTAGTTCAGCGAGCTGATGAGCCGACCCAGAGCCTTCTTGGCCAAGGCGTAGTCCGGGTTCAGGGCAAGGGCCTGTTTGTAGCACTCGATCGCCTCGCTCCACTTGCCCTGGCGTTCGTAAACACGGCCCAGATTCAAGTGCGGGAAGGCAGGACTCTCATATCGTCGGGCCTGCATGGCTTTTTGAAACCAGGGAATCGCCTCATCCAGATCACCCTTTTCGATCAGGTAGGCCCCGATGTCGTTGTAGGGATTCCCGAAGTGCGGATCGCAGGCGATGGCCTTGTGGCACTCGTCGATGGCCTCATCCAGTTTGCCCATGAAACTATAGGTCCACCCGAGGAAGGTATAGGCTTCGGCGGTCTGATGCGTCGCGAGCGACAACTTGTACAAACTGACCGCTTCTTCCAGCTGCCCCTTCATCTGCTGCTCGTAGGCTTGCTGAAAGAGCTGCCAGGCTTCGCGCTTGTCTTCTTCGCTGCCGTCGCCTTGTATGAGAAAATCTTGTACATCCATGTGTGGTCACAAGAGCCAATGGCTTATGGCGCATAGCAGTTCGGAGGTCCGTTCCCTGCTACCAGCCATTCGCTATCAGTTATACACTCTTGCCATGTTTCAACTTCTTTTGAATCAACTCCGCGCCATAGCGGCCGGAGAGTAACATCGACCCGAAGGCCGGGCCCATTCGTGGTGTGCCGAAGACGGCGGCGACGGCCAATCCGATCACAAAGCAATTGGGAGAGACTTCCCCGGTCCGGTCCATCACTTCTTCTTCCGACCGCGACACCCACATCGCGCCGTTGCCCGGCACCTGCTGGTAGAGGCCGCGCTTGTGCAGGAGGTTGACCACCACGGCGTCATGTCCGGTGGCATCCACCACGATTTTACTCTCCAAGGCGATCGGATCGACATGAATGATATCGTGCCCGGCCATTTCGGCGGTGGTGCTGTTGACGACGACGCCTTCCAGCACGCCTTCGCGGCGGAGAATCAGATCGACCACTCGGGTCAGGTTCATGATCTTCGCGCCGGCGTTGTAGGCGGCGGCAATCAGCGCCCCGGTGGCATGCGGCGGATCGACCATATACATGCCGGGGCATTCCTTGATCTGCTTACAAGGCACACCCACTTCTTTGAGAATCTTATGTGCCGGAGCGCAGATGGTGGCTTTGTTCATCAAATACCCGCCGGACCAAAAGCCGCCGCCTAGGGCCAGGCTCTGCTCTACGATGAGGGTCTTGATGCCCATCCGGCCAAGATCGTGGGCGCAAATGAGACCGGACGGCCCGGCGCCGACGATGATGACATCGCTCTCGATCAGCTGATCGAACTCTTTATAATACTCCCGTGCGATCTGGCGGGTGATGTCGCGCTCGCGTAATGGCGCCGGTTTTGGCTTCCCCATGCGGTCTTCCCCTTCAACGGCTGTTGAAAATGGCTTCCGGCTTCGTTCTCAGCTCTTCCAAATCCTCAACGTACCCCTGAGGGTACGCCTCCGGTTTGGACTCGCCTGCGGCCTCGCCGGGCCGGTATTTGATCAGCCTTACAGATAAATCTCGGAACCGGCTTTCTTGAACTCTTCGGATTTTTCTTTCATGCCGATCTGGATAGCCTGCTGTTCTTCCAGCTGTTTCTGCGCGGCATAGTCACGGACGTCCTGCGTGATCTTCATCGAGCAGAAATGCGGTCCGCACATGCTGCAGAAATGCGCGACCTTCGCGGCGTTGTCCGGGAGCGTCGCATCGTGGTAGGAGCGGGCGGTGTCCGGGTCCAGCGACAAATTGAATTGATCTTCCCAGCGGAACTCGAAGCGCGCCTTTGATAAGGCATTGTCACGAGCCTGAGCGCCCGGATGGCCCTTGGCCAGGTCCGCGGCGTGCGCGGCGATCTTGTACGTCACGACTCCGACCTTCACGTCTTCCTTGGTCGGCAGGCCGAGGTGTTCTTTCGGCGTGACGTAACAGAGCATCGCGCAACCATACCAGCCGATCATCGCCGCGCCGATGCCGGAGGTGATGTGGTCATACCCCGGCGCAATGTCCGTGGTGAGCGGCCCGAGTGTGTAGAACGGCGCCTCTTGGCATTCCTTCAGCTGCTTCTCCATATTCTCTTGAATCATGTGCATCGGCACGTGGCCGGGACCTTCGATCATCACCTGGACATCGTGTTTCCACGCGATCTTGGTGAGTTCGCCCAAGGTCTCCAATTCGGCAAATTGCGCTTCGTCGTTCGCATCGGCGATCGAACCGGGCCGTAAGCCGTCGCCCAGGCTGAAGGCCACATCGTAGGCCTTCATGATTTCGCAAATCTCTTCGAAGTGCGTATAGGCGAAGTTCTCCTGGTGATGCGAGAGGCACCATTTGGCGTGGATCGAGCCGCCGCGGGAGACGATGCCGGTCATGCGTTTCGCCGTCATCGGCACATAACGCAGCAGGACTCCGGCGTGGATCGTGAAATAGTCCACCCCCTGTTCGGCCTGCTCGATCAGCGTATCCCGGAAAATTTCCCAGGTCAGGTCCTCGGCCTTGCCGTTGACCTTTTCGAGCGCCTGATAGATCGGCACCGTACCGATCGGCACGGGGGAGTTCCGGATGATCCACTCGCGTGTCTCGTGAATGTTCTTGCCGGTCGAGAGATCCATCACGGTGTCGGCGCCCCAACGGATCGACCAGATCATTTTCTCGACTTCTTCCTCGATCGACGAAGCGACCGCGGAATTGCCGATATTCGAATTGATCTTCACGAGGAAGTTCCGGCCGATGATCATCGGCTCGGTTTCCGGGTGGTTGATGTTGTTCGGGATAATCGCGCGTCCGCGGGCCACTTCGTCGCGCACGAATTCTGGGGTGATGGTGCCGGGAATACGCGCGCCCCAGGCTTGGCCGGGATGCTGCAACACGCCGCCGCCATGGCCGTTGGTCGAGGCCAAGAGTTCTTTGGCTCTCGCGCGGGACTGGTTCTCCCGGATCGCGATGAATTCCATTTCCGGCGTAACGATGCCTTTCTTGGCATAGTGCATCTGACTGACGTTCTGTCCGGCCTTGGCGCGGAGCGGCTTGCGAATATGCGTAAACCGGAGGTCGGTCAATTGCGGATCTGCGGCGCGCTGACGCCCGTACTGGGACGTGACCTGCGGAAGTTCTTCCGTATCCTGGCGACTCTCGATCCAGGCCCTGCGCAAAGGCGGCAGGCCGGCGCGCACATCGATCGTCACATTCGGATCGGTGTAAGGGCCGGAGGTGTCGTAAATCGTGATCGGCTGGTTGGGCGTGGGGCCCTGGCCGTTGGTTGATTGCGTGGGGGTCAGGCTGATTTCGCGCATCGGGACCCGGACGCCGGGGAGTGCGCCGTCAACGTGCACCTTACGCGAGGCCGCAAAAGGAGTCGTGGTGAGTCGCGCGGTCGAAGGCTTGGCGCCGTGACCGTTGCTGGAACCGTTCTGTGTATGGGCCTCGCTCATAGCGGACATCCTTTCGTCGGAGGTGAGCGTCTGACAGCCGAAATAAAAAAAGCCGCATCCAGCGAGGGTGCGGCTTAAAGCGATCACGAAGCCAGTCAACCGGTCGCTTCCCTACGCTGGTATTACCCAGGTCAGGTTGTGAGGGTCGCCCGATCACTCGGACTCTCAGCCGGATGGCACCCCTAGCTGTCGAGGGTGATCGTACCGACCCGCCGGGGCGAAGTCAATCTTCTGGAAGGCCTAGTGATGGAGGGGCTTCTGGGGCAGGAACGCGTCGCCGCAGCCACAGCGCTGGTGCGGCCGTATAACCGACGACAGGCGTCGAAGAGTGGAACGAGTTGTTCGACGTCATCGACAGTGGCTTGTCTGATGGTAGGTGTCATAGATATCCGGCAGGCTTTGTCAGCAGCTTGTTAGCCCGGATTATTCATGAATGTCGTCGCGAGGCGTTCGAGACCGAAGCCCGCCGGGGCTTCTCGCAAGCGAGGCCGACGCAGGCGTACTGACAGTCCGTCGAGGAGGCCGAACGAGAACAGCCCCGCCGGGCGAGAGAATCGGACGACGGAGCAGGCATTCATGAATAGTCCGGGTTAGAGGATTCCTCGCTCGATCTCCTGCAGATAGAGAAAGTCCGGCGCCTTTACGCCGGCGGCTCGCCTCAATTCGACCAACTGCGGGGACTCGAAGAAGCGCCGGGCGTTCTCTAACGAAGACCAGGCCGAGAAGTGGACGACGCGGTTGGCATCCTGGTCGTAGCGCAGGAGTTGGTAACTGATCTCCCCCGCATGTTTCCTCAGATCCGCCGCGCCGTCGAACACGGATTTCCAGGCCGGATAGGCTTCCACTTCGTGAATGATCAATACATGGGGCATGTGAACTCCTGAATGGGCGACGCGGGCCAGTGTACTGCGCCATTCACCTTAGCTGGCTTTGGCCGTCACGCGCAATCTGACGCGAGCCTTCTTCTGGAGAGCGTTCAGGATACTGAAGAAGTTGTCTGTGCTTGGATTCCCACCCGGACCCAACATCCGATGCAAGCTTTTGCTCGGCTTCTTGAGCGTCAGGGCTAACTCCTCAAACCCGATGGTGGCATTAACCAGATCACGGAGGATGGCCTTGCCCACAGCGGTATCGCCGGCGAAATAGGCATTAAGCGCCTCCGCAAACAGCGCCTCACGAAAGCGCGGATCACGCTCCGCGCGCGCCGTTACCGTGTTTCTAAACTCTCGTGTGAGTGCCATAGGTTCCCCCGTTCCCTGTTACGTCTTCTTGGTGTCCTTGCGACGACGGTAGTCCGTCCACCGTTCTCGTGCCGCCTCGATCGCGTGTTGCTGGCGCTGCTTTGTGCTGCCACCCAGCAGGATGACAAGACGGTCGCCGTCCTTGCCGAAATAGACGCGATAGCCCGGCCCAACATCGATCTTGCGCTCGAAGTCTCCGGCCCCAACTCCCTTCACGTTCGACCAGTTCCCGGCGGCTAACTGATAGAGCGCTGCGGCAACTTTTGCTGAAGCGACAGCAGGGAGGCCTTCAAACCATGCGGAAAAAGGCGACCGAGACTTGAGGTCAAGATATTCGAGTATGCGTATCTCGGGCATAGCAATGGTAACAGTTATGTTACTACCGCTGTGAGGCAGCGTGCAATCGAATTATCGTGAGGGTAGGAGGTGGTTTGATCCGTTTGTCACATGTGGTGTAGGTAGAGGTGCACTCCTGGTGGGGCGGACATACTCGCCGCCGTGCGTCAGGCTGAAGATATCGATCAGCGCTAGCGCGGCGGCCTGCCCTCCGATTTGCGGCTTTTGTTTCTTCGTCTAGCAGGCTACGGAAAAACTCGATTGATGCGCAATACACGACGATCCACTCATACGCCGTGTCGGTATGACAATAACCCGCAGGATGCGCAAAAAGGCCGTCCAGCAAGGCCGCAGCAAGCGACGAGGCGAATCGTACTCGCGCCGTACGGTGAGCCCCTGAGCGCCGCGAGAACGCCGCTGGCAGATTTTTTTCGCATCCTGCTAGGTTCTTCGCTTGAGCATGTCCGCCAGATGGGCGAAGGGCGTGAAGGACGACGGTTGATCTTGCTTCCGGCGTGGCGACGTTTCATCCGACGAATCAGTGGCTTGATACCGCTGGTGCTCATTGTCGTGACAGTAGAGACAGAGTAGCTCCCAGTTGCTCCCGTCGGGCGGATTGTTGTCGTGATTGTGGTCTTTGTGATGGACCGTGAGCTGGCTCAGCTTCTTGCCGTCAAATTCGCGCCCGCAGTGCGCACAGATCCACGGAAATAACTTGAGTGCGCGTTCTCGAAGATTGTGGTCGCGCTGAGACTGGTTGCTCCGTGTCATGCGAGCCTACGTGGGGAAGGCGACTCGTCACAAGGATATTTTACCGCAAATCTTAAAGGAACGCCTGCCACCGCCGCGAAATGATTCCCGGCAACTTCTAACCATCCGCATTCACGTACTACCGTTTCTCAGGCGGTATGGGTTTAATAGCGGCGGAGAACAACTCATGAGTCGGAAGATCAACCGGCCTGTGTTTGACTATTGTGCTCGCCGGGTCCTTGCCAAGAAAGTTGTCGCTCTTCCAGTTCTTCGATGGCCTGACGGGTCTGGGCACGAAGCCGCCACCACCGTTTGGACAGACATTGCCCAACACGCGCCCAACGCAGACCGCACAGAACGTACATTCATAGGAGCAGATGCGTGCCTCAGATGAGTCGGGTGGCAGCGGTCTGTTGCAGTGCTCGCAGGTCGGCCTGAGTTCCAGCATGGTGGGTCCTTTTATGTGAAGCGGCTCGTTCAGAGTTCTGGTCTGGCCAAGTCTACTGCAAATTCGGAGACGTATCCATCACTGTGGAGGCGGGGAGGAGCGTTGTGCGAGGAGGGGAGTAATGAGTGGAGAGAGTCGCGCCGCCGCGAAATGGTACATCATATGCGCTCTCTCATGGGATAGCCTGCGCCCGGGTCGTCATAGTAGTCAGCACATCGGTTGACCGAGGTTTGGCGTGGGCGTAACATCAACCCGTAAACCGTGAACGTTCCCATCCCATTCGCATGGGAGGAAGCTGTTGTGGAGAATGACGCCCAGGATCAGCCCGTTCTCAAATACATTCAGCAACTGGCCGCAGAGGAACACCGATTGTACGAGCAAGGGACACTCCCGAAAGTCGATCGTAAGCGGCTCGCGCAAATCCAGGTCGAACTGGATCAGTGCTGGGACTTCTTGCGCCAGCGACGCGCTCTTCGTGACGTCGGGCTTGACCCGAACGAAGCAGAAGTTCGCCCGCCCCAGGTCGTCGAGAATTATGAGCAGTAGGGATTCCTCGCCACCGAGTGGACGATAGTTGGTGCGGGCCGCTCTTGAGGTGATCCGACAGCGAACCTGATCGCCATCTCGGCGTGGTTGATATTCATGTCTTTGTAAGGAAACCCTCGCAGCGATCTTGAGAGCCGAGGCCGTACGCCGAGAAATGCGTGATTGCAAGACCTCGTATCTGTCCCTCACTATTTACGCCTCGACCATCTCGGCTGACCCGCGCACGGGCGAGCGGCGCCGACATCACCTGCACAAGTCCGTGCCGCAGCGGGCTATCCGTGAAGCAAGACGCCGCATCGGCATCGCGAAACCGGTGGGGCCGCACACGTTGCGACACTGTTTCGCTACGCATCTGCTGGAAGCGGGCTACGATATTCGCACGGTCCAGGAGTTGCTCGGGCACAGTGACGTGAGGACGACGATGATCTACACCCACGTGCTCAACCGTGGAGGCCGTGGTGTTCAGAGCCCGGCGGATCGGCTGCTCAGTGGAGTCGGCGATTCATGTTAGGACGCATGGGATGACGGCTAACACGCTGGCGGGCGCTCCTGGTAGTCCCGCCGAAAGCAATGTTGATTCAGCAGCTTGCGCAATCGCCTGTCCTCCGCAGGACCTGGGATTAGCAGGCAGTTTCTGCTGGCTTTGCCGAAATGATTCGGACGTCGAATTATAGTTAGGTTGTAAGCAATGGAGTTGGCTGTGGATGCAGAACGGGACAGATGGCTATGCTTTTTCCGTGGCCTCAACGTGTTCGGTCGTGGAAAGATTGCGATGCCAGAGCTCCGGCGGCGGTGCAGTGAAGCTTTCGACAAGTCGGGCCTTCCCCTGAGATTTCTGGACTACTACAGAGGTACTGGTAACGTGGCCCTTTCCGCCGCCGGTGTGCCTGCCGAGAAGATCCTGCGACTTCTGTTCGAAGCCGTTTCAAAGCCGTGCGCCATGGTGCAACCGGGAGTTGTCGGCCAGTTGAACGATGCCTTTCGCGCCTGGCCGACGCCGGTTGACGTGCGGGGTTTCCGTTGGACCCGCGGAGCCTGCTTGTTGTGCGATGGCGTACCCGAAGCCACGGAGTTGGCCGAGAAGCCTGACCTCGGCGTCTTTATCCGTGTCGCCCCCTGGCTCGTCGCGGTTTACCGCAAGGAGCGAGAAACGAATCGAGGCACGCTGGATCCCAGCGACCGTCGCGGGGGCTGGGCTGCGATCAGCAATCACATAGAACGGGTGCTCGGTGGCCGCTGGACAGCGCGCAGCCTGGACGTCATCCGAGAACTCTCTCTTCGTGCGACCTAACAAGGCGCTGCACCGGAGCGCTCCTGTCGTCGCGCCCGGTGAGCTTGGTCGTTAGAACGCACAGACAACAAGGAGACGCAAATGAGGATGCGAAGCTTCATTGCCGTTGCACTTCTCGTACCGTTGATGGCAGCCTGTGCAACAGGGTATCAAAGCTCCGGGTTCACGGGCGGTTTCAAAGATACGCAGTTGGCCCCAGATATTTTCCGAGTGTCGTTCTCGGGGAACGCATTCACGTCCAGTGATCGAGTTCAAGACTTTGCCTTGCTACGAGCCGCAGAACTGACACTTGCCAACAACGCGCAGTATTTTGCCGTGATAACTTCCGCCGACCAATCACGAACAGAGACGCATGTTACGCCTGGTTCATCGCATACATCCGGAACCGTTTCTGCCTATGGAAACACCGGCTATTACTCGGGTACAACGACCTATTCTGCACCTCAGGTAGAGACGTACTACAAGCCTGGCGTTGGAATGATGATTCGCACTTTTCAAACCAAGCCGGAAGGTGGCGTTGTGTTTGACGCTAACTTCATTGTCACCTCAATCCGGACTAAATACGGAATCAAGTAGCATGCGTTCTAACACGTCATTGGAGGCGGACGCGGTGAGACCGCGCATTGTTTCCTGTTGTTTCAGTGGCCCGCGCCGCTCAATTCTGCGTTCGGCGTCACGGGCCGCTGATTCCGATGGCTCGTAGAAGGAGGCACGATGGCATCGACCAAAGAGTACGACCAAGCGGCAAGCGACATGCGTCGGCCGGGAACTGAACAGGCCGACGGCAACTTGGATGCCAGAGAGTTGATTCGGTACGCCACGCTTGCGGCTTCCAGCCACAACACACAGCCCTGGAAGTTCCGCACCCGAAAAGACTCGATCACCATCCTGCCAGACTTCTCGCGGCGCTGTCCGGTTGTTGACCCCGATGATAGTCATCTCTTCAAGAGCCTGGGCTGCGCCGCCGAGAATCTTGTTCATGCTGCTGCAGCGCAGGGCTTTTCAGCTGAGGTTCGATTCGATTCCGGTGAAAACGGAATTAATGTTCTTCTGAACCGTGACGCCACGGCTCGTGCGACGGATCTTTATCGGGCAATACCAAAACGGCAATGTGTAAAGGCGGCCTATGACGGCAGCCAAATTGGGGTGACGGAGCTTGCGCAATTGGAGAAGGCGGGCAAAGGACAGTATGTCCGCACCATCATGTTGTCATCGGACGCAGAGAAGAACGCGGTGATTGATTACGTCACGCGTGGAAATATCGCCCAGTTGAATGATCTGGCGTTCCAGAAGGAACTCGTCGCCTGGATTCGTTTCAATCCTGTTGAGGCAATGCGCAAGGGCGACGGCTTGGCTGGATGCACCAGTGGTCAACCGGCATTGCCAACTTGGCTGGCGAAATTGATTATCGGGCTGGTGCTCACACCTAAAGGGCAAGCCAAGACAGATGCGACGAATATCAGAAGTTCAGCCGGTGTCGCGGTCTTCGTATCAAGCCATGACGACAAACCCGCTTGGGTCGAGGTTGGGCGTGCATATGAGCGCTTCGCCCTGCAAGCGACTGCACTTAATATTCGCACCGCCTTCATCAACCAGCCGATCGAAGTGCGCGAGTTACGCTCGCAGTTCGAATCATGGCTGAAGCTTGAAGGAGAACGCGCGCTGCTTATGGTCCGTTTCGGCCACGGCCCCACGGCACCCTTCAGCCTGCGTCGCCCAATTGACGATGTGATTACTGTGGACTGACCAGCGGGATTACCACATGACAGCTATGCATAGTGACGCCGAACCCGTCATTCCAGCGGACGCGCTGAAGCGCGCCGCTGAATTCAGACGTTAGGAGCCTGTTGCACAAACCCATTGACACCTAGGTAATACTATGCATAATAAGCGCC
>CAKKRE010000063.1 GCA_919902505.1 Nitrospiraceae bacterium
TGTTATCTGAATAACTGCGTTGCAAGTTTGAATGGGGTGAGTGACGGGTTTCGAATTGAAAGAGACCCTCAGTGTATTCAAGCAGATCAACAACTTACAGATGCAGATCGCGGCAAAATAGAGCAAGAAATACGCAAATCCGCAACCAGCCGCAACCAGAATTTAACCTCCCAAGACCGCGTGACTGAACCGCCTCCTCCCGATGAGGAGGAGACCCCATGAGTCAACGTCTCGCCTTTGTCAACCTTCGGAATCACGTTACAGAGAAAGTCCGGATCGCCGCCCAACCCACCTTCTTCCTCAGTTTCCTTGATGAACAGCCGGCAGAAATCTTTCTGCGCGTGAAGAGAGTTAGCGACCTCTCTGAATTCATCGGTCTGTATGGTGTGATTGCCCGCCGGATGAGTCTCTCGCTGCAACACGGCGCTCGGCATGAGAGGCTCTGCGATCTTCTCGCAGGGGCGAAATCTGCTCCATTTAGCCAGGTGTCCGGGCACGATCGCCCGAAGTCCTGCACGAGTCTCCCCGATTTAATTGGCCGGCATCTGTTGGTGAAGTACTGCGGCCGTTATGAATTGGCTCATGTTCCATTATCGACGACAGAGGAAGCACCGTGATGACTTCGAAGGACGCCATCCAAGATCCACGGGCTGACCGAATGCTCACGCCGAGAGAACAACGATTCGTTGAGGAATATGCGATTGATTTGAATGGTACCCAGGCGGCGATCCGAGCAGGCTATAGCCCTAAGACGGCGCGGTCCATTGCCTCGGAGGTATTGCAGCGTCCGGCAGTGAAGGCCGCGACTAGGAAGGCACTTCCCGCGAATGAATCGCGCCTGCAGATGTTAACAGCGATGGCCTTTTATGATCCGCTGGATGCGATCAAGGTTGACCCTGAGCTTGGGATAGTGGTGACCGATCCAAATGTTATTCAGAGCGTCCGCCGGGTCAGGCGTAGGGATCCAAAAACTGGTCTCATACGTTGCGTCACGTCCGTCAAATTTGTCGATCGGGCCCGGGCTCTACGTGAGCTCGGACGACGTATGGGGTGGTTCTAGTGGTTCAGATCACCGCTTGATGATTTCGATTTGACCTGGGATGACCGACATGATGATTTCGATGATTATAGGGCCTCGGCCATTCACGACCTGACATTTATTTGAGCGTGGGAGGGATCGATGAAACGACTGGTGAACGAGTTCCATGCACTCGGTATCAATGAGCTCGCCCGCAGGAGCAGGCTACAACCGTTCTCCAAGTATGACTGGGTGTGGCGCACGGACAAGGGCATCCATCAAACCACTGTGAGCATCACTGTGCTGACAGATGCGCTCGAACTGGTCTTTGCGATATATGGGGTTGAAGGGGTCCATCAGAAGGTTCAACTCACCTACTCGCTGGGGTCTCACGGGGGAAAACGTGCGTGGTTTGGCTGTCCCACCTGTCGTCGCCGGGTGGGCGTGCTGTATCACGCAACCGGCCTACCCTTTCGTTGCCGGACATGCTGCAAGTTGGCATATCCTTCCCAATATCAAACACGAAATCAGGGCTATGGCCGTCAGGCCAGGATGGTGAGTCATCGAGAACGAGACCGACTCAGCGCGCAGTGTGGACTAAGAACATGACATGAAGACGCTTACCCCCAAGCAAGAGCGGTTTTGTCAGGAAATCGTCATAGGACAGGCGCTCTCTGCCGCCTATGTGGTGGCATTCTCGCCCAAGACGATGAGCAAAAAGACGGTCAACGAAAAGGCGTGTCGGCTGGCGAAGATGGGCAAGATTCGGGCAAGGATCACGGAACTTCGGGCGCCCGTGGTGGCACAGGTGCAAGGGACGATGGCGAATCGGCTCGCAGAGTTGGCCTATGCGATGTTCCTTGATCCAGCCGATTGTTTCGATGACTTTGGGCGGCCTCTCTCCATTCGGACGATGCCGGAGCATGTGCGGCGAGCGATTGCGGCCTATGAAGTCGATCCCGTGAGTTTTGTGACAAAAATCAAGTTTGTCGATAAGCGGAGCGCAATCATGGACTACTCGAAACTTGCCGGGGATATTCCACGCGAGAAGAGTCCGATCCTCTCTCCACGTCGATCAAGCTATGATCTCTCCAAGTTGACGGATGAGGAACTCAGGGAGCACATGCGCTTGCGGAGGAAGGCGATGATCGATCCTACAGAGGAAGTCCACACATTAGGACATGCCGACTCATGATTTCGAACGCGAAATCTCAGCCTGGAAGGGCAGTCCTTCTATCGTCCCTCGATACGCCAGCCTGAGCCATACGGGTTGGTTGGACCGTCGGAGCGGTACGGATTCCCCGCGCCATACGGATTGTTGAGCGAGTCAGGGGAATACGGATTGCCGTATCGGCCGTAGGGATTGCTCACCGAATCCGGATCGTATTGGTTCGTACTCAGCTTGCCGCGGTAGTGTCCTTCCTTGTCATAGAGCCGAGGCGCATCAGTCGCATAGGGATTGGTGGCGGACTGATTGCTGTAGGAGCTCCCGTAACGACCAAACTCGTTGTTGATGCTGTTGGGAGCGAACGGATTCCCGGTGCCATTTGAATTGGCGGTGGAGTTTGTGTCGAACTCATTCGCACTGAGATTCCCGAGGTATTCGGCTTGGACAGTCAATGGCAAGAACAGGAGGAAGAGAAGGAGGATTACACGCATGGGGCACCTCCAGAAAATGAGGTGGTAAATCACAGGGCTGAGAGTAGCGTAGCTGGTCTTATCCGGGGAAGCCATATATCCCACACGGATAATTCATTATTCAGGCACAGCTGCGGCTACATGAGATTCATCGAGCAGGCCATCAAGACTGGGGAATGCCCTCTTAGCTACCTCGATGAACTTAGGATCTTTGAGGGACTCATACGTGACGGCTTTGTAGAGGACTTTCACCTCCATCTTACCAATCAGTTTCTCGGCTGACCCAAACGCCGAACGCAATTCTTCATCAAACCATTTCCCTACATCGGCCTCCTTAGGTTTCGACCCATCTGAGCTTTCCCAATCCTTTGGGGGGCGCTGGAGAACGCTTGGGAGAAGAGCAAGGTGCAGTGCCTTTCGATTTGTGTCCATTTCCTTTTGAAGATCTTCCGCAATTTTCTTCTTGAAACTTTCCACGCTCTTGCGAAGTGCCTCAATCGCAACCTCAAACTCGTCCTTTTGCGTTCGCAGAATAGCTGTGCCATATCCTGGCAACGATTTGAGGAATTTCTTTATGATCAGGCTCTTATCATGCGCTAGATCTTTCCCTGAAAGCATGTCAGTTTGGCCCACTACTCGATAAGAAGCTCTCAGAAGATCTTTAGCCTTTTCATCTCCGTCGAGTCCCATAAACTTGGTTGGAATGGAAACTGTCTTCTGACTAATTGCCGTCCCAACTAATTCAAACTCGACAAAATCTATATGCGCGTTGAAGACCCTGACCGTTCGTGCCAGGTCAAACTTCTGTGGAGGATTAATGCGAAGATCTTCTTGAACGGGTGTGATTTCTGTTTCTTTGACTAGGTCACGGCCGATCGTTTGTTCCTTATAGCCATGCTCGCCAAAACCTACCTCACAAAGAACCGTAGGAGATGGAGGGCCAACCATAACGGCGTTAGGACGATGTTCTTGATGCGGGCCTAATTCGATAAGCAACGGTGTTGGGGCATACACCATCATACGGTCATCACTGATCACCACACCAATTCGAAGACCCACTTGCCTATTGAACGGGCAACCACGCTGTCGGGTCGCCGCATAGAGCAAGTCCAGAGTACATGGATCTCCGTATCCGAGGCGGTAGGTTTCGGCGTCAACATCCAACGTGATGGCAACGGCCTCGGGCTTCAATTCGTTAAGACGCTCGATCAGTGCCTCAGCAACGGGAATACTGACCGCTGGCGCCATAAACACAAGTCTTGACCGAGCCTGTTGGATCAGCTCGATGAGGCTTGAATCGTCCGCGACGGTGAAAGCATTCATAGGAGGCTCAATACGATACATCACCCTGAGGCAGTTTTGAATACTTTAGTCTGTAGCTCGATAGTATTCAAGTCGTCACCATCACTGGATGGGAACCAGTGGATCGAAGACCTCACCAGAAGCGTTGTTTGGGAAAGAAGTGGTCCGACTGAGAAAGCGACTGGGAGTATCTCAGGAGGAGCTAGCGTTTCGAGCGGAGGTTCACCGGACGTATATCAGCCAGATTGAGCGGGGGCTGAAGTCGCCTACCTTGAACATGATTCTGAAATTATCTCGTGGGTTGAAGGCTTCGGCGAGCAGGTTGGTGGCAGCAGTAGAGAGGCAACTGTAGCGGACGCATGGTTGCGAGTCCTTCGTTACATCAGTGTATGTGCGGTCCATTCACCCGCTGAATCAATCTACGATTCCAGGCTTCTGAGTATTTGAGGGGGCAAGGACTATACCTGTTCTCCCTCGTCCATGAACTCAGAGTCACACTTTTTACACCAAGAGCGATATTGCCTGGACATGATTGTTATGTCCGCATCAACATTTCTCATTTCAAAGTTCTTCACTGAATATGGTTCGCCGCATTTCTCACAAGACTTTGGTGGCATAATCTCCCGCCAGCTAGGTTCTTTCTTAGACATTCTGGTCAGCCTCTAATCTCTCGTTGCTCACCATTCCTCATGCTTCCTTTTCGATATTCTTTTGTCACGCGGCGGATTCTGGCGTCTCGCTCGGTGGTGCCATGGGTCGAACTCCGTGTCAAGGTCGTACTTCACTGGGCCATCCTGTACCAAACCGATTGACAGAAATGTCGGACCGGCAAGGATTCCCCGGACCATAATGGGTTGTCCCTCAGCAATGTGCATCATGACATATCCTCAACGAGTTTGAAGCACATGCGAGTCCTGCTGTGCGTGGCGAGACACACATGGCGACACCGGCTGCGAGTCGCCCCACAGCTATTTATTCGCCGCTACTGACTATCTCCACATACGAGATTGGAGGAATCTCTCAAGCCCCCTTGGTGTCACGACAGCTATAGGTCTTACGGACTCGTAGAAGAGAATATCATCGATCTTTTCGGCGGTGTAGTTGACGGGGCAAGAATGCTTCAAGCCTGGGGATTGATGATACTGATACCATAACGATTCAGCTTCATGGACTGGGAGTTCCTCAAGATTAAGTTTCCCAGACTGAATATCCGCACTGCTTAGGTCGATCTCCGTTGTCCATAAGTTGGCCGTCGTCAAGATTACGGGTACAAAAGCAGCCTGCTGGCGACCACGCATTAAAACGGTATGCGTATAGAGGAAATTAACTAGCCCGTTCAAATGACGACAGACTTGAGTAGCCGCTTTTTCAATTTGGCCGCGTCCATCGCTTTCGCTATCTCCTTTCTGTTCACTCTTTACCTCGACGGCAATCTGATAGAGATTTTCCGCCGAGGCGAATTCCTTGATCTGTGAGCGAAGAACACCTTGACCAACATCGGTTATAGACTCCGCGTACACTTTTCCGAACAGAGAATTGCTGGATTTGAACCAAGTCTGAGCAAAACACCAATTCGAGAGGGCCGGATTACTTCGTTTGCATTCGCAGACGAGGTACACGCTACCTGAAGGATTGGTAAATATAAAATCGATACGAGTGTGTGCCCCTTGTACCTCAACTGGGAGCTCTGGAATCCAGGGTTCCCAATAGGTCATAGATCCGAATCCGACTTGTGACGCAGCTCTTGCGATCGCATCCTGAAACGAATATCCATTCTTGTCGAGTTCTTCTTTGAACCATTTGGCAACCGTCCTGAGCCTGTCTTCACCCATCAGCGTTCTCCCAACTGTGAAGTATGATTGGCTATCACTATTTTTATGACAGCACTTCCACAAAGACTTCGATCTCCCACATGTTGGAGATAGTCACTTCTTTGATGGACATGGAATCCTGCCGAGGACTTTCGATGACTATAGGCTCAGCGTTGCGGCCCACTAGATGATAATCTAGCCCTCAGATTCAAACGGCATCACGATTCTAGCTTTAGTCCCAACTTGCTCAAGGAGGTACAGCAATCCTCCTCCATCAATAAGTTCGATGGGCTTATCCTTGGAAAAGTCGAAAGCGTCCGGCCCATATCCACTGGTGGCGACTAGAATTCCTTTGTTGGCCCCTTCATTCATCATCGTGCCGTATAAATCCCTCACCGCTGAGACCCCAACCGTACTCCGGTAACGCTTCGCTTGGATCACGACTTTACCACCAAGGATCGGCCGCTTATCGAATCCCACGACATCAACCCCTCCATCTCGGGAGGAGCGTGTGAGCTTGCTCTCAATGCCCATTTGATGAAACAGGTTCGCAACGAGGGTTTCAAACTCAAATGGTTTCAATTCCATGAGATTGGGTCTGGATTCCAAATCAGACAGAATATCTCCTTGATCCACGAATCGCTTGTCCACCATATCAAAATTGACGACTGGCTTGATTGCGACCATCTCATTCGGACTCTGAGAAACCTGGGCCCCCAAGTTTCTCAGGCAGACACGTTTATCAATCTTGTCGAGATCCAATTCCATGAATCGGTCTCTGGTGACCTGTAATGAAATCAAGCACGGCTTGCGGGCTTTACCTGTAGCTGGATCAATGGAATCAACGAACCCGTTGAACGCTACGACTTGAACATGCTCAACTTGGTCCGCTTCCAGCACTTCGTGCACTGTGCGGAGAGCAATGGCCGCGACCACCTCTTGGTATATGTTTTTGATGTCGGACTTTTTACGCGGCTTCTCTTCGATGACATCACGATTTTTCACATATCGATATTCCTGGATTGGAGGAATGATGTCAGGCCCTGGAAGCTGATATTCAATCACCAGTTTTTTGGACTCCGGAATGTAGGCAAGTCGATACTGTTGAGGAAAATTAACAGGGTAATCGGATCGCTCGAGCACCATCGAATTGTAGGTGACAATGGCAGTGGGATCGCCGAATTCATAGGCCGCTGCAAGCTCATCAACTTCCTGATTTCGCTGACGAGACTTCTCCAATGTTGATTGCTTCGATTGGTCGTATTCTGCTTGCAACTGCGCTAACTTTTCCAGTCTCGCCCTTTCCGTAGTCTGGTAATGTTTCTTGGCGGATTCAAATCGTTTGGTCGCTTCTTCTAGTGCTGCCTCATACCGTTTTTGGGCACCCGGGACAAATCGACCGAGTCCCTTAGGCTCGACAACCCCATGCAGATAATATTCTTCATGCGGGGGGGCAGAACCCTGCGTAAGCTCAGCGGGAGGTGTGAAGGCGGGGTACACGGTTGATAAGCGGAGGGAGTCGAAAGCGATCCTATCATCAACTGACAGCGTGGCTTCAAGTAGGTGAGATAGCTCTTCAATACAGGAAGCGAGTAAGGCATTTTCTTCTGTGGCTTTGGCAGTCTGGTCCTCTAAATATTGTTGTTTCGCTTCCCGTATTGCCTCTTTCTGAGTTGCTGCATTGGTATGAGCTTGCACACGAACTTCACGAACTCTCTCACGTTCTGCCCTCGCATATTCTCTCGCAGCGTTTGTTTGTTCCCGTCTGGCTATTCGTTGGCTACGCGCTGCACTTTTCGCCATTACTGTCAGAATGCTAACGAATACACTTCGTGCCATTCGACACCTTCCTCGTTCCGGTTATGGGGTCAAGCCATGAGCTCAGAGGTATTAGAATCGACGTCCGGGCATACTTTCGACGTCAATCAGATGGTGTGCTAGGTCACGTTGGCTTTAACAATCTTTTTCACGATGTAAGTCCACTTTCCTTTTTTATCCGTAAAGTGCACCTTGTCGCCGATGTGTGCCCCAAGCATAGTCTGGGCGAGCGGGTCACTTTCAGAAATGATCCCAGCAGTGGGATTATTTTGACTTGCAGTGATTCGGACTATGTTCGTACATTCAGGAAAGGTTGTCAGGCAATAATAAACCTTGTCCCCCACTTCAACCTCAAGCTCATCATCTTCTGTTGGGAGTATCGTAATACCAAGTCCTTCCAGGGTTAGTTGCGTAGCGGGATCTGCCGGTGTGGTAGGTGAAGGGACAATCTCCTCTGACTGCACAAAATAGGCGCCGTCAAGTGGCGTAGCTTTGAGCTCGTTCAGAAACGCAATCAGCTTCGCAGTCTCTCTCCTCGGGTCCCTGAACCAGTCCGTTGACCAGATGCGCCAGATTCGGTTTTTCCAGCCTTGGCTTTCAAGAATTTCCTGTCGGATTCGGTCTCGGTCCCGAACGGATACTCCTGAGTGATATGTGGCACCATCACACTCAATGGCAGCAAGATATGCCGATAGGTAGTTGGGATGTTTCACCGCAATATCGATTCTATATCCGGCAACCCCAAGCTGCGGCTCAACCTCGAAACCGTGGTTACGAAGTTCATCGGCAACCGCCACCTCGAAATCACTCTCAGCTTCGCCCCCAGTCGGGGTGATGTCGACCAAAATGTCACTACGAGCATATTCAAGATAATCGTGCAGCGTTTTTGTGCCGATAGGGGTATTAGCATCTACCACCACATCTTCGGGGTTCATAGAGGTGAATACCTTGATAGCATTGCGGGCTCGGGTAAAAAGTACGTTCAGCCTGCGCCAGCCATCAGGGCGCGAAATAGGACCAAAATTCTGTCTCACAACATTGGTGCCGTGCGCTTTGCCGAACGTGGTAGATATAAAGATGACATCCCGTTCGTCGCCCTGAACATTCTCGAGGTTTTTTACGAAGAACCCCATGCCTTCACGCTCCCAGCGATTCCTGTATTCCTCAGTTTTTTGTAAGTTACGGAAGCGTTCTTCGAGCAACTCCTCGATCAGGTCACGCTGCTTGAGGTTGAGCGTCACTACCCCTAGGGATGTATCTTGATGATTCAGCATGTGGTCAATAACTGCATCCGTGACGTGTTTTGCCTCCACCGCGTTTACCTGGTCCTTATAGATTCCGTCCGCAATATAACGGTACCGCACGCCGAGGAGCTTTCCCTTAGGATACGGAGACGGAAAAATAATAAGATTCTTGTAGAAATGATGATTAGAAAACGCAATCAGCGACTCGTGTCTGGACCGGTAGTGCCAACGTAAAGTCCGCACTGGCCTGAAATGGCCCATGCAAACATCTAGAATGCTTTGCGACATGAGGGCAGCAGCCTGCTGACCTTCGTCCTCGCCGTCGTCTGGAGTGAGGCTTAGTCGATCGAAGAAGCTAGTGGGCGGAAGTTGCTTCGGATCGCCTACCACGATAAGTTGCTTCCCCCTCGCAATGGCACCGATGGCCACTTCCGGCTTCAACTGGGACGCTTCATCCATTACCACAATGTCAAACTTGACCGTTCCTGGTTCGAGAAATTGAGCAACGGCATGGGGCCCCATCATAAAGCAGGGCTTGAATGCTTGGATGGCACGCCCTGCCCGACTCATTATTTTACGAATTGACATTCTCGGCCGGGTCTGCGGCAACAGATACTTGAGTAGCGACAATTCAGTCTTGTCGTCGAGTCGGGCGCCACTCGCACCTTGCGGCGGTGCACACTTCTGCTCAGCCTTGTTCGCGCATTCCCGTCCTCTGAGCTTAATAACATCGCGGTCGAGGCGTGCAAATTCCTCCCGAATGGTGCCGTGAATTGAGCCCGAGAACTGTCTGAGAGGCTGGCAACCGCGGAAAACATGCGAGGTGATGGAGCCATAGAAGCGGTAGCCGAACGCATGGGGCAGATGGTCAGGGCCAATGCCACAGGATTCCAGCAATGAAATGAACTCACCAAGACCACGTTCGCGCGCCCTTACGGCGTGGTGCATGTATTGCGCCCAGGGCAGCAGCTTATTCATGCTCGCTGTTGCCTGTTTACTGCGCGTGACCAGCCCAGAAGGAAAGTTGGCATCACCAGGCTTTGCGCCCGCCCAAGCCGCTAGATCGAAACGACCGTGCTCGATCATCTTTGTCACGAAGCCATCGACGATCTCCCAGCTTCGTTTTATCGACATTACATAGCCCGCAATCTTTTCAATGTTCGTATCGACCTCATTCGAAAGGAACGCATGGGTAACTGCCGATGGCAGCTCAAGTTGCAAAACTTTCCGGCCATAAGCCAATGCGTCCCACGCAGGCTGTGTGTTGGTCTCACTAGAGCGAAATTCGTCCCCGAGTAGCGCCCCTACCAAAATATCCTCGTCCACGGACTTCACTGCCTCGGGAAGTGCATTGCAGGACACCACGGCTTGCGTTGATTCCAAAACCGTGACATTGCCGGGCGACCAGGTAAGCAGCTTATCCGCTGCTTCTTTGACAAGCATCCCGAGCCGATTAAGGAGGGTAGCGAGCATAGGCTCGTTCGTGGATTCGCCACAGCCATCCAAGACAACACGCGAATCCCGAAACCGTTTCTGCAGCAACTCCCTTTCCTTGGTAATGACAGCAATAGCTTCTCGCAGTCGAGGGTAACAATTAGCCATCTCAACGAGCCGCGACTCAGGAACCACAAGAGCATTGAATGCGGTTTCGTCTAGGCCAGTCTCCACTAACCTACGTTGAGTCGCGGTAAGCCACGACACAAGCTCCTTTGCATTTTCAAACGAGGTGTCTTCTCCCTGATACAACGGCCCAAGGGCATCCCTGTAGGGTTGGTCGGCATTCCACTTCGCTGCAACCGTTTGCAGGGTGAGCACCGCCTCCAGCGATTGGAGTCGTTGCGCACCAGTCATCTTCGTCTTGGTTTTCTCGAGGATTCGATGTAGGCGACAAGCCTGACGCCAACGGCTCTGGAATATGCGATACCAGGCGTCACCTTCTCGCAGAACGAGGATTGCCTCCGTAAGCTTGTTCTCAGGAGGGACCATGTCCAGATAAAGCAGGCCTGAGAGTTTCTCCCGGTCTCTGCTGATGCACTGTAAAACCTCATGGGCTTTTTCGATAACAGTGCTGACATTCAGCTGCTTCAGGCCATCATGGCGATACTGCAGCAAGCCTCGTGGAGCCCGAGTGGAAATCTCGACGAGTGTGCAAATTTTCCTTATATGGGCTTCAGATCCATCGAAATCAATTCCAACAATCCGCCCACATTCATTAAGAGTTGCAAGCGAACGACCAACATCTGCGGCAGCACGCAAGAGTTCTCCACCCAGAGCCTCAATGGACTCGCAAGTATGTCCGATCAACCCAAGCTCGGAAAGACTTTTTCCGAGTACCTTGGCAGCCTCCCCATCGGCTTTGGTTAATGTCTCTGTGTTAATAAGCCGGTTTCCAACTTCAGCGCGAAGCTTGCCAACATGTTTCAATTTCTCGTCGAAGAGCCGAAGGGCGGCTTCCGCCGCTTCTGCTTTCGGATCTGCCGCAGTAAAGAGTCTAGACAGGACGGTGCGTGACATCCCTGGTCGAACTTCGGCTGGCATGACGGAACCCACCGCAGCCAGCAACTGCATTGCTTTCTCTGGGCCGAGATGAAAGGCTTCTCCGCCGATAAAAACTGCGGCTTCTCCGAATACCTGCTGGAGTTCTTCGAACTTTGGAATGAAATCGTGAAGTAGATGCTCAAGCTCCAGCTCAGCGCCTGGCATCAGGTCAGTCGGGAAAAACCCCCAGAACGGATGGTCCCGACTGAACGTTCCGATCTGCCGATATTGCTGACAGGTATGCTCGAGCATGTTGCACAACGACTGAAACTCAGCGTCAGTTAATTCATGTGCATTTGGAACGATGAGCTTCTGGGAAGCACGCCAAGAATCTCCACTGCGTTGCCGGTAGCGTTCGGCCTTCCAAAGTATGGAGTGTATGGTGAGACCCTGCGCATTCCCGACCTCGCTGTTTATAAGGTCAGCATAAGCTTTGAGCGTCTGTCGTCTCTCTTCAAGTTCGGTCACCTGAGGCCTCAAGGCACCTGGCAATGGAAAATGCTTATTCTTCCGGGTCTCGATCGATTCGAGAACACTTTTCTTTTGTGTCTTATTGCTGTGAAGCTCAAGACAAAAGTCGCCAAGGCCAGCTTGGGTCAGCCGCTTCTTTACGACCTCGAGCGCGGCCATTTTTTCGGACAGAAAAAGTACTGTTTTTCCGTCTGCGATGGCCGCTGCAATCAGATTGGTAATCGTTTGGGATTTGCCCGTACCAGGCGGGCCTTCAATGACCATATTACGACCGGACAGGGCATCAATAAGTGCACTGTGCTGGGAGCTGTCCGCGTCATAAATCATGGGAATGTTTGTATGCGGGCTGTCGTCTACATCATAGACTTCGTCCAAACCGAGCCCTGCGCCGCCGCCATCCTGATGCCTAACGCCTTCGAAAACCAGACGGACAATAGGATGATCGGTGAGTTCCGACTTGTTAATCCCACTAGATGGCCATTTCGTGGGATCGATGTCTCGCACTAATAGCATCTTGGTAAAGGACAGGAGCGTCAGCGTCATCTGCCGCTTGAGCTTCCAGTCATGTTTGTCTCTAATTGCCTGCCGGAGTTTTTCGAAATAATCTTCCAGCGTTGTTTCGTTATCGTTGAAATCCGGGAGCTCGAACCCGTGCTCCTGCCGCAGCTTTTCCTTCAACGAGAGATTCTCAGAAACCTCGTCGTCAGTGTAAGACAAATGGTAGCGGTAACGGCGTGTTGCTCTGTCCAGATTCCCCTTCTCGATGAGGACTGGTACCGAGACGAGTGGTGCTAGCATTGTCCGGTCGGACGGAGCTTTCTCGGGAAACTCAAGGAAGCCAAACACCAGAAAAAGCACATGGGCACCGGTTTCCTCGAGGGCAGATTTCATCTCTCGCTGGAGCTTTCGGCAGTAGCGTTCAAGATCCTCGGGATAATAAAGCGTCTGCAAGCTGCTGAGATCATTGTCCGGAACGTCGACAACGGGCAATTCGAACGACGGGTCTATCCCTAGAGTCCTTGCGTAATCCTTGGCATCAGGTTTTGTTGGCTTGCCGGTATCGATTTCCCATCTAGCGCGAGGCGGTTCAGGTATTGGCAGCAGGACAATTTTCTTGTCGGTTCCTTCCATTAGCCGACGAAAAACGGGGGCCGGTTGTGCTCCAACAAATTGAATGCATTTCCCCGGTGAATGTTTAAAGTTCAGGAGACGGTTGCGCCGCGTTAAATCAAGTAACCGCAGGCGAAGCTGCTTGAGCGCCTCCAATATTGGAACTCGCCCGGTAAACAGGTCATCCGTTTCAAGACCTACATCGGATGGATCTGTTGGCTGGTCGGACATTGATGGAGGGTTCAACGTGAAATGGGAAAGATCTAATTCATGCTGCTGTATATCAGCATTGCCTGTAAACCTATGGACGTAGGGTCCTTTTTTCGCACTAGAACATACGCTTTCCTCCGCAAGAATGCATCCACACTTAGGAGGGGGAAACGGCCCAAATGGAGCCAATTGTCAAGGGAAGCGAGGCCGAGGGCATTGCGTGGATACTCTGGCTCGACAGGTGCAATGGCCGAACGGCGACTAAGGTGATGCGGTTGCAGAACAGAGCCTTGGCTGACTCTCAAGCTTGTTCCTCGTACACTCCCCCAAAATGAACATGTGGGGCTTTCGCCAACCGCGCAGGCCTAAGTGACTATGAATTCATGACGCAGCCACGATGCGCTGGACCGTGCAATTTCCTATGCCCAGTTCTCGCGCTATCGCCCTCATACCACGTCCTTGCTTCCGTAAGGCCACCACCTTGGCTTCCACTGCAGTACTCACGCGAGGTCGACCCAAAACTTTTCCCTCCGCCTTCGCTCTTTTCAGGCCAGCCTTGACGCGCTCCACGATCATGCTACGCTCGAACTCCGCGAAGACGCCTAGCAACTGGAAGAGGAGCTTGCTTCCTGCTAGTGATGTCGATGTCCTACTTATGGAGGTAGAGTGGAAGCGCTTGCTGTGGAGATCGTTGAGGCCACGTATCATTAAAAATCGATCCGTCTTCTATGACAATATTTTTCGCGCGCATCGTTCATGACTTGCACTACTCTGGACACCATCTCTCCTTCTTCCCACCCTCATACGGCCTTGCCAGACCTGCCTTTACTAACTCTTGAGCAACCTCCCGGTCATCCGCCATAACTCGCGCCAGAATTCTGAAGTACTTATCCCGCTTAGGTTCCAGTAGTTCGATCTTCACAGCTTGAACCATCAGCGTCTGAATGAGAGCCTGCGCTTGCCTTGCCAATGCCTTCTCTTCATCACAGATGCCCTTCATCTCTGGCGTATCAATGCCAGCTAGCCGGACTGTGATGTGATCCCCGAAGAGGGCTGGAATACTCGGAGGCAAGGAAACTGTGCAAGTGTCCCCATCATAGCAGCCGTGGAACACAGCGACCTGAAAGGGCTGGCCCTCGGTGTGTGCCTTTGGCATCGTGAGTTGACGAGGTTCGTAGGGTGCTTTCTTGGTGCCTGATGGAGCACAGCCAGCGACCAGAACCAACGATGAGAACAAAAGAGCAAGTAGGTAGTTGGGCACGGCGGGGAGTCTACGAAGCAATACAAGATGTGTCAAGAACGTCAATCATGCCCTGAGTAAGTCTTGGAGGGAGAGCGGTATTAAGGAGCAGGAAGAACAAAACAACAGGTTAAGAGGATGTTCTCCAGATCGCAGATATTGATTGCCAGCCTCTCGGTTAGTGCGTCGTCCCCTTCGCCACCCGCTGGCCCATTTCTATGATGCGCCCCAACCGTTCAAGCAGGTTTTGTGACTGGTGCGAGGTCAGCCCATGTTTGTTGAGCAACTCCAGGATGTCATCGATGATCTTGTTCTCAGTCTCCGTCAACAGGTACGGCTCAGGAAAGGCTGTCTCAGGAATGTTTGCGCGAGGATTCTTGCGGCGAAACTCGGCGATGATGTCGTAGAGGGCTTGCTTCGTGCAGAGGCCCTTTCGTTCCAGTACTTCCACGATGGCCGCGATCTCCCACATATTGGAGACGGTCGCCTCCTCGATGGACATGGTGTCACGCTTGGGGCGGTCGTCACTCATGGGGTCCTCTCAACGGATTCCTGTGCGAGTCGTCTGACCCAGTGCTCAACCCGACTCTGTGTCTGTTTCTCAACCACCACGGTTTCCACGCCATACTCCTGGCCTCGGACCCAACGCACGGTCACCGCGGCCACGAAGAGGCCTTGTTGATTCGGCACGTTGATCGTCAAGGGACAGGTCTGCCCGACCCGCAGCGGCACATCACCGGAGAAACGCCACCCATTCGCCGACAGATTCCAGACAAGCCCATGACCTTCACGCAGCCCCGCGTGATAAGTCACAGGGCAACAGACGGGGAAGCGACGGTCTGGACGAATCGAAAAGGACATGAGGACCTCGCAGTGTGTTCTATGATTGTAAGAGGCTGATGAAATATGGCGCAATAGCCAGAAAGGGGGGCTGCGTATGCAGGTGCATTCCGTGTGCGGCGATGGGTGGCTTATTCCTCGTCGCCTCTCGAGGACCGTCCACCGGTGAATCAAATTTCATACTGCGGCGGATCAGTTTCGTACACTTGGATTGCTTCCATACTTCTAGCGCAAGCTTCGTAAAGGCAACAACATTGAGAAATCGCGGAGACCGGCCAAGGACCACGATGTTTCGATTAGGCATAGGGCTTGCTGGATATGCAGCTCGCGTCTCGGCTTCTACTCTTCCATGGAAAGGTCCCCAAGAATGAACATCTTTCTCACCATCCTGTTTCTGCAACCGCTGATGCTCGTGACTCTGTACCTCTATGTGTCAGGGGTGTTTATTAACCGGAAAGCGTTTCAGGTTACCTTTTGTTATATCGTATGGGCCTGCCTTGCACTGTCTATCGGGATCACCATTCGACTTTCCCCGGGCTACGACATCTTGTCATCAACCGAGGAGTTATTGAGTGAGGTTCTGCCCGAATCTTAAACAGCTCTCCGATACACTCACTGAAGTCCGCCATGAGGCGGTGCAGATCATGGAAGAGAAACGACTCCTCAATCTTCCGGTTACAATGATCGGAAAGGTGGCCTATTCGATCACACGACACGATCTGTTGCGGGCTTGGATCGAGGTTGGAATGCTAATGGTAATAGCTAATACCGGGTTAGCCGGCCTGGCCGCGCCGCCGGGTCCATGTCTCAAACGGTGAAAATGTTTGTGTCGATAAGGCCTTGAGAGCAGTGGCTCTGGCAGTGAAGGCTCTCAGATAGGCTTCATCTTCTCCGTACTTGGTGATCGAAAACTTCTTGTGTTGAGCTTTCCCGTTACCGACCGGCCACTGCGCTTCCCAGTAGAGTCGGCGAAATCGTCGCCCCTTGTACATCTCCCACGTATCCACTCGTGTTAGGCCCGAGATACCTGAGCGGTTGTTCTTCTTGCGAATGGCACAATAGGCAGCCTTGCTCAGGGGTGGATAGGCCTTGATGAGCTTGTCCCGATATACTTGCGCAGCTTGGAGCGCGTGCTGCTGACTTGCATGGCGCCCGTCGCTAAAGTCGCGCACGAAGATTCGCTTGCGGCGCTGGACGGTCACACGCCAACAGTGCGTATGTGAGGAGGCAGAATCAACGCGACGAATATTCAGCATGGGCAGACTCGCGCATTCCCCGTGTGATGATTCTCCTCAATAGAAAGCCGCGTCAACTGCCCTTGCGAATAATTTTAAACTGTTCCTCGTCGTCCCCTTCGCCATTCGCTACCCCATCTCACTGAATCCCGCTCAACCACTGGTTACTGGCTATGCCGTCACGATCGGCAACGCACCCCAATCCGTCGTATAGGCAGGCGAACGGTGCTGAAACTGCGTCTTCCAAGTCTTGCTTATACCGCTGGACGCGTAGTGGAGGGTGTCTGCACCCCACCGATTATTGACCGCATCGAGCGCGGACATCAGCCGCTTTGACTTTTCCCTGTCTTGATAGTCGAACAGGTCGGCTTGTGTCTGACTGGCAGGAACCAGGCCTGTGAGTATCACCCCGGCCTTCTTGTAGTTATAGCCCTCTCGGTAGATTGCGCGAATTCCCTGAAACGCTGCCCTTATCAGTTCCGCTGTGGAGTCAGTCGCAACCGGCAGCTTCAACGTGAGTGCATTGCTGTACTGCGGCCCCTCTTTGAATACGTTTGTGGTAAGGCAGACCGTCAACACGGTCGCGGCGAGTCGTTCGCGTCTTAATTTCTCCGCCACACGAGACGCATAGGACGAAACCGCTTCTTCCATATCGGCCAGGGTACTGATGGGTTGCCCGAACGACCGAGAGCACGTCACGCTTTGTTTCGGGGCTGGGCACTCTTCTAGGTCTAGGCAGGAGACTCCGCGCAACTCCATCACCAACCGAAGGCCCACGATGCCCAGGTGCTTCCGAATCCACTGGTCCTCGACCTCGCGCAACTGAAGGGCCGTCATGATGCTGTGTTGATTGAGGAGCTTGGTATGATTCCGTCCAATCCCCCAGACATCCTCAACGGGCACTCGGCCGAGCAGGGCGTCACGGTCGGAGCAGGCAAGCAGGTCAAACACCCCACCCGTGCCTGGTGTCCGTTTAGCGATCCGGTTGGCAATCTTGGCCAAAGTCTTGGTCTCGGCAATGCCGACAGAAACAAGGAGACCAGTCCAGCGTTTCACCGTGGTCCGAATGGTACGGCCGTACTCCGTGAAGTTCCGAGAGGTGAACCCGGACAGACTCAGGAAGGCTTCATCAATGGAATAGATTTCAAGATCCGGGCAGAACTGTTCCAGCGTCTCCATAACCCGCTGCGACATATCGCCGTAGAGGGTGTAGTTCGAGGAGAACACCTGCACTTGATGAGCACGGAGTACCGGGCGGATCTGAAACTCTGGCACGCCCATGGCTATACCCAAGGCCTTGGCTTCGTTGGATCGAGCCACCACACAGCCGTCATTATTTGACAAGACGACGATGGGCTTGCCCTCTAGCCTTGGGTTAAACACCCGCTCGCAAGAGGCATAGAAGTTATTACAATCGACGAGAGCAAAGATGGGAGGCATGGAGGACCACTCAGAGTGCGTGAATGACACTGGTGACGACACCCCAGATTTCAAAGGACTGCTGCGCCTGGATCTCGATCGGTTGATACTCCGTGTTGGCAGGAAGGAGCCGCAGAGCCGTGTCTCGCTTGTAGAGGCGCTTGACCGTCAGTTCTCCATCGAGCGCGGCCACGACCACATTTCCATCGATGGCTTCGAGCGAGCGGTCCACGATGAGCAAGTCCCCTGAATGAATCCCTGCGCCGGTCATGGAGTCCCCCGTCACCCGCACAAAGAACGTGGCGGCAGGATGTTTGATGAGGTGCCGGTTGAGGTCGAGCTTGCCCTCGATATAATCGTCTGCGGGAGAGGGAAACCCTGCAGGGAGCCGCCCCAGGAAGATGGGCAACTTGTAGCGCGTCGAGAGATCGGGCGCGTAGATGGCTTCGACATTCATCAAAGATCCTCACAACCAGGCCGGGCGGTAGTGTACTCCCTAGACCGAGGCCTGCTCAAGGCACTGTGGGGCATCGTGGCGAGGGTTATTGACCAGGGTACTCACAGGGTAGGCCGTCAGTTCCTCGCTCGGATACGGACGTAGGAGCGCCTTGAGAGGTTCGACATGTTGAAAGGTTGGATCAAGCCACTGGTCATAGGAGGCAGAGGAGAGAATCACCGGCATACGATTGTGGATCGGAGCCATGAGGTTATTTGGCTCCGTCGTGATGATTGTACACGTCTCAAGCGGTTCCCCTTCCGTGGGCTGCCAGTGCTCCCACAATCCCGCAAAGGCAAAGGGACGCTTGTCTCGTAGTCCAATCCAGATCGGTTGTTTGGCGCACCCCTGCACCTGCCATTCATAGAACCCCGTGGCAACGATAAGACAGCGGCGTTTCTTGAACGCAGATCGAAACGAGGGCTTCTCCGCGACGGTCTCGGCTTTCGCATTGATGCACTGATTCCCAATCTTTGCGTCCTGGGCCCAGGATGGGATAAGTCCCCAGCGGAGCATGACGAGGGTACGCGTGGCGGTGTCGGGGTCAATCCGGATAGCGGCAATGGTCTGAGACGGCGCAATGTTGTAACGGGGCTGAAAGAGCGGCGGGTCCGTGACAGCGAATTGTTCGGCAATCAGTTCGGGCGTGGCAGTTTGTGCAAAGCGTCCACACATGGCTAGTGTGTTGTGGGATACCGAACAGGAACGCCACAGAATGGGTGAAGCATGAAAAGCATGAGAGCCTCGTGGAATGGCCATTCTAGGCACGTTCGCTAACTAGGGGCAAGCCTGCTTGGTGGGCAATGACCGGACGGTTATTGCACGCCCCTTCGGAAGGCCGCAACCAAATCCGGTCATTCCGTGACTAAACCGTGACCACGGAAGATGGACACATTCACACTCCGGTGCAATTAGCGGAAGCTCAAAGGGAAACCTCTTCCCTGAAGACAATAGCCCGCAGGGACGGACACTGATCCTGCAGATACTGCCTGTTCTTGAGGCAGTTCAGTTGTTCAGGACCAGCATGTCGCTCATTAACAGTTGGGATATCGCATTGCCTTTATATATCGTGACATCTGACGACAGAGTTCGACAGCAATTCCTTGTCCGTCAACAAAATCCCTGTGCCATCCCCTAATCGGCTTCTTATCATCACGAATGTCTTTGTTGAAGCACTTATGAATACAGCGATCAATAAGGGCATAGTCATCCACAGGGTCAATGTTTTTGCCAATTCTTTTCACGATATTAACTAGTTGTTGCTTCGTGTAGGGATACCGCAGTTTTTTTTGGCATGAGTTAATCTCCTAGTCTTGAGTGGAGGCCAACTGCTAAAGATGCGCCTCTACTTATTTATGAATATCTAAACCTGTTTTTGTAAGATTTGTTCGACAAACGCATCAACAGAAATTGTCCTTCGTCTGAAAGCTCCGAACTGTTCGTCTCCCCGGTTCATCCGCTTATCAGCTTTTTGCAAAGCAACATTGCTTCATCAAGGTAAAGGCGGCAAGCCAAGCTCCTTGAGAAACGCATTGTGTTTGTCTTTCGCCTCGGTGATTTTCTGCTCCAGTGACAGCATCTCTGCATTCACCGTCTGCAAATCAATTTCTTCATCGGCTACAGCGGTGCTGATGTAGCGGGAGATGTTTAGATTGTAACCTTCCTCCGCGATTCGCTCCATGTCGATGCGCTTGGAGTAGCGGTCCTCTTCCTTTCGGAATTGGTAGGTGTCGATGATCTTGGCGATATGCTCCTCGGTGAGTTGGTTCTGGCGCTTGCCTTTCACGAAGTGCTCGGCGGCGTTGATGAAGAGCACGTCGTCGGGCTTCTTGCATTTCTTGAGCACAAGGATGCACACCGGGATGCCGGTGGAGTAAAAGAGATTCGCGGGCAGGCCGATGACGGTGTCGATGTGGCCGTCCTTGAGCAGCTTGGTGCGGATGCTCTGCTCAGCGCCGCCACGGAAGAGCACGCCATGCGGCAGGATGATGGCCATGACACCCTCGGGCTTCAGGAAGTGGAAACCGTGCAGCAGGAAGGCGAAGTCGGCGGCGGACTTGGGAGCCAGGCCGTGGTTCTTGAAGCGCACGTCATCGCCCATGGCGTCGGCCGGTTCCCAGCGGTAGCTGAAGGGCGGATTGGCGACGATGGCGTCAAAGCTGGGTTTCTTGGCAGGGTTCAGCTCGCGCAGCGTGTCCCACTCGTTGGTCAGGGTGTCGCCGTGGAAGATCTCGAACTCCGTGTCCTTCACCCCGTGCAGCAGCATGTTCATGCGGGCGAGGTTGTAGGTGGTGATGTTCTTTTCCTGTCCGTAGATCTTGCCGATGGTGCCGCCCGCCTTCGTCACGCGATTGCGCACGTTGAGCAGTAGGGAGCCGGAGCCGCAGGCGAAGTCCAGCACGCTCTTCAGCCGCTTCTTCGGGCCGGTTTTCGGTTCCTGGCTGTCCAGCGTGACGATGGTGGAGAGGATGTCGGAAATCTGCTGCGGGGTGTAAAACTCGCCCGCCTTCTTGCCGGACCCGGCGGCAAACTGGCCGATCAGGTATTCATAGGCATCCCCCAGCGCGTCGATGTCCGCGGAGAACTCATTCAGCCCCTCGGCGATCTTCTGGATGATGGTGCAGAGCTTGGCGTTTCGGTCCGCGTAGGTCTTGCCCAGCTTGTCGGAGCCGAGATTGATCTCGGAGAAGAGGCCCTGAAAGGTGCTCTCAAAGGATTCGGTCTCGATGTACTTGAAGCCCGCTTGCAGCGTGTGCAGCAGCTCGCCGTTCTGGGTGCGGGCCATGTTGGCGATGCTGTTCCAAAGGTGCGGCGGTTGGATGACGTAATGCACCTTGCGGCGCATCTGCTTCTCGAATGCTGGGATGTCGTCCGGGTTGTTGGCATACCACAGGGCCAGCGGCACTTTGCGGGTGTCTCCACCCACATCAGGGTAATCGCGCCCCAGCTCCTTCTTGGCCGCTATCTCATAGTTGTCTGAGAGGTAGCGCAGGAAGAGGAAGGACAGCATGTAGTCGCGGAAATCGTCCGCGTTCATCGCCCCGCGCAATTGGTCGGCGATACCCCAGAGGGTGGAGCCCAGTTTCTTTTGGTTTTGGTCGTTCATGGCGTCTTGACTGTAGGTGTGGCCGGTGCTGCGGGAACGGCTTTAGTGGCTGAGATTGGTCCGGCCACTGGCGCGGACTTGCCGGTTTGTTTTTTCGCCAAAACATCCGGCAGATCGAACTCGTAGCGAACGAGAAAGGCAGCAAGTATCTCACGAAACATCTTCTTGTCGGCTGCATGAATCGGTTCTGCTTCAAATACCGAATACTTGGCGTGGCTACGCACATTCAAAAAGCGAGCGTATAAAGCTTTCCTCGGAAGTCCGTTAAAGCAGGTCGAAATGTGTTGGCGGCCGAAGAAGATGGCCGTCTTCTCCAGGATGCTTCGCAGCAGATTAAAGTGATGCTGTGAAATTTTGCCGGACTTCGATGCTGCCTTCAACTCGGCCAACGCGGCCACATGATGCAAAAACGGAGACTCCGCAGTGTCCTGTAACGTATATGACAGAGTGTCGTTGAGGCGATGAAGAATATACGGTTTCCGCCTGATGTCGTTGTTGTCGTCAGGTGCTCTCTTGCCCTTAAGCTCGTTGAACATGACGTTGAAAAACAGACCGTGGTGAGTGGAAATCACAAATTTTACACCGTTTTTCGTTCCCTTAATTATGCTGGCGAGATCTGAAGCTACAGTAATCGTATTATGCTCATCCAATGATGATATTGGGTCGTCGATATAAACGTATTTCACCCAATCGTAAGGCTGGCCTTTTTCTGCTTCTGTAGCCAGTTGGAGAATGGCCAAGAAAAAGCACCAAATGAAGAGGTTCTCCTCACCTCTCGATATCTTGATGTCCTCAGCGCGCTTGCTCTTTCCACCTTCCACCACATCCCGAAAGAACCGTATCTCCTCTTCAGCAAAATTTATGTCGAAGTTGAAGTCCGCATGTCGGTGCAAATGCGCTCGGATTTGATCGTCTAGCCCCATGCCCTCAAGGTCTTTGAAGAACTGCGATTTGGACTTGAATTTGATCAGGCGTTCTCGGTCTTCTTCAAAATCATTATCCCAATCAAAAAGGTCTTCCGTGAAGGCATTGAAATAAAGCGTGTCTGCCCCACTGCCTTTCTTGGCGATGTCCTTGAATTCCGTGGATAGGCGGGTCTTGCCCGCTCCATTGTGTGCGAAGAGGAGCACACAATCGTTACCTTTGATTTGGTTAGTGCCTTTGATTTTTGCAGTCTTCTTTCTACCACGAACACCTCTCAAATCTTTCCGCAGCTTTGCAGCCAAGGATTTGAGCGATCTAAACTTTGCTATTTTAGATGACGCGCTCATGCATCGACCTCCTCCGGGGATGGGAAAATCTGCTGCATCAGCCCTTTCTTGTGGGTCTTGAGGGCTTCGTGCTTTTGGGTTTGCGCGGTGATGAGGTCGTCGAGGCTGGTGAGGCAGTCGGCGATGCGTTGTTGTTCGGCGGGCGGCGGGCACCGCAATGTGATGCGGGCAAAGTCATCGTAATAAAGGCGCAGACGGTCTTTGGTGAGGCCCCGTGAGTGCGATGTCAGTGTGAGCAGTGTCGCAGGGAGCTTGAACATGTATTGGAAGAACTCCGGGACGGTCCCTTTCACCGGTGCGAGCACAATGTAGGCGGGACTTACCAAGCAATCTTCCGGCGCAACGCCGAGCGCCCCTTGCCACATTCGCATCATGTTGTAAGCGATGTCATTCCTACACACCTTCTTGTTACCCGCAGCATCCTCAATGTCGTAATAGTTTCGGTCGAGTGAGTCACGTCTGACCATTCCATCGTGCATCGTGACCGAGTAGATGGGCAAGCCTTGTTCACCTTTGGTGACTCGATTCTTGAATAGCGATCCTGCCTTCCTCACCGCCCACTTCCAGGCGTTTTTGAATTCGGGGAAGCCGAGGCGGGGTTGGGTTTCGCCTTCGCGGGGGAAAAGCTGCTGCATCAGCCATTTTTTATGGGTCTTGAGCGCGTCTAGTTTCCGCGCTTGCGCGGCGATCAGCTCGTCCACCGAACTCAGGCACTCGGCGATTTTTTGTTGTTCGGGCTTGGATGGGTATAGCGTGGGATACGCCTTCATTGAGCTAATGTCGCCTCTTGGCATTTTCACACCCTTTGCCCCTGTCATCACATAGTCGATGAAGGCATCATTCTTGAGCAGGCAGGAGAAGTATTGCGCGAGCAGTCTCTGCTTCGCCCTGATGACAATGACATCGTTCGATGCGCCACCTTCTTTGTCCGCGACCCAAACCTTCTTCAAGTAGGGCCGAATGTTGGAGACCAAAGTGTCATTGGGTCTAAACCGAGTTACGGAACCCGTTGTGGGAAGTTTTGAAGCTCGGCCAACCCCACCGTAGTCTGGGAGGATGTTTTCGGTGCTGACGTAATTTTCTAACGGAACTTGTGCGAGCGGGACTTTTTCGTTCACGAAACCCGCCACCTTGCCGAGTTCGTCTGAATCCCACCCGTCCGCCTCCCGAAACTCCGGAAACCGCAGCTTCGGCACCAGCGCGGGTTTGCCGTCTTCTTTCGTGGCGGTTGTTTTCGTCTTACTGCTCATACGCGCTGAGTCCTGAGATGTCGCGGCCTAGCGCACGTTTGGTAAGGAGAGGGTGCAAATCAGCCATGAGGGCGAGTTCGGCCTGGGTGCGGGCTTTCCAGCCGAGGTCCAGTGGGACCATGAGGTCGCTCAATTGCTCGCCGTCGAAAATCATCCGCTGCAGGATGCCGTC
>CAKKRE010000064.1 GCA_919902505.1 Nitrospiraceae bacterium
ACGAATCCATTTCTGCTTACCAGCGGGTTCGATCATAGGTTTGAGCAACAGGCTCCTATGGTCTGAAACGGAGAGTAAGGCAGCCTGGCTACCAGCGATACGCCATGAGCCATACGCTCTTATCCCTACCGGGATGTGGTTCGAGGCTTTACGGATACGGTTCTGATGAGGGGCAGGATCCGAGCGGCGTGGCTGGACCGGGAGTCCCGAATGGCCCTCACTAACCCGGGCTAAAAGGCAGTGGCGACTGCAAGGCAGGCATCAACATACTCGTCTTCGCCTTTGCGGCAGGCTTGCGCCCGCTTCTCCTTGTCGTCGAAGAGAGGGATCACCATTTCACCCACGGTGGCATAACAGTCTTTTTTGAATGGCCCATCGAGGCTTCGACACAGCGCGAGCCCCGGGTCCGGATTGGCGTCGGTGAGAATGAAGTCTTTCACGGCGCCGATGAAACATTGCCGAGTCTGGTCGACCTGCCCCAGCCGGCACAGTTCGTTGACCCGCACCGCATCTCGCAACGTATAGCCGCTGATATCACGGCCCAAACTGCGGTAACAGGTCGTCTGATGCTCTCCCTCCACTCTGGCGCACTGCGTGAAGGCCTGGGCAAAATCATAATTCAGGAAGGTCAGCACGGCGGAGGTCTGCATCAGATAACAGGCTCGCAGATATTTCTCATTCAATACGGAGCAGGGATAGAGGAGGTCTTGAGGGTTGAGAAAACTCGTCGCCTCATGGTGATGATGTTCGCTGCCCGATTGCGCCGGCTGCGCCCGTTGGGCCTGCTGAAACGTCACGATGTTTTCCATAAAAACGCCGCCATAGCAGGACTCCCGATCCCAACTGCCCGGCAACGCATCACAAAAGGCCAGGCTCTTGAGCAGGTCATAGCGAAATTGAATGGTCAGGCCATGGCCCAACCCATGGAGACAGTTGTACCGTTGAAACGAATAGGCGGAGACCGTCTCGCTGATCGGACAAAGGGGCAGAATATGCTGTGGCTCGACGGTCTCAAGGCTGCTGAGGAAGGCCTGCAAGACCCCGTGGTAGCAGCCCGACCAAAACACGTCTCGACAATGGGTCAGCGCGAGCGGTGCCGTACCATAGCGCGCAAACGACCGCTGGCCGACGTGATGAACCAGCGGATGCGCCTCGCGCAACGCCTCAGGATCCTGAACCGTGATCTGCTCCAAGACCGTGAGCGCCTGTTCTGTGCCCTCTGCCTGAAGGACTGTTTCCAAGTGCCGTTGATAACACTGCATCTTGGCGTCGAACGGTTGGGCCCGGCACGCCTCGAGTGAGTCCGGCTCCGCCGCCTGACTTCCGCCCACCCAGAGGATGCCGAGCACCACCACCAGTCCCCATGCGCTCCATCGACTATTCATCATCTCGTATTCTCCGTGACCCGGCATCCGTCGGACATCCGCCTTCGACCGCAGCCTGATTCTAAAATAGTCCTTCCGATCGATCCAGGGAAAATCGACTCGCCACGCCCTGAGACGCTGAGCCCTCTTCTCCCACCCCGCCGTTCTGTGATAGAACCATGCGCGTTTCATCACCTGCAACTCGACGGACTCGCAACCATTATGTCCACCACGCCAGAACCACCGACACGTTCAGACTTCATCCGCGAGATCGTCGCAGCCGATCGTGCTGCGGGCAAACATGAAGGCCGAGTGGTCACCCGCTTTCCGCCGGAGCCGAACGGGTATCTCCATATCGGCCATGCTAAATCGATTTGCCTCAACTTCGGCATCGCCAATGAAAATTCCGGCGGCATCTGCCATCTCCGCATGGATGACACCAATCCGACCACGGAAGATCCTGAATACGTGCAGGCCATTCAAGACGATGTCCGCTGGCTCGGTTTCGACTGGCACGACAAGATGTTTTTCGCGTCCGATTACTTCGAGCGTCTCTACGACTACGCTGCGGGCCTGATTCAGAACGGTCTCGCGTACGTCGACAGCCTCACGGCCGACGACATGCGCACCTACCGCGGAACCCTGACCGAGCCGGGCCAAGCCAGCCCCTTCCGCACCCGGAACGTCGAAGAAAACCTGGATCTCTTTCGGCGGATGCGTGCCGGCGAATTTCCCGACGGGGCCCACGTGCTGCGGGCGAAGATCGACATGGCCTCGCCGAACATCAATCTCCGCGACCCCGTGCTCTACCGGATCAGACACGTGGCCCATTACCGCACCGGCACAACCTGGTGCATCTACCCGGCTTACGACTTTGCGCACCCCCTCTCCGACGCGATGGAAGGCATCACCCATTCGATCTGCACGCTGGAATTTGAGGACCACCGGCCGCTGTACGACTGGGTGGTCAAGCACTGCGGCACTGCACAGCATCCGCAGCAGATCGAGTTCGCCCGACTGAACGTCACCTTCACCGTCATGAGTAAACGAAAATTGCTCGATCTGGTGGAACGCAAGCTGGTGAACGGCTGGGATGATCCCCGCCTTCCCACACTGAAAGGTCTCCGCCGCCGCGGTTTCACGCCCGAGGCCCTCCGGGCCTTTTGCGAAGCCATCGGCGTCGCGAAACGGGATGCGGTGGTCGAGATGCAGCTCCTTGAACACTTCGTCCGGGAAGACCTGAACAAACGCGCACCCCGTGTGATGGCGGTGCTTAGGCCCTTGCGTCTGGTCATCGAGAACTACCCGGAGGGGCAGGCCGAACCACTCGAAGCCGTCAACAATCCGGAAGACCCTTCAGCCGGCACGCGTCAGGTGCCCTTTTCGCGCACCCTCTATATCGATCAAGAAGACTTTCGAGAAGATCCGCCCAAACAGTTCTTTCGCCTTGCGCCGGGTCGCGAGGTGCGGCTGCGGTACGCCTACATCATCACCTGTGTCGGCGTGGTGAAGGACCCGGCCACGGGCGAGGTCACGGAGTTGCGCTGCACCTATGATCCCGAGACCAAAAGCGGCGGCGCGCAGGCGCAACGAAAGGTGAAGGCGACGATCCATTGGGTATCGGCCGCTCATGCCATCGATGCAGAAGTCCGGCTTTACGAGAGCCTCATGCTTACGGATCCTGGAAAGATTCCCGTTGACCAGGACTGGACCCAGCATCTGAACCCGCATTCCCTGGAACGACTGCCGACTTGCAAGGTAGAACCCAGCCTGGCTGCGATCGCCCCCGGAACCAGAGTGCAATTCGAGCGTGTGGGATACTTCTGTGCCGACCCCGATTCGTCACCCGAGAAGCTGGTGTTCAATCGAACTGTCACCCTCAAAGACACCTGGGCTAAGATCGAGAAGGCTCAAACCCCGCGCTGATCCGTCCCGACACCTTCATTCCAATCATTCCACCGTCCCACACAAAGTACGGGGACTCCAGCCTTCGGCACCCTTGAACCGTGTCATGTCGATGAACGAGAATCGCCACTCGCATGATCGGGCATCACTCCACGACAAAGGAGCCTCAACGATGGTGACGGGACCTTGCAGTAAAGAGCATTCTGAAGAACAGGGCTCGTTTCGCGAACGCCTTTCCCGGCTTGAAGCTGCGATCCCAGGTGCGGCAGCCGAAGCACAACCCCTCCTCCGGCACATCTACCGCGCCGCACGTCGTCTGCACGATCAACTACAGCTCATTGATCCTACGCCCCCCTTGCCACGGTCTGTGGTGAGCGAGGTGCGCTGTTTTGATTGCGGAACCGCCAAGATGGAGGCATTTCATACATCCACACAGGGCGGTTACCACCTCTGCCCGACCTGCTTCCAGCAACGTCTCCGCACGGGACGCGCGAGGACCGCGCACTGAGCCTCACCTTCCCTGCCCCCCAGACACGCGCATCGTTCCCTTCCAGCGGGACGGGAGCCCCCTCCCTCCCGCGCCGCTAGCCCCGAGCCACCCCCACACCGTATACTGCAAGCCTTCAACGTGACGAAAGAGGTACCCAGGGTATGGCCCCGAACATTCTGTTGAGTTGCGAATCGATCAGTAAAAGCTATGGGGTCAGGGCCCTGTTTACAGATCTCTCCCTGGCACTCTCCGACGGCGATCATGTGGGATTGATCGGGCCGAACGGGTCCGGCAAATCGACCTTGCTCAAAATCCTCGTGGGGCTCGAATCCCCGGATGAAGGCACGCGCACCCTGCGGCGCCACACACGCGTCGGCTATGTTCCGCAGGAACCCCTATTTCCTCCACATCACAGCATTGAACAGGTGCTGCAAGACACGTTGACGGAAGACGGTCTTGATCCTCACGAACAGGGTGGCCGGATCGCCAGGGCCCTCAGCATCGGAACCTTTCCCGACCCGGAACAAGCCGTTTCGACGCTCTCCGGAGGATGGCGGAAGCGATTGGCTATCACCCAGGCGTTGCTGCTCGAGCCGGATGTCCTGCTCATGGACGAGCCGACGAACCACTTGGACTTGGAAGGCATCATCTGGCTGGAGCAACTACTGAAGAATCGCACCAAAGCCTTTCTCGTGATCAGCCACGATCGCCGGTTCCTCGAATCGGTGACATCCCGTATGGTGGAACTCAACCGCTGTTATCCCGAAGGCCGGTTTGAATCCCGCGGCTGCTATAGTGATTTCCTCGAACAGCGAGATGCCGCCCTTCAAGCACAAGCCGACTACCAGGCCTCATTAGCCAATCGCGTCCGCCGTGAAGTGGAGTGGCTACGGCGCGGCCCCAAGGCCCGCACGACCAAAGCCAAGGGCCGGATCCAATCGGCGGGCAAGCTCATCGACGAATTGAACCAGGCCGAATCCCGTTCGGCACAGTCGACCATCGGCATCGACTTCTCCGCCTCGGGCCGAAAATCCAAACAACTCGTGGTCGCGGAGCAGGTCAGCAAGAGCTTCAACGGGACGCCCGTCATCACCAATCTCGATCTGCTCCTCGGGCCCGGCCAACGCCTGGGACTCCTTGGTCCGAACGGCAGCGGTAAATCCACCCTGCTGCGGTTACTGGCCGGGACGCTGGAGCCCGATTCCGGCACCATCACGCGAGCCGAGGCGTTGCGTATCGTCTCCTTTGAGCAACATCGCGAGTCCCTGGACCAATCGACGAGCTTGCGACGCGCACTGGCTCCGTCCGGCGATGCCGTCGTCTATCAGGATCGCTCGATTCACCTGGCTTCATGGGCGAAACGCTTTCTCTTCCGTCCCGAACAACTGGATCTCCCAGTCTCGAAATTGTCCGGCGGGGAACAGGCACGGCTCCTCATCGCCCGACTCATGCTCCAGCCTGCGGATCTGCTCATCCTGGACGAGCCGACCAATGACCTGGATATTCCGACCCTCGAAGTGCTGGAGGATAGTCTGCTGGAATTTCCCGGTGCGCTGGTTCTGGTAACGCATGATCGGTGGTTGCTGGATCGCGTCTCGACTATCATGCTGGCGCTGGATGGCACGGGACGCGTGGATTGGTTTGCCGACTATGCCCAGTGGGAAAGCGCGCAGGAACGGGGCGGTGGATCCGCCGCAGAGCCGAAGAGTGAGGGGAGCGCTGCCGTCCAGGACGAGACTGCCTCGACAAGTCCCGCTCGCAAACCCAAAAAGATGAGTTATCGCGAACAAAAGGAATGGGGCACGATCGAAGAAAGCATCCTCAAGGCCGAGGAAGAGGTCACAGCCTGCCAAGCCGCGATGCAGGATCCGGCCGTGCTGTCGGATGCCGTAGCGCTCCAGGCACGAAGCCAGGCATTGGTGGCGGCACAAGCTGAGGTGGAGCGGCTCTATGCCCGCTGGGCCGAACTGGATGAAAAACGTGCGCAGACCGTGAGTTCGTGAGGGAACGACCGCCCGTCCACAGATGTGGCGCTGACCGTCTTACCATCTCGACCCGAGATGGCTGCGTGCTCGAGCATCGTTGTGGAAGGATAAATTGGCTGGGGGACTAGGAATCGAACCTAGGTAGCCAGCTCCAAAGGCTGACGTCCTACCGCTAGACGATCCCCCAGCGCGGTACGGAACCGAGACATCGAGCTGAAGAGCAAGGCGTGGGAAAGATTTTGGCTGGGGGACTAGGAATCGAACCTAGGTAGTCAGATCCAGAGACTGACGTCCTACCGCTAGACGATCCCCCAACCGGTCCACACAGTAATATAAGCTTCTCTACTGCGTCAAGATCGACGCTGATTCTTGACCGGCCGATTCTCAGGATCTGGAGGCTTGCTCGACCCCCTTGCGGAGTCGAAACAAGGTGCGGTCCCGGCCGAGCACGTCCATCACCTCAAACAGACCGGGACTTGCCGTCCGTCCTGTCAGGGCCACCCGCACCGGCTGGGCCAGCTGCCCCATCTTGATCCCCTCTTCCTCGACCAGTTGCTTAAATGACTCTTCCCAGTCCTGCTTGGAAAACGCGGGAAAGGCTTCGAATCGGCTCAGCAGTTTGGCTAACACCGGCGCTTGAGTAGATGTGAGGAATTTCTTGGCCGCCTCTTCGTCACACACGACCGCCTGGCCGAAGTAGGGTGTCACCCAGTGGACCATTTCGACCAATGTCTTGGTTCGCTCCTTCACCAAGACAACCAGCTGCGCGAGCCATTCGGTCGACACGGCACGGACTTCTTCTTTGAGACCGGCCTGCTCAAGAAGCGGCACGAGCGCCTGAGCAATCTCAGCCGGAGGGCTGGTCTTGAGGTATTCAGCATTGAGCCACAGCAACTTGTCCGGATTAAACACGGCCGCTGAGGTCTGCACATTCTTCCAGGAGAACTTCTCGATCAGTTCTGCGCGCGAGAACAGTTCCTGATCGCCATGCGACCAGCCTAAGCGAACCAGGTAATTGACCATCGCGTCGGGGAGATACCCCATGTCCTTGTAGGCCATGATCGAGGTGGCGCCGTGCCGTTTCGACAACCTTGCCTTGTCCGGTCCAAGAATCATCGGTAAATGCCCGAATCGCGGCAATGGAAATCCCAGCGCCTGAAAAATGGGAATCTGGCGCGGCGTATTCGTGAGATGGTCATCGCCCCGCACCACATGGGTAATCCCCATCAAGGCATCGTCCACGACCACGGAAAAATTATAGGTAGGATACCCATTGGATCTGAGAATGATGACATCGTCCAGAATCTGGTTGTCGAACACCACAGGCCCCTTAATCAAATCATCGACAACCGTCTGCCCGTCCTGCGGAGCCCTAAAGCGGAGCGCCGCTTCCCCTGTCGGTTTTGTCAGGCCGAGGTTCCGGCACCGGCCGTCATACTTGGGCGATCCGCCTTTGGTTTCGGCCTCTTTTCGACGCGCCTCCAGCTCTTCCGAGGTGCAGACACACCAATAGGCATGGCCTTGCTCGAACAATCGCATCGCGTGTTCACGGTAGAGATCCATTCGCTCGGTCTGCCGAAAGGGCCCTTCGTCCCAATCCAGTTTGACCCAGCGCATCCCGTCCAAAATGGCCTGAATGGAGTCATCGGTGGAACGGCTCTGATCGGTGTCTTCAATGCGAAGGACAAAGACCCCGTTCTGCTGCCGCGCAAACAGCCAGTTGAACAAAGCGGTCCGCACTCCGCCGATATGCAGGAAACCCGTCGGACTGGGCGCAAATCGAACCCTGACCTGACTCATCGCGTCACCGTAGTTTGTGTGGAAATAATAAACGGGGCGCTATCTATAACATGGCGTTGGAATGATGTACAGAACTGGCCTGTTCCATTCTGAATCCGTTTTTGTTAAGAACAGACCATGGCCGAACCGACACAGATTGCCGAAATCGTCTCACTCACAACCCTGACTCCACACACGACGGAACTCGTACTCCGCCCGATCGAGCACCCGCTGTCCTTCAAGCCCGGGCAGTGGATCTCACTGCAATTGCCGGTCGGAGACCATCCGCCATTGAATCGTGCCTACTCGTTGGCGGAACCGCCGTCTACCACCGGCCACCTCACGCTGCTCTTCGACCACGTTCCAGGCGGGAAAGGATCCGGCTATCTCGCGTCGCTCAAGCCGGGGGATCGCATTCCCCTGTCAGGCCCCTATGGCCACTTTGTGCTGCCCGACTCGGAACCTCAGCACTTGCTGTTGATTGGACGCTATTCAGGGCTTGTCCCTCTGCGCTGTATGCTCCGTTCACTGGCAGGCCAGGGCTCGCTACCTTCGAGCACGCTGATCGCACAGGCACCCACCGCGGCTGAGCAGCTCTACCACGATGAGTTCATGGCCCTCGCGGCGAGCGAATCTACGTTCCGGTATCTGCCGTTTGTCAGCGAAGGCCCAGACAGCCATGCCGAGACTGTGGATGTGATCAAACAAATCGCAGGAAACGGTCGGCAGGTGACCCCCATGATTGCCGGGGTCAAAGCATTTACACGCCCGTTACGGGCGCTTCTGATGGAACTGGGGTTCGATCGGCGGGACGTGAAGCTGGAAACGTACGACTGATACGACCGCTATACGACCTGCACTCCATCTCGTTGCCTTCAGTGCCCCTCTTTCGCCAGATTCTTGTTGATGGCAGGAATTTCTACCACGACTTCCACCGTTCCATTCGGCACACATTGGCAGCCGAGTCGGGACTGCAACGTCGTGACGGGCGCTTCGTCCAACTGGTCGAACTCGTCATCCGTCCCCTCATTGCACGTCTCCAAGCCTTTCTTCACCATGACATGACAGGTGGAGCAGGCGCAGACGCCACCACAGACATGTTCCAGATCGATCCCATTGCCCATCGCAATGTCGAGAATGCTCCCGGGGAGGCCAGTAGGACCGTACGGAATCTTGTCAGGCTGTACCTCAACCTTCTTTTCCGTCTTGTCGGGGAAAATAAAGGTCACGGTATAAGGTTTTTCCGGCAGTTCAACGTCGGCCTTCTCAATATAGGGATTTGTCCCACCCATGTTGCTTAGCCCCTTTTGTCATGCATGTGGTGCAATGTATCGTGCTGCTTCCGTATCACCCGCCGCAAGCCTCCAGAGACCGACATTCTTACTTCTCCGCCCCTCCACTCGCTTGACAGGCCCAAAGACCACATGCTACCTTTTATACGACTGATTTGATCGGAGATCATTATAGTCTCCGACTTGATGGATCGGCAATAGGCCCATGCTGAAATTATCGAAAAAAGCTGACTACGGGTTGATGGCACTCCAGCATATCGCCTCCAACCAATACGGCGATGTCGCCCAAGCTCGCGTAGTCAACACAAAGGAAATCGCCGAGGAATATCACATTCCGGTCGAATTACTTGCCAAAGTTCTCCAGACCCTCTCCAAGAGCGGAATCATTGAGAGTCATAACGGCCCCAAGGGCGGCTATCTGCTCGGCAAGAATCCGCGTGAGATCACGATTGCCCACGTACTCGAAAGCCTGGAAGGTCCACTTGGCATCATGGACTGTTCACACGAAAAAGACGGCGATGCCTGCATGCAGCGCGAGCACTGTAACATTCGGACCCCGTTGCTGAAAATCCAGAGCAGTATTTATCAGCTTCTCAACAATATGACCTTGCAAGATATGATGGGGGGCACCCCACTCATCACCATTCAATCCGTCACGACGGAACAACAAGGAGTCGAGCGATGAAGTTCCCGATCTACCTGGATAACCATTCGACCACCCCGATGGATCCTCGGGTGTTGGAATCAATGTTGCCCTACTTCACGGAAAAATTCGGGAACGCCGCCAGCCGGAATCACGCATTCGGATGGGAGGCCGAGGAGGCCGTGGAGAACGCCCGAAAACAGATTGCCAGGCTCATCCATGCGGACGCTAAAGAGATCGTCTTCACCAGTGGGGCGACGGAATCGGACAATCTCGCCCTGAAGGGCGTCGCCGAGATGTACCACGAAAAGGGCGACCACATTATTACCTCGTCCACCGAACATCGCGCAGTACTGGACACGGCGAAAGCCCTCGGAGCCAAGCGCGGTGTCAAAGTCACGTATCTCCCGGTCGATAAGTTCGGCATGGTCAATCCGGAGGATGTCCGCAACGCCATCACCGACAAAACGATCTTGGTCTCCATCATGTTTGCCAACAACGAAATCGGCACAATAAATCCGATCAAAGAGATTGGGAAGATCGCGAAGGAAAAAGGCATTTTGTTTCACTGCGATGCGACTCAGGGCGTCGGCAAAGTCCCGGTCGATGTGCAGGACATGGGCATCGACTTGATGTCTTTTACCGCCCACAAGATCTACGGCCCCAAAGGCGTCGGCGCCTTGTATGTCAGAAAAAAGAATCCCAGAGTCCGCATTGCGGCTCAAATGGATGGGGGCGGACATGAGCGCGGCATGCGTTCCGGCACCCTGCCTGTGCCGTTGATTGTAGGCTTCGGAAAAGCCTGTGAATTATGCGAGCAGGAAATGGCCGCTGATGCCGCACGACTCTCCGTCATGCGGGACCGGCTGCATGCCACCATCACCAAGGCGCTGGAAGACGTGTATTTGAACGGCCACCCGACAGAACGTCTCCCTCACAATCTCAATATCTCGTTTGCCTATGTCGAAGGCGAGTCGTTACTGATGGGCTGCAAAGAAATCGCCCTGTCTTCCGGTTCAGCCTGCACATCGGCGACCCTGGAGCCCTCGTATGTGTTACGTGCCTTAGGTGTGGGAGCAGAACTCGCGCATTCCTCCATTAGATTCGGCCTTGGACGCTTCACACTCGACGAAGAAGTTGACTACGCCGGAAAGCGAATTATCGAGACCGTGACCAAGCTGCGGGAAATGTCGCCATTGTATGAAATGGCGAAGGAAGGCATCGATCTGAAGTCCGTGCAATGGGCAGCCCATTAACCTGAATCATTACGCCTGTATGCGATAAATTTCGGAGGACACCATGGCCTATAGCGAAAAAGTCGTCGATCACTTCAACAACCCCCGTAACATGGGCAGTTTCAAGAAAGAAGAAGACGGGGTCGGTACCGGCATCGTTGGGGCACCGGAATGCGGCGATGTCATGAAACTCCAGATCAAAGTTGAAAACGACACGATCGTGGACGCCAAGTTCAAGACCTTCGGTTGCGGCTCCGCCATTGCCAGCTCCAGTCTGGCCACCGAATGGCTCAAGGGCAAAACGGTGGAGGAAGCCGGCAAGATCAAGAACACCGATATCGTGCAGGAGTTGAATCTGCCCCCCGTCAAGATTCACTGCTCCGTGCTGGCTGAAGATGCCATCAAAGCAGCCCTCGCAGACTATCAAAAGAAAGCCGACTCGAAGTAACGACAGGAAGGAGCGCACGATGGACGCCACCACGAAGACGGATGCTCAAGCCCCAGTCATCACTCTGAGCGACGCAGCCTTGAAAGAGGTCAAACGTCTCATCAATGTCCAAGGCATCGAAGAAGGCGGCCTCCGCCTAGGCGTCAAGGGAGGCGGTTGCTCCGGCCTGAGCTACACCATCAATTTCGACGAAAAGATCGGCCAGTACGATCAAGTGTACGAATTCGACGGCGTCAAGGTCATTGTGGATGCCAAGAGCGCCATCTACTTGCAGGGCACCCAGCTCGATTTTCAGAAGGACCTGATGGGCGGAAACTTCAAATTCGTGAACCCCAACGCCAACAAGACGTGCGGCTGCGGGGAATCCTTTTCGGCCTGAGCGAGCGACAGCCCATGAACGGACATATTCATAACACCGATGATCGACGCGAATTGCAGATGGCTCGCAGCATGTGCTGGCATTGCCAGTCCGAAATGGCCGGAGAATATTTTTGCGACCGTTGTGTGAAAGTCCAGCCGGTCTCAAAAGACCTGGACTATTTCACCTGCTTCGGGTTGCCTCGACGCCTCGCCCTCAATCCACAGACGCTGGAAACCAAGTTCTACGAGTTAAGCCGCGCGTTCCATCCTGACTTTTATCAAAACAAAAGCGATGAGGAACAGACTATCAGCCTCGGCAACTCGGCCATGCTGAACACCGCGTATCGCACCCTGCGGGACCCGATTCAGCGAGCCGAATACCTATTGGACCTCGAAGCCGGTTCGGTGAAAGATATCCGGACGACACCGCCGGCCGATCTTTTTGAAGAGATTCTCGAGTTGCAGGACACCCTCGATGAGTTCCGCGCCAGTGATCGCGCCTCCGAAAGTGCGTCCACCCTCCGCACGAAACTCCACGCTGATCGCGCCACACTTGAGCAACGGCAACGGGATATAGAAGCCCAGCTGCTGCAACTGTTCAGCCGGTGGGATGCGCTGCAGGATCGCGGCGAGGCCACCGAGCAAGCACGAACCGAGCGTGGCCGCATTCTGAAAGAGATGCGGGACATCCTGTCCAACCGCACCTACGTCAAGAACATCGTGAACGATCTCGTCGCAACGATCGCCTAAGAATTATGTCACGCATTGTCGGCATTGACCTCGGCACGACCAATTCGCTTGTCGCCTACATGGATCACGGCACGCCGCGCGTCATCGCGGCCCGCCATGAACGCGCGATGGTGCCTTCCGTCGTGGCCCTGACGGATAACGGACTCATCGTGGGCGATTCCGCGAAAGAACATCTCACGAGAACTCCCGAGCGTACGGTCTATTCGGTCAAACGGTTCATGGGTAAGAGCCTGGCCGACGTCCAAGGCGAGCTGGCCTACTTCCCCTACACGCTCACAGAAAAAGGCGGCGTCATTCGGATCAAGCTGGGTGAGAAGTCCTACTCGCCGCCTCAAATCTCTGCCATGATCCTGAAGGAACTCAAGCTCCGGGCGGAAGCCTTTCTGGGCGAAAGCATAACCAAAGCCGTCATCACCGTGCCGGCCTATTTCAACGACAGCCAGCGGCAGGCGACCAAGGATGCGGGTATGATTGCCGGACTTGAGGTCTTGCGCATCATCAATGAGCCAACGGCTGCTTCTCTGGCCTATGGTCTACAAGAAAAGACACAGGGCACGATCGCCGTCTACGATCTGGGTGGGGGCACCTTCGATATCTCGATCCTGAAACTAAAAAACGGGATCTTCGAAGTGCTCGCCACAAACGGCGATACCCACCTAGGCGGCGACGATTTCGACCAGCTGATTGCCGATCTGTTCCTCACTGAAATCCGCACACAATACGGGCTCGACCTCAGTACTCATCCCGACCATATGCAGGCGGTCCGTCTGGAAGCCGAGCGCGCAAAGATTCGTCTTTCGGACGAACTCAAGACAACCGCCGGTCTCGATCTACCTGACGGGAAAGGCCGGTTCACCCGTGAACTCACGCGTGATCAACTTGATGGTCTCTGCACCGCCTTGGTTGAGCGCACGCTGGGCCCCTGCCGCCTGGCCGTGAAAGATTCCGGACTGGCGCCCGGCGACATCGATGAAGTTGTCCTCGTCGGCGGCTCGACACGCATGCCACTGGTTCGCCAACGAGTGCAAGCCCTGTTCGGGAAGCAACCGCACTGCGAGCTGAATCCGGACGAAGTGGTCGCGCTCGGCGCGGCGGTGCAAGCCGACATTCTGAGCGGCGGCACAACCGACATGTTGTTGTTGGATGTGACCCCCCTGTCATTGGGTATCGAAACAATGGGCGGGGTCATGAGCAGTCTAATCAGACGGAATACCACCATCCCCGCCAGCGCCAAGGAAATGTTCACCACCTATGTGGACGGCCAAACCGGGGTGGACATCCATATTCTCCAGGGCGAACGAGAGCTGGCAAAGGATAACCGCAGCCTAGCCCGTTTCCGTCTCAAGGTGCCGCCATTGCCCGCGGGAGTTCCACGCATTGAAGTGACCTTCTTGATCGATGCCAATGGCATTCTGAATGTCATGGCCAAAGACATGCGGACCGGAGAAACCCAATCGATCGAGGTCAAACCGTCGTACGGATTGTCGGATCAAGAAGTCGAACGGATGATCGAAGATTCGTTCAAGTTCGCCGCTGACGACGTCAGCGCGCGAAAGCTGATCGAAGCCCGACTCGATGCGGGAGCGCTTATCACCACGACCGAAAAATCGTTAGCCGATGGTGGGCATCTCGTCGCTACAGGGAACGTCGAGGCCATTCGCACCGCCCTCTCGGCCCTGGCGACCGCCAAGGACGGAACCGATCCCCGTGCCATCCGCGCACGCATGGCCGACATTGAGCAGGCAGCCAAAGGCCTCACCGTGGCCATGTTGGACGATTCCCTGAAGCAAGGGCTCCAAGGCAAAAAAGTCTCTGACGTGACGTAATTCCTGGAAGCGAGGCAATGCAATGGATTTGAAGTGGAGTGATACTGAAGAACTCGCCATCCGTTTGGTAGAGGCCCACCCGACTACCGATCCCCTGACCGTCCGTTTCACCGACATGCATGCATGGATCGTCGCCCTCCCAGAATTTAAGGACGACCCGAAGAAGTCGAACGAAAAAACCCTCGAATCCATTCAAATGGCCTGGCACGAAGAATATCAGGATTCCCAGTCCTGATCGGCCAACCGAACGCCCTTCACCACACATCTCACAGCAAGGCCGGCGCCAGAGCGACGACCGGCGCAGTGTTGTGCTATGCGAGGATGAGCGGAGAATACTTGGGCAGGAAACTTGCCCGGGGTCGAGTTACGGTTCGACAGGAACCGGTGGGGCGCTGTCCTGTAGTTGGTCCAGCTTATAGAATTCGGTGGGATCGATCTTGGATCCCGCACTCTTGGTTGGCTCAGTACCTTTAGTAAAGAGTTCCACGGTACCATGCTGCTCGTCCTGATCAGTGAGGAGAGCCGTCGTGGGATCCACCTTCACGAACATCACGCCGTCGGGAATCTCAAACGGCACGACCGGCAATTGTTTGAGGGCGTCTTTCATGAAGGAGATCCAAATCGGCAGGGCCGCATGCGCTCCGGATTCGGTCTCACCCAAGGGACGCCGATCATCGAACCCCACCCAAGTCCCAGTCGCCAGATTGGGCGTCGAACCGATGAACCAGGCATCGGTGAAGTCATTGGTCGTCCCGGTTTTTCCCGCCACCGGTCGGTCGATGACAGCCTTGGCCGCGATGCCTGTTCCACGTTGAATGACATCTTCCATCATATTCGTAATGAGATATGCCGTCTCGCGAGACACGACCTGACGCGGCTGAATGGCTGCCTGATCCAACGTGCGACCGCCACTGTCCTGCACGCTTGCCACCGCATAAGGCTCCACCCGCATGCCCTGATTGGCAAATACACCGTACACCGACACTAACTCCATGAGGCCCACGCCGGAGGAACCTAACGCCAGCGATAGATCGGCAGCCAGCGGACTCACAATACCGACGGTTCGCGAGAAATCGATTACGTTCCGAATGCCCACTTTATCCAGGAGACGCACGGTCGCAAGATTGTGCGAATGAATCAGCGCCTCGCGTAAACTCACAATGCCGTGGAATCGCCTGCCGTAGTTTTCAGGCTTCCACGTCTTGTCTTCCTCTTCCTGCTCGTACACCACCGGGGCATCCAGCACCACCGTAGCCGGACTCATGCCTTGGTTCATCGCTGTGGCGTAGATGATCGGCTTGAACGAGGACCCGGGCTGACGGCGCGCGAGCACCGCACGATTGTATTCGCTCCGCGCAAAATCATACCCGCCGACCATGGCGCGGATAGCGCCTGTTTTGGGATCGACCGCCACCAACGCGCCTTCGACCAACGGAGTCTGTTCCAATCGCAGATGCACCGTCTCCTTCTCAAGCTTCTTCACCCCGACCTCGATCACATCACCGAGTGCCAACAGTTGCTTGAGATTTTTGACCGGAGTCGCATCCTTCGTGGGATCCTTGCCCTTGAGATATTTGGTTGCCCAGGCCATATCGTCGAAGGCAAGCCGACCGGTGCTACCGCCGATTTGGACCAGCACGTGGTCTTTGGCGATCTTCGTCACCACCCCTTCCACCTTATCCCCCTCCGCGAGCTTCACGGAGGGATCGGGTGCCGGCACTTCCAAAGTCGTCGGATCGACGGTGCGGAGCGGGCCGCGCCAACCCTGGCGCTTATCGACCTCGCGCAACCCATGAAACACAGCGGCTTCAGCCGCTTTCTGCATATCGGCATTCAGCGTGGTGAACACTTCAAGGCCACCCTTGTACACCATCGCTTCTCCGAACTTGGCCACCAGCAATTGCCGGATATACTCCACGAAATAGGGCCCGAGATGTTCGCTGCCAGGACGGCGGAAGTTCAGCTTTTCGGCTACGGCTTGTTCGCGATCGGCGGCATTGATGAAACCCGCCTCAGCCATCCGGCTCAACACATGCTCCTGCCGCTTCTTGGCCCGGTCGTAGGCTTTGAACGGCGAATAATGACTCGGGGATTTGGGAAGGCCGGCGAGAAACGCCGATTCAGCCAGCGTGAGCGTTGAAAGTTCTTTCCCGAAATAGGTCTGGCTCGCCGCCGCCACGCCATAGGCGCCCTGGCCGAAATAGATCTGGTTCAAGTACATCTCCAGAATCTGTTCTTTCGTCAGCACCAACTCCATCTTGTAGGCCAGGATGAGTTCCCGGACTTTGCGATCGAACGTCCGTTCTGCCGAAAGAAACAGGGACCGCGCCAGCTGCTGGGTAATGGTACTGGCGCCTTCGACTTTCCGGCCGCCATGGCGAATATTGGTCCAGGCCGCTCGGAGAATCCCGACGATGTCCAAGCCCGGGTGCTCAAAAAATCTCGTATCCTCCGTCGCGATGACGGCTTGGGTCAGGCTCTTCGGCATCTCCTGAATGGGCTTGAGGAACCGTCGTTCGATGAAAAACTGGCCGATCACTTGCCGGTCGTCGGAATAGACGCGCGTCACCAGGCTCGGCTGATAGTTCTGCAAGGGATCCAGCGAGGGAAGGTCTTGGGAGAAATACCAGAGAATGCCGGCCGCCCCGCCGCCACCGAGCACAATGGCCAGCAGCAGGCCGATGACGGCCATCTTCCACCATCGCCAGCGACGGCGAGGCTTCTCCGGCTTATCGAGTAAGTGATCGAGTTCGGACATGAAGTTGGATGGTTGCGAGGAAAGGGGTCAACCCGCGACAACCCCACCATACAATGCACACCCGACAAACTCAAGCAAGGTTCGAATCATCGTCTGAAGAAGTTTCCGCTGAACATTCGATAATCAGCTTGCGGGAAGACATTTGAATCGGGTATAGTCCATAGGCTTAGACGCCTTCATAGGAAGGCGTCTTTTTTTTGGCACTCTCACGGCATTGGAGATTATGAACACCTCAGCGCCCTCATCCACCACATCGGGTCTGCACGCGCCGCAAGGTCGTCGGACCGACATCCGCAACATTGCCATCATCGCGCACGTCGACCACGGGAAAACGACTCTCGTCGACGCCGTGCTGCGCCAGACCCACGTCCATCGCAAAATCGATGACATGGGTGAGCGCATCATGGACTCGATGGATCAGGAACGCGAGCGCGGCATCACGATCCGAGCCAAGAATGCCAGCGTGACCTACAAAGGCGTGAAGATTAATATCGTCGACACACCGGGCCACGCAGATTTCGGCGGCGAAGTGGAGCGGACACTCCGCATGGTCGATGGCGTACTGATCCTCGTCGATGCCAAAGAAGGCCCGATGCCCCAAACCACGTTCGTCTTGCGCAAAGCGTTGGCCCTCGGACATAGAGCCATCGTCGTCATCAACAAGATCGATCGCCCCGATGCGGTCATCGATGACGTCGTCAATCGCACCTTCGATCTCTTCGTGCATCTGGGAGCCACCGACGAGCAGCTGGACTTTCCTATCGTCTATACCTCCGCCATCAAGGGGGTGGCGACCCTCGATCTCAAGCAGCCAGGGACGGAGATCTCCCCGCTCCTGGAGACGATTCTCGACAAGATTCCGGCACCGGCCATCAACGCCGACGCCCCGTTCCAGCTCCTCGTGCTGGCCCTCGCCCAGGATTCCTATAAAGGGAAAATGGGGATCGGGAAGATCCAATCCGGCTCCATCGCCCGCCGCCAAAACGTGGTCACCCTGACCAAGGACGGCGGCCAGGTCCCCGGCAAGATTTCCGATCTTGCGGTGTTTTCAGGCCTTGAGCGCACCGACGTCGAAACGGCTGAAGCGGGTGAAATTGTCGCCCTCTCCGGCCTGGAAGAAGTGAACATCGGTGACACTATTGCCGATCCGACCAATCCCGTTGCGCTCCCGCGCGTGACGATCGACGAACCGACCGTACAGATGACGTTTTCGGTAAACAACAGCCCGTTCGCCGGTCGTGACGGGAAATACCTGACCTCGCGCCACCTGCGTGAACGGCTGTTCAAGGAGCTGGAAACCAACGTCTCCCTGCGCGTGCAGGAAACAGACAGCGCCGACCGGTTTCTCGTGGCCGGCCGTGGCGAACTCCATCTCGGCGTGCTCATCGAGCAGATGCGTCGTGAAGGATACGAGCTGCAGATTTCTCAGCCTGAGGTCATCCTCCACCGGGAAGGCGATACGGTCACGGAACCCTTTGAAGAGCTGACCATTCAGGTTCCTTCTGAATATCAGGGGCCGGTGATTGAAGAAATCGGCAAACGACGCGGCGAACTCCGTCACATGAAGCTCGTGCATTCCGAAGGCACCGCCAGCGAAATGCACATTGAGTATCACATCCCGACACGCGGCATTATCGGCCTGAAAAACATCCTGCTGGCAAAGACCCGCGGCACCATCATTCTGCACCACGTGTTCTCCGGGTATGCCCCGGCGGATGAAAAGGCGCTTCTCGTCGCACCTCATGGTTCGTTGGTGGCGTTCGAAGCCGGCACCAGCACAGCCTATGCGCTCTTCATGACTCAAGAACGCGGCGAATTGTTTATCGGTGCTTCTGTCGAAGTCTACCAGGGCATGGTCGTCGGCCAGAACAGCCGGGACGAGGACCTGGACGTGAACGTGTGCAAGCAGAAACAACTGAGCAACATGCGTGCAGCCGGCACGGACGAGGCCTTGGTGCTCACACCACCGCGTGAAATGTCATTGGAATTCGCGATGGAATACATCGGTCAGGATGAGTTAGTCGAGGTGACGCCGAAATACCTCCGCCTCCGCAAGCGGCTGCTGAATCCGGACGACCGCCGCAAAGCGAAGAAAAGCTCCAAATAACTCCGCAGGCGCCCAGCGCCTTGCTGAGCGGCCGGCATGAAGATTCGGAAAAAAACCTCGAAGCCTGCACCCGCGAAGCCTCCACTCTACCTGGTCGGCTATCGCGGGGCGCCGCCGTCTCTCGACGAACTGAAGATCTGGTACGACCTTCAGTACGGGGGACCGCTGACCTGCCTCGAACATGACGCAGGAGGCCGCGTGACCGCCAGCCACGGTCCATGGCAGGCGCATCTCCTGACCAGCATTCCCCAATCCGAGGCCACACAGTGGCAGCCCCTCCTATCCTGGGATCACCGGCAGCTCGGAGCCATCTCACCAGCCGCCGCCGCCCCAAGCACCATTGCAGATACGGTGCTCGTCGCTGCCCGGCTCGCCCGCGGACTGACACTGCTCACCCAGGGGACGGCCTTCGATGTCCTGTGTCACGAGTACCTGAATCCGTCGGATTGGAATGATCGACCGTTGAATGTCTTCTCTCCCCGCGACCATGTCACCGTCCAGCAGGGCGAGAGTACCGATGAATCATCCGAATGGTTCCATACATTGGGATTGAACAAGTTCGGGCTGGACGAACTGGAAGTGATTCAGCCTCGAGGCCTTCCGGACACCGAGACCATCGCCCTCCTGAAGTCCGCGGCTGACAGAGTCTTACGGTCCGGACAGAATCAAAAAGTAGGAAGCTCGTTGGACCTTCCGGCCCTCGCTCACACCATCCGATTCATCAAACATCGCACCGCAGCGCCGACCGGCCGCATGATGGCATTCCGACAAATCACCCCTGACATCCTCTGACCCGCCACCTCAAAAAGTCCGCAAAGCATCACGAAATCAAGTGATTGTGACTGCACCCGCTTCCCCCTAGGCCTTCTGGCCCCGTTGACAAGGTTTTTCCAGGCGTGGTACCACAAAAAGGTTTTGCATAGTGCTGTAGGTCTAACCTAGGAGGATTCTCAATGAGTGATGTGGCTGCAGAAATTAAGGTCGGCGATACCGCGCCGGATTTCACATTAAAGGATCAGGACCAGAAGGACGTGAAGTTGAGCGATTTTAGAGGGAAGAGCAACGTCGTACTCGCTTTTTACCCGCTCGACTGGAGCCCGGTCTGTCAGGGTGAAAACAAGTGCCTGACCGATGACTTCCCGAAGTTCCAGAGCGCCCACGCCGAACTGTTCGGCATCAGCTGCGACAGCTTCTTCTCCCACAAAGCCTGGGCGGATTCGCTGGACCTCAAGCACCGCCTCCTCTCCGACTTCAACCGCGAAGTCGTCAAGAAGTACGGACTGTATTTTGAGCCGCTGAATTGCGGGAAGCGCGCCACGGTCATCGTCGACAAGAACGGCAAAGTCGCCTACGTAAAAGTTCAGGAAATCAAGGTCGCGCGGGAAGACAAGGACATTCTCGCCGCCCTCGCGAAGCTGAGCTAAGCGCCACGAGGGACCGAGGGGGGAGGGGTCACCACGACGCCCGCCCCTCGGTCATCCCTCGTAGCTGAGGAGAGAGCATGACCGGCACAGTTCAGGACGTCCGAGACGAGAATTACAAAGAATTCACCGAGAGCACAGGTGCGGTGGTCGCCTACGGCTTGGCGACCTGCGAACCCTGCAAGCAATACGATCCCATTCTCGAAGAAACCGCTGCGAAGTTTCCCACTATCAAGATCGGCAAGGCCAAGATGCACGTACCAGGCCGATGCCGAGAGATCAAGAAAGCGCATACGTTTGAGACCTACCCCACCACGCATTTCTTCGCGCAGGGCAAACTGCTGCTGACTCGTGAAGGGGTGGTCGAACCGGCCGAGCTGGCGGCATTAATCTCCGACCATCTGCTGAAGTAACAGCCTCCATCTCCGATAGCCCTCACCGCACCCACTGCAGCCGTGCTGCAACTTGTCCGTCGCTAAGGACGCGCACCCTACACGGTCCTCCCCCACACTTTTTCACGCGAACGGGATACAATGTGCAGGTGAGACCAGAACCGCCGACCGTCTCGCGATCGATCACCCACGGAACAATGCAACCATTCGTTTCGATCGCCTGTGCTACCGCGCTGCTTTATTGCCTCCCACTTACAGGGGCTGCCGAAGCGAAGGACATTTCACCACACCCTTCGCATTCAGTCGTAGCTAACCCATCCAACTCCGGCCCCGTCGAGCCGCGCACCAAGTTCATCGGCACGCATCGTGGTGCGCCAATGGTGCTCATTCCTTCCGGGGAATTTGCCATGGGCAGCGACCGCGGTCAGGAGGACGAACAGCCGGTCCATCGCGTTTCGGTCAAAGCCTTTTATCTTGATGTGTACGAAACCACCGTCTCTCATTATGCTGAGTTCCTGGCCTCCCAGAAACCGGACGCGCCGTTCAAGTGGAATGAGGCGACCGCCGGCGCTCACGACAAGAGGCCTGTGGTCGGCGTCAATTGGTACGATGCGCGTGACTATTGCCGATGGGCGGGGAAACGATTGCCGACAGAAGCGGAGTGGGAGATTGCAGCTCGCGGCACCGAGGGACGGATCTACCCGTGGGGAAGTGCGCATCCGACCAGAGGACATGCGAATGCAGGTGAGACCAGATGGCGAGGATACGACAGCCTGAGCAATGTCGGACGCTTTGAACTGGGCAAAACACCGGAGGGGGTGTATGACCTGGCGGGGAATCTCTGGGAATGGGTCGCCGATTGGTATGATCCGACCTACTACCAATTCAGTGCACGAGACAATCCGAAAGGACCTTCCGCGGGGCCACTTCGAGCACTGCGCGGAGGCGCCTGGAACAATGATTCCAAGGCCATCAGGTCGTCAAATCGCGCCGGATATGCCCCAGATGCGCGACGGAATGATGTCGGATTTCGTTGCGCGCAAGACGGGCCGTCCTCGGAACGGCGTTAGAACAGGCGGGAGCTGAAGTTCGGCTCTTCACGAGGCCGCATGGCTTGTTTCATCTCACCCTGCTGCCCCGTAGGCCGAAGGCGGATCTTAAATACCACCCGCCGGCTCTTGTCTCGATCGAGGCCACGTGACTCATCCATGACGAGATCTTGCCGACCTCGCCCGCTGGCAGACGTCTTTTCGTGGAAACAGCGGTACGCCCACGGAGCCGAGTCCTGGATGACTTCCAGCCCTTTCACCATCACATTCAACGAACGCTCCTGGCTCAACTTCAAGTTGTAGATGTCCGTACCGCGATCATCGGTATGCCCTTCGATCACCAGCGAATCGATTTGATCTCGCATGGCACCGCAGAGCAACGCCGCATAGGTCGGCATCGCATCCGCAAGGAATCGGTCCGCCGCCGACGAGAGTGCGCCCTTGCCGAACTCAAAGTTTAACAACGCTTCCGGCACGACAATCCGCACCACATTAGAGTCACTGGGATCGGCATCCAAGGAAAGGTCGAAGCGTTGGAAATGGTCGCGCAGCAGCCCCTTGATATCATCCGTCGTCGCCCGGGCCACCTTCCGCTCCGGCGCCGGAATGGGGACCGGCACCTTCGCCTGTGATTCGGTTTCGGAAACTTTGGTGACATAGGCGCTGAACAGGAGGATAAAAATGACGGCGAGTGACGTCATCAAATCCGTGATGCCAATGGTGAGGGTCGAAGACTGTTCCTGTGAATCCGGCGAGAAGTGGGTGCGCATATCAGGCCGCTCCCTTCATTGAGGCGCCCTGACGCCAATTCGCAAGCCACCGTAACCCGCTCATGCTGTCATCAGGGATGGCTTCCTCTTCCAATTCTGACGGCAGCGTGTCATCGAGGAACGTCGATTCAAATTCGCTCTCTCTCGGCTCCGCTCCTGGCTCCATTTTTTGGTCACGTTTGAGTTCCTCGACCGAGCGGGCAAGCGTGTGAATCGCCTGGTTTAATTCCTGAATCGGAGCCGCCATCGTCTGCTGCATCACCCGCGACAACTCCTCCGCCAAACGATCCGGTGCAGCAAACCGGCCACCCGGTTCCCGCCTGCTCAACACCTCTACGGCCTCCCTCAGCGCCGTCACGGTGGGACTCAAACGATCACTGAGGGTCCCCACGAGGCGATCGCCAAGATCAACGGGCACCGCACCCACTGCGGCAGGCGTGTGTGATGGCCCCGCTCCGGGGGCGAAGTTCTCCAACATCTGTTCCATGGTTCTGCGCGGGAACAGTTCATCGACCATGGCGACAAACTGCTGCTGAGTGGTGCCCAACCGATGCAAGGCGGACTTCTCCAGAAGCACAAAGAGGTTGGCACAGAGCAACCCGACAATCGACGTTAAAAATTTCCCGGCCAATCCGTTGATCAACCCTTGAATGCCCACGATATGTGATCCATCCGCATGAAGTTTGCTCAGGCCGATGAGAATCGCAAGAAACGTGAGCAACAGACCGCCTCCCGTAATCAACGACGGGAACTGATGATAAAAGGCGAGATTCAATCGGCTATTCAACAGATCACGAGGAAAAAATTCCGCCGCCGTGCGCGTCGCAAACACTTTCGGCTCGATGAACCAGGCGGTACGCTCCACAATAAAGGTCTTGCGAAAGTGCAGCCAGGCCTGTTCAAGGCGAGGCTCCCGACGCATGGCCTTGTCGAGCGTGTGAAGATCATCCAAATCGACCCGCTCCGATTGACCGCCGGACTCGTTGGCCGGTTTCTTCACATCGCTCAAGCTGGGGACCGTCAGCCACTCTGATTGCAGACTCTTGCGACTGGCAGTGAGACTCGTCAAGGTCGGCCGTACGCGGGTGTAGCACCCCTGCACGCTGGAGATGGCCGCCGTCAGCCGACCGGCATGCCACAGAAACAGCGCGATCAACCCGACAGAGCCGAGCCAACTCAACATAGGACTATGGAGCTGCCCGAAGAGCGCCACGTCCTGGCCGAAGAAATCCCAGATGGACATCATGGTGTCAGTACCTCCCGATCGACACAAGCAGAACGACCCAGCACCCATTCAGAGATACAACTTCCGGGCCACGCGTATTCGAGAGGAACCGACCTGAAACCCAAGGGATTTTCGTGCAGGAGCAGCACCGGACGCAGAACACCCGGTAAGAACTGCCGAGCGGTGGAAGTTTGTGCAGCGTCTGTAGGCGTCGACTGGTTGGCCCTCGCAGGCACAACGCTCAGCCACGTTGCAGGGAGCCGAGAGGAGACGGAATAGAATCAGCCGGCGTATTCGTAGAAGAGATCGCGAGTTTGGACAAGCTTGACGAGTTGAAGAGTTCCGGCTGGAATGGCCGAGGCGATACGATCCCACACCGCCTTGGCCAGATATTCCCCGGTGACTGAGGGAGTCGCCAACACAATGCGCAAATCCCGCCCGTCGAACGGGACCAGTACGCGTTCTTTCAGCAGGTGATCCAACGCGACAATATCCGTGACCATGCCAGTCTCACGATCGATCGGTCCATGCACCGACACGAACAGATCCCATGTATGTCCACGATGGCCGTCATGCACGGCGGTAAACGAATACCGCCTGGTCACCGAAGCCACCTCCTGCCCGGCCTCTGCCGTGAGGTCGGCGCAGAGATCTTCATCCTCATACAACGACAACCGTTGGAGGGTACCGATATCCGGCTGTGCTTGAAGCTTGTCCCACAGGACACGCGCGATGTTTTCGGAAGTTGGAATTTGGCGCTCAAAATAGGGCAGGTCAAGATTGAGGTGCTTGTGATCGAACTCCTCCAACACCTGCAACAACACGCGCTTCAAGTCAAAGAGGTTCACGACCATGCCGGTCCGCTGATCGACCTCTCCCGCCACCGTCACTTCCAACATGTAGTTATGACCATGCCCCGGATCATTATTACAGGCTCCGAACATGGCCCGGTTCTTCGCAGCATCCCACTCCGGCTTGTGGTACCGGTGGGACGCGCAGAACTCAATGCGTTTGTTGAGGAGGACAGAGGCCATAGGAGCTAATTCTCAATATTCAACGTTCAATTTTCAATAGAGATCTGTTGAATTGAACATTATTCCCTCAAGTCTAAGAGCCATTCCTGCCGCGTCACCCACGGCACCTCGGCTTCGACGTCATACCCGGCATGACGAATCGTCAGCGCGACGCGAGCCGCCTGATCGCCGATGGCCTTCACCATCGCAGGTGTGGGACGAAAGCGGACGAAATGAACCGCGCTGATCTTCGTGTCATGGCTATGGCCGCCCTCGAACAGGCCGTAGACGACTTCTCCTCCGGCCCGGAGGCCGACCTTCTGGCCGTGATCCAGCCCCATGAACAAATCGAGCCAATGCTTCATCGTGTCGGGGTCCGTGAGTTCGATCAGGAGGGTCGCGCTCAATTCACCCGGGGCCGGGAGAAGCGCATTGTACACATCCAGCTCCTCCTGGACCTTTTGCAGGTCGAAGATCCGCTCGACGCGAATCATTTCCTGAATCTGGAAACGCAGGGTCTCCCGGTTCTCGAAGACCAACGTGATCTTCTCGCCAAGACCGATCCGCCGACGCCGTTTGAGATCGATGATGGCTTGACGATACGTTTCACGCTGCCGCTCATACTCATCGTGAGGAATCAGGTCCTGCTGTGTGAGTACTTTCATGATCTAGTCCGGGGTGAGAAGACATCTCCTGCCGCGAGCAGGCGGCCAACCCTCAGGAGGCATGCGGGTCCCTGGGTAATCCATACGCGTCGCGCACAATCTGGATGGGATGCTGCGAGGATTTCCCTCTCGCGTGGGCTACGACCCCAGCCTGATCAAGCTGAAGCCCTGCCAGCGGACAATCGGACGCCACCAAATCGGCCGGCGCCTGCTCGATCATGCGCACGGCTTTTTGCGCGATCTTCATGGAGAGAGGGAAAAATTCGACCTTGGCCGACCAGGAACCGTCATGCCCGGAGCATTTCTCTATGACCTCGACCTTCGCCCCGGCACATTCCATGAGTTCCTTCGATTTGAAACCGATATTTTGATCCCGCAGATGACAGGGCACCTGATAGGCCACCCGACCCGGCTTCTGCGTGAAATCCATGGCCAAGCCGCCCTCACGCTTCATCTTCATCAGGTACTCGCTGATATCGTACGTATGCTCGGCCACCCGTTTTGCCTCGTCTCCGGCCACCAAATTGACATACTCCCGCTTCACCATGAGACTGCAACTGGGAGTGGGAATGACCACATCATAGCCCTGATCCACCCATGATTTCAGCGATGCGATCGTACGCTCCGCCGCCGTCACCATCGCCGCCGTATCGCCGATATCGAATGACGGCATCCCGCAACAGGACTGGTCCGGCAGTGCCACTTCGACCCCGTTCTTTTCGAGCACCTGCACCGTCGCTTTGCCCACGTCGGTAGCCTGGTAATTGACCAAGCAACCGGCAAACAATGCCACTTTTTTTCCACTGGTTACCTTGCGACCTGCAGACCGACGCGCCCACCAGCGCACAAATGTTTCACGCTGATAGTGCAACACCTGCCTCTCACGGTGGACACCCAGGAGAGCCTGCAAAAGACCTCGCAGCCACCCCTGACCCAACCCCCAGTTGACCAGCGGCGCGAAGGCGCTGTTCACTCGCCCCAGCAGATCGGTCCTCGTCAACAGCCAATCCCGCCACCGGGTTCCCCGCTCCGTCGCCAGCCGCTTCTTCCAGACCGCCATCAAGAGCGGAAAGTCGATGCCATATTGATGGGGCGGGGTATACGGGCAATGGTTGAAACAGAGTTTGCAATAGTAACATTCGTCGACGACGCGATGATGATCGGTCGGAGTAAATTTGGTTACATCGCTCTCATACTCATCGATCCGGTCCAGCAACGTATTGAACGATGGACACAGATTGAAGCAGCGGCGGCAGCCGTCGCAGACATCGTAGATCCGCAGGGTCTCCTTCTCCAGATCCTGTGGATCGATCGGGTTGATGAGGTTGAACTGGTTCATACGCGCGGTGCCAGCACACAGGCAGCCATCGGCTACCCGCGATCAGCGGAGGAGATTCCATCGATCCCTCGCTGATCGCTGATATCCGAAGGCCGACGTCGAACAGGTCTTAGCCTTGCTTCAAGCTATCCAAGCCTTTGGTAAACCGATTGGCATGGGACCGCTCCGCCTTGGCCAGGGTCTCGAACCACTCCGCCAATTCAGAGAAGCCTTCATCGCGCGCGGTCTTCGCCATACCCGGATACATCTGCGTGTATTCGTAGGTTTCCCCTTCGATCGCGGACTTCAGGTTGGCTTCGGTGTTTCCGATCGGGACACCCGTGGCGGGATCGCCCACTTCTTTCAGAAAATCCAGATGGCCGAACGCATGACCGGTTTCCGCTTCGGACGTATCGCGGAACAACCCACCCACATCGGGATACCCTTCAATGTCGGCACGGCGCGCGAAGTAGAGATAGCGCCGGTTAGCTTGTGATTCCCCGGCAAACGCGTGCTTGAGATTCTCGTGACTCTTCGTGCCCTTCAAACTGTTTCCCATACGCTCCTCCTTCGGTAAAGTGACAAATCCTTATCCTACCCGCGGCGCGCCATTGCGCCAAGACCTGCCTGCTGACAGTCCGCACAATATCCGTGAAACTCCACCCGATGCCCGAGCACGTGAAATCCCCTGGCCTGTCGACTTGAGATGGCTAGCTGATTCAACCCGTCGTCCATCACATCTACAATCTGGCCGCAGCCCAGACAGACCAGATGATGATGCACCGTGACATTCCCATCAAACCGCGCCACCTCATGCCCCACATTGACTTCCTGCACCAAACCGGCCTGGCGCAGCACGCCCAGCGTGTAATAGACGGTGTTGCGAGACATCATCGGATGCTGACGCTTCACCGTCCGGTAGAGGTCTTCGGCCGTTGGGTGGCTTGTCGTTTCCGACAACGCCGCATAAATGGCCGCCCGCTGGCGAGTGATCCGCACTGCGTGCCGGCGAAAACGCGCCTCAATCTCCCATGGCTCCAACTTCATGATCTCGCTCACTAGACAGGAATGATTCCTACATAGCATGCAGGCCCATCGTACGGCAAGACTGGATCGGCCTCAATGAGCGGAACTAAGGCTATGAATTCCCTGGGCACATCATTACGGACGGCAAGCGAAACAAGGGAGGGGGAAAGGCGCGCCACGTTTTCCGGGGCCTGCCTGATGGAAGGATTCGTGAGGCTATCGAAACGGCCGATAGAAGGACCGAGGGCTAGCGGCTTTCGTAACGAGGCAATTCCGTCATCATGTCGGCCAGGCACTTATACGCTTGATCCTTCGTTGACAGCAGCGGGGTCTTTACGGGCCAGGCAATGGCGAGAGCCGGATCATTCCATAGGATCCCCCGCTCATCCGGCGGCAAATAGACATCCGTACACTTATACAGGAACCCTGCTTCGTCGCTGAGCACACAAAAGCCGTGGGCAAAACCGGGAGGAATATACAACTGCCGCATGTTGCTATCGGAGAGCTCGACTCCATACCACTGCCCGAACGTCGGCGACCCGTGCCGAATATCGACCGCCACATCGTAGACCGTTCCCTTGACGACCGTGACCAACTTTCCTTGCGGCCGAGCGAGCTGATAGTGGAGTCCGCGCAACGTGCCACGAACGGACCAGGAAAAGTTGTCCTGCACAAATGGTTTGTCGATTCCGGCCGCGTCATAGCGTGATTCGCGAAAGATCTCGACAAACTTTCCCCGGGCATCGCCGAACACATCAGGCTCGATCAAAAAAAGGCCCTTTAGCGGCGTTGGCGTAATCTGCATGACACCTCCTGAATCGCATTGGGGAGAACGGATGGCATCATACCGCGTTCGCGCTCAAGCAGAAAGCAGGCCTTCAACTTTCCCAACCTGATGCTGAATGAACGAATCCAATAAAGAACCGAGAAGGGCAGCTAGTTTCGGTCCGAAGGATCAGCAGTCGGAGGCGGATCGGGGTAGAGCTTCTGCAATCGATCAATCAACGGCTCTGCAGCGGGACTACTCGGTCGGGTTGGATCGCTGGGAGGGTGATCCCAGGTCAGCGTGGAAATCCCCGCTTCTGCGAAGATCTGGCGAATGGTGGCCACGATGGCGTCCAGCGTGAGCTCCGTGCCGAATCGCAAGTCCAGCACACGCTCTTGAGGGTTAGTCGGTGGGGGATCGGTGCTGACGAGCGCCCAACAGGCGTCGAACACTCTGCGCCGAAGCTCCTCCGGGACATTCAGGGCTTCCAGGCCGGACGTGCACAAGGCCGATACCACCAAGGCAAACTGGAGGTCCGGCATTCCTGGTCGCTGGATATTCAGGGATTGCATAGTGATAATATTAGTCGCAGCCGGCTGGGGGAGTCAATTTAGGCTGCACGGCACAACGGAACACGACGACAGTCGACTGGGAGGACACAGGTCGCATGATTACGATTACACTGATGGGACAACTTCAAACCACGGATGGAGAGCGGGACCTCGCATGTGAGCTCCCCACCCCTGTGACAGTTCGCCAGGTTATTCAGCGGCAGGGCCGCGGACTTCGTCACATGCTCCAACTGTTGCGGGAGAAAAAAGTCCTGGTCACCATCAACAAACGCATCGCCAGCGAAGATTCTCTGGTGCAGGACGGTGATGCGGTGCGCTTCGTGGGGCATGACGGCGCAGGTGGAAGCGGACTCGCCCCGTCTTTTTAGTATCCTGCCACGTACTCACTGACACGCCGTTACCTATGGCCGCTGCAAAAACACAAAGGCCGGTGCTCTCAATGACGGAGCACCGGCCCTTCAGTCTATAGTCTATAGAGGAACGAGGCTGACTACTTCTTTCCGAGGATCGAATCTTTGGCCATCTTCGCGACTCGGAACTTCACCACCCGCTTTGCCGGAATCTTGATCGGCTCACCCGTTTGCGGGTTCCGACCCATGCGGGCCTTCCGATTGGCCAGCACCAACTTTCCGATTCCCGGTACTACGAAGGCATTCTTCGCTTCACGATAGGCGAGAGCGGCAAAATCGTCCAGGAACTGGACAGCCGTCTTTTTGGTAATCCCCGCCTTTCCAGCAAGATGGTCAGCAATCTGCGATTTCGTCATCGACTTGGCCATGCGTTCCTCCCTTTGAACAACGAATGAAAGTGAACTGACTTGTGCGGTCTGCGATCTATAAACTCGTACGTACAGAGGTGGAGCCGGAAATCTGCGCGTGTCCTGCAGAATCAGTCCGAAAACAGGGCGAGAGTGTATCCAAAGCCCTGGGGGCTGTCAAGAGCCACAAAGCGGAGCACGCGCATCCAGAGAGACGACCAGCACGCTCGATGCTCTTGCGCGCCGCGTGAGCCACAGAGTACAGTACGAAGGCATGCTGCTGTTCATTGCATCTCTCAGGATCACGAGGCGTCGCCATGGCTAAAGAACTTCCTATTCTTCCCTCTAACGCCCAACCAGCCGAGGGCGCCGCACCAGAAGCGGTCATTTACTCACGAGTCTTCTGCAAAAATGACAATGCTCCACCGCTTCGCCTGTTGATGGAATTCCTCAAGTCGCGGGGACAACTTCCCATTCTCCCCCCCGACATGAGCGATGCCATGCTGGACGAGTGGGCATGGGTGCAGGTCATTTTGGGTTACGCGCGCGAGCGTAAGCCGATTCACGTGTTTTGCGTGCGCGACCGGGGCAGCTATCAAGATTTGTTCGAGCAGGAGCAGAAACAATTCCTGGAGCATCTGTCCTCACACGACAGCCTCGAGGCCAGTCTGGCCCAAGAACATGTCACCCGCGCGCGATTCATCCTCACGACGCGCATGGTCGAAGCCGACGTCACCGACGGGGGCTATGATTTCAACGGATGGATTCTGGAGTTTTTCCAGGAACACTGTAACGGCATCGTGCAGATCGATCAGCAAGGATTCTTCTCCCCCAAAGGAGAACTCATCGTCGATCTCTCTCTCCCCGAGGAATAGGCAGCATGGAGGCCACGGCGTCCTCCCCTCATCCCTTGCCACTCTTCCAGCAAGCCGAGGACTGGTTCCGACGTGCACGAGCCTCACTGCTGGGGCAGATCCCCTGCGGGCGTGGCTGCTGCGAATGCTGTACCGGCATCTTTCCCATCACTCGCCTCGACGCCCTTGAAATACAACGCGGCCTCGATGAGTTACCTTCCACTCTCAGGAACGCTATCATCGCCCGAGCCCGCACCCAGATTACGGCGGTGGAAGCGGCTTACCCGAAGCTGAAATCGAAACCGGGCCTGGACGAGTGGGCAGATTCTACGATCGACGAGATGGCCGAACGATTCGCCCACCTTCCCTGCCCCGCCCTGGAGGCCGACGGAACCTGCGGTATCTACTCCCACAGACCCATCACATGCCGCACGATGGGCATTCCCGGCGAATCGGACGGGATAGTCCTTGGTGCTTGTGCTGTCCAGACCGCCGTGCCCATTGTCCGCCTCTCAGCCACCCTTCGACACGACGCCGACCGCCTGGCCGAACACGAGGCACTCTCTTTGTCCATCCTGCAGCGATCTCAATCCCAAGCCGGCGACGAAATCCTCCAGCCCTATGGATTCGTGCCAAATGGTGATCCAACTCCCTAGACAGCAACAGAAACGCTATGCTAATGTGGCGGATCTGATCGACGGGAGCGCCTGTAGCTCAGCTGGATAGAGCATCAGCCTCCGGAGCTGAGGGCCA
>CAKKRE010000065.1 GCA_919902505.1 Nitrospiraceae bacterium
GAGCCTCGATGGCTTTTTCTCTTGCCCAAGTCGTGAATTATTCAGGCTAGACCGGTGGGGCGGATTCTCGGAGATCGGTCCGGCAAGGACCCTGCGAACCAGCCTGCCCCCAGACCCACGGAAGCACCTGCATGGAGGGCTTGATTCACGGCTTACGCCAAGAGGGACAGGCAATGCTCTTGCTGAATGAACTCAAACAAAGAGTAGCGGCAGGTTCCTGCAGCAGGGCTTTCAACCCCTTCGCCATTCACCTCGCCTACGGTCTCGCAAATAATTCGCTTCCCAAATGTCGGTTTACCATCCTGCCAATCAACGTCGCGTCAATCACGATCATCGGCGAGCAAGAGGTATGCTCCATATATGCCGAATATGCCGATGTGTTACGACCAGCATAGGCGTCATCTCCAGGCACGGAATTTTTCCGTCGGAAGGAGAAATCCAAACGCCGCTCGGCCTCCGTAATTCATCTGAAGGCCCGATTCCTAGCGTGTTTCTTCGAACAACATTCCACCCGGTACAAAGGAGAATCAGACATGACCTCTGAGAACATTCCGGCAGTAGTGGCCAGATATTTCAGCGCAATAGGAGAAAAAGACCCGGACGCCTGGGTCGCCTGCTTCGCGGAGCAGGGAACCAGTTACGAACCGGGATCTCCCACGCCCCTCCAGGGACATACCGCCCTGCGCCAATTTCTGGTGAATGTCCTCGGAGCCTTTCAAAAAATCGAGATGACAGCGGACCACATCTTCCTTTCCGGCAACCGGGCAGCAGTGAAGTTCACGGGGCGTGGCACCGGCAAGAACGGCAGGCAAGTGATCTTCGAAGGCATCGATGTGTTCGAGATCAACCAGGAAGGAAAAATTCAAACCATGTGGGGCTACTGGGATCCAGCGGCGATGATGGCGCAACTGCAAGGTTAGAGACCGTCAGAGGCTCAGGAGGAAACATGATTAAAAATCACATCATTTACAACTGTTACCTCGACTGGTCGTTTGACTTAGAGCGGGCCGAGGGCAGTTACCTCTGGACCCGGAACGGACAGCAACTCATCGATTTTACCTCTGGCTGGAACACGACTAATCTCGGCTGGAATCATCCGGAAGTCGCCGAGGCCTTGGTCAGCCAAGTCAAAAAGAACACCTATGCACCCATGTGGACGGCCGATGCCGCGCAAAACGAGTATGCCGCGCTCCTGACCGCCGCGCTTCCGGCGCCACTCACCGCGGTTGGACGGGCTACCGGCGGGACCGAAGCCAACGAGATGGCCATCAAGACCGCCCGAGTCTTCACCGGACGGAATAAGATCGTCGGGTTTCAAGAGACCTATCACGGGCAGTCCGTGAGTACGCTCGCGATTGGGTTTCCTGGCCCGCCGGTTCACGACTTCGTTCAACTCACCTATCCCCAGACCTACAGAACCGACAAATCTCCGGAGCGCGTCCTTCAGGAGTTTGCCGACGAACTGGAGCGAGTGCTTTCTACGCGAGAGGTAGCGGCCCTGTTCACTGAGGCCGGCATTATCACAGGGTGGGGCTCCACCTATGTCGCACCCAGTGGCTACCTGCCACTGGTGAGAAAGCTCACCGAACAATATGGGACCTTGATGATTCTGGATGAAGTCGGGACCGGCTTCTCCCGCTGCGGGGCGTTGTTTGGCCTGGAACTGGGAGGGATCACACCGGACATTGTGACCTTTGCCAAGGCGATCTCCAACGGCACCGCCCCCATCGGCGCCATGGTCACGCGCGACGACATCGCCGAGGCCACATTGGCGAAGAGCATCTTGCTGTCGACGTTCGGCTGGACCCCCGTCGCCTGTGCCGTCGCGCTTCGAACGCTCCACATTCATCAACGTGACAAGGTATGGGAAAAGGCCAAACGAGATGGAGCACATATCATGAATCGACTCAAGAGCGAACTGGGTGATCATCCGAAGGTGGGGGACATTCGCGGGATAGGCATGGAAATCGGCATCGATATCGTGAAAAACACAAGCACCAAGGAGCACGATGCAGCGACTGTGGAAAAGATTGTCCAGCAGGCCTTCAAACGGAACCTGCACATCGTCTGCGATCACCACAGCAACATTCAACTCATGCCGCCCCTCACCATCGAACGCGCGACTTTGGATGAAGGGCTTACCAGGCTGATCGAAAGCATCAAAGCGATCGGATAGGGAGGAGTATATGAGGCACCTCAGTTCAATGGGAGACAGGGCGGTGCCTGGATGAGCTAATCACGTCGGACAGGCTCCTAGATGGTTTTATTATCGACAGTTGATGAGATTCAGAAAACAATAATCTCCGATCACAAAGAAAGAAGGAGATCCATCATGAAATTCATGCTCACCTTCACCATTCCATCCGATAAGGAAAAACGGAACGAAGCGATTGCGCGATTCCAGAAGACGGGCGGACAGCCACCTCAAGGGGCCAAGTTGCTGGGACGTTGGACGCAGCTTGATATGAGCAAGGTGTATGCGTTGGTCGAGTCGGATGATCCGAAAGCGTTGGCTGGGTTTGCCATAGATTGGAGCGATCTCCTCGAAGTGGACACGGCGCCGGTGATGGAGGATCGGGACTTGTCTGACGTGCTGACACGTGTCGGCAAGTAGGTTAAACGGGCGGTTTCGTCACGAACTCCATGAATAATGCGGGCGAGACGACAGGCATACGCTCATGCCACGTTCAATAAACCTGGGGATCGCTCAACCGGATATGGCCGTTTCCCCCGTTCAGAACATCAATGCCTATAAGTCGATCAAACCGCCCGGGATTTGATCGAGCTTGGATCAGCGTTGTGCTGACCGTCGAGAGGCTGGTCGACTTCCAGGTCCAGCCAGAAACCAGAACGAGAATAAGAGGGAGGCCCCCCCATGCGTATTCAAGCAATGGCGGCACGAAGCCGCGGCGAGGAATTGGTTCCCTGGACCTACGAACCGGCCGCGCTGGGTCCCTTCGACTGTCTGCTGCGCGTCCTGGCCTGTGGTCTATGCAGCAGTGACCTGCATATGGTCGACAACCACTGGGGCATGTCCCGTTACCCGCTCGTGCCGGGGCACGAAGTGGTCGGAGAGGTGGTGGACATCGGCTCGCGCGTCAATCAGATTTCCGTCGGTGACCGCGTCGGGGTCGGATGGCAGCGGTCAGCCTGCTTCCAGTGCCACGATTGTGTGAGCGGGAGAGAGCACTGCTGCAACAAGGGATATCAGGCCCTGCTCGCTGATGGCTACGGCGGCTTTGCGGAACAGATGGTCGCGGACAGCCGCTTTTGTTTTCCCATCCCTGACGGTCTCCCGACCGATGTGGCCGGTCCGCTCCTCTGCGGCGGGATCACGGTCTACTCCGCCCTGAGCAGCGCGGGCATGACTGCCGGTCAAGAGTCCCAAGAGATTGGGGTCATCGGGCTCGGCGGCCTCGGGCACCTGGCGATTCAGTTCGCGGCCAAGTCAGGGAATCGCGTGACCGTGTTTACGTCCAGCGAGGATAAGGCCACTGCAGCATCCCGGCTGGGCGCTCACCAAACGATCCTCACGCAACCGGACGGTCGGCCCGCCTCGGCTCCGGATCGGCCACTCGATCTGTTGATCAGCACCGTGCCGATTCAACTCCCATGGGAAGCCTACGTCGAGCTGGTCCGGCCAGGCGGCGCCCTGACCTTCGTGGGTGTCCCACCCGGACGAGCCCCCCTGCCCCTGGACGCCATGATCCTGCATCGTCGTCGACTGCTCACCAGCTCCATCGCCGGCCGCCCGATGATTCAGGAGACGCTGGACGTGGCCGCGCGTATCGGGGTGCGACCGACCATCGAAACGTTCCCTTTGGCTGAGGTTAACCACGCCATCAAGAAGTTACGGGAGAATCGGGTCCGCTATCGCGCGGTGCTGATGGTCGAATAGAAAGGATCATGTGGACGGCGCCATGCAAGCTGCAACAGTCCGATCAGCCGGCACTCGGAGAGAGTAGGTAGTCGAAGTCGGCCTTCGTCAACAGGCCCTGCCCGGCGCCGCGCACCGCGCCGGCCATGACCGCATCGTACAGATCGAGTTTCCGTTGCTTGAGCGCCATCATCTTTTCCTCGATGCTGTGGCGCATGAGAATCCGCACGATCGAGACGGTCCGTTGTTGCCCGATGCGGTGTGCGCGGTCCGACGCCTGGTTCTCCACCGCCGGATTCCACCAGGGGTCCAGATGAAACACGTAGGTCGCTTTGGTGAGATTCAGTCCCTGGCCCCCCGCCTTGAGACTTAAGAGAAACACGTCCGGCTGTTCGCCGTCCTGAAACGCCGCCACGCGGGTCTTGCGCGCGGTCGCCGCGGTGGAGCCATCCAGGCGATGGTGCGGCAACGCATGCCGGGCGCAGGATTCCTGCACGAGGTCCAGAAAACTGGTGAACTGCGAGAAGACCAGGGCGCTGTGCCCCTCGTCCAGCAAGACTTGCAGCCGTTCCACCAGGAAGTTGAGTTTGGGCGAGGGTTCGTCGGTGCGGTTCGTCAGCAGACGCGGCGAGAGACAGACTTGACGGAGTTTGAGGATGGCCGTCAGTGCGATGAACTGAGCCTGACCGGATGTTTTGGTGCGGTAGGCCTCGTCGATCGTGGAGCGGATTTGGGCGACCGTCTGCTGGTAGAGCGCCTTTTGCCGCTCGGTTAAGTCGAGGAACACCTCGCTCTCAATTTTCGGCGGCAAGTCGTGGAGAATCTCGCTCTTCGTCCGCCGCAGAATGAAGGGCCTGGTCCGGCCAAGCAACCGTTCCAGCGCGCTGCCTTGGACACGTTTGAGATCTGCCTTGAACCGGTCGTAGTCACCGAGGAGTCCGGGCAAGCAGAGATCGATGACCGAGAAGTACTCGCCCACGTGATTTTCAAGGGGGGTGCCGGTCAACGCAATATTGAAGCGCCCCCTGAGTCGGCGGACCGCGCCCGTGGTGCCGGCCAGGATGTTCTTCACCGCCTGGGCTTCGTCGAACAGGATGACGTGAAATGCCATACGTTCCAATCGGTCGATGTCCCGGCGGACGAGTCCATAGGTCGTGAGGACGACTTCGCCATCCTGCGCATCGAGGGTCCGCGCGCTGCCGCTGTAGACATGGACCTTCAAGCCGGGAGCGAAGCGCGCCAGTTCCTGTTCCCAGTTGAAGAGCAGACTCGTCGGCACGACCACCAAGTGAGGGCCCTTCACACCGATCGACGCCTTGATGCGCCCTTCCTCAATGGCCGCCAACAGACAGATGGCCTGGAGCGTCTTTCCCAATCCCATGTCGTCCGCCAAACAGGCGCCGAAGCGGTGCTCGTAGAGAAACGCCAACCAGGCATAGCCCTCCCGCTGATAGGGGCGGAGGGTTGCGTGCAAGCGCTTCGGCAGGGGCCGCGCGGCGATCCGGGTGAATCCCAGGAGACGACCGAGCACGGCCTCGTCCTCGGCAGGCAATGAGACCGCAATGCCCTGCTTGCGCAACGCCAGCCAGTCGAAGATCTGTAGCCGGGGCACGCGCACGATCCGCGTTCTGCCTCGATCAGCCTGCGCCTCTCCGGTGAGATCAAGGATCGCGCGCAGCCGTTCCAGGCTATGGCCATCCAGGACACGCAGGCCCCGTTCGCTGTCGATCAGCCCGCCCTGCCGGAGGGCAGTCCGCCATTCCTCTTCCTCCAGCGCCACACCGTCGCAGCGGATCTCCGGCCGGATTTCAAACCAGTCGATCCCCGTCCCTTCCTGGTCGCCACGCTCCACCTGGACGGAGCAATCCCACCGGGCGGACTGGAGGGGCTTGTCTTCATACAGCAATTCGATCCCGGCTGTGGAGAGTTTCTCCAGGAGCTCCGGCAATCGTTGGAACAGCAGACGCGCGTCGATCCTCATCTCGTCGGCTCGTTGCATGCCGCGAAAGATCTCCGGGCCGAAGGTGTCGAAGGGAATCTGGTACAGCAGGGCTTCCCGCGCCTTGTCGATCGGCTGCAGGTGCCAATGCCCGGCACGAATCAGTAACCGCACATCCGGCCGGGCATAGACCGACAGGTGTTGTCTCAGCCATCGATAGGCCTCGTCGCCGATCGTGCGTGACCAGCACTCCGGGGCAAGGGCCGTTTTGATGCGGCGGTCTCGCTGTTTCGAATCCTGCACCGAAAGGAGCGTGAAAAACGTGTCGTAAAGCACGGCCTTGCGTTTCTGCGCGCGCAACGGACCGGAGACCGCGCGACCTTGCTCCAATGCCGCAATGCACGAGAAGGTTGAGAGGCTTGGAGGAGCGCAGAGGTCACCCATCCGACTTTGTGCCAGCAGCGTCCATGGGGCGGTCGGGTTGTCCCGAGAGCCGTCTGGAGGCGTCAGAATCAGAGCGTGTGAGGGCGCGTCATCCGTCGGAGGAGATGTGGCGCCTTGAACTGCCGTCGCCGTTCCATCCACCTTTAGCATAAGATCGCGCAGGGTCCGGTCGGCCTGTTTTCTGGTGAGGTCGATGTGGGCCGACCGAAACTCGTCGAGCGAGACCGCGAACTCCGTCTCGTGAGTGATGCCCTGCCACCGTCCAGACCGTGAACCGTCGGGCAACGTGACCGTGCGCGGTCCCTCGTCGCGATCACCATAGTGATCGTAGAACGGATCGACCTTCTTGAAACATTGTTGCAGCGAGCGAAATGAGGCCCATCCGCCCTCGTCCTCCAAATAGAGCAGCCGCCCGCCGCCCACATCGACAACGAAGGTTCTGAAGCGTACGATCCGTTCGAGGGCTACTCCGTCGGCGAGGCAGCGCGCACGGATGCGGACCCGATCGCCTGCCAGGTCGATTTCCGTCTTACTGTGGCACGTGACCGATGGGGCCCAGGAGAGCGGCAGGGATTCTCGGCCCGTCTCCAGCACGATCGGGCAGGGCCGGTCGTGGCGCCTGAGGTAGTGCAGCAGCGGGTCTTCCCCGAACCCGGACATGAACCAGGTTGTGTTGAACAGAGGAACCAGCTCGGGAGGAAGCGCAGGGGCCCACCCCACGGGGAGCGGCGATCCGTTTCGGTGGATCAGCAGCTGCGGGTATGCGTGCCGGACATCGATGACGATCTCATAGATCGTCTTCTTGCGGATAGACCCTTTGCGGGTGGCTCCCGGCGTCCCGCTCGATTTCGGGGCGCTGCCAAGCAGTTCAGTCCGGAGGGCAGGCAGTCTGGTTTGTAGCGGATCCGGTAAGCTGAATGCGTCCGGCGAGAGCAGGTGCTTCGTGGTGAAGCAGGCGCACAGGACATGTTTGCAGAGCCGGTCGGGGTTCCAAGCCGGGCAATCGCAGGAGGCGGCGAGGAAGCCGTCGTCGAGGGAAAAGATGACCGCGTAGAGCCTGGTCCCCTGTACCTGCGCCGTCAGCGTGCTGCGATCCCCGCTCCAGTGATAGTGCAGCAGCCGCTGCTGCCGGTAATAGTCGTATCCGCGAATGACGGGCTCTTTCGGAGCCATCGTATACACGTCATTGGCGGAGAGGGCATGAAAGGCGGCGAGGAGTGCGGGCGGTTCTGGGCGAGGCGTCAGATGGACCGCTTCCTGTTCCGAAGGGGGACCGTCCCCAGACTTGCGACGAGACGAGGTCTTCCTGCGCATAGCGCATCACTATAAGCGGGAGGGGTCAGCCTCATCAAGATGCGGCGACGAATCGTCGGGGGGCCTCCGACAGTTCCCCATCGTGTCGGGGCTAGAGCAGCAGATGCCAGTGATTCGACATCAAACAATAAGCAGCGATGCGCATCCTGCTAGCCACGTCGTGACCGCAATCACTCCGCCCAGCACAGCGACGGCTCCGGCAGACAGGGCCGGCATGAGGCGAGCGACCGGTCTGAATCGTTCAGCTTGTGTGAGCGCCTCTTCGACGTACATCATCAAGAGCCCGATCGTGATTAGGGTTGTCGCAATTCCGGCGCTGAAGGCCAGAATCAAGAGCAGTCCGAACGTAATTTGGTGGAACGCAATCGCGCTGAGTAGGACGACCAACGCTGAGGGGCAGGGCACCATGCCGCCGGTGATGCCCAGGCCTAGCAGACTCTTGAGCGATCCATTGCCATGGTGATGGTGGTGGCCAAGGGCATGTTCGTGGTGATGGGACCCATTCCCGTGCCGGTGCTCGTGGTGGTGCTCGTCGGTCTCCTCGACCGTCCATCCTGTTCGCCAGCGTCGGCGGAGCAGGACCAGACCAATGACGAAAATGGTCACTCCGGAGGAAAAGCTTAACCACGGGTACAATTGCTCCGGTACCACAAACTTCGAAAAGTACAGCGTGACGAGGCCCAACAGAAAGACCCCGATCGTGTGGGACAGGGTCACGGTCAATCCCAGCAACAAGGCATGCCGGGCCTTGCCTCGTGATCCGACCCAATAAGCCGCCATGACAGCGTTCCCATGGCCCGGTGATAAGGCATGGAGCATTCCCAATCCAAATGCGACCAACAGAGCCAACAGGATCATGGGAGGCCGGGTATTGGCCGTCTGCATGAGAGAGGTGAAGCGCTCGGCAGCTCCGAGTTTCTGCATGGATGCGGCGGGACGATGGACTGGAAGAGCGCCGGCGCCGGAGGCCGCGTCGGCCGTAAAGGAAAAGCGCGCGTCGGTGACTTGAGGCGGGCTCTGCAGTTCATTCTGCGGGTAGGCATTCAGTTCACTCCCATGAGCCGGCACAGACGATGCGACCAATGTGATACCGGGTGCGCCGACCGCTGCAATCTCTTTCCACCCGGCCCGTCTCGGATAATTCTCATCCCGATAGAGCACCTCAACCGGCTCGCTCCCCTGATCGGCGAGCTCCCGCCCGTCCAGTTGCGCACGATACAGTGCGGACAGCTTGAGCGTGGGCAACCCGCCCATTCCCGGTGTGACCGATAATTCATGCGAGACTGGGACCAGTACCAGCCTGTGATGGTTTTCCGTGAGGGTCAATCCGGCGGCAAGCGCCTGAATTTTATCCGGGAGATACCGGTCCTTCTCCGCTTGCCCGATCTCTCCGTTATGGTCGGAATCCAAGATTTGCATCTGTTGGAAGGTCGGAATCTCCGCCAGGTCCAAAATGTAGCGGACAGAAATCTCCTGCGCGCTCACCTCGATGCCCGAATAGTGATTGATGGAAAAGTTTCCCATCGGATGGGCGAAGGCTCCGGTCGACACAACCACCATCCACATACTGAACGGGAGAATGATCCGAGCCTGCATGGCCGTGCCCCTCTCAGTTAGCCGATCGGGCTTCTTGATCCAGACGATTCAACGTCTCTTGGGCGGTCTTGCCGTGAAGCGGATGGAAGTTTGGGTTCAACGACAGCAGTCGACGGAGGTACTGCTGGGCTTCTTGCTGCCGTCCCGTCGCCGACATGACCATGCCGGCATGGAACAAAAGTCGCGAGTCCTTGGTGCCGAGCTTCAAGGCCTGTGAGATCGCCGCCCGCGCCGGGTTGTACTGGCCCTGTCGATACAAGGCCCAGGCCAGGGCATCGTAGGAATAGATGTCCTGGCGGACTTCCAGCTCCTTGCGAGCGAGGCGAACCGCCTGATCCAGGTGGTTCGCATGGTCGACATAGAACAGCGCGCGGTCGCGGTTAAACAGGACTTGGTTCAACCGGTCCAGCCGTGCGATGTGCTCGACGAGTTGGCGGCCTTCTTGAACTGCCCCATTGCCTGGTAGACGTCGCCGAGCGCCGCCATTTCCACCGCCATGATCGGGCTGCGACGTTCCCACACGGCCAGATTCGCAGCAGCTTCGGTCACGGCGACTCTCGGAGTGGTTCCGACGCGCACGGTGAATGGGACCACCCCTTAACCGTCAAGGTTCCGGGAATCTTCTCCGCCGCGGAGAGGATTGTAGTCGCAGTCCAGAAGAAAAGAATGGTGAAGAGACCGGCTCTGCGGAAGGGAACAGTCATAGACCGCACAGCCACAAGCCGATTTTGGGGCCCGGTCTTGCGATCACACATTAAGCACCATCGACCCCTTTGACCAATCGGACTATACCCACCCAATTAACAGTTGAGCGGGCCAAATGTAAGGGGTCCGACCCCTTTTATATCTTCTCCAAGCAGGAATGTGCGATTGCAAGACCTGACCTCAAAGGCCGCTGGGGTGGGAGAAGACTGCACATGGATGCTTCTTCGAAAGCCGGCTTCATCAACCGACCAACCCAAATGGCCGCAACATGATCTGTACTTGCGCCAATTGGAACTGCTGCGTACAATACTTTTGTCCACAGAGACAGAGATAGCACTCGGGGCTCACGATGCAGAACGTGCTCAAGCAAAAAGTCACGGTACAACCCGGCGGAATCGTGCACATTGAATCGCCGGAATTGGTGCCGGGATCCATCGCCGACGTCATCATCATTCCCGAAACACCCGACGCACCTATAGCCACACTCGCCGGTCTCATCGGTGCAGCAGCAGGGGGATTCACCACGCCTCAGGAGGCCGATGCGTTCATTCGTCAAGAACGAAACACATGGCCAGCCTAAAGACGCTCACCGGACGCCTCTACCTCGATACCAATATCTTCATTTACGCATTGGAAGGCTATCCGGTCTTTCGCCCAACCTTAACCCAGCTTTTTGAGCGCATCGATCACGGAGCCATCCAAGCCGTCACGAGTGAACTGACCTTGGCGGAAGTGCTCGTGAAGCCTCTGTTGGATAGGAGCCGTGAGAGAGAAGCGGCCTATCTCCAGGCCATGCGCCCATCGACCTCATTACACATGGAACCGGTGAGTCGAGCAATCCTCATCGCTGCATCTCACCTACGAGCCGAGCATGGATTGAAACTTCCGGATGCCATTCATGCAGCCACGGCCCAGCTCACGCATTGCGAGCGATTACTCACCAATGATGCAAGCTTCAAGACCTTACCCGGCATCGAAGTTCTTCTCCTGTCTGAATTCTGAAAAAACACGTTTTGCCAATCTCTTGGTAGTAGCCCGTATAGCCGTCTTGACCATATGTCAGCGGAAGATTACTTGTCACGGTTAAACAGGTGCTCAGGATCGTTAGTGCCGTCCCAGCAACAGCGGGCGAGAGGAAGCGTCATGCAACGTAAACGGCAGACTGCATCGGATGACATGCGGGCGGAGTATACCTTTGATTATGCGACAGCGGTTCGGGGAAAGTATTACCGACGGCTGTTGAAGGAAGGCGCCAATATTGCGGTCCTGGAGCCGGATATTGCCGATGCGTTTCGGGATTCAGCGGCCGTCAACGCAGCCCTCCGCTCGCTCAGAGATGTCGGAAACAACGCGCCGTCTCACCACCCGCCCCAAACGAGCATCACGCAAAAGACCCCTGTGTGAACGGCCTGAGACACAGTCGATCCCTGCGGGACCGCACTTACAAAATGAAGGAATCACAATCGTTCCTGGCAATATATCTTCGTCGTACCCCGCCTCACCAGCTTGGCCGTCAGGTTGCCGATATGGCAGACCATTTAATTATGCGCGATGGCATCGTAAGCGGACACCTTACGCAATCCGATCAGAAAATGTGCGATTGCAAGACCTGACCCAATAAGACCCGGGATGACATTCTTAGTTCGGTTGGACCACAAACAAGCGGGTCTCCTTTCCATGGCTCGGCCTTAGTTTTTACCTCTCGCTTATGGGCTTCCTTGCATTCGGCCACTAGGAGCCTGTCCGAGTAATCAGAAAATCTGCGTTTTAGGGGGTCCTCACCCATGATCGCATGGAGATCGTTGATCCTGAGCCAATTGTGTGCGTCGAAAATCTTCAGCTTTGAATACTCGGACAGGCTCCTAGATCGGCCACCCGAGCCTTGGAACTCTCAGAGAGCAGATAGCCTCCGCCAGCAGTTAGCGCACCGACAAGAACCCCACCGAGAAGTATCTTAAAATGCGTATCCAATTTTCTAACACCTAACGTTCCGATTGTGGCGCGCCGATTCGCAGGCGTCGCACACGAATCGGTGGTTAGATTGCATTCGCACAATCAAGCCGGTGCGGTTATGAATTTGATGAATCGCTTTCCTCTGTCGGTCGTTCGCGATTGGATCATGCCATTTCCGGTCATGGTCACGTGCAGAAACTGACCTTGGCCTAGCAAACCCTCGACCTGTAGATCACGGACTATCTGCTCATAAGTATCGCGCTGTCCTCGCAAGTCCGGGAGGCAATGCTCGACTACCGTTGCGACACCGCCCATGCCCCAACCTGGATTGCTCACGTTGTTACGCGCCATCCACTCCACTGGATTATTCAAGACCGAGAGGACTCGAAGATGCCACGGCGTCAGCTGGTCGATGAGCCGCAAGAAAATCATCTGCTCATCTTCTTGCGGCGGATTTGGCAGCGCGGAGTTCAACACGGCATTGCGTAGTGCTTCCAGCTTGGCTTGCTGATGATTCCGGATGGCAACCTGCGAGGCCTGCATCGCGACCGTTACAAAAGCTTCATTGGCCGCAAGCTTTTCGGGAGTCAGTTCTTTCACTCGTCCCTGTACTTCTTCTACTACTGCCGCCAACTGCTCTAGCCACGCTTGCTTCCGCTTCTCAATAGGGGACGAGAAGATGTTCTCAAAGGCGACCTGAAGCGGCCCTCCAGCGTCAGGGACGGCAGAAATGATCGCCCTACCTACCTCTCGGGCTACATCCCCGGCACTCTTCTTGGTGGGAGGTTTCTCCATTGTTGCTGTGCAATCTAACTATAATTCGACGTCCGAATCATTTCGGCAAAGCCAGCAGAAACTGCCTGCTAATCCCAGGTCCTGCGGAGGACAGGCGATTGCGCAAGCTGCTGAATCAACATTGCTTTCGGCGGGACTACCAGGAGCGCCCGCCAGCGTGTTAGCCGTCATCCCATGCGTCCTAACATGAATCGCCGACTCCACTGAGCAGCCGATCCGCCGGGCTCTGAACACCACGGCCTCCACGGTTGAGCACGTGGGTGTAGATCATCGTCGTCCTCACGTCACTGTGCCCGAGCAACTCCTGGACCGTGCGAATATCGTAGCCCGCTTCCAGCAGATGCGTAGCGAAACAGTGTCGCAACGTGTGCGGCCCCACCGGTTTCGCGATGCCGATGCGGCGTCTTGCTTCACGGATAGCCCGCTGCGGCACGGACTTGTGCAGGTGATGTCGGCGCCGCTCGCCCGTGCGCGGGTCAGCCGAGATGGTCGAGGCGGGAAAGACCCACTGCCACCCCCATTCGCGGTCCGCATGTGGGTATTTACGCGCCAAGGCGTCAGGAAGCCCGACGCGTCCGAAGCCGGCCGCGTGGAGCGTGCGAACTCGTTCGAGATGCGCGGTCAGTCGCGAAACAATAGCCGATGGCAGCATTGTGACCCGGTCCTTGGCGCCTTTGCCTTCGCGCACAATCACCTCGCCGCGGCCGAAGTCCACGTCTTTCACGCGCAGGCGCAGGCATTCCATGAGGCGGAGCCCCGCGCCATAGAGCAACGTTCCCATAATCCACGGGACACCGTTAAGCGCGGACAGCAGGGCGTGGACCTCCTGTTGGCTGAGCACAACCGGCAACCGCTGCGGCCGTTTCGCGCGCACCACATCATCCAGCCAGCCAAAGTCCCGATCGAGCACGTCCTTGTACAGGAACAGAATGGCGGCCAATGCTTGGTTCTGCGTCGACGCGGCGACCTGCCGGTCCACGGCCAGCAAGGTCAGAAACCGCGAAACCTCTGCGGCCCCCATCTCCGCCGGATCGCGCTTGTGATTAAACTGGACAAAGCGGCGAATCCACCCGATGTAGGCCTCCTCGGTCCGAAAGCTGTAATGCCGGGTACGGATCGCCTGGCGGACTTGGTCGAGGAGGCCGGGCCAGGCTGCGACCGGATGATGGCTCATCGATCCGTCCGGCACTTCCTGATGATCGAGGGGCCTCACCGAACGAAGCGCAGAATCGACCTCCACCGGCTCTCCGGGGAAGAGGGCCAGCACCTGAGCGATGGTCCGATCCGTACGGGGGACGGTCCAGTGTTTCTCTCATTGATGCCATCGGCGACCGACAACGGTCTTGATCTTTGCCACATGATCGGGGGAATAAGGGACATGCACGATCAGCCTTCCATCCTCACCCGCCCTCATCCGAATCGGATCTGTCGGCATTCTCAGCCCCTTAGCCTTCACTGTATCGATGCGTTTCCCCGGATCACACCGCCGCTTCCTCGTCTCCCGCGACACCTGCCTCCGACCCAGAGGAGCATGAATAGGCGCGGCACATTCTCAGCCGATTCATATGCTTCGTCAAGTGCCACCTAGATGGTCGCCCTTAGAAATACTTCCATTGTCCCGGACTGTTCTTCACTGCGCGCATCGAGGGACCACCGTTTCATCGTGGGGCCTCTGCGAGCAGTGAAGAACGATTCATTATCTTCCTTTGAACCTTCTCCATCTAGTGGAAAGAGGTGGATGGCTGTGGTGCTCCTCGCTGCGCCCATCGAGGGAGCACCGTTTTACCGTGCGCACTCTGGGAGCAGGAGGAGCACCCTGAGCTCGGTCGTCAATAGTGGACGCCATGAATTGCAGCCTCACGCCGCCGAC
>CAKKRE010000066.1 GCA_919902505.1 Nitrospiraceae bacterium
CCGCGCCAGAGGCAATCTTGGTTGAGGTCACGGCATTGCCGGCTATTTTTGCGCCGGTTACCGCCCCATCCAAAATCTTGCTTGTCTCCACGCTATCAACGCCCAATTCCGAACTCACCAGAGGCGGGGTAATGGGCCGGGCCACGGACGGCGGAGTGAATGATAACTTGGCCTGGGTGATTGAACCATTTTTGATTTTCTCGGTGGTCACGCTGTCTGTTGCCAACTGATTAGCGGCTACTGCGCCGAAGGCAATCTTAGGCCCGGTTACTGCGCCGTCCTTGATTTTGTCGGTCTTGACGCTGTCCGCGGCCAATTGATTCGCTCCGACTGCGTTAGCCGCAATCTTTTCGGTCGTCACTGCGCGGTTTTTTATTTTCGCATCGGTCACGGCCAGGGCGGCCAGTTTTTTTGTCGTGACTGACTCGTTGGAAATCTTCGGTTCGGTCACTGAGGCATCCTTCAAGCGGGAGGTGGTTACCTGGGCTGCGCCGATTTTCCAGGCCGTGACGGCCGCATTGGCTATCTTCTCGGTGGTCACGACCTTAGCCCCGAGTTTAGGGGTGGTAATTGCGCCGTCTGCGATTTTGGACGTGGTCACGGCAGAGTTGGAAATGTGCTCGGTTTTTACTTCGTTTGGTTGGAGCGCCATATAAAACTCTCCTTGTAGTATAGAGTATGAAGTATATAGTATATAGGCGGGTCTTTCCTACATACTACATACTAACATACTACATACTTGCTACGGTGTCACCGCGCATTTGGCTGTTTCGCTGAAGATGCCGGTGCGTCCCTTTCTGTCATACCACTGGGCGCGATATTCCAGGTGCTGCGGCTCGGTGATGTCCAGGTTATGGTTGTACGGGCTGTTGGTATCCAGGGCTACGAATTGCCACGGGCCGGTTTCTATGCGGTACCAGATTTTGACCCCGTCAATGCCGTCCGGCTTGCCGTTGAGTTTTTCGTTCTGGGGATTGACGCCGAAGTGGACTACGACCATGGCGCGCCTGGGCTCTAAGAGCAGCAGCGGCGGGGCTAAATTGACCACATAATCGGGCGATAACGGTGTTCTGACCTTCTTCGGCACGGTCAGTCCCAGGATTTCCCGCTGCGCGTCTGTCAGGTTGGGATGTTTTTGGAGCAGTTGGGCAATGGCCTGGG
>CAKKRE010000067.1 GCA_919902505.1 Nitrospiraceae bacterium
CCAGCGCCTACGATGATCCCTCTCATTGTCGTTACCTTCTCTTTATGTATTTGCCTAACGTTCGCCATAACCGGCGGGCTTGGGCGACGCGCCAAAGGCGCGTTGACCAAGACCGTCCGCGTTGATGGCGTTGTTAGGCCTCTTCAACAAGAAATAATCTCACGGTTGGTGTAATTGCGCGCGCTTTGTGGCCATTCTCAGACCCGGATTGAATGAAGATGGCAGAACCCTCAGGGTAACGAAGGACATGATTTCTGAATTCCACCTCAAGCTCCCCACTAAGCACGATACCAATATGGCCTTTCTCACACCAATGCAGTTCAACAAAGTCTTTCGTAAACTCGACGAGCCGTAATTGCTTTCCGTTTTGTCGAAAAGCCTTGAACCGAGCGCCCGGCGCAGCAACTTCCCACGCTAATTTACTGAACTCAAAGACAAGCACATTGCTCTCCATTGAGAGCCCTAACAGTGTTTAGGCAACTCCGCATACGAGCCGGCGCTACCTGTTCCTGCCCGTGTAACACGCGACTACAGTTTGTGAACTATGCGCCAGGAACGCCGCCGTTTCAATGGTCTCCGACTGTGTGACCAGTTCGCACGGGTTCTTATGCGGATCCACATAAGACCATCTCCTCACAAGGATTCACATCCCGTCCAGTGGACTGCAAACGCCTGCCGGCCCACGGTTGAGAACATGCGTATAGATTGTTGTCGTCCTTATAAAGAGTGGGTGGAATGGTCCCAGCTGCGCGCGTCCAGTGAGAGGGGTTCTCGACCGCGCGCTGTGCGGCCAAAAGCGTAAACGGAGTTTCCGCGATGTTTCACTGGGTCCGCCTCACAGCGCCGTGGAAATGGCGTAGCGCCATTTCAGGGCTGATACGGCTCGTCCCCGTAAGAATGCGATTCAGCGTAGAAGCCGCCACACCGAGCTTCCCAGCCAGTTTGCGGCCGCTCAGACTATTGGGCTCCAGCTAGGCTTGGATAATAAACTCGCCGGGATGGGGAGGATTGTGCATAGCCAGTAGCGGTAGTCCTCATAATCCAAGACGTAGGCCTGTCCGTCTTTGAACGTAAACGTGAAGCGCCAGTTTCCAGTGATAGAAGTTTCAGCCCTGTGGGAATGGTTGCATCGAGGCATCCCAATACCCTCCTCATGAAATTCGGTGCGACTACGTATCTCATGAGAAGTAGGGTCCCTGGGGGGCTACAGCCTCAGCGGCCCGCGGATGACGATCTGCGGGACCTCACTCCGGCAGTTTCTTGCTCCGGGTGGAAAGCCTGCCTGGTCGAAGCAGGCGCTCGCTGCGCATGACGTACAGAATGAACAGGCGGGTGCCTGCTTGCCGATAAAAGACACGGCAGGGAGGTTCGACAATCTGCCTGTAGCGCCATCCCTTCAGTTCCGGTGGCTTTGAACCGCTCTTGGGGTGATCGGCCAATTGCCCCGCATGGCGAAATACCTTCTGTACAAGGCGCTTTGCCGATTCGGGATTGTCCAGCGCGATGTAGTCGGCAATGGCATCCAGGTCGTTAAGCGCCGGTTCCGTCCAGATTACTTCAGCCATCGGGCCATGCGCTGCTTGGCCTGGGCGTGGCTCAGGGTGCGCCCTTCCTCAAGGGCGCGTTCCCCGCGGGCGATGCCTTCCAGCAGGCTCATCCGGCGTTGCAAGATCTCATAGGTTTCAACATCCACGAGATAGGCGCTAGGTACCCCATGTTGGGTAATGAGAATGGGCTCCTTGCTCCGTTCCAGATCGGACAGGAGTTCCGTGGCTTGGCGCTTCAGGGTAGTGACAAGTTCCGTTCGCATAAAGTGATACTAAAGTATCACCATGCGCAATGCAAGCGTTTTGAGGCTCAACGGCCCCGCGGATCAGCGGCGGCCGAGCGACGCTTCGCGTCGGCTGGAGCGTCTTGTTTGGCGGCAACTCCGTTATGACATCCAGGCCAGCCTGTTGCTAAAACGAAACGGGGTGCCCCCTTCAATACATCCCGCTTCTTTCACTGATTCCTGGGGACCTTACACTCGATACATCTGCAGTCTAGTTCTTTCTTGCATACACGATCTCCAGGAACTTCATTTCCTTTTCCTTGCCGTGGGCGCCGTACATCTCGAATGTCTGGTTGTTGTCGTCAATGATTTTCCACACGGCACGATGTGTCATCTTCCCGCCGCCAGGCTCCGGGTGCGACCCTCGCAACGTGATGGTCCTCCCGTCGGCGCTGGCCGTCCCTGCCATCATGAAAATGCCGGTGCCCATTGTATCGATCCAGGCAGTCACATATTTCTTGGTCAGAGTATCGTAGCCATCAATGCCCACGCCGGAAAAAGGTTGGCCCATCATCTGGGCGTGGTACTCCTGATAGAGAAACCGCCCATCAAGCAACATCTTCATCTCCGCCGTGCCGGTCGATTCGGTCGGCGGCTTGCCCGGTTCCATCCATTCCTTGGTCTGGGTCGTCCAGCTTCCGACGAGGGTGGCGAATTACTTATGCGGCTCACCGGGCGTCGCGGCCTGCTTCCAGATCTCCATCATCGCCTGTGGGTCCATGGGCGATTTGGACTGATTGTCTTTGGCCAGGGCCGGCGAGACGGTCAATAGAATACCGAGTATCACGAGTGCACGGGATGGGATTCGCATAATGACCTCCTTGTGGTGATGAAGCCCCAGATGGGACTCGCATGTTGGCCTTATGAGATAGTCGTTCCGTGACGGCAAAATCGACACATCTCTCTACTTCCCGCGAAGCATTTGGTCTGAGGCAGCCGATGCCGACTCCTGTCATGATTACTCACACTACGCCGCCTTGGCATACGCATGAGTTCTTTTGCGCAAATGCCTTCTTATAGAACGCCAAGGCGCGAGCTACGCCATTGATGAACAGATATGGGGTGACCGTCTGATATCCCTTCGGGATGAATGTCATCTTCACCATTATTGCATTGGTTGTCTGATGATCGTCTTCCACTTCGATGGGTCAGCCTTCCGAATATCGCTCAAATAGATTTCGTGATGCTTTCCGGTTCGTCTTCCCCTGGAATCAGTAAACTGATGCAGTTTTTTAATTGTGGGGCCTTCCGCGGAAAACGGACCGATATGCAGGATTTGCGCACACGTGCCTTCCGAAAAGGTTTCCAGCCGCAGCTTGGAAAGAGCCGGTAGATCTTTCTTCTTCTTGACGTCCGCGATGGCACTCTCGATGAGTGTGTGTGAAACAAAGGAAGGTTGCATGATCATCATGGTCCATTTCCAGTCGGCTTTGTTCTTGGTGGTGAACGTCGACATATCGTCCACCCACCAAAGACCTTCCAGCGGCATGACTCCGTAATCAACGGCCGTCCGCCCCTTCTTAACCATGAACTTGACGGCATATGAAACGGCAAACAAGGCTGCTACGGCGTCGGTGTATGCCTGCGAAGGATTGGGATCTCCCTCACCATCGATCATCAAGAAAGTCATCGTTGGGGCATCAACTTGTACAACTGCTTTGACCGAAGCTTGATACAGGTGTTTCAATTCTTTCTTGAGATCAACCTTTCCCATGGGTTCTCCTCATAATGGCTGACGTTCGGCCTCCATGATACTCAGGTACGAGCAGAGTCATCTGTGGGCCGCTGCAACCGCTTCGAGGACCAGCCGACGAAAGGCTACTGGTTCTTCGAACGGGCCATTGTGTG
>CAKKRE010000068.1 GCA_919902505.1 Nitrospiraceae bacterium
TTCGAGAGGGCGGCAAGACCGTCGGCTCGGGCGTCGTCACGGAAATTTTAGCGTAAGAATGCGCGATCGGCGATCAGCGATCAGCTCGTGAATTAGGGCTGATGGCTGAGAGTTGACGGCTCAGGGGATGGCAAATGCGAGATATCATCGATTTGGCCTGTACGGTCTGTAAGCAGCGAAATTATACGACCCGCAAGAACAAGAAGAACGATCCGGATCGCTTGGAGCGGAACAAGTTCTGTAAGTTCTGCCGGAAGCACATCGCTCATAAGGAAGTGAAGTAGGCTTTTCTGCTGGGTTGGGCATGGCCCTTGGCTCGGCAGCGCTCATGTTCCGGGTGGAGGGGCATGGTGTCAACGGCAGCACATCGGTCTCCAAAACCGAGAGTCTAGGTTCAAATCCTAGTGCCCCTGCCAAGCCCTTGTAAGTGAGTGAGTGCGTGACCGGTGTCGGCTGGTTCTGGTCAATCAAGTGCCGTGAAGTTCTAAGAGAGGATTGTAACCGTGTTTCAGCGATTGATCGCCTCTATTCGAGAATTCATCGACGGTGTGCGCGGTGAGCTTAAGAAGGTCTCTTTCCCGACGAGGGCGGAAACGGTCGGCTCCACCACGGTCGTGATCGTGTTCTGTATCCTCATGTCCCTTTATCTGTCGATGATGGATTCCGTGCTGGGCTGGCTGATGCGCAAGGTCATTTAGTTGCGTGGTGCGGCTGGACAGGTCCGGCGTTGCCCGGACGATACGATGCTGGATGTTCAGCTGAGAGGAGATGATGAGCAATAAGAACTGGTACGTCATCCATACCTATGCGGGGTTTGAGGGTCGCGTGAAGACCAGTCTCCTTGAGCGCGCAAGTCAAATGGGGCTCACCGAGCGACTTGGGCAGGTCTTGGTTCCCACGGAAGATGTGATCGAGATCAAGGACGGAAAGCGACGTACGTCCCGGAGGAAATTTTTTCCGGGGTATGTCTTGATCGAGCTGGAGGCGCCGCTCGCCGACGAAACCTTGCAGATGATCAAGGAGACTCCCAAGGTGACCGGGTTCGTCGGTGGAGGGGCTCAGCCCACTCCGCTGTCTTCCGAAGAGGTCGACTCCTTACTGAAGCAGGTGGATGCCGGTGCGGCGGGACCACGCGAGCAGGTCCGGTTTATCAAGGGCGACAATGTTCGCATTGTGGATGGTCCGTTCCTCGGCTTTAATGGCGCGGTCGATGATGTGGATGCCGATCATAGCCGGGTCAAAGTGTTTGTAAGCATTTTTGGCCGGTCTACGCCGGTCGAGCTTGGCTTCTTGCAGGTCGAGCGTATTTGAGGTCACTGGATTCGAGATGGTGGACTGAGAGCCGTTCTCAGCCCTCGTGCTCAGTCCGCAGTTCTCAGGGAGTAACTCATGGCCAAGGAAGTATCAGCGCAGATTAAATTGCAGATTCCGGCCGGCAAGGCCAATCCTGCTCCGCCCGTTGGTCCGTCGTTGGGTCAGCACGGCGTGAACATTATGGAGTTCTGCAAGCAGTTTAACGCCAAAACGCAGAAGGACGGGGATAGCATCATCCCGGTGATCATTACGGTCTATAAGGACCGGAGCTTTACCTTCATCATGAAAACGCCTCCGGCATCGGACCTACTGAAGAAGGCCGCCGGGATCATCAAGGGGTCGGGCGTGCCGCATAAGGACAAGGTGGGGAAAGTGAGTCAGGCCCAGGTCCGTGAAATCGCGCAGAAGAAGTTGTCCGACCTGAATGCGGCCGATCTTGAGGGCGCCATCAAGATTATTCAGGGGACCGCGCGTAGCATGGGCATCACCGTCCAGTAAGTGTCTGCAGAGTGAACCTCCGGCGGATGTGAAGGAGCAGCAGTATGGGAAAGAAGATGACCGCGGCTCAGGAGAAGATCGAGCCCAGGTTTTATGGATTGAAAGAGGCAGTCGAGGCCGTCAAGCAGGTGGCCTTTGCCAAGTACGATGAATCCGTCGATCTGGCGATTCGGCTGGGGATTGATCCCAAGCGGTCGGATCAGATGGTGCGCGGGACCACGGCGTTGCCGCATGGAACGGGTAAGAAGCTCCGCGTGCTCGTATTTGCCAAGGGTGAAAAAGAGCAGGAGGCTCGCCAGGCGGGCGCTGATCACGTGGGCTCGGATGACCTGATGGAAAAGATCAAGGGCGGGTGGATGGAGTTTGATTGCGCAATCTCCACGCCTGATCTGATGGCCTCTGTCGGTAAGCTGGGAAAGGTGCTCGGTCCACGCGGGCTGATGCCCAATCCGAAGACCGGCACGGTCACGTTTGAGGTCGGCAAGGCCGTCAGTGAAATTCGCAAGGGCCGTGTCGAGTTCAAGGTCGAGAAAGCCGGAATCGTGCAAGTGCCCGTCGGTAAGGTCTCGTTTGACGTTCAGAAGCTGTATGACAATGCGCAGGCCGTGCTGGAGTCTGTGGTGAAAGCGAAGCCCTCCTCCTGCAAGGGCCGATACATCAAGAGTGTGACGATGTCGAGCACCATGGGGCCCGGCGTGAAGCTGGATCCTGTGGCGCTGTCGAAGTTGTGGAGTTGAGAACAGGCAGGTTCTCAGTAAGGGGAGAGGCATGAAGAAAGAAGAGAAGGCTACAGCGATCGCAGAGTTGGTAGAAAAATTCGGTCGCGCCCGCTTGGCGATTCTGACGGAGTGCGCCGGGATGCCCGTCAATCAGATGACCGAGTTGCGCAGGCAGTTGCGCGGCGCGAAGGCGGAGTATTGCGTCATCAAGAATACTCTGGCCGTACGCGCCTCGACCGGCACGATTCTCGCGGACGCCAAAGACCATTTCAAGGGGCCGACCGGCCTGGTGATCGGATATGACGATCCGGTTCTTCCGGCGAAAATCTTGCGTGATTTCATTCAGGCTGAAAAGCGCTCCGAAAAGATCAAGGTCACGGTCGGAGTGCTGGAAGGCCGGCTGGTGCAGGCTGCGGATCTGAACGCCATTGCGCAGCTGCCGAAAAAAGAAGTGTTGATTGCGATGCTGCTATCGGCCATGCAGGGGCCGATTCGCGGTGTGGTGTACGCGTTGAGCGGAGTGTTAAGCAAGTTTGTGCGAGTCATTGCAGCCATTCAGGATAAAAAGAAAGGGGAGGGCGACATGTCAGCAGCAGCAGGAACCAAGTTGTCACAAGATGAATTGATCAAGGCAATCGAGGGCATGAGCGTGTTGGAATTGGCCGATCTGGTCAAGGGACTGGAAACGCGCTTTGGTGTGACGGCGGCGGCGCCTGTGGCCGTGGCGGCTGTGGGTGGTGGCGGTGCGGCAGCGGCTCCGGCCGAAGAGAAGACGTCATTCGACGTGATTCTGGTCAGTGCCCCGGCCGACAAGAAGATTCAGGTCATCAAGGTGGTGCGCGAGCTCACCAGCCTCGGACTCAAGGAGGCGAAAGATCTGGTCGAAGGTGTGCCAAAGCCTGTCAAGGCGGGTGTGACCAAGGAAGAGTGCGACACGATGAAGAAGAAGCTCGAAGAGAGCGGAGCCAAAGTCGAAATCAAGTAACTGTTCGCTGGGCTGCAAGGTGGGTTGTCCGTTGGGATGGCGCGAGGCGTTCATCTCCTTATGAGCTTGGAGGGCTAACGAATGTCGGAATCGACTCTTTCGGAGTTTGTCGAACGTAAGGATTTTTCTCGGATTCGTACGAGCATCGATATTCCCGATCTCATCGAAATCCAGAAGCGGTCCTACGAAGAGTTCCTCCAGATGGAAGTCGAGCCGGACCGTCGTAAGGATCAGGGGTTGCAGGCGGCGTTAGCCAGCGTCTTTCCCATTACCGACTACAACAACACGGCGGCCTTGGAGTTCTCCAATTATTCGTTGGGGACCCCGAAGTACGACGAACGGGAGTGTCTTGAGCAAGGCATGACGTTTGCCGTTCCTTTGAAGCTGCGTGTGCGGTTGATTGTCTTCGATAAAGAGGACAAGGGGCCGAAGAAGAAGGTGCTCGACGTTCGGGAGCAGGAAGTTTATGTCGGTGAACTTCCGCTCATGACCGAGCGCGGTACGTTCCTCATCAACGGGACCGAGCGAGTGGTGGTCAGCCAGTTGCACCGCTCGCCCGGCGCGTCGTTCACGCATGATAAGGGGCGGACCCATGCCAGCGGCAAGGTATTGTACTCTGCCCGGATTATTCCCTATCGCGGTTCCTGGCTCGATTTCGAGTTCGACGCACGCGACATTCTTTACGTTCGCATCGATCGCCGTCGGAAAATGCCCGCCACGATCCTGTTGAAGGCGTTTGGGTATAGCACCGACGACCTGTTGCGGATGTATTACCCCGTGGAGGAGATTCGTGTTTCCAAGGGGAAGCTCTACCGGAAGCTCGATCCTGAAATCCATCACGGTTTGAAGTGTTCGACGGAAGTGATGGAGAAGGGCGGCAAGGATCCGCTCGTTCGCGAAGGAGCGAAGCTGACGAAGGTCCTGATCGCCAAGCTGAAGGCGGCGGGAATCAAGGAAATTCCTGTCACCCCCGCCGAGTTGGTGGGGCGCGCGGTGCTGACGGAGTTGGTCGACAGCGGCAAGAAGCAGTCGCTGGCCGAGAAAAATCAGCGTCTGACCGAAGAGATTCTGGAGAAGATCCTTGATAGCGATATCGAGGAATTCAAGGTCATTTATCTGGATACGACCAATGCCACGCTGGTCATCCTCGATACGCTCGACATGGAGCGCACCGGGTCGAAAGAAGAGGCGATGGTCGAGATCTATCGCCGTCTCAGGCCGGGTGAGACACCGTCTGTCGAAACTGCGCGAGCCCTGTTCGATAATTTGTTCTTAAGTCCGAAACGGTACGATCTGTCGCCGGTCGGACGGCTCAAACTCAATAAGAAACTGGGGCTTGATTTCGCCCTTGAACAGCGGACCCTTACCGCGCAGGACATTGTCGAGGTGGTGCGCTATCTGGTGAATCTCAAGATCGGTCGGGGTGAGATCGACGACATCGACCACTTGGGGAACCGCCGTGTGCGGTCTGTCGGCGAGCTGCTGGAAAACCAGTTCCGGCTCGGCCTTGTGCGTATGGAGCGGAGCATCAAAGAGCGCATGAATCTCCTGGATATGGAGACCGTGTTGCCGCACGACTTGATCAACGCCAAGCCGGTCGTGGCAGCCGTGAAGGAGTTTTTCAGCAGCAGTCAGCTCTCCCAGTTCATGGACCAAACGAATCCCCTCGCCGAGATTACGCACAAGCGTCGACTCTCGGCCCTTGGGCCGGGCGGATTGACTCGTGAGCGCGCGGGCTTCGAAGTACGCGACGTGCATCCTTCTCACTACAGCCGCATTTGTCCGATCGAGACGCCGGAAGGTCCGAACATCGGCTTGATTACGTCCCTGGCTACCTACGCGCGCATCAATGAATTTGGATTTATCGAGGCGCCATATCGGAAGGTTGTGAAAGGTCGGGTCAGTGACGAGTTGGAGTATCTCTCTGCGATTGAGGGAGACAAATACATTATCGCCCAAGCCAATTCGAAGGTTGATACGGCGGGTCGCCTCGTATCCGAGACGGTGTCGGCACGGTCAGCCGGAGACTTTATTACCGCGACCCCTGACAAGATCGAATACATGGACGTGTCTCCGAAGCAGGTCGTCAGCGTCGCGACGGCGTTGGTGCCGTTCCTTGAACACGACGACGCGAACCGCGCCTTGATGGGATCGAACATGCAGCGCCAGGCGGTGCCGCTCTTGAAGGCTGAATCGCCGCTGGTCGGCACCGGCATGGAAGCCGTGGTTGCGCGTGACTCAGGCTATGTTGTCCAGGCCAAGCGCGAAGGTGTCGTGGAAAGTGTCGATGCTACCAGAATTGTGGTGCGGGCTGATGCCAAAGAGGGCCGCAAGCGCAACGATTCCGGCCTCGATGTGTATGAAATGATCAAGTTCCAACGCTCGAACCAGAACACCTGTATTACCCAGACCCCGGTGGTTCGGATCGGTGAGCCGGTCAAGAGGGGGCAGGTGCTGGCCGATGGTCCCGCTATCGATCATGGGGAGCTCGCGCTCGGAAAGAATGTGCTTGTCGCGTTCATGCCGTGGGGCGGGTATAACTTCGAAGACGCGATTCTGTTGAGCGAAAAGCTGGTGCGAGAAGATGCCTTCACCTCCATCCATATTGAGGAGTTCGAAGTCGAAGCCCGCGACACCAAGCTGGGCAAGGAAGATATTACCCGCGACATTCCAAATGTCGGTGAAGAAGCGCTTCGGGATCTCGATGAGAGCGGAATTATCCGGATCGGCGCGGAAGTGAAGCCTGGCGACATTCTCGTCGGGAAGGTGACTCCGAAGGGTGAGACCCAACTGACGCCGGAAGAGAAGCTGTTGCGCGCAATTTTCGGTGAGAAGGCCGGGGACGTCAAGGATACGTCCCTCACGGTGCCGCCCGGCGTGGAAGGCATCGTCGTCGATGTGAAGATCTTCTCCCGCAAGGGCTTGGATAAGGATGAGCGCTCCAAGAGTATCGAGAGCGAAGATCACATGAAGTTGCAGCGCGACCACCAGGAAGAGCTGCGGATCATTGAAGATGAAAAGACCAAGAAGGTCCGCAAGCTGTTGCTCGGTAAGGTGGTGGGGCGGGATCTGATGGATCCTGAGACGGGCGATGTGATTCTGAAGAAGAAGGGCAAGCTCACTGCGGAAATTTTGAAGCGGCTTCCGGACGACATGGTGCGGCACATCATTCTGAGCGATCCAGACGAGCAGAAGGAGCTGGAGGATGTCGAGCGCCGCGCCAAGGAGCAGATTGAAATCCTGCAGACCCTGTACGACGAAAAAGTCGGTCGATTGAGACGAGGCGATGAACTTCCGCCCGGTGTGATCAAGTTGGTGAAGGTCTACATCGCGATGAAGCGGAAGATCCAGGTCGGCGACAAGATGGCAGGACGACACGGAAACAAGGGCGTCGTCTCACGCGTGCTGCCGGAAGAGGATATGCCCTATCTGCCGGACGGAACTCCGGTGGAAATCGTTCTGAATCCGTTGGGCGTGCCGTCCCGTATGAACGTTGGACAAATCCTGGAGACGCACTTGGGGTGGGCCGCTCGAGCGTTGGGGATCAAGGTGGCGAGCCCGGTGTTCGACGGGGCTTCTGAGGAAGAGATCAAGGAACTGCTCAAGAAGGCGAAGTTGTCTCCAAGCGGTCAAACGATGTTGATGGACGGGCGTACCGGTGAATCCTTCAGCAGCCCCGTCACGGTCGGATATATGTATGTCTTGAAACTCCACCACCTGGTGGACGATAAAATTCACGCCCGGTCGATCGGCCCATACTCCCTCGTGACGCAACAGCCACTCGGAGGAAAGGCGCAGTTCGGTGGTCAGCGTTTGGGAGAGATGGAAGTCTGGGCGCTTCAGGCCTACGGGGCCGCGTCCATTCTCCAGGAATTCCTGACTGTGAAATCCGACGACGTGCCCGGCCGGTCCCGCATGTATGAGGCAATTGTGAAGGGCGAACCGTTCCTGGAACCTGGATTGCCGGAATCGTTCAACGTGTTAGTCAAAGAGCTGCAAAGTCTTGGGCTCGATGTCGAGCTGGTTAAATCAAAGGACTGATTCTAGTGCTGAGTCTTGAGATCGGAAGTCGGGTAGCTCACCACTCAGAACTGCGCTCAGGCGGCCGTTAAGGAGGGATCAACCTTGGAAGGTGTATACACATTATTCGAAAAGCCGCGCGACTCGGTGTCGTTCGACTCGATGCGGATTCGCATTGCGTCGCCCGAAAAAATCCGGTCGTGGTCATATGGCGAAGTCAAGAAGCCCGAAACGATCAATTACCGGTCGTTCAAGCCTGAAAAGGACGGGTTGTTCTGCGCCAAGATTTTCGGCCCGATCAAGGACTGGGAGTGCAATTGCGGCAAGTACAAGCGGATGAAACACCGCGGCATCGTCTGCGACAAGTGCGGTGTCGAAGTCATTCAATCGAAGGTGCGCCGTGAACGGATGGGGCACATCGAACTCGCCGCACCGGTTGCGCATATCTGGTTCCTGAAGGGTGTGCCGAGCCGAATCGGAACGTTGCTCGATATGAGCCTCAAGCAGCTCGAAAAGATTCTCTATTTCGAGAGCTACGTCATGGTCGATCCCGGCTCCACCAGCATGAGCGAGCAGGAGTTGGTCTCGGAAGAGCAGCTGCGCTCCTTGCAGTCTGAGTACGGAAGCGGTGCGTTCAAGGTCGGCATCGGCGCTGAGGCTATTCGCGAACTCCTCAGGAAAGTCGACATCAACACGCAGTGGGATGAATTGCATGTGAAGGCGAAGGCCTCTGCCTCCGCTGCGCTCAAGAAAAAATATGCCAAGCGTTTGAAGGTCTTGGAGGCGTTCCGCCGTTCCGGTAATAAGCCGGAGTGGATGATTATGGATGTCATCCCGGTGCTGCCGCCGGAATTGCGCCCGCTGGTCCCGCTCGACGGGGGTCGCTTTGCAACGTCAGACCTCAACGACCTCTATCGTCGAGTGATTAACCGGAACAATCGCTTGAAACGGTTGATCGAACTGAAGGCCCCTGGTGTCATCATCCGCAATGAAATGCGGATGTTGCAAGAGGCGGTGGACGCGCTGTTCGATAACGGCCGGCGCGGTCGGGCGATTCGTGGGCCAAACAAGCGTCCATTGAAGTCGTTGAGCGATATGCTCAAGGGCAAGCAAGGGCGTTTCCGGCAGAATTTGCTAGGAAAGCGAGTGGACTACTCGGGCCGAACCGTTATCGTCGTCGGGCCAGAGTTGCGTCTGCACCAGTGTGGATTGCCTAAAAAAATGGCCCTGGAATTGTTCAAGCCGTTTATCTTCCACAAGCTGGAAGAGCGTGGCGCGGCCACGACCATTAAGAGTGCCAAGCGGCTGGTGGAAAAAGAGCGACCTGAAGTGTGGGATGTACTGGATGAAGTCATCCGGGAGCATCCGGTGTTACTCAATCGCGCTCCGACCCTGCACCGACTGGGTATTCAGGCTTTTGATCCGGTCCTGGTTGAAGGCAAAGCGATCCGGCTTCACCCGTTGGTTTGCGCGGCATTCAACGCCGACTTCGACGGAGACCAAATGGCAGTCCATGTGCCGTTGTCCGTGGAGGCACAGGTCGAAGCACGTGTGCTGATGATGTCGATCAACAACATTCTGTCTCCGGCCAATGGGAAACCGATTGCCGTTCCCTCGCAAGACATGGTGCTTGGTTGTTACTGGTTGACCAAGGAGCGGGTCGGCGCGAAGGGTGAAGGGAAGTTGTTCGGCTCACCCGAAGAAGCGCGGATTGCGTACGATGCCGGAGCGCTCGACGAGCATGCGCGGATCAAGGTCCGGGTCAACGGAGCGATGGTGCAGACGACCGCCGGCCGCGTCATCCTGGCGGAAATTCTGCCTCCGATGATGCCGTTCGCCGACGCCAATAAGCTGATGACGAAGAAGGAAATGTCGAAGCTCATCGACGCGGTCTATCGGCAGGCGGGGCATCGCGAGACGGTGACATTCCTGGACAAGATCAAGGATCTCGGGTTCCACTATGCAACCCGGGCGGGGATGTCCATCTGTATCGATAACATGCACATTCCATCCCGTAAGGAAGATCTCATCGGGAAGGCCCAGCATGAAGTTAACGAAATCGAAAAACAGTATTCCGAAGGTTTGATCACCAACGGTGAGCGATACAACAAAGTCATCGACATTTGGGCGCACGTCACCGAGCAGGTGGCTAATGAGATGATGAAGGAATTGGGCGCCGGAGGCGATCCAGCGAAGATCGAGTCCTTCAATCCGATCTTCATGATGGCCGACTCTGGTGCGCGAGGTAGTTCGCAGCAGATTCGTCAGCTCGGCGGTATGCGCGGACTGATGGCCAAACCATCCGGTGAAATCATCGAAACCCCGATCACGGCGAACTTCCGTGAAGGGTTAACGGTGTTGCAATACTTCATCTCGACGCACGGTGCCCGAAAAGGTTTGGCGGACACGGCGCTCAAGACGGCCAATTCAGGTTATCTGACGCGTCGGTTGGTCGACATCGCCCAGGACGTCATCGTGACCGAGGAGGATTGCGGCACGACGGACGGTATCTTGGTCAGTGCCCTCCTTGAAGGCGGAGAAATCATTCAGCCCTTGGAAGAGCGCCTCCTCGGACGGCTTGCCGGCGAGGATATTCGCGATCCGGTGACGGGTGAGATCATCGTTTCCTTCAACGAAGAAATCGACGAAGAGCAGGCGAAGGCGGTGGTGGAAGCCGGCGTCGATCGGGTCAAAATCCGATCAGTGCTGACCTGCCAATCTGCTCGTGGCGTCTGCCGACTCTGCTACGGACGTGATCTCTCGCGCGGACGCCTTGTTGAAAAGGGCGAGCCTGTTGGGGTCATTGCCGCGCAATCCATCGGTGAGCCTGGTACTCAGTTGACGATGCGTACGTTCCATATCGGTGGTACGGCCAGCAAAGTGGTCGAGCAAACCGTGTTGGAGGCCAAGCATGCGGGTCAGCTGAAATACATGAGCTTGGATGCGAAGAAAAATGCCGATGTGCACAATGCGGGCATTGCGGTTCGGAACAAAGATGGCGAATGGGTCGTTATGAACCGCAACGCAAAAATCGCGATCATTGACGACAGCGGTCGGGAACGCGAGAAATATCCGGTTGTCTATGGCGCGAAGATCAAGGTGAAGGATGGCGATCGGGTTGACGTTGGTCAGAAATTGGTCGAATGGGACCCTTATTCGCTGACCATCCTGACCGAGACTGGCGGAAAGGTCGCCTATGGCGACATTCTCGAAGGCGTCACCATGAAGGAAGAGTTCGACGAAGTGACCGGATTGTCACGCAAGGTCATCATCGAGCAGAGCGGGGCCACGCTTCGACCGCGCGTCTCGATCAAGGATGATAGTGGTAAGACGGCCAAAGTGTCCGGGTCTGGAGGAGCGCCGGTTGCCCGCTATCTCTTGCCGGTCGGCGCTCACATTTTCGTCGAGAAGGGTGCGATGGTGCATCCCGGCGATGTCCTGGCCAAGATTCCGCGTGAAACGACCAAGACCAAGGACATCACCGGAGGTCTCCCGCGCGTTGCCGAACTCTTTGAGGCACGCAAGCCTAAAGAGCAGGCGGTGATCAGTGAGATCGACGGCGAAGTGTCGTATGGCGGCTTTGTGAAGGGTATGCGGAAGGTTCTGGTCGACAATAAGATGGGCGACGTCAAGGAGTACTTCATTCCAAAGGGCAAGCACGTCAACGTTCATGAGGGCGATTGGGTTCGGGCCGGTGAGCCGTTGATGGACGGTTCGGCCAATCCCCACGACATCTTGGACGTGCTCGGGCCAAAGGAGCTGCAGAAGTACCTGGTGGATGAAGTGCAAGACGTCTATCGCTTGCAAGGTGTGTCGATCAACGACAAGCATATTGAGATCATCGTGCGGCAGATGTTGCGCAAGGTCAGGATTGAGGACCCAGGGGATACCTCGTTCTTGCCAGGCAGCCAGGTGAGCAAGGGGCTCTTCGATGTAGAGAATCAGCGGGTCTTGGAGAAAGACGGGAAACCGGCTCTCGGTAAGCCGGTCTTGCTGGGCATCACCAAGGCAGCCTTGACCACGGATAGCTTCATTTCTGCGGCGTCGTTCCAAGAGACGACTCGCGTGCTGACCGAGGCTGCGATCAACGGACGAGAGGATAATCTCCTCGGCTTGAAGGAAAACGTGATCGTGGGCCGCCTCATCCCTGCCGGAAGCGGATTTGAGGAGTATCGGGAAACCTTCGTGGCCAGTGCCAAGGCCCCTGGGGAGTTGTCTAGTGGTCAACCGCAGCCGGTTGCCGTTGGCCAGCCTGCAACCGGTTCCACCGGCTCAGATTCGGAAAATAATGGATGAAAAGAAAAAGAACGTTCTTGACATAAGTAGTACACATCTCTATAATCCGACGGCTTCGCTCACGAGCATTTTTGAGCAACTGTCTGTTTTTCAAGAAAGAGTATAGTGCATGCCAACGATTAATCAGCTGGTGCGAAAAGGTCGGACACTCGTGAAGTCAAAGACGAAAAGTCCGGCGCTCAAGCGTTGTCCGCAAAAGCGCGGCGTCTGCCTCCGTGTCTACACTACCACTCCGAAGAAGCCTAACTCCGCGCTTCGGAAAGTGGCTCGCGTGCGTCTGACGAACGGGATGGAGGTTACGACTTATATCCCGGGTGTCGGGCACAACCTTCAAGAGCACTCGATTGTGCTGGTTCGTGGTGGTCGCGTAAAGGACTTGCCTGGTGTGCGTTATCACATCGTTCGTGGTTCCTTGGACGCGGTCGGTGTGGCTGATCGGAAGCAGGCGCGTTCGAAGTATGGGGCGAAGCGGCCCAAGTAGTCATTGATTGTGTCATTGCGTGATTGCGCAGTGAAAACCGATTTCATTTTATAGGACAACGATGCCACGCGGACAATTTTTCGGTCATCGAGAAGCGCAGCCGGACTCCAAGTATCGCGACAAGCTTGTCGGGAAGTTTTTGAATGTCCTGATGGGCGGTGGGAAGAAAAGTACTGCTGAGCGGATCTGTTATGGGGCGTTTGATTTGATTCAGGAGAAAACTAATGGCGGCGATCCGATGAAGATTTTCAAGTCTGCCATTGATAACGTGAAGCCGGTAGTTGAGGTGAAGTCGCGTCGGGTTGGTGGTGCTTCTTATCAGGTTCCTGTTGAGATACGCCCGTCTCGTCGTGTTTCGCTGGCTCTGCGATGGATCACTGAATACTCCCGTTCGCGTGGCGGGAAAAGTATGCAGGATCGGCTTGCCGCTGAATTATTGGATGCCTCCAACAGCACCGGTGCGTCAGTGAAGAAGCGCGAAGATGTTCATCGGATGGCTGAGGCTAATAAGGCTTTTGCTCATTATCGTTGGTAGTGTTGTGTCGTGCTGCTGATGAGCCGGGCTGCAATGTGGCCGGATAAGATTCGGCGTTGCGGTGGAGGGTTTGCGGCTCGGATGGCGGCACGTTCGTTTTTCTGGGGGAGTTGTGGCTAGGCAGACACCGTTAGAGCGAACAAGAAATATCGGCATCATGGCGCACATTGATGCCGGCAAGACTACGACCACCGAGCGCATTCTTTACTACACGGGAATGACGCATAAGATGGGTGAGGTTCATGAGGGCGCTGCCACCATGGATTGGATGGAGCAGGAGCGTGAGCGTGGTATTACGATCACGGCTGCGGCTACGACGTGTTTCTGGCGTGAGCACCGTATCAACATTATCGATACGCCTGGTCACGTAGATTTTACGATCGAGGTCGAGCGGTCCCTGCGCGTGCTGGATGGTGCGGTTGCCGCTTTTGACTCTGTTCAGGGTGTCGAGCCTCAGTCTGAAACGGTCTGGCGCCAGGCTGATAAGTACGAAGTCCCGCGTATCGCTTTCATGAATAAGATGGATCGGATTGGTGCGGACTTTTATGCGAGTGTTCAGTCGATTATCGATCGGCTGGGGGCCAATCCCGTGCCCGTTCAGATTCCGATTGGGCGGGAGGCTGAGTTCCGCGGGTCTGTCGATCTCATTTCGATGAAGGGTTATTTTTACGACGACGAGACGCTGGGCGCCAAATACAAGATCGGTGAAATTCCTGCTGATATGCTCGATCAGGCTAATGAGTATCGTCAGAAGATGCTTGATGCGGTGGCCGAGTTCGATGATCAGGTTATGGAGAAGTATATCAACGGTCAGCCCTTGAGTGAGGAAGAGGTGCGGCGGGTGGTTCGCGCTGGGACTATCGCCATGAAGGTGGTGCCTGTCTTGTGCGGATCCGCGTTTAAGAATAAGGGTGTTCAGCAGCTCCTGGATGGTGTTGTTGATTTCCTTCCCTCCCCGGTGGATATTCCTCCTGTGATCGGCGTCGATCCTAATGCTTCGAAGGAAGTCGAGAGGCGCCCATCTGATTCCGAGCCGTTTTCGGCTTTGGCCTTCAAGATCATGACGGACCCGTTCGCCGGTCAGCTTACGTTTTTCCGTGTCTATTCGGGTACGTTAAAGACGGGGACGCCGGTCCTGAATGTGACCAAGGGGACGAAGGATCGTGTTGGTCGTCTGTTGAAGATGCATGCCAATAAGCGTGAGGAGATCGATATCGTCTACGCCGGCGATATTGCTGCTGCGGTCGGTCTTAAGAATGCGACTACCGGTGACACGTTGGCTGACGAGAAGCAACCTGTGCTGCTCGAAATTATGAAGTTCCCTGAGCCGGTTATTGCTATGGCGATTGAGCCAAAGACCAAGCCGGATCAGGAGAAGATGGGTTTCGCCTTGCAGAAGCTGGCGCAGGAAGATCCTTCATTCCGGGTGCGGACCGATGAGGAGACTGCGCAGACGATTATTGCGGGTATGGGTGAGTTGCATCTTGAGATCATTGTTGATCGGCTGATGCGTGAATTTAAGGTTGAGGCCAATGTCGGCAAGCCTGAAGTCGCGTTTCGAGAAACCATCCGTCGAAAGGCTGAGGCGGAGTCAAGGTACATCAAGCAGACTGGTGGTCGTGGCCAGTATGGTCACGTGGTTATGACTGTAGAGCCTTCGGAGTCCGGTAAGGGACTCGAGTTTATTAATAAGACCGTTGGTGGGTCCATTCCGAAGGAATATATTCCCGCTATTGAAAAGGGTGTCAAGGAGCGCATGGAGACCGGCGTTGTGGCTGGGTTCCCGTTACGCGACGTCAAGGTCACCGTCATTGACGGCTCCTATCACGATGTCGACTCGAATGAAATGGCATTCAAGATCGCCGCCTCGATGGGATTTGCTGACGCCTGTAAGAAGGCTGATCCCGTCTTGCTTGAGCCGATCATGAAGGTTGAGGTGCTCGTGCCTCAAGATTTCATGGGGGATGTCATTGGTAACTTGAACGGTCGTCGGGGCAAGGTTCAGGGTATGAAGGTACGTGCTGGTGCCCAGGCAATCGAGGCGACTGTGCCGCTCATGGAAATGTTCGGATATGCGACCGATTTGCGTTCCAGAACGCAGGGGCGCGCAACATACAGCATGGAATTCGACCGCTACGACCAGGTGCCGCGTCAAATTGCGGAAGCAATTACCGCAAAGCATCGGGGTGAGTAAGGTCTCTGGTTGTGTGAATTAGGGGAGGGTCGGGGATGGCGAAGGCGAAATTTGAGCGACGAAAGCCCCACGTGAACATCGGGACGATCG
>CAKKRE010000069.1:0-4526 GCA_919902505.1 Nitrospiraceae bacterium
GAGGCCGCCTACGGTCGTCAAGTGGAAGGCAAGTCAGGCGAGAAGCTCCGCAAGGCTACGGTGGAACGGCTCCTTCCTTGCATCATCGATGGACGACCTATCCCGCGAGACATTGTGGAGTCCACGGTACGTAGAGCAGTCAATCGGTCGGGGCTTGAGAAATGGGAGTGGAAGAACTTGGGTATCGCGTGCGCTCTGTTTAGAGGACATCACAAGCAAAGGAGTTACGAAATGGCATTGGAGCTAGACAGAACATCCCGTGATTACCTCTTCGGGCGCCTCCTGGCCGTAGCGGAACGCATCGAAGATATGGCGCTGTATTTAGCCAAGGAAAATCGGGGCACCAGCGCAGCTAAGCTCATGCAGCGCTTCGCCGACCATCCTTATTCTACATGGCGGACCATCGAGCTCTCGCTGGCACCGTACAAGACTCGACTTCGCACAAGGTCACCAGGCTTTCTTGTCAATATGGAAAAACTCCTCGACGGAATCATCTGCACCTTCAGGGGGCAGGATTTCATGAGTGAAGCAAGACTTTCAGGCGAGTTCCTCCTGGGATACCACTGTCAGAGACAGGCCCTATGGCCAAAGTCAGAATCGACCAACGCTGAAGAAACCACCGAGACCCAAACCGATCAAGGAGAGTAAAGATGACGATGCTTCAAAACAAGATCGACTTTGCCGTAGTGCTCCGTGTTAAACGGGCCAATCCAAATGGCGATCCGCTTAATGGAAATCGCCCCCGCACTGACTATGACAACTACGGAGAAATGACCGATGTTTGCAACAAGCGGAAGATTCGGGACCGGTTGTTGGAAAGATGGGTCGCCGCCGGCAAGAAAGAAGACGACGGGAACGAGATCTTTGTACAGTCGGATGACCGTAAAGAAGATGAATGCAAAAGTCTTCGGGCACGTGCCGAAGCTGGTTTGGGCAACAAGCTGGGTTCGACCCAAACTGTCGAATTGGCATGTAAGAAATGGTTGGATGTACGGGCTTTCGGTCAACTATTTGCACTGAAAGGTGGCAAGAAGGCCAGGAAAGGCGAGGAAAGTGAGGGCGAGGGCGATACTGGTATCTCCATCGGAATTCGCGGCCCGGTCACTGTGCAATCCGGATTCAGTGTAGCACCTGTCGATATTGCGAGTACCCAGATAACCAAGAGTGTGAGCGGCGAAGATACCAAAGACGGTAAAAGAAGTTCCGATACAATGGGTACGAAGCATCGTGTGGAAAATGGGGTATATGTTTTCTTCGGGAGTATGAATCCTCAACTGGCCCAAAAAACAGGGTTTAGTGATGTAGATGCCGAGGCAATCAAGCAAGTCTTGCCACGACTCTTCGAGAATGATGAATCCTCAGCGCGTCCTGCAGGCAGCATGGAGGTTCTCAAAGTGATCTGGTGGAGGCATAACTGCAAAGCAGGGCAGTATTCCTCCGCCAAAGTTCATCGCACATTAGCTGTGGGCCCTGACGGCAGTATTGACCTTAGTTCGCTTAACGGGCTCACGCCCGAGGTCATTGATGGTTTTTGATTATGTATGCACTAGAGGATGATGGATAACAATTCGGACGACGACCCCATCATGATCTCGGCGCTGGAGCATTGGAGCTATTGTCCGCGTCAGTGTGCGTTGATTCACGTCGAGCAAACGTTTGATGAGAATCTCTACACCATGCGCGGGCAGGCGGTGCATAAGCGGGTGGATGAGCCTGAGTCGGAAATTGTCGATGGGGTGCGGGTGGAGCGGGCCGTTCCGCTCTGGTCGAAACGCTTGGGGTTGGTCGGCAGAGCCGATGTGGTGGAGTTTCATGGGAACGTCCCATATCCCGTCGAGTACAAGCATGGCCCCCGTCGGGAAAAAGACCACGACGATCTTCAACTCTGCGCCCAAGCCCTGTGTTTGGAAGAAATGACCGGCGTGCCGGTTCCAAGCGGCGCCATTTTCCATCACACCTCGCGCCGAAGACGCGAGGTAAGCTTTAGCGCAGCCTTGCGATCTCAGGTGACCGATGTCGTGGGCCACATTCGTGCGATGCTACACGCCAAAAGTCTTCCGCCGCCTGTGAACGATTCCCGTTGCCGGAACTGTTCATTGATTGAGGCCTGTATGCCGTCGGTCATCGGCGAGCAGCAGCGAGCCGCAGCGTTGGTCCGTACGCTGTTTGTCATATCGGAACCGAGCTGATCTGCCGATGCATCAATTGCTGAATACACTCTATCTCACGACCGAAGGGGCCTATCTCCGTCTCGATCATGACACGCTCCGGGTCGAGGTCGAACGGGAAACGAAACTACAAGTGCCGATCCATCACCTGGGCGGCATCGTCTGTTTTGGCGACGTGCTGGTGAGTCCGGCGGCGCTGGCGCGCTGCGCCCAAGACGGCCGGTTCGTGGTGTTTCTCGATCGGAATGGCCGATTTCAAGCGCGCATCGAAGGGCCGATCTCAGGCAACGTGCTCTTGCGTTGCGCCCAACATGCGGCCATGGGCAATGTCGACAAAACCCTAACCATCGCTCGTCATATAGTGGGTGGGAAAATTCAGAATAGCCGGCAGATCGTTTTGCGTGCCGCTCGGGATACCGACGACCCAGGCGACGGCGAGACATTGCGGCAGACGGCAGAGTCCCTCGCAAACGTATTGGGCCGCGTGCCGCTCGCGGAGGACCTGGACTCCCTGAGAGGGTTGGAGGGCGAGGCCGCGAGAAAATACTTCGCCACGTTCGACCGCATGGTCCGTGAAGACCGCGCAACGTTTACGTTGAATGGTCGAAACCGGCGGCCTCCGACCGATCCGGTGAATGCACTCCTGTCGTTTCTCTACGCCCTGCTGATGAACGATTGTGTGGCGGCGCTGGAAGGCGTGGGTCTCGATCCACAAATGGGTTACTTACATGCCCTGCGTCCGGGGCGGGCAGCCTTGGCGCTGGACCTCATGGAAGAGTTGCGGAGTGTCTTTGCCGATCGGCTCGCACTCACGTTGATCAACCGGAAACAGGTGGCCGCCGGTCAGTTTCATGCGCGACCGGGCGGGGCGGTGCACCTGGAAGATACCGCGCGTAAAGAGGTCATCGTGGCCTATCAAAAGCGTAAGCAGGAAGAGATCACACACCCGGTCTTGGATCAAAAGATGCCGCTGGGCTTGGTTCCGCATGTGCAGGCTCGTCTGCTTGCCCGCGTGTTGCGGGGAGACCTGGAGGCGTATCCGCCGTTTCTGTACCGGTAGGAGGGTGACATGAATGTCTTGATCGCCTATGACGTGGCGACGGAATCGCCGGGAGGGCGGCGGCGCTTACGGAAGGTCGCGCAAGCCTGCCAGGATTTCGGGCAACGAGTACAGAAATCCGTATTCGAATGCGCGGTCAACGAGATGCAATTTGAAGAACTCGTCCGTCGTCTCGTCGAGATTATCGATGAGAAGGAGGACAGTTTGCGGGTGTATCGATTGGTAGAGCCAAAAGAAAAATATGTGCAAGTGTTCGGGGTAGACACGTCAGTCGATTTTGACGAACCATTGGTTTTGTAAACGCGAACCAGAAGCGCTGCCCAATAGGGCCTGGGATCGCGCAGACGAGAAGATCGCGAATTGAAAGGAGAATTCCTCAGGTGACACCACACCATTGTCGCCGACCCCAGGTGATTCCGGTAGGTTCGCGCCGACCCCAGGCAAACCTAGCGGGAAATCATGGGTTTTTGTTCACGCGGTAGCGCCCGTCCTTCGGGGCGGGCGAGGATTGAAACGATGGTGCATGCCGCCATCACGGATCCTGTTCATGTAGCGCCCGTCCTTCGGGGCGGGCGAGGATTGAAACGATGACAGCACCTCGCAAGACCAAGCCTAAGCGTGTAGCGCCCGTCCTTCGGGGCGGGCGAGGATTGAAACAAACGCAGTCGCGCCGATGTGTTTGCCACGCTGGTAGCGCCCGTCCTTCGGGGCGGGCGAGGATTGAAACCGCTCAAGGAACCGCCACACGGTGGAGACATGCGTAGCGCCCGTCCTTCGGGGCGGGCGAGGATTGAAACGGCCTTAAACCCGCCTTTTTGGATCGTCATGTCGTAGCGCCCGTCCTTCGGGGCGGGCGAGGATTGAAACAACGTATGGAGCAGTCCAGTCTTTTGATGGGGAGCGTAGCGCCCGTCCTTCGGGGCGGGCGAGGATTGAAACCCCTGCAGCATGGCAAACACATCGGCGCGACTGCGTAGCGCCCGTCCTTCGGGGCGGGCGAGGATTGAAACAACGGCTCTGAAGTGGCTGAGTGAGTCACGAATAGTAGCGCCCGTCCTTCGGGGCGGGCGAGGATTGAAACCTCTCAAGAAACCGCCACACGGTGGAGACATGCACGCGTAGCGCCCGTCCTTCGGGGCGGGCGAGGATTGAAACACCGATCCGCCGCCGTCAATATCGTTCCACAGTTGTAGCGCCCGTCCTTCGGGGCGGGCGAGGATTGAAACCCATTGGTAGATCAGCACGCCGCTATACCCACCCGTAGCGCCCGTCCTTCGGGGCGGGCGAGGATTGAAACG
>CAKKRE010000069.1:4626-10070 GCA_919902505.1 Nitrospiraceae bacterium
GTAGCGCCCGTCCTTCGGGGCGGGCGAGGATTGAAACTAAACGGTAGCCGTCCTTCCCGCGTGATTCGTCGTAGCGCCCGTCCTTCGGGGCGGGCGAGGATTGAAACAATGAACCCAAGGGCATCTGCAATTTTTGCAGGGTAGCGCCCGTCCTTCGGGGCGGGCGAGGATTGAAACCCGGCAATTGTCGCATTTTTTGCACGTATCAGTTGTAGCGCCCGTCCTTCGGGGCGGGCGAGGATTGAAACGAGGCTAACGCACTGGCAGGCGTACTCATTTGGGGTAGCGCCCGTCCTTCGGGGCGGGCGAGGATTGAAACTTGACGACGACGACAATGACGAGGGAGGGGAGACAGTAGCGCCCGTCCTTCGGGGCGGGCGAGGATTGAAACCTCTCTTGTTCGGGCACACCATCTGTCTTCTCTCGGTAGCGCCCGTCCTTCGGGGCGGGCGAGGATTGAAACGTCATGTAGGGGGTGCCGCTCACGCTTTACCCCCGTAGCGCCCGTCCTTCGGGGCGGGCGAGGATTGAAACTGAAACAAGCCCCTACCCACGACTCCGCCTGCAAGTAGCGCCCGTCCTTCGGGGCGGGCGAGGATTGAAACGATAGAGGCTCTTCGCACGGCTTAGCCGTGCTGCGTAGCGCCCGTCCTTCGGGGCGGGCGATATCCAAAGGACACCATTCCAGTGTTCCCCGCGCGAGTGGGGATGAACCGAGCTGAATGCTCCTCCGACATGGTGGGATGAGGTGTTCCCCGCGCGAGTGGGGATGAACCGGATTACGCCAGAGCCCTGGCCAAGTGGAAGAAGATGAAGAACGCCGGGAATTTCCCTGCGGAGGACATGAACCAGCAGCGAGCTCTCCTCCATCGCCTCGAAGCGGCCAAGGAGAAAGCCCAACTCCTGGCGGACACGTTTTTGAACGAGGCCACCCCGATCCCAACCGTCCGAGCTCTTCCACCGACACGCAGCGAGATCGGCCGACGATTGCAGACCGGCGAAGTCCAAACGATCGAAGACCTGGGCGGCGGCATCAACGACAGCCAGGTGATCACCCTGAAGAACGGAGAGCGCGCCGTCTGGAAACGATCGGCTGGAGAACAGAGCGCACGAAACGGCATCCGGCCTGGGGAGTATTTCATTCGGGAAGCCCTGACCAGCGACATCGCCGACGTGGTCGGCATGCGAGACCTCGTCCCCGAAACCGTCGTCCGATATGTCGGAGACCAGATCGGGAGCGCCCAGCGTTTCATGGACGGATTCGACAGTGGGGTAAAAGCCGGGCATGCCGGCAGCAAGACCAACGACGTGCGCCGGAGCTTCGTCATGAACTGGATTCTCGGGAACACCGATCGCCACAGCGGAAACTGGATGGTGAAGACCAGAGGAGCCAACGCCGGCAAGTTGGGCCTGATCGACAACGGCCTGAACCTGAGCACCTCCACCGTCGACACGCCCCGCATTTGGTACTTCAGGCAATTGGACAACCTCGATGCCGAGATCCCCGACGACGTGAAGAAGCCATGGGCGGACAAGTGGACCGACGTGAAACAGCTGATGACGAACTACGGGATCGACCCGAAAGCGATCGCCAGCGCCGAAGCCCGATTCAATCGGATCATGAAGCCAGGTACCAGGTGGTCGGACTTCACCCAGGACATCACCGAGAGGTAGCCATGCGCGTCCCGATTTCAGAAATCGACACGACCCCCGGCGGAACCGCCAAGGCGAAGCGGATCGGTTGGTTTGTCCAAGACGAGAACGGCCAGGTCGCCCAGGACCCACCAGGCAACCAGATCCTGATGAGCATCAGGCAGATTAACGTCATCACCACCGACGGAAAGCAGCAAATTATTTATACTTGCGAGGACCACCCTGCCGAATGGTTGGTGCATTTGCACACGACTCTACGTGGCTACATTTTCGCCGGCCGCGCGGAGCTCACACCGGAAGAGCGAAAACGTGTTCCCCGCGCGAGTGGGGATGAACCGTCTGCGGGCGAATCCCGATAAGATGTCCCCGATAATCTCCTTCCGATACTGGTTACTCTCATTGAGCAACCCATGAACAGATTTCTCAGCGCAAACGTGAATTGATCAGACCTTCGCGAGGAAACCTATCGTTGACTATGAGGAGACCAGGATGACGTTACACCCGGAGATTTTGATCAAAGACGGAAAAAAGCAATTCGCGGTGTTGCCGTATGAAGAGTTCGTGTCGCTCAAGGAACGTTTGGAGGACATGGAAGACTTGCTGGAACTCCGCAGGGCGAAAAAGGGGGAGGGCCGGAAGCGCACGGTGCCGCTGGCGCGGGCGAAGCGGCCGTTGGAGTTGAGGTAAGAGGCGAGTGAGTCACACCTTGCAAAGGGGGTAGCCGGAGCGGCCAGAAATCCGTTCATGAGAGACCTGCGGCAGCTTCGTCATACGCTGACTTCGACGGTGCGTAACTTCTTGAGGCGTTTCAGATCCTCGACGCTTTCGAGGTAGGTCTTGATGGCATCCTTGATGTTCTCCAGCGCTTCCTCTTCGGTCTCCCCTTGTGAGACGCAGCCTTTTAAGGTCGGACAGGAGACGACATAACCTCCGGCTTCGAGGTCTGGCTCGATAACGATGGGGTATTCCATATGAGACTCCCGGTTCCTAACGATGGACGTCATTCTATACCAGACCGCTTGAGCGATTCCGATGTTGCCTGCGCGCTAGCCACCTGGGCGCAAGCCGGGTGGGGGAGGGATGTATGGGGCGTTCGAGAGAATGATCGAGGTTTGTATCGTCAGATGATCACGCTGCCTCAGCCCTTACGGCTCCGCTTCTTCGATGGCTTCGACCGATTCTTTGAGCGCCGCCACGAACGCGTCCGGCGCAGCCAAGGCCTGCTCCGTCAGTTGAAATTCAGACACTAATACACCGTCTTTATCCACCACGATCAAACGATATCCCTGTTTCACGATGGCTCCTTTCAAGGCGAAGTCCGGGCTGGTTCCGGATGCGAGAGAATGAGACGAATGATGCCAGGCCATCTTACAAGGAAACCAGCCACCATGCGATCAGCCCCATCCACAGGACGAATCTTAGGTTTTCTTCGGTCATTGCTGGTAGGATGATGGGACGTTCCCGATTCATTCTGTCATCGATAGAAAGGATATCCAGCTTGAATACAACTAAAGTCATGGCCGCATGTCTCGTGTTATCTCTGATCGGGGTGCCAACCGTTTCCTTCGCGAAGGCGCGGGGCGGATCGGGAGGAGGGTATTCCGGCGGATCGCGCAGCGGGGCCTCGTCCGGGAGTATGGGCAGCCGCGGCGCACGCACCTATCAAGACAACGGCGCCAAGCCGATTGAGCAATCCACGACCGCCAGGCAGGCGACGAGCCCGCCGCCATCCGTGGCCAGCGGTCCGGCTTCGACGGCCAGGCCGACGCCTGCCGCACAGCCGTCGTGGATTCAGCGCAATCCCCTGTTAGCGGGCATCGCCGGCGGTTTGGCCGGATCGTGGATCGGGCATATGCTGTTCGGGGCGACCGACAGCAGCGCGCGCACCAACGAAGCGGGAGAGCAAGTCGGGGATAACGGTCAGGCCGGAGCGTCCGGCCCGAGCGGCATGCTCATTTTGTTGATGCTCATGGGAGCCGGGGCGCTGTTTTTCTATCTGCGATCGCGTAAGCCTGCGGTGGCGCCTGATTTCTCAGGCATCACGCGGAGCAGCGCGGTGAGCGGCTCGCTGTTGGCCGATTCGCCCGTGTCGACACTCCGAACGGCCACGATCGATAGCGAGATCGCCTCAGCCGACAAGGCGGCCTTTCAGCAATCGCTGACCGACATCCAAACCGCCTGGGGCAAGCAGGATCTGTCCGCATTGCGTCGGCTGGTGACGCCGGAAATGCTGGAGTATTTCAGTACCGGCCTGGCCGAACTGACCAGCCAGGATCAGGCGAACCGTGTGGAAGATGTGGTGCTGCTCCAAGCTGAAGTTCGGGAGTCGTGGGTTGAGAATACGGTGCAGTATGCGACGGTGAGCTTGCATTGGAGCGCCCGGGATTATACCGTCTCCTTGTCGAAGGCGCCGGGTGATGCCGGGTATCTCATCGAGGGGAGTGTCGAGAAGCCGATCGAAACGACCGAGGTCTGGACCTTTATGCGCTATCAACACGGCAAGTGGTTGTTGTCTGCGATTCAGCAGGTGGCGTAAGCCAGAGCGCGCGGGTATGTGAGAGCCGCAAAAGAGTCTGTGTACACGGGGGGAGCAACGAGAGTTGCTCCCCCCGTTGTGTATGGGGCTAACGCCGCTTCGACGTTCGCGCTGCGCGTGTCACAGTCACGTGCTCGGTCGCCAGCAGCGTCTGCGTCTGGGCGATCGCCGCCAGCAGGGCGTTCCGTTCCTTGTCTAAGTCCTGCATATAGGGCACGCCGCTCACGAACTCTTCCGCTGCCGCCGTCAACGCCTGCATCGTGGCTGCAATCGCGTCCTGCGCCGGAGCGTGTGACGGTGTGGTTGCACGGGACAGGGCGCGCCTTCTTCTGGGCCCGACATAGAGCTGCGGGGCGGTCGGGTTATCTTTTTCCAATTCCGGTCGTCTCACTCAGCCACGCCTGTTAGCCCTAAGCGGCAGGCTTGTATGAGTTGATAGACAAATATTCTTCGTCTGCCTGATTCCAGTAGGGATTCCTCTCGAAGAACGGTATTTATGACAGGGTGATACTTGTCGGTGACGCCAGCTAGGAAGTCTCTCACCATGTTTAACGCAGCCATCGATGAAAGGTTCGTGCGAATATCAGTTCCTAGGAAATAAGCACCGGCATTCTCGTAGGTCACATTGTCCGCTGCACCGACGATCTCAAATCGTCGCTCTCCCATTTCCAACGACTCATAGTGCTCCAACACGTATGCGAGGTCACGGAGGTCTCTGGGAAACTTCCTGTCAAGATAGGCAAAGATTTTCAGGGCCGAGAAAAGCCAGAGGGGGATAATCGGAACCGTAAGACTCTTGGTTAATTCGACCGGTACGGCATGCTCAAATACGTCCCAAAATCCTGCCAGGTTCATGCGATTGCCGGACTTGCGCCATACCAACACTTCGTCTGGGCCGTTGGCGATGCCATATGGGATGAGGTCGATCTCAGCCGTTCGAAAATGCAGGCGGTGTTCTTGTTCGCTGCGGCTTCGTACGAACCCTACGGTGACAAGATCGGCTATCACAGTCTCCCATTCAGCCCAGGAAGACACTCGGATCACATGGTCGGCATCCCTGGTTTCTCGAATTCCTATCTGGGATGGCAACAGGATAGCCGGCACAAGCGCCCCGATAAGCGCGAAGGGGATCTTCTTTTGTTCGAAATACTTGTGGAGCAGGGTCAGCGCTGCCGCCAGATCGCCTTCAATCTTTGGCAATGGAGTCTTCCAGAAATTCTTTGTACATGAGTTGGGCCGTTTCACGGTCACGATC
>CAKKRE010000070.1 GCA_919902505.1 Nitrospiraceae bacterium
ATCACGCCCCGGAGGACCTGTGGACGCAGACGAATCGACCGGCTCGACATCCCAGACGCCCGCGTCTCCGTTGCCCTGCGTCGGGGCGCCTCCTCCCCCACATGCCTACGATCCCGGCTTCTCCCGTGCCATCACCTGGTTGTCGACGGTCGTTCTCAGTGCGTCAATTGCGGTGGTCGCCTGGCTGTCGTTCGATGTGTCGCGTGTGGAGCGGGTGCCGGATGCCGAACGAGCGCTCAGTCACATGGTCGGGCGCTTGATGGATCAGGAAGACGGGCTCAAGACCCTGCCGGTCTGGGAACAGTTTCTCTATGAAGCCACGATGGGCAGTGACGCGAACGACCGGGAGCAGGCGATTGAATGGTATCGCGAACTGGCTGAGGAATCGTCCGACCCCTCTGTCGATTTGCACCTGGCGATTTTGGAGGCCGAGTCGGGGCACCTTCCGGTTGTGCAACAGAAAATGGCTCGATGGGTTCGGCAGGGCGAACCGTACCCGACCTTTGTCAGGCTTCTGCAGGCCGGGTACGTGGAGCCTCGCGTGCCTCCCGCTTCGGGCTTCGAGTTGCAGGCCTATCTGGCGGAGCAGTCCGTGTCGGGCTGGTTCTACAGCCGCCTGGCGACTCGAATCGCCGAACGAGCAGGAGACCGGCCCTTACTGGTGACGATTGAGACCTCGTCGCAGCAGCGGGTGGAGGCATTGTTGTGGCGCTCCCGGGCGTTTGCCTTGCTCGAATTGACGCTCATGATCGTGGGGCTGTTCGTGCTGGTGTTGTGGGTCCGGCGGGGCCAAGGCACGGCGATGTTTCGCGTAGGGTCCGCGGAGCTTCCGCCTCTCTGGGCCGGCCGATTGGGCGCGGGGGTGCTCCTGCGCGGGGGGGCGGTGGGCGCTCTGTTGACCGTGGCGTTTCTCTACGTCGCCGGCGATTATCCCTCGTTGCGGGTCGTCGCGGTGCCGTTGTCGAATCTGCCTCTGCTGGCCTTGGCCTACTACCATTTGCTCCGGCCCCAGCGGCAGACGTTCTGGCGTGGATTCGGACTGCGCATCGAGCCGCGCCATGTGGGACCATTGGGGTTGGCGGTGCTGGCGGTCGTGGCAGCCGGCCTCGTGGGCGAATGGGTGCTGGGCAGGATGGCGGAACCATTGAATTTGATCAGTCACTGGACCGAGTGGTTCGATGCGGATCTCGTGTGGGGATCGTCGCCGACCCTCATGGTCAGCCTGATGGAATACGTGTTCTTTGCGCCGGTCTTTGAAGAACTGGCTTTTCGCGGCCTGTTGTTCGGTGTGTTCCGTCGCCGGTTTCAGTGGGGGGTGGCCGCCATGCTGAGCGCGGCGTTGTTTGCGCTCGCCCATGGGTACGGGTTGATCGGATTCCTCAGCGTCTTCTGGAGCGGGGTGATTTGGGCCTGGTCCTATGAACGGACCGGCAGTCTCTGGCCGGGGCTGATCGGGCACGCCATCAACAATCTGCTGGTGTGTCTGAGTGTGATGGCCTTGTTACGGGCCTGAGCACCGGTGGTCCGAGGCCTCACAGCCCGATCGGGGGCTGTCTGTCCGCTTCAATCGACTGGAGTGCGTCGTAGAATTCCGGGTGCCGGAGCGTGTAGCCCAGCTGTGTGAGAATCTTATGATTCCGGATGCGTTTGCCTGATTCGCTGCGATCCGCCTGTCGAGCACTCACCACTCCCCACCTGCCGGAGACTTCCGCGCAAATATCGGCCCAGCGGCGCGGGTGTCCATCGCTCACATTGTAGGTGTCTCCGGCCTGTCCGCGTTGCAGCGCCAGAAGACAGAGGTGCGCCAGATCTTCGACATGGATGAGGTTGACGAACTTGTCCGTCGGACCGACACGGCCCTGCCGGATCCATTCCACGGGGTTTCGATTCGGGCCGTAGATACCGGCGACGCGTAGAATCATCGCGCCGTGATGCGTACGCAGGTATTCCTCGCCCTGCACGCGGGGAAGGCTGGTATTGATGGGATGGGCTTCGTCGATCCAAGGAGGAAGGTCATCCACGGGGCCGCCTTCCCGGTCATACGCAGAGGTGCTGCCCAGCACCACCAGCCTTCCGGGAAGGCGGCACGAGTGTCGGGCAAATGCCTGGACCTGTTCGAGCGGCGTGGCGGGAAACGTCCAGATGATATCGGCGTCCCGCGGGAGTGCGGACCAGGTGCTCGGCTCCGCCAGGTCGAATTGGATCCGTCTTGACGGCTCGACATCGCTCAAATGGCGATCGGGGTGACGGCTGCTGGCCAGGATGGGCAAGGATTGTTGCACGGCCAACGTGTCAATCCAGCGGCCAGTATACCCGGATCCGAGAATGACGAGAGTGCGCGGCGTGGTCATCGGCGCATCATACCTGAACGGCTGATCGGTTTGCTGCCGTCGACTCCTGCTTATTCTGGTTCTGGTCTCCGGCGAGCGACGCATGCTAAGATCTTGCCCCTATGGGACCCTTCAGCGCCAGGCAGAAGGAGACGAAGGAATCGAGCAGGCAATCGGCCGATGACCCGTCGCATCGGCGACAGCGTCTCATGGTCTGGGCAGCGGGTCTGCTGGGGTGCCTCTTTTTCGTCTTGGATCTCCTCTTGCCGCTGGGAGTGGCGAACGCGGTGCTGTATAGCGCCGTCGTCTTTCTGTCCGCGGCCAGTCAGTACCGATGGCTGCCGATCGGCACAGCCGTCACTTGCTCGCTGTTGACCATCATGGCCGCTCCGTTCAGTCCCCGTGTGCCGGGCCTTCCGGCATGGTTTGAGTGGGGCAATCACCTGTTCAGTCTGTTCGGCATCTGGACTCCGGTCATGTTTATCTATCAGCGACGGCGCACGGAGTTATTGCTGAAGGAAGTCAACGAGCGGCTTGAGCAAGGAGTGGACGCGCGCACGGCGGACCTGGCCGCCAGCCGTCTGGCCTTGGAGCGAAGCGAAGAACAGCTGCATACGTTGACCGGTCGGATTCTGACGGCGCAGGAAGAGGAGCGCCGGCGGATCGCCCAGGATTTGCACGATGACGTGAATCAACGGCTGGCCTTGCTGATGCTGGATTTGCAGGCCGTCGACCGGCAGATCGGTTCCGCTCCGTCAGCCGCGCAGGATGCCCTCCGCAACGCCTTGAAGGGGCTGGAGGAGCTGTCGGACGATGTGCGGTTTATGGCGTATCGATTCCATCCCTCCATCCTGGACGATCTGGGGTTGAAAGCGGCTTTGCAGCGGTTGCTGGATGACTTTTCGAGCCGCACAGGGGTGAAGGCGCTGTTTGTGCACCAACCGCTCGATCACCAGCTCGACAAAACCACATCGACCGCCGTGTACCGGGTGATCCAGGAAAGCCTGTCGAATATTGCACGACATGCCAAGGCCTCCCGGGTGGAGGTGGAGGTGACGGTCGAAGACGAGGGGCTGGTCGTGGTGGTGCGTGACGACGGCAGAGGGTTCGATCAGCTGGCGATCGATCGGGCGGAAGGCGGCTTGGGGTTGTTGAACATGCGGGAGCGTTTGCTGGCGGTGCAGGGATCCTGCGAGGTGGAATCCAATCCGGGACGGGGAACGACGGTGTCGATGTATGTGCCGTTAGCACGGGTGGCGACATGACCCTGCCACGCGTGCTGCTGGCGGATGATCACACCCTGGTGTTGGAAGGGTTTCGGCGGCTGCTGGATGACCAGTGTGAACTGGTCGGGACCGTCGGGGACGGGCGTGCCCTGCTGGAGGCCATTCCGGAGTTGAAGCCGGATATCGTGATTCTCGACATCTCGATGCCGGTGCTGAACGGGATCGATGCGGCCCGTGTCCTGAAGGTCAAGTTTCCCCAGGTCAAAGTGGTCTTTATCACGATGCATGCCGATCCTGCCTATGTGCGGGCGGCCTTCGAGGCCGGCGCCTCCGCCTACCTGCTCAAACGCTGCGTGGGTGAAGAACTGGGGCAGGCGATACGGGCTGTGCGGAGCGGGAACTTTTATGTGACCCCCCTGGTGACCAAGGATGTGGTGGAAAGTATGTTGCGCGGGATCGATGGCGGGGCGCCGTCTGGCCCGGAACTGACCACCCGTCAGCGTGAAGTGCTGCAATTGCTGGCCGAAGGCCATACCGTGAAGGATATTGCCGGCACCCTCAAAATCTCCCCGCGCACCGTTGAGTTCCATAAAGGTCAGATCATGGAACAGCTCAATCTTCACACCACCGTCGAGCTCGTCAAATATGCCTTGGCCCAGGGATTAACCAGTCAGGCGTAGCTGCCTTCCTCCCGTTGCCTCTCCTTCGGCTCTTGGATTACTAGTCTGAATGCAGGTATTTTTTAGCTGCCAGGACCCGCGTTGTTACGCGTGTGGTTTTCCCTTCACTTGCCTATTATACGCCTCTATTTTCTAAGCAGTGACTCGTAGGAATATGCGAAGGAAACTATCCCTTCCCCGGGTTCTCATCGGCGATTCATCGCGGGCTATGCTGGCCTTTCTGGAGATTTTGTTGGAGCCTCAATTCGAGGTGTCTTCCGAAACCGAAGCGGAAGCCATTGTATTGACTGCAAGGCAGATCTCGCCGGAGTTGGTCATTCTGGATTTCTCCCTCTCGTTTCTCGAAGGGCTTGGGGCTGCCCGGCAGCTGTATGAGACGATGCCCAACAGCAAGGTCGTGTTTTTCTCTTCGCATGAAGACCCTGTCTACGTCACGGCCGCGTTCGAGGCAGGCGCCAGGGGATATCTCGTCAAGCATCTCACGGTCGATCTCGGGCATTATCTCGGCCGGGTGCTGCAAGGTGAACGGGTCTGCTGTCCGGATGGTCTTCACACGCGGGTGGCTCGCACGAAAGACACCTGACCGCCTGCTGTCCGGCCATGCGATGGATTCGCGCAAAAGGAGACCGACGATGGTTCGAGTCGTACCGATGTGTGAGTTGTGCCGCCGGGTTCGTGATGAGGGGGCCTCGACCTGGGGGACCAACAGCTGGGTCGATTTTCCCAGTTACCTGGCACGCCATGTCGTGCCGCCCTCTCAGGTGCGGTTTTCAAGGGACTACTGCAGTGAGTGCCGGCTCTTCTACGACATTTTGAAGACCTACGGGGGGTAAGGGGGCGAAAGCCATCGCTCGAAACATTCTGTCCGAAGCATCTCCTGAGCATCATCGGTCGCGTCGCATCCCACCAGTCCTGATCGTCCCGGTCTCTCTGTTCTGAACATCTCCATTGTCAGGATCGCCGCTGCCTCGTCTTCCATCTCCTCAATCCGCATCCGTGGCGGCCTGCGCGATGGGTTGTCGTTTCCGGTTGTGCTACGATGATTCTCTGATGTCCGCCCTGCCGTTTCATCCCATCGTTGCCGAGTGGTTCACGACCCGATTCGCGTCTGCGACGAATGTCCAGATGCAGGCCTGGCCTGCGATTCAATCCGGTGGTGACGTGCTGATTTCAGCGCCGACGGGTTCGGGGAAGACCCTCGCGGCCTTTCTCTCCTGCATCGATACTCTCTTTCAGCAGGCGGTACGCTGTGAGCTGCGGGATGAGACGCAGGTGCTCTATGTCTCGCCGCTGAAAGCGCTGAGCAACGATGTGCAGAAAAATCTGCAACAGCCGCTCAGCGAGATCGGGCAGGCCGCGTTGGCTTCCGGCATGTTGTTGCCTGAACTGCGGGTGGTCGTACGTACCGGCGACACGCCCATGACCGAGCGGCAACAGATGCTTCGGCGTCCGCCGCACATTCTGATCACGACTCCCGAATCATTGTTTATCCTGCTGACGGCGGAAAAAAGCCGGACCATGTTGAAGACCGTGCGCACGGTCATCGTGGATGAAATTCATGCCGTGGCGCCCAATAAACGAGGCGCGCATCTGGCCCTGTCGCTGGAGCGGGTGGCGGCGCTCACCGGCGCGGAGGTTCAACGCATCGGCCTGTCGGCGACGCAGCGGCCCATCGACACCATTGCGAAGTTTTTGGTGGGAAATAGAAACCCGTCGATCGTCGATGGTCACACGTCATGCGAAGCCGTCAGCCATCAGCCATCAGTGGTCGGATCTCCTGTGGAAGTCGGAAGCCATCAGCCAGTAGCCATCAGCTCTGCGCCTTGTACGGTTATCGACGTGGGCCATCGCCGCGATATGGATCTGGCCGTGGAAGTGCCGAAGGATGAACTCGGGGCCGTCGCGACGAATGCGATCTGGAGCGATATCTATGATCGTGTCGCCGCGCTGGTCGAAGGACACCGTTCCACCCTGGTGTTTGTGAATACGCGACGGCTGGCTGAGCGGGTCTCGCATTATTTGGAAGAGCGGTTGCGGCATCTTGGGGACGAGGTGGTGGCGGCGCATCACGGCAGTCTGTCGCGAACGATCCGCCTGTCGGCCGAAGATCGATTGAAAACGGGCGCCGTACGCGTGGTGGTGGCCACGGCCTCGCTGGAACTCGGCATCGATATCGGAACCGTGGATCTCGTGTGCCAGATCGGGTCCCCCCGCTCGATCGCCACCGGCCTCCAGCGGATCGGGCGTGCGGGCCATTGGATTCATGCCATTCCCAAGGGCCGGCTCTTTGCCACCACGCGTGACGAATTGATCGAATGTGCCGCGTTGATCCGGGCGATCAGGGCCGGAGTGCTGGACCGCATCGAGGTGCCGCCTGCGCCGCTGGATGTGTTAGCGCAGCAGATCGTGGCCGCCGCGGCGACACAGTCGTGGGATGAGGCGGAGCTCTACGATCTGTGCCGGCGCGCCATGCCCTATCGCGATCTGGATCGGTCGACCTTCGATGCCGTCGTGACGATGCTTGCCGATGGGTACGTGACCAGTCGAGGCCGGGGGCGGGCCTACCTCCATCACGACCGCATCAATCACCACATTCGGGGCCGTCGCGGCGCTCGCCTGGCGGCCATCACCTCAGGCGGTGCGATCCCCGACACGGCCAACTACGCCGTGATTGCGGAGCCGGACGGCACGGTGGTGGGGTCGGTCGACGAGGATTTTGCCGTCGAGAGTCTGGCCGGAGACATCATCCTGCTGGGCAACACGTCCTGGCGGATCAAAGGTGTGGAGACCGGCAAGATGCGGGTTGAGGATGCGCGGGGCGCTCCGCCGACGATTCCATTCTGGCGCGGGGAGGCGCCGGCGCGTACCGCGGAACTGTCGGCGGAAGTGGCGCGGCTCAAGGCGGACATCGATCACCGGCTCGGTGACGATCAAGCACTCTCCACGGCCGCGGCCCTGCCCGTGCAGTGGCTCAGGCAGGAATGTGGTCTCGATCAGCGGGGGGCGCAACAGGCGGTCGAATATATCCTGGCGGGCAAGGCGGTGCTGGGGACGGTCCCGACCCAGGAGACCATCGTGGCGGAACGATTTTTCGACGAGAGCGGCGGGATGCAGCTGGTCATCCATGCGCCGTTCGGCGGGCGGATCAATCGGGCTTGGGGATTGGCCTTGCGGAAGCGGTTTTGTGTGACCTTCGACTTTGAGTTGCAGGCCGCCGCCACGGATGAAGGCATTGTCCTGTCGTTGGGGGAGAAGCACAGCTTTCCGCTCGATACGGTGTTTGCGTTCCTGAACGTCACAACGCTGCGGGAGGTGTTGACGCAGGCGGTGCTGCAAGCGCCGATGTTCATGACGCGGTGGCGGTGGAATGCCTCGCGGGCCCTGGCGCTGCTCCGGTTTGTCGGAGGGAAGCGGGTGGCGCCGCAGATTCAACGGATGCGCGCCGAAGATCTTCTCGCCGCGGTGTTTCCCGATGCGATTGCCTGTCAGGATAATTTTCAGGGAGCGCGAACGGTCCGGCAGATTCCGGATCATCCGTTGGCGCAGGAGACGATTCGCGATTGTCTGACGGAAGCGATGGATCTCGACGGATTGATCGCCGTGCTGGAGAAGATCGAGCAGGGCGCAATGACCTGTCTGGCCGTCGATACGCCGATGCCCTCCGCGTTTTGTCACGAAATCTTGAACGCCAATCCCTATGCCTTTCTCGATGACGCGCCGTTGGAGGAACGCCGGGCCCGGGCGGTGGACATGCGACGCAGCTTGCCGCCTGAACTGGCGGGTGACATGGGCGCCCTGGATCAATCGGCCATCGATCAGGTCATCGAGGAGTCCTGGCCGGAGGTGCGGGACGCGGAGGAATTCCACGATGCGCTGTTGTCGCTGGGCTGGGTGCCCTGTGCGCGCATGCCCGGCTGGGATCTGCTGGTGCCGGCGCTTGCTGCTGCCGGTCGTGTGGCCACCCTTTGGAAGGGAGAGGTACAGCTGGGGTGGCTGGCAGCGGAGTATCGCCATTACGCCGGGTTGCTGTTTCCCGATGCGCGGATCGATCCGGCGACCGGCCCGGTTGATCCGACGGAACCGGTGGAGCAGGAAGAGGTCTTGAACCGGGTGGTGCTGGGATGGATGGAGAGTATCGGGCCGACGACGGCCAGGGAACTGTCGCAGACGCTGCATCTGTCCGAGTCGGACGTTCAGTCCACGTTTCTGCGACTCGAATCCCAAGGCCATCTGCTCCGTGGCCAATTCCGTCAGCCGCTCAGTGCGAGATTTGAAGCAAGAGATCCATCGTGTCACCTTTCACCTGTCACTTCTCACGAGTTTTGTCATCGCCGCCTGCTCGCCCGGATTCATCGCTTGACGATCGGGCGGTTGCGCAAAGAAATCGAGCCGGTCACGGCCGCCGAGTTCATGCGGTTCCTGTTTCAGTGGCAACATGCGGCGTCGGGCGCGCGCCTGCACGGAGAAGCCGGGCTGCTTGAAATCGTCAAACAACTCGGTGGATTTGAGGCAGCCGCGTCGGCCTGGGAGTCACAGATCCTGCGCGTCCGCATGGCCAAGTATCAGCCTGAATGGCTCGATCGGCTGTGTTTGAGCGGCGCGCTGATGTGGGGTCGTCTGACGCCGCATCCCCGCCTGATGCAGGAGTTGAATCCTGTGTCGGGGCGTCGCGTGATTCCGACCCGGGTCGCGCCCGTCGGTATCTTTGTGCGCGAGGATGGGCCGGTCTTGCTGGCGGCGGCCGGTGAGGAGTTGGCGCGTCTCGATCTGTCCGCACGCTTGAGTGGTTCGGCGCAGGCCATCCGGCATTGCCTGCAGGCGCGGGGCGCGAGTTTTTTCAGCGAGCTGTTGCATGGGACGCGGTTGCTGGCCTCCGAGGTGGAAGACGGGTTGTGGGAACTGGTCGCGGCCGGCCTAGTGACCGCCGACGGGTTCGACAATCTGCGTTCGCTGATCGATCCGAAGCGGCGGCGTGCGGCGGCGTCGGATCGAAGTCGCCGGCCGCGCCATGTGGGCGGACGCTGGTCGCTCCTGAGATCGACTGAGAGCGGTCCGCTGTCGGCCATCAGCTCTACCGAGCACCTGGCTCGGCAACTGTTGCAGCGGTATGGAGTAGTGTTTCGAGATCTCCTGGGGCGGGAGTCGATGGTTTCATCCTGGCGCGACCTGCTGGTCTGTTATCGGCGGCTCGAATTGACGGGGGAAATTCGCGGGGGGCGATTCGTGAGCGGCTTTACCGGCGAGCAGTTTGCGTTGCCCGGCGCATTGGAGGCGTTGCGGGCGCTCAAGAAGCGACCTGGTGCTGCGACCCAGCAGGACATCAAAATTTCCGCCGCCGATCCGCTGAACCTCGCGGGGCTCATTCTGCCGGGGCCCCGCATTGCCGCGGTGCCGTCGAACTTCGTGGTTTTTCGAGACGGGATGGTCGTGCGTACGGTGACGGGCCGCGAGACGAACGACCGGCAGGTGTCGCCGGTCGTCGAGGTCGGTCGCGTCGGCGGTTAGGACGCAGACCCTGTTTCGTGCGGTCCGGATCAGATAAGCTTGGCCGGAATCGCCAGCAGCGGGCAGCGCGCGCCGCGGAGCACGTGTTCCGTGGTGCTGCCGCGTAGCATGTCCAGCAGGCTGTCCTGTGCCTTCGTCGCCATGACAATCAAGTCCACGTCGAATTCCGCCCCTGCCGCCAGAATCCATTCCACCGGATCGCCTTTGCCGAATAATTGATTCCAGGACCAGCCTGCTTTTTGAGGCAGTTCCAGCGCGTTGACGTCCGGTTCCTTCCCCGCATGAACCAGGGTCAGCGTGACGGGCGGGGCGCTCAGTTCCGAGATCAGCGCGCTTGCGGCATCGATGGCGGGCTGGGAAGGCGGCTGGATGGAGATCGGCAGGAGCAGGCGCTGGAGCGAGGTCTGGCCTGTCTCCCTGGAGACAAACCCTTCCACGTGCGACGGGACAAATAGCGTCTTCACCTGCATTTCACGGGAGACCGGTTCCGCGAGCGCGTGATGCACCCACCGGGCGAATCCCTCGTGCTGATGCGTGGCCAGCACCATCAGATCCGTCGGCGATGCCGTCAGATGATGAATGATAGCCTGTTTGGCATCGGCGGCCAGGGCGCGCACCTTCCTGATCCGGATGCCCAGTTTGGTCACATCGCTCTTGGAGCTGGATTCCGGCAGCAGTCCCCACTGAGCCAGGGTCGGGCGAATACGGGGGAAGTCTTCGAATCCCTCCGGAGAGACGGCCGGGTCCACATGCATGATCGTCAGCTCGGCACGAAACACCAGCGCCAGCTTGAGTGCATGGGCGAAGGCCACCTGGCTGTCCTGCGAAAAATCTGTGGGGTGGAAGATCCGATGAATCGTGAACGGAGGGCGCAACTCGTTCATGTCGATGTCGAACTCCAGTGAGGTGCTGGGATCGTCACTGCTGCCGCCCGGCCCATGGCGTGTCCGGAACGGCTAGCGCAGTGCGGATTGCAGATCATTCACCAACTCGGTGGTCGAGGTGCTTCCGGTCCGGATCCAGCGGCTGAATGAGTCTTGCGCGAACGGTTGAAATGCCGAGGCGTCGGAGGCGCCCATGAGGCGGTCCAGCGAGACCAGGTACTCGCCCTGTCCGCGGGCCGCGTCGGATTGAAGATTGTCCGCATTGTAGGAGGTGAAAGCCGCAACCTTGTGTTCGGGTTTCAGCAGGCCGTCTTCGTTCCACCAGATGCGTCCGGATGTGGTCCCGGTAATGTTCGAGGTCGTGTCCGTCGTTTCCTTGAAGGTCGCTTTGAAGGAGCAGGCCGAGAGCAACAAGAGGAGTGAGAGCCCCCCGAATGCGGTGACGATCAGGCGATGATTGGCAATCATGCGGAGACTCCTTTCGTGAGGCGAACAGAATCGTGCCACGACTATACCATAGTGGAGACCAAATTGAGCCAGGTGAGAAATCGGGATGGTCGAGCCGGTCCGGATCGTTTGCAGGCCGTTACCGTTGACAATAACGCGGAGCATGAGCACAATCGCCAAGGCCTTGATGGGGCAGAACTTCGGGCGAGGCGGTCTGGGGGGAAATAGCGAACCCAGGGGCCGGCGCACCCCGGTACGATGAGGAGGCTTGAAGATGAAGACAGACGTGTTGCTGTATGTGATCGTCGGCGTCGCTCTATGGGCGGGGCCGGTACGGGCGGAATCGGTTCCTCTGAAGCCAGGCGAATATCAGGTGACGGCGGTCACGGATGCCAGCAATGGTGAGGCGGGGAAGCCGGACACCCGCACTCGCTGTGTGAAGGAAGAGCATCTCGCCAATCCCGATGCCGTCTTTAACTACTATGCCTTGAATGGGTTTCAGCCCAATCCATCGAGCAAGGTGGTGAATATGTCGATCCAAGGCGGAAAGGTCAGTTATGACATTGAAGGCGTCTACGCGGTCACTCGCGTGGAGGGGACGGTGTCTCCCACCGAGTTTTCCGTGGTCCGCAAAGCGACGCCCAAGGGCGATCATGCGCTGTCGGTGACCATGAAAGTCGACGCGAAACGAACCGGGGATTGCCACGGTAAGTGATGCGGCGTCGGCTGCGCGACGAACCTACGATATGCCTGCTGATACGGAGGCCGGGTTGTCCCGGCCGCCTGCATTTCGCCTCTTCCCGCTAGTTCGTCCACAAGCGCTGATACCATTTCTTCTCCTCGCCGGCAGGCACCGAAGCGATGTTCATCGTCTTGCGGATGTCACCGATGTTCCAGCCCGTCAGTGACGCCAGCGTGTGCGCCTCCCGCTCATATCGCTCCCGTAGTTGATGCCGGTACGCCGTAGCAGCGGCGCATTCATCGGTTCCGGTCCAGGGGTGACGCAGGATGTAGCGAGCCTGGAAGTTGCTACGATCCGACGTCTCCTGGAACATCAGATCTTCGGGAAAATGCGCGGCGTCGTAGCGGATGTGCAGCCGGGTGATGAACACGTTCTGCGCCATCGGCATGCCTTTGCCCGTCCACCCCTGTCCATCCTGCCAAAAGACTCCCAGGCCGCGGAGTTCATCGGCGCTGAGCGGGTTGGCCGCGCAGGGGTCGCACCAGTTCATGTCCCAGGCATACTCCAGGAACAGGCCGCGCTCGTGTTCCCGTTTGACCTGTTGCGTGAACAGGTCGCGATAGAAGTCCCCGAACTTGTCTTTCACGTAGAGCGGAATTTCCTGTGCCTCAGGGAGTCGCACGGTCCGATAGTTCGTCGTTTCCACCCGGCCTTGCTTCGTCAAAAAGTAGATAAACAGTTCCTGCGCTCCATCGGCATTCACCGTGCCGAGCCGGATCGGCAACATGAACTTCGGCGAGTCGAATGCAATCTGAAGCGGACGGAGGTGCGTCAAGCCGAGCTTCGTCTGCTCGCCCAGATTCACCTTGGCGACGAAAAATTTCATGCCCTGTTTGAGATAGCTATGGAGGACGGCCGACGCCCCGTTCGGGATGCGATAGCCGTTCTCGGTCAGCCAGCTTTCGAGCCCATTGCTCTCCTTGGCCGAGAGAATCAGGATGTCGTACTCGCCGACCGTGTATTGGGCTTCGACCGTGACCCCTAAGGCCTTGTCACGCTCACGGGCCGGTGCTGCTGCGGGCGACATGCTTTTCATCGCGTCCATGCTCCGACGCTCCATGAGTTCATAACGTAGGCAGGGATTCTCGTCGAAGTATTCGACCAGTCTCGGCGCCGAATAGTCGGCGAGATGTTTCAGTACCGCCGGATCGCCGACATGGATCTGCTCCTTCTCCAGGATGGTCGGCACCGGCACCACCAGCGCAAACTCCGTCACCTCGCCTTTAAAGTCGTTCGCCATGGTGATGACCGTTTTGTTCTCGTGGCGCGCAATGGCCACTTCGGAGGCCTTGTTGAAGAGTTTGGTATCGGCCTTGCCGACGTAGAAACCGCAAAAGGCCGAGGCCTCGCCGCTCCATGCGAGCAGGCCGAGGGCGAATAACAATGAAGGCACGATGGTACGTCTCATAAGAACCTCCTTGGTTGATGACACGAGAG
>CAKKRE010000071.1 GCA_919902505.1 Nitrospiraceae bacterium
AAAAGTCACAATTTATTATAAATGAGAAATAAATTCGGAAGACGCGAAACGTAATTCGTACGTGTCCCCGGAATAAAGAAACTAAAGGACGAAGCAGATACATTAGGATTTTAACTGTTATTCTTATTAAATTAATATTTTGTAATTAAAGGAGTTGCTAAATGGATATAAAAGAAAAAATAACCGGTAAATTTAACCTGCTTCTTGAAGAAGGCATAAAAATAATACAAGCAAATGGTTGGGATGGCCATAACTGGAGAAATTTCCCTTCTAATATAGATTATTTAAGATGGAGAACGGAATCTCTTAACTTAATCAAGCGTGTTTGTGGTGAAGACAGCGAGCATTATAAACAATTATTGCAAATAGCCGAAGACAAGGAATCAAAAAATAATAGTTTTTATTTTACGCATTGTTATGGCATTGTTGAGGCTGCAAAACGAGATTTTGATGGCGATTTCCTTGCTGACGTGAAATATTTGGTGAGAGCAGATTTACTGGATGATTTTATTTCTCAATCTGAAATGTTACTGCAAGAAGGGTTCCATGTTCCAGCGGCATCTTTAGCTGGCGGTGTTTTAGAGGATACATTGCGAAAATTATGTGACAAGAAAGGGATTATTTATCCACCAGTGACCAAAATAGACCCACTGAATATCTCTTTAGCCAAAGCGAATGCTTATGATAAATTAGTCCAGAAGGAAATAACGGCAAAAGCGGATATTAGAAATAATGCAGACCACGGACATTTTGACAAGATAAAACCAGAAGATGTAACTGATATGATTAAATGGCTTAGAAGATTTATCCGTGATTATATGAAATAGTAATGGAGACCTCGGGGGACAGCTTACCGAATTAAGGAGGTTTTGAAATATAATCCGGGGACACAATATGAATTAATTAAGGCGTTCCCGGTATTCAGGAAAGATAATCTGGGGACACGAACTAATTAATCGGAGAGAAATATGAAGACCAAGAAAACCAAAAAGACCAGGAAGATTGATAAATCACTGAACCGGATCGTGGTCGTGGGACACATTCAACCGGCTGGAAGAGGTGATTTGACTGAGAGGTAAGGCGGCGTTTTTCGAAAATTGATGGAGAGAAATATGAAGACCAAGAAGACCAAAAAGACCAGGAAGATTGATAAATCA
>CAKKRE010000072.1 GCA_919902505.1 Nitrospiraceae bacterium
AGTCGATACAACATCCGGGGAAAGGGAATCGTTTCCCGCACGTGATCGAGCCCACAAATCCAGGCCACGGCACGCTCAATACCCATTCCAAACCCTGCATGCGGAACCGAGCCGTACCGGCGAAGGTCGAGATACCATTGAAACGCCTCAACCGGTAGATGGTGCTCCTGAATGCGTCCCAAAAGTTTTTCGTGAGAATGGATGCGTTGGCCGCCGCCGATGATTTCTCCATAGCCTTCCGGCGCCAGCACATCCATACAGAGCGCCAGATCAGGCCGCTCCGGATCCGTCTCCATATAAAATGCTTTCAGCGCCGCAGGATACCGGTGCACGATGACCGGTCGATCGAATTCTTTGGACAGAATCGTCTCATCATCGGCGCCAAAATCGTCACCAGGCTTCGCGGGATTTCCTTTGCGCTGCAAAATGTCGATGGCTTCTTCGTAGGTGATGCGCGGAAACGGCACCGTTACACGCTCCAGTTTCGCCGGATCCCGTTCAAGCAGGAGCAGCTCGGCGCGACGACTCTTCAGCACCGCCGCCACAATATGAGACAAGAACTGCTCTGCCAGATCCATCATATCGGGCAATTGCGCAAAGGCCACCTCCGGCTCCACCATCCAAAATTCCATCAAATGCCGGCGCGTCTTGGACTTCTCCGCGCGAAAGGTCGGACCGAAACAATACACCTTTCCAAACGCCGCGGCTGTGGCCTCACTATAGAGTTGCCCGCTCTGAGTCAAATAGGCCGTCTCATCAAAGTATTGCGTTTGAAATAAGGTGGTCGTGCCCTCACAGGCATTCGGCGTGAAAATCGGCGCATCGATGGGTCGTCCTATTCAGATAGAGGTGTGCGGGAGGGTCGTATGGCCGGAGGGTACCGAACAGCAGCGGGCTTTTCAAGCGCATCACAAATCCCCCCTTTCGTTGACACAATGTCATGCCGGGGGCATCATCACTTCATGATGCACACCATATTGCTTCCTCATCCACGATCACTTACACCGCTGCTCGCCGGGCTTCTCCTGCTAGGCCTACTGCCCTCCGCACAGGCGGGAGAGTTCCGAACCGACAATCCCCTAAACCGGCCCGGAAAGATCTATTGGTGCCCGGACCGCACGGCAGACAAGCGGATCACCGCCACTCCCGATGCAGGCTGCACGCCCCTGTACGATGCAGAACGCGACGCCAAGAAACCGGAGACACTCGACCCGTCGGATCATGACGCATCGCCCCCGAAAGAGCCGCTCAAGATTGTTGAGATCCAGAATGAAGCGACGAAGTTTACCCGCGAGTATCGCGAGTTCCTGGAGTGCTGCGCCGGCGAGTTCGATTCCATCGAACGGATCGACGAACTCCTGGACCAGTCGAACCACATTCTGATGTCGGTACAACAAAAAGGCATCTACAACAGTGCGGGCTTCGGCGTGGGGAGCGGGGCAGAAGGACTGGGCGGCGGACCCGGTCAATCGCCGAAACTCGGCACCTTTGCCCGCCAGTGGACACTCAGCGAGATTGTCGGAACCGTCGCCATCGCTCGGGACGACCTCACGAAAATCAAGACGCGCATCAAGGCCCTTGGAGAGCGATTCGAGAAGCTCGATTCATTGGACTATGAGCAGCGCGGGAGAGAAGCACGGCGCATCGAGGATGAACGTGAGGCGATCACTCATGACATTCGAGCCAAGAGACCACCGGCCTCAGCGCCGACAGGCATGGACATCCAGGACACCACCATCCCGACCAGAATCGGCGGGGACATCGAAAACACGAATCTGAACCGATCCCTCAATCCAAGCTTCGGCGCCGACATCGGAGCCACAGTGTCGCCATACAGCAACGTCAACGAATCGCTCCGCCCCCGCAGGGGAGAAGACCTCAAAGACAGCAACTTGCCGGACCGGGTGGGCACGCACACCCAGGACAGCACCCTACCGAATGCATTCGGCTTTGACATCAATTCGGCAGAAAACGCCGAACGCTCGTCATCGGTGCAGACGCGGGGCGTCGGAGCCGCCATCGGCGACTCTTCCCTCAATAACCAGTCCCGCCGGTAGACTCGCACCCTTCAGATCCACACCCGGCTATTCCTTGGGAAAGACCGACGGAAGCGCCTCCCAATGCACCCCTCTGTCCGTACTCCGGTACAATCCACTGCCGTTCGTGCCGGCGTAGAACAGCTGTGGATCCAGCGCGCTCTGCGCCAGCGACCGGATATTGGTGGTCGCCAACCCCTCGTTCAATGCCACCCAGCTCGTTCCGCCATCCTCGCTCCGGTGGATGCCATCCCGCGCAGCCACATACATCACTCCAGGCCGCGCACGATCGAGTACCATCGACACGATCATCTGATCCTGCATCGATTCGCCGATGCGTACCCAGGAAGTGGCGCCATCGGTGGTTTTATAGAGCCCGGCCAGGGTCGCAGCATAGACCGTCTCCGTCGTGAATGGATCGACCTGCACCGACGTGACGCTCAGTGCGCGCGATGTTTTCACCATCCCCTCCGGCACCAAACCATGATTCACCTGCTGCCAATGCGCCCCCTGATTCACCGACTTATACACGCCGCCGCTGGTGCCGGCATAGAGCACGGATGATCGCGTAGGATCCATGCCCAACGTCACCACCATCAACACCTCCTTCATCCCGTCCATCCGCTTCGCCCACCGCTCACCGGCATTCTTCGATTCGAACACACCCATGGTCGTGGCCAGGAAGATATGCGTATCGTCGGCGGGATCAAACACAAATTGGTTCACGACCGATGAGATAGTGGCATCGTCGAGCCCGCCGCGCATGGACGTCCAGCGCTGCCCCCCGTCGTAACTTTTATAGACGGCGTCGCCCTTTGTGCCCGCATAAATCGTGGCGGGATAGGCCGGATCAATCGCCATCGCAATCACACGCGAGTGGCTCATCCCTTTCGAGAGATTGCTCCAGGTCTTGCCGCCGTCACGCGACTTGTAAATGTAATCGTTCGTGGCAATGTAGAGGATGTCTGGATTGGTCGGGTGCAGTTGAATGACGACGATCGGGTCGCTGCCGGTGCATCCGCCGAGGGACAGCGTCAGAAACAAAAGGCAGATGAGAAATTTGGCCATGCTGGAATTGGCGGATACTCTATGGGATGGTCAAACAGGTCGCCCGGCTAGGCCGCAGCGAGAGAAGGGGCGAGGCGTACTGGTTGTACGTCGAGCCGCTGATCGACGCGAGAACGAAGCTGGAGGCCTGTTTCACCATCCCAGGCTAGCGGTAGTTGGTGAACTGCAGATCAATCCCAAAATCCTTCCCCTTCAGGAAGGCAATCGCCGCCTGCAGATCATCCTTACTTTTGCTGATCACGCGCACCTGCTCGCCTTGAATTTGCGCCTGCACCTTCAGTTTGGACTCTTTCACGGCCTTGGTGATCTCCTTGGCCTTCTCTGAGGAAATCCCGCTCTGAATCTTGATCACTTGACGAACCGTGGCGCCGAGCGCCTCCTCGATCTTGCCGTACTCGAACGCCTTCAGCGAAACCCCGCGCTTCACGCACTTGGTCTTAATAATTTCAATGACCGCATTGAGCTTGTACTCGTCGTCGGAGAGCACCACCAGTTCCTTTTCTTTCTCCTTCAGCGTCAGCTCGGTCTTGGAATCTTTGAAATCGAAGCGTTGCTTGATTTCCTTCGTCGCCTGATCGACGACGTTCTTCATCTCCTGCATATTCACTTCCGACACCACATCAAACGACGATTGGTCAGCCACGATCCCCTCCTCCTGCTGTTTCGTCAGGTCTTCCGTCCCTAACAGCATCCTCCGCCAGGCGGCAATTTAAACACGCGCTCATCATGCCGGTGAATCGCCGTCTGCACGCGACCGGCCGATCCACCGCCGGCCGTGGCGATCACTTCACTGCTGCTGAACGGCCGCTTTAGAATCACATACCCATACCACTGCTTCATGCTGTCGCTCAAGACGACCAGGCCCAACACCGCGACCACCGCCACCAGCACGGCATCGAGATACAACGCAAAGGCCTGCCCCGCCGCAAGTGGCGCCGCCTTCGCCAAAAACATCCAGAACATTTCATACGAGCCGGCCAGCGTAATGCCTCCCACGAACAACATCGGCAGCGCCGTCACCCAGAGATAGGGCGACTTCCACATTTTGATCAACACCGTCGTGCCGATACAGAGCGCGAGCGTGCCCAGCAATTGATTGGCTGCGCCGAACATGGGCCAGATGGTCGAAATGCTTCCCGTCCCGATCAGATAGGCCCACGACCCCACCACAAAGGCGCTGCTCAAGAGAACCCCCGGCCACCAGTTCATCTGCCGAAACGGCGCGTAGACGCGCCCGGCCATTTCCTGAATCAGATAGCGCGCCACGCGCGTCCCCGTATCGATCGTCGTCAGAATGAACAGCGCCTCGAACACCAGGGCGAATTGATACCAATAGGCCATCAGTCCGGCCATGCCCGGCAGCGCCGAAAAGATGGAGGCCATGCCCACTGCCAACGACACCGCCCCTCCCGGCCGCCCCGCCACATTCACTTCAACCAGCTGCGACAACTCCGCGATGCGGGAAGGCGCAAAACCCATCGCCGTCAACGTCTCGGCCGACAACATGGTGTTGATCGCCAGGTAATCGCCGGGGATCAGCACCGACGCCGCAATCAACGCCATCACGCCGACGAAGCTTTCCAGTAACATCGCCGCATAGCCCACCACTGCCTGCGACTCCTGCTCGATCATCTTCGGTGTCGTGCCGGAGGACACCAGCGAATGAAAACCAGACACGGCCCCGCAGGCAATCGTAATGAAAAGAAACGGAAACAACGTGCCGGGAATAATCGGCCCGCCGCCATTGGCAAAGGCGGTCACACGCGGCATCTCGATCGTCGGCGCCATGAGGATCACCCCGAAACCGAGCAGAAACACCACGCCGAGCTTCATGAAGGTGGAAAGATAGCCGCGCGGCACCAACAGCATCCAGCCGGGCAACACCGAAGCCAGGAAACCGTACCCGGCCAGCAACCAGACCAGCGCCGGCTTCTCGAACTCGAAGAGCCAGGCAAGAGACGACTGCCCGACCACGCGCCCGAAGAGCACCGCCGCCACCAGCAGCACCACGCCGATCACCGACACTTCCGCCACTGCGCCGGGACGAAACTTCTGCAGATAGAATCCCATGATGAAGCCGATGGGAATGGTCATGGCAATCGTAAATGTGCCCCAGGCGTTATGGTAGAGCGCATTCACCACCGCGAAACCCAGCCCAGCCAGCGCCACAACCACAATAAAGAGCACCGCTATCGCCGTCGCCGTGCCGGTGATCGAACCGAGTTCGTCATGGGCGATTTCAGGCAACGAGCGGCCATTGCGCCGCATCGACGCGACCAGGATGATGAAATCCTGCACCGCCCCAGCCAGCACCGCGCCGATCACCAGCCAGAGAAAGCCGGGGAGAAACCCGAACTGCGCCGCCAGCACCGGGCCCAGCAACGGCCCGGCTCCGGCAATCGCCGCAAAATGATGGCCGAACAACACGACCCGGTTGGTGGGGTGAAAGTTAACGCCATCATTCAAACGCACAGCAGGCGTCAGGCGCGCATCGTCCAACTGCACCACGTGGCGGGCCAACCAGCGACCATAAAACCGATAGGCCAGCACATAGATACAGGCCGCGGCCACCACCAGCCACAGGCCATTCACTTTTTTCTGGGGATTGACGAGACCGACGACGTGAGCGAGAGCCACAGCACCAAAGATGGAGAGCAGCACCCAGACAAGCACGAAGGGTAATTTCATGCGCGGCATACTAGCAACCCATCGACTTGTTGTAAATCAATGACCTTCCCGTTATTCTCATATGCAGCAACGAATTCAGGCTCGGCAGTAACCTGGGTATTTGAATTCTGAACGCTCAACACAGGGAGGTGCGCATGCCTTCAGCCAAGGAACAGATCGCCAAGATTCTCCAGGACCAACCGGATGACAGCTCCTATGAGGAGATCCTCCGTGAACTTGCTCTTGCACAAATGGTGGATAGAGGGCTGGCTGACTCCGATGCGGGAAGGACCATCAGCCACGAGGAGATGGGACGCCGAATCAAAACATGGCGGAACTAACCTGGACCGCTGAATCCGAACGATGGTTGCGCGATATCCACGACTTCATTGCGCACGATAATCCTACCGCAGCAACCCGCACCATTGAAACGCTCTACCAGAAGGCAGAGATCCTCAGAGAGTTCCCTGAATCAGGCTACCGGTACTGGCAACGACCAGACCGGCAGATCCGCATCCTTCTCCATGGACACTACCGAATCGCCTACGTGATCAAAGATTCAGGAGCGATCAACATCCTCGGCGTTTTCCACGGCGCACTCAGCATTGATCGCTATTTGCTGTAACTACACCTGACGGATAATCCTGGCCTTCGCCCGCAATCGGCGGCGGAGAATGATACAGCAGGAATGATCTCAACGACTTAGCCTCTATTTTCGAAACTGGTTCTAGGGCGTGTCCTCAATTGAGCCAGATGACGGAGGCTGCGAGATAGATTGCGCCGAGGAAATTTCTGGCGGTTTTGTCGTAGCGCGTAGCGATGGCGCGATATTGTTTGAGTTTGGCAAAGAAATGTTCTATCAGGTGGCGCGTTTTATAGAGGTCTTCGTCGTATTCCCGCTGTTCGATGCGGCTGGATTTTGGCGGGTGTTGCTAGCGTCATCCCGCCGGCTTCAGAAGGTTAAGAACGCGCGCCTTCGCATCGAAGGCTTTGTCCGCAAGCACGGCTTCGATTTTATCAAGAACTCCCGGCAGGAGAACATCCGCCCCTTGCAGATCGTGCGCTTGACCGGGCGTGAGATGAAAACCCGTGGGATTGCCCAAAGCATCGCATGTGGCGTGGATTTTGGTGGTCAGTCCGCCCTTGCTGCGCCCGATCGCTTCTTGTTCGCGGACGTCTTTGGTCTCCTGCCCCCCTTTTTACGCGCCCCCGCCGCGTGCTGATGGGCACGCACGATTGTGGAGTCTATACATCGCATATTCGTTGTCGGCATCAGCGGCCAGATGTTTGAAAACCTCTTCCCAAACGCCACTCTCGCACCAGCGCGTGAAGCGCGTGTGCACCGCCTTCCACGGGCCAAACCGTTCCGGCAAATCCCGCCATGGAATGCCAGCCCGGTAACGGGATAACACCGCCTCCACGAACAACCGGTTATCTTTTGCCGTCACGCCAACCGTATCGTCGCGCCCCAGCAGCAACCCTTCGATCCGCTTCCACTGATCATCCCGCAACCCATACCGCCTTTGCCCCATCCATAAGCCCCTCCCCTGGCCTATGAATAGTAAATCACAGCCTTAAACTGTTGTGAATCCTTAAAACTAATTGAGGACACGCCCTAGACAAATTCAATTGCATGAGGACTTGAGAAGGAAGACATTTTTCTTCCTGCCCCCGATTTTAGATATAAGCCAACTGAGGGAAGGGGATCTGATTAAGTCCAGCGTCAGATCGAGAACCGGTCTGCAGTTTCCTCATACTGGGGGCAGGGCCAATTTCGTCGGGATCAATGATCTAGACCAACCTTGCCCCAAACGAGGGTTCTTCCCATTTAATGATGAGACTCTCACTGAAATGAATCAACTCATTACGGAGTGCGCCAGGATTGTGGGGCTTGATCAGTCAACTTGGCCAATCGCACGTATTATTTGGCCCTCACCGCATTTTCATATGTTTGATTGGAATCGGTACGACGACGCCTAACCCTTCGCTTGAGTCCCTCCTTCTGGCGTGGTGTATGTCCAGATTCATTGTGGCTAAACTGTGACAGAATTATCTTGTCCCATCGGTTTCAATGGGTTACTCCTCTGCCTCCTCTGTAAGTGATTGAGAATGAAAGGACGAGGTGCTATCGAGATCTATCACACTATCTCGTTGATAGGGGAGCTTACGGAAAGACCATTCATGGTTTAGTTCTGGGCCAACAGACGGGGTCGGCTGCTCCCTGGCGCTCTCGAATAACTTCCGGCACCAGCTGAAATGCATCTCCCATGTCGGCGAAGTCGTCATTTAGCGTGCCATTTGACGACAGAGGCGTCGCGTGATACCGTGCCCCATGAGCCCGATACCGGTCATTGCACGCCATCTCGCCCTAGACAGTCTCCTGGCTAAGAAGTCTCACTTTCTTCTCGGCCCCCGTCAGACGGGAAAAAGCTTCCTCATCGGCCAGAACCTCAAAGGCGCACGCATCTACGATCTCCTGGACACGTCCACCTATCTCAACCTCAGCCAGCGTCCCCAACGCCTGGCCGAAGAGGCCACGCCCAAAGATCGCGTCGTGGTCATCGATGAAATTCAGCGGTTGCCCGCATTGCTGAATGAGGTGCATCGCCTCATCGAACAACGAGGCCTCCATTTCCTCCTGACCGGGTCCAGCGCAAGGAAACTCCGCCATGGCGGGGTGAACCTACTGGGAGGACGGGCCAGAACCAAATATCTGCATCCTCTCACCTATCGAGAATTGGGTGAGCACTTTAACCTGGACACCTTCATTTCCCAGGGAGGGCTGCCGTCCATCTACTTCTCTGACGACCCGCGCGCCGATCTTGATGCCTATGCCGGTTCCTACCTGCAACAGGAAATTGTCGCAGAAGGCGCGACCAGGAATATTGCGGCCTTCAGCCGCTTCCTGAAGGTAGCTGCCTACTGCAATGCCACCATCGTCAATTTCACGAACGTGGCCGCAGACGCGCAGGTCCCACGGACGACGGTCTACGAATATTTTGAGATCCTCAAAGACACCCTTGTGCTGCACGAGTTGCCGGCATGGCGCGAAACCAAAAAACGCAAGCCCCTGGCCTCATCGAAGTACTACTTCTTCGACATCGGCGTGGCGGCGGCCATTCAAGAACGACGCTATCGCCGCGGCGCGCCGGAGTACGGCGAGGCACTGGAAACCTATGTCATGCACGAGTTGAAGAGCTACACCGATTATGTATCAGGAGAACCCCTGACCTTTTGGAGGTCGAAATCAGGATTTGAAGTGGATTTTATTCTCGGAGACCATACTGCCATTGAAGTGAAGGCCAGCGAGAACATTGGCGCCAATGACCTCAAGTCACTGAAGGCACTGGCGGAGGAACAGCAGCTGAAACGGTATGTATGTGCCTGCCTTGAGACGCGCCGGAGACAAGTCGGGGAAGTGACCATCCTGCCGATGAAAGAATTTCTGAACAACCTCTGGGACGGGGAATACTCCTAGGGCCTGTCGTCAAATTGAGTCCTGTGTAGTACATTGCGGGAATGATACGACGTTATGGGTTACGCGATGACCACTGGGAGCAAATCGGTGTGTGGCTCCCTGGCCGGGTTGGCCAAGTCGGCCGCCCGGCGGGGGACAATCGGCTCTTCGTTGAAGCGGTTCTCTACCGCTACCGTGCTGGCATTCCCTGGCGCGACTTACCGGAGCGGTTTGGTGACTGGAAGAATGCCCATCGCCGGTGTAGTCGCTGGGCGGAGCGTGGGGTGTGGGCGCGTGTGTTTCAGCAACTGAGTCGTGATGCGGATCACGAATACGCGATGATCGACAGCACGATTGTGCGGGCCCATCAGCACCGCGCCGGCGCGCGAAAAAACACGGGCCGCAAGCCATTGGGCGGAGCAAAGGCGGGGTGAGTACCAAGATTCATGCGACGGTGGATGCCTTAGGGAATCCGCTCGGCGTGCATCTGTCAGCGGGACAGGCCAGTGATCTGGAGGGCGCGGATGTGTTGCTCCCCCAGATACACGCTCCCATCTTGATTGCTGACAAGGGCTACGATGCGGATGCGCGTGTAGTCGACCTGTTGACAGCGCGCGGCACACAGGCCGTCATTCCGCCTCGGAGCAATCGTCACACGCTGCGAACGTATGACCGCGCCTTATATCAGGCACGGCACTTGATCGAAAACTTCTTTGCCAAGCTCAAGCCGTTCCGTTGCATCGTGACTCGCTACGACAACACTGCCCGGAACTTCTTGGCGGCCCTGCACCTCGCCGCCTCAGTCATTTGGTTGATTTGACGACAGGCCCTAGACTGTCATCTATTCCGCAAGCTTCTTGAGGGCTCGACCATAGCGACGATTCGCTTCGGCCAGTGCTACACGGAAGTTCTTCCGAAGCGTGGCATCTTGATCCGGCACAGCTAAACCTTTCGTGTTGCGCTTCTTGGGCGGCTTCGACTTGGCGCACTCGACCGCTTCGTCGAGCCACTTCGTCAGACTCGATGCGGTGCGACAGCCGGCCGGGTTCACGAAGAGAAGCCCCTTCAACGGTCTGCCGGTAAAATCCATCACCGCGGTATGAGGCTTCTTCAACAGAGGCTCGTACCGATCTGCGGTCACACGGACGATCAACCGGCTCCTGTCGATCCCGCAGCACATGTGGCCATCGAGCATGAAACACAACCCGCCGAACATGCGCTGCTCTTCTACCCCTCTGCGTCGCTTGAAGCAGGTACGAATTCGCTCGGCCAGTCGTTCGTCATACGCCATGGGATAACCTCGCTAGAGCGTCTGCGGCCCGGCGATCAATAATTGCAGGGTGAGCGTAGGCCTGAATGATAATCCAGGAATTGAGCGAGGTCATTGAAATCTTTGCGGCCTCCTGAATGGGACGATGCCGACAGTATGATCTCCCAACGGCGCCGCTTTCAGTCTCGTTTGCTTCCGCCGCCTCTTGCGAGTGATTATGTCTCCATGCGCGGACTCAAGTGGTTCCTCGGTGCGTTGATTGCGTTGGCGACAATCGGTGCACTGTATCAGATCGTCGGTATGGTGCTCGATCGGAAGCAGCATCCGCCCATCGGCCAGCTTATCGACATCGGCGGTCATCGGCTCCATCTCTACTGCATGGGGCAGGGCAGTCCGACGGTCGTGCTGGAAGCAGCCGCTCCCGGCTGGTCGCTCTACTGGAGCACGGTGCAACCGGAGGTGGCACAAGTCACTCGCGTCTGCGCCTACGATCGCGCCGGCCTCGGCTGGAGTGAGCGTGGCCCGTTGCCCCGCACCGGGCGGCGGTTGGCGCGAGAGCTTCATCAACTACTGACTCGCGCGGGCGTCCCCGGTCCCTACATTCTCGTGGGCCATTCGCTCGGCGGCTTCGTCACCCGACTTTACCGCGAAGAACATCCCCGGGATATCGTTGGGATGGTACTGGTCGATGCGGGACATGAATCGGAAATGCGCCAAGCCGAATTTCGATCCTTCGCCAACGCCGGTAAATCGATGCTGCCCGTCATTCGCGCCATGACGATACTGGGCATTCCACGCCTGATGGCCTCATTTGACCAATTGCCGCCGCTGTTGACCGGGCAGGAAGAGAAAGTGCCGGAAGCGATTCGACCGATGCTACGTGCAGGTTGGCTGCGGACCGGCTATTTCGCAACGTTGACCGATGAAAGCGACGCCCTGATTGAAACGCTGGAGCAGGTACGCCACACAGGTTCACTCGGCGATCTTCCGTTGGTCGTCATCACGGCAACCGGCCCCCTGTGGTGGCCGGACATGCCCGGCCAGGTGAACCCTGCCAAGTTCAGGAAGATGTGGCTGGATCTGCAGCAGAATTTAACAACACTCTCCTCCGACAGTCGTCAGGTGTTTGCCGATCAGAGCAGTCACTTCGTCCCATTCGATCAGCCGACGCTCGTCAGCGAGACCGTTCGTCAGATGGTCGATGCCACCCGCCGGACCGCACATACCAAATAGATAAGAAACTATTCGCTGGCGCGGAGAAGGGGGGGTGCAAAAGCCGGCGGCGGAAAACTCGATCAGGAGGCAGGGACGGGAGGTTCCTCGCCCTTTGGGAGCATAGCCAGGCAGGCCAACCCAATGGCAATCCAGACAAATTCACGAAAGCGCCGCAACAGGGCAAAGGTGATTCCGGTCACATCTCCATACCCGAACGCCGTCAGCAGCAAGAGATTGCCGGCGTCCTGTGCGCCTAAGCTACCCGGGATGAAGAAGGTGCCGCCCTTGATCAGTACCGACAGCGCGCCGATCGCCAATGCCGACAGCACCGTCACCGGTTGCCCGAGGCAGAGAATCATGACGAACACTTCCAGTGCTTCAGCGAGCCACCCCAGGAGAAACAGCCCGGTCGAAAGCAGAAAGGCCGAACGCTGCGTCGCATAAAATCCGGCGATGGTGCGATCCAAGTCGAGCAGTTGTTGCTCACGCGACTCCAGATATTGAATGCGCAAGCCAAAGCGCCGGAGCATGTTCAGGATCCACCCGAACATGCCCTGCCGTTGCACCACCACAAAGGCTCCGACCCCGAATCCCAGCAGCCCGACAGAGACAAGACCGGCCATGGCAGTTTGTCCCGCCGATCCTCTCGTCCCCAACAGCCAGAATGCGAGTCCGATGCCGGACAGGATAAAGAGAATCTGGGCGATCGTCATCGTGGTCTTGGCCGTCACCACCGAGGCCAGCCCTTCCACGATCGGCACGCCCTGCCGTTTGAGGAGAAACGCCTTAAGCGGCTCCCCGCCCACGTAGGCCGTGGGAGTCGTCATGTTCACGACCTCTCCGGCGGTGCGAATCGCCAGCACGCGCCAGAAGGGCACGTTCGTCGCCCACGCGCCGAGCGTGACCAGCCATCCGTAGGCTTCCAGAATGTACATGAGCAGGGAGGGGAGGAGAATCACCAGCATAGCGGCGGGACCGAGTTGCGTGACCGCCTCGTAGATCCGCCCGATGCCGATATGCCAGACCAGTACAGAAAGCGTCAGAGCCCCGAGAGCGAGAAGGGCCGCCTTAAGCACGGGCCCGTGCCGAGGGACGAATCACCCAGACCATCATCAGCCAGAAGACGGTGGAGCCGAGTGCAGCCATCCACAGAAACCAGTCCAGTTTATCCAGCAGCGCAAAGAGGAAGACCACCACGGAAAAATCACGACTTGCGACGTTCTTCAGAATGAAGTCGGACCAGGCCGCCTGCTTGGGTGTCTGCCAGCCACGCGTCGCCCCGATTTTTTGCGCCTTCGTGACCAGCCAGAACGACATGATGTTGCCGAACACCGCAGCGCCGCCCAGTGCCAACGGAACCCAGGCGCCTTCGGTCCCGGCCTGTCGGAGATAGGCGCCGCAGGCGATCCCGGCAAAGATGGCCATATGCACCACGTTGTCCATGGCAATATCCAGCCAGGCACCGAACGGCGATTCGGTAAACGTGAGTCGAGCCACCTCACCATCGCAACAATCGATGACCGCGGCCAATTGAAACAGGAGCGCCGCCACGATTCCGGCCGAATACGTCCCGATACCGAACCCCACGGCTGACAGGATTCCGACCGCCGTCGCCACCATGGTGATCGCGTTAGGCGAACATTTCATCCGCAGAAACAGTCGAGTCAACAGCCGCGAGAAGGTCCGGTTGAAATAGCGATCGACGAATCCCTCAGCCTCGCCCTTCAACGAACGGAAGAGGGTGCGCTCCGCCAATCCGGCGCTGGTATGATCCCACACATCTCGGTACCACAGGCCTGCGTGGGCTGCAGCCGCTACCACACGCACACGCCCTTCCACCGCCGCCCGTTCCAGCCAGCGTCGCACCGGAATCATGCCCGCCGGCTCTGCGGCACCGGATGAGGATGCAGCCGCTCCGTTCGGCGGAGTCAAGATACTGGCCGGCAACACCACCAAATCGGCGGCGACCTGGTGGCCTTCCTGTCCCGGATGATTGTGAAACGAGATCAGCCGCCCTTCCTGAAACGCCACCGCCGGATTGCGACGACCCATCGCCGGCTCAACCGGACCGGCTTCCCGTGTCACAACAAGCGCTTCGCCGTCTCGAACGGACTGCCGCAGGTGTTCGATTAAGCCCTTGGAGAATACGGCCTGCACGCCTGCGATCAGACAAAAACCTCGCACTTCGGTGGCCAGCGATTCCCAGGTCCGCGGATCATCGAGCGGGAACTCCCGCACCGGCATCCAACGCACCGGAATCGTCACCCGGGCACCCCGTGCCAAGGCGTGCTTGAGTAACTCTTCATCGGACCCCGCCAGCACGATCAATTGACGCATGCCGCCCCGTTGCAGCGTGAGCACGGTGCGTTGAAACAGGCTCAACCCTCCGATAGAGGTCAAGGGCCCGACGTCCGTCAATCCACGCCCAAGACGATCGCCGAACAGACCCGCGCCCGGCAACAGAATGGCCGTGCTCAATCCCTGGAGTTCCGCTCCGCGCTGCAGTGTACGTTCACTCATCTTCGGTCACGTCGTTCGTCTCTGGTCATTCGTATCTCGTAAAAAAACTTGAGGCCCATAGCGATAGCGTATCGGTGCCGGATACCTCACGAAATACGTGTCACGATTCACGCGAGGCGAGCCTTCATTTAGAGCCGCGGCAGAACCTCCCGCTCCGCCTTCGTCACATCCTCGGGAAAATCGATCTCCGTCCACGGCAACCCGCCGATTTTCTCATGCCCGACCTTTACGTCCCGGAAATACTGCAACAACCCGTCTTCATATTCCATATCCCAGCGATCCTGGTCGATATACCCCTTGAGCGAGCCGATCACCTGCGCAGTATCGGCCCGTCGCACCCTGAGAAATCCGACCCCCTCGCCTGCAATATCGTACCGCTCCGGCATCTTCTTGCTCAAGGCAACCACCCGATCACCCTGCACGACAACCATACATTCCTCGCCGGTTTGCTTCACCGTGTCGTCCATCAACAGGCAGTTTTCGTGGGGCGAGGTCACCAACCGACGCAGAATTTCGCGATGAAACAAGACATCCGCATCCATGATCACCACGTCGTCGGACAATGCCGTCCTCGCGATCCACAACGACGAAATACTGCCCCGGTGGAACTCCTCGTTCACCAGATAGGAGAGATCGACCCCGTGGCAATGCGAGCCGACTGCGGCCCTGATCATGTCCTGCTTATACCCGACCACGATGGTGGCCTGCCGGATCTTGACCGATGCCAGGGATTCGAGATACCGGGACAGCAAGGTCTGCCCCCCGATCTCGATCAGGCATTTCGGTTTATGCTGGGTCACCGGCCAGAGACGCTTCCCCACTCCGGCGGCAAGGATGATCGCGTTCATGCGCGGGCGACCGCTCCTGTCACCACTTCTTCAAAGGCCGCCAGGAACCCGTCGATCTGCAATTCGGTCAAGGCGCCCATGTTGGCGATCCGGAAGATCTTGGACTCCAGTTGTCCTTGGCCGGCGTAGATGACATATCCGCGGGCCTTCAATTGATCGTGCAGGGTGGCGTAGCTGATGCCGGGAGGCAAGTGAAAGGCCGTGATCGTATTCGAGAGCGAATCCGACGGCAACAACGTCTTGACTCCCAGGGTCGCCATCCGTTCCCGGATGCGCACCGCCGCCCGCTTGTAGCGCTGGAACCGATTGGCGACGCCCTCTTCCAGGAGCTCGTTCAACGCTTCTTCAAAGGCATAGTAAATTTGAACGGCCGGAGTAAAGGGCACAATGCCTTTGCCCTGATCGTCGACATAGTGCGTCAAGTGGAGGTACCAGGATCGCTTGGGGTACCCGCGCATCCGCTCCAGAAATCCCTTGCGCAGCAGGACGAACGACACGCCGGGAAAGCCCTGAATGCATTTGCCGGCGGTCCCCGCGACCATATAGATGTGGGACCCGGCGATATCGATCGGCTCCCCCGCCAGGCCGCTGACGGAATCGAGCACAAACACCCGGTTCAGCCCATCGACCACCTCGGCAATTTCCTTGACTGGATTGATCAACCCGGTGGTCGTCTCATGGTGCACCATAGAGACGGCATACACCTCGGGATGCTGGCGTAGCGCCAAGCGGACTCGCTCGGGGTCAGGCTTGATGTGCCACTCCGACTTGAGTTCGGAGACTCCGAGTCGATGCAGCCCGATCATGCTGGAAAGCCGCTCGCCGTAAACGCCGTTGTTGAGGACCAACATGCGCTTGCCCATCGGCAGGCAGGACATGACCGCAGATTCCACCGCAGCCGTCCCTGAACCCGTCAACAACACGGCCACGTAGTCGGATTCAGCCCCGGGCACAAAGGCTGCCAACAGTTTTTGCTGGATGCGACCCAACAGATCTGAAAATTCGGACTCGCGATGGCAGATATCCGGGCGCAACAACGCCTGCCGCACCCGTTCGCTCACGTTCACCGGACCTGGATTCAGCAGTATCATGTTCGTACCTCAGGCTGTGGATCGGAACTGAGCGGAGCGGCCCCACACATCGCACTCAGCACATCGGTGCTATTCAATCGCATTCATGAATCGAGTCGTGATGGCCGGCGGCTCATGCGCCACTCGTCCGGCATCCTCGACAAACTCGTTGACCTTGACCAGCAACATGCTGGGGCCGTCTTTTTTCAACATATCTTTGAATTCGTAGACCAGGTCGTCCCGGTCCAGCACGCGCTCGACATTGACATACCCCGCAGCTCTGGCCACTTTCTCCAACTGTACGACGTTGGAAATGGTCGGCTGGTTCCCGGTCGAACCATAGACTTCGTTGTCGAACACCACATGGATAAAGTTCTTCGGCTTCAAAGCGCCCACCGTGGCCAACGTGCCCATCCCCATGAGGACATTGCCGTCGCCGTCGAATACAATGACCTGCTTGCCCGGCTTGGACAGCGCCACACCCAGCGCAATAGCCGGTGCGTTCCCCATCGATCCGATCATGTAAAAATGGGTCGGGCGATCGGCAAGCTTGTGGGCTTCCCGCGAGGGAAATCCGTTGCAGATGATGACCGGCTGATCGGTCAACAATTCGAGCAGCGCCGCCATGGCCTGCGCCCGGCTCTGCATGGTGCCTTGTTCGGGCCTCATGGATGCAACCCCTTGATAATACCCTTCTTGATCAGGAGCGCGACCGGAATGCGCTGCTTCATCGCGGTCTGCCCCACCCACCGGAGATCGTCCATCATCGTCGGTTCAGACAGCGCCCGGTGTGGAATTCTCATGGTGTCGAGCAACTGCGGCATTGTCTCGCCCATCACCAGATGTTCCGGGGCGTCTTTGCCCTCGAACCCCCTCCAGGACACCAGGAGGATGCAGGGCTGGCGATAGATCATGTTCAGCGAAATGAGCGTATTCAACGACGTCCCGAGCCCGGAATTCTGCATGAGCACGGCGGGAACTTTCCCGGCCATGTAGGCGCCCGCCGCCATGGCGACCGCTTCATCCTCACGCACCGCAGGGGTGTAGAGCTTGCGCGTCAACAATTCTTCGATAATACCGCCCAACAACGAATCCGGCACACCCGTGAAAAAATTCACGCCCAGATTTTCGAGCGCTTGCACAAACACATCGCTCTCGATCATGACCCCTGCTCCTCTTGTCTCACCGGCCCGGGCACAAGAGGCGCATTATAGCCAAGGGGTCCGCCATTCACAAGAACAGCGCCGACGAGTTGCCGTCACCGCGAGAACCGTGATAGCGTTTGTTGAGAAACGATTGAAGACCATGCTCAACGCGTTTTGGATATGCTCCTCTCTCCGCATGGCGCGCTGCCTGGGGCTGCTCGGTGCACTCATCTTCATCTTTGCCGTGCCTGCATTTGCCATCACGATGGCAAACGATCCTCATGGCTTCGACCGTCTCACTTGGGGGGTGCCCCTGACCGACATTCCGGAACTGACGGTGACCCGATCCAATTCGCATACGATTGACTACCAGTTCCGCGATCGTCCGCCGGTCTATGCCGATATTTCGGTTGAAAGCGTCCACCTCTCGACCGTCGATGACCAGTTTGCGCGGGTGACCATTCGCTACAGCGGCGCGAAAGCCCATGCGCAGGTGCTGCAGTTTCTCGAGCGGTCCTATGGCAAGATCGAGCGGCTGCCCGGACAGATGATGCGGGGCCTGAACCAGCAATACACCTGGCGGGGACCGGATACCGAGATCAGCCTCACCTATGAGGCCAACCGAGACCGGGGCTTTATCTTTATCGAAAGTCGTAACCTCGCACCGAGATTTCAAGACCGGATGTCGGATACGGCGGAATAACATGGCTCAGCACCTCTGCTTCACTCCTCTGCGGTGGCCCACGGCCCTCACCACGTTCCTCACTACGCTGCTGCTGCCGGTCGCCCTAGCGCTGGCCGTCCCCATGCAGAACGACCCGAATGGGTTCGAAGGCATTCCCTGGGGTGCATCGTTCTCGGAATCCGACACGTTCGTCAAAGTCGAAGATGCCGGCCGGGTACAGACCTATGAACTGAACACCACCGGCCGGACATTGGGGCCGGCGACGGTCGATTCGATGAAGTTCAGCACCGTCGATGGGAAATTCGCACGCGTCATGGTGCGTTACAGCGGCAAAGAGGCCCACGACCGGATACTGAGTTACCTGCAGGAACGATTCGGCCCGCTCGACCAGACTCCCGGCCAAGTTGCCGGTGGCGCAGTGAAGTTCTTCAACTGGCAAGGAGACGAGAGCGAGATCATCCTCCGCTACGACCTGCGCACCAGCCAAGGCGTCATCTTCTTCGAGAGCGAAGCGTTTCGCGCGAAGTTCAACGAGGGCAACTCGCCCTCGACGTTTTGACGATCCCTCTACCGGTTTCCCACCCGCCAGAACCGCAGGACGGAATGCTCGACATCCTTGTCTTGTTTCGCCGGCACATGATAGCCTGACAGGTGAGTAACCACTCACTCACCAGATTGCCGATCCCATGAAGCCGACGACCACCCTATCCCGCAATCCGGGCCAAGACCGCCAGGCCAGCCTGATCTCCTCTGCCGCCAGTCTATTTGCGGCCAAGGGCTTCAAGGGCACGACTACCAAGGCCATCGCGCGCGCCGCCGGCGTCAGCGAAGCCCTGGTGTTCAAATATTTCCCGACCAAGCGGGCACTCTATACCGCCATCCTCGCTGAAAAGGCCCCGCTCAGCGAGCTCCTGAACGCCGTCGAAGAAGTGGCCCGCAAGCGCGACGATCAACGGGTCTTCACGCTCATCGCCGGGTACCGCATCCGTCCCGGCGCCGACCCCACCATGCTTCGACTCCTGCTCTTCAGCGCGTTGGAGGGCCACGAACTGGCCGACATGTTTTTCGGCAAGCAGCACCGCGTCTTCTACGACTACCTGGCGGGATACATTCGGACCAGGATTGAAGACGGCGCGTTCCGCGAGCTCGATCCGCTGCTGGCCGCGCGCGCCTTCATCGGAATGGTCGTGCACCACCGCCTGCTGCACGAGATTTTCGACGTGCCGTTACATTGCCCGCACAAGGAGATTGTCTCCACCTACGTGCAACTGTTCCTGAACGGATTGCGGCATCCGCCCACACCCAAGAAGCGGAGGCTGTCGCGTGTCCGCTAATCTCATCAAACGGCATCCGATCGTAACCCTGGGCATCATGCTGTTCGTCGCCGTGGTGGCGTTGGTCGCGCTCCGCCTGAGCAGCGGAGCCAAGAGCGATCCCCGGAAAAACCGCATCCTCACCGTCGGCACGATGAGCCCCATCAAGCAGGACCTGGACGTCCGATTAACCTACACCGCCGACCTCATCCCCAATCAGCTCGTGAATATTTTTTCCCGCGTGGACGGCTACATCGCCAAGATCTATGTGGATAAAGGCGACCTGGTGAAGGCCAATCAATTGCTTGTCGAAATCGATCACACCGACTACGTCCATGCGCTCAACCAAGCCAAGGCCAATCTGTTGTCTGCGAAGGCGAAGGTCGTTCAGCAGGAAGCAGCCGTGCGCAACGCGGTGCTGACGCTGGATCGCATGCGAGCGCTGATTAAAGACCAGTTTGTGTCACAGCAGGACCTGGATACCGCGGAAGTGAACCGCGATGCCGCGCAGGCCCTGCAGGATTCCTTACGCGCCCAGGTGCAGCAAATGGCGGTGGCATTGGCCCAGGCTGAAACCAACCTGGCCTACTCCTACGTTCGCGCGCCGTTTGCCGGCTATATCGCGGAGCGTAATCTGGATCCCGGCGCCTATGTGAGCGGCACGACCGCCAGCACCTCTACCATGTCACGCGGCATCCTCAGTATCCATGACGTCGAAACCGTCCGCACCCTCATCGAGGTCGTCGAGAAAGATGTGCCGTTGATCAAGATCGGGCAACGCGCGGATGTCCGGGCCGAAGCCTATCCGAACGAAGTCTTTGACGGCACGGTGACCCGCATCGTGCAAGCCCTCAATCGCGCCACCCGCACTATGACCGTCGAGATCGACCTCCCGAATAAGGATCATCGTCTGAAAGGCGGCATGTTCGCCCGCGTCGAGGTCCTGGTGGGAAAACATCCCCAGGCGATTCAGATTCCCCTGGATGCGGTGAGCCGGCTCGAAGAGTCGCAATACGTCTATGTCGTCAAGGACGGGAAGGCCCATCAGGTCCCGGTCGAGCTGGGAGCCCGCTCAGACAATCGTGTCGAAGTGGTGAAGGGCCTCACGGGAGACGAACAGGTGATTGTCTCCGGCAAAGACCTGGTGAGCGAAGGCGCGGCTGTTCAAACGCAGCCGATGGATACCCCGAAACGTGACACCTAACAAGCACACGGTGAAGAGCCCTCTGACGTATCGATCCCGACGTTTCACTTCTCACGTTTCACGTTTCACGTTTTCATCATGTGGCTGACACTTCTCGCATTGCGCAATCGCATCGGCATCCTGATGCTGTCCCTGGCCATGGTGATCCTGGGGGCCACCTCTCTCGACCGCCTTCCCGTCGATCTCTTTCCCAACATTCAAGTCCCCGTCGCCTTCGTCGGCGTCATCTATAAGGGCGCTCCCCCGCTCGATATCGAACAAAGCGTGGTCTACCCGATTGAAAAGGCCGTCAGTTCCGCCTCGAACGTCGAACACGTCGAGTCCTTTGCGAAGCAGGGCATCGGCGCGGTGCAGGTCTGGTTCAACTGGGGCGCGGATATCAACGTGGGACAAATGGAAGTGATGCAGCGCATTACCCAAATTCTCAACAGCCTGCCGCCCGGCATCCTGCAACCGTTCATCGTCAAGTTCGACGTGTCTAACATTCCCGTGGCGATCGTCACGGCGGCCGGCGGCGATATGGATGAGCGGGCCCTTTACGATCTGGCTTATAACACGATTGCCCCGCAGATCGAACAGATTGCCAACGTCGCGGCCGCCACGGTTGAAGGCGGCAAGATCCGGCAGATCAATATCAATCTGGACCCGGCGTTGCTCCAGGCGCGCGGACTGTCCATTCTCGACGTGGTCAAGGCCGTAAAAGCCTCCAACCTGATTCTGCCCTCCGGCGACATCAAAGCCGGCAACCTCGACTACAACGTATTCACGAATACGCAGTTCAAGACGGTAGAACCGATCAACGACGTGGTGGTCAAGATCGACCCGCGGGGCAATCCGGTGCGGGTGCGCGACATCGGCACGCTGACGGATTCCTCCGACATTCAAACCAACGTCGTCCGCACGGACGGCAAGCGGTCCGTCTACCTCCGGGTCAACAAGCAGCCGATCGCCAACACGGTGGAGGTCGTCGATGCCTTGCGCAAGGCCATCCCCAAGATGATCGGCATTCCGCCGGGGGTGCACCTGGGCATCTCGTTCGACCAATCGGTCTACATCAGGCAATCGATCAAGAACCTCATCGAACAAGCGCTTCATGGATCGTTGCTCGCAGCGGCGGTGATTCTTCTGTTCCTCCGGAACCTGACCAGCACCCTGATTATCTCGGTCGCCATCCCACTTTCCATCCTCGTGACCTTCATCGTGCTCTATTTCACGAACCAGACCTTGAATGTCTTCACCATGGGAGGGCTGGCGCTTGGCATCGGACGCCTGGTGGACGATTCCATCGTGGAATTGGAGAACATTCAGCGCCATTTGAACGTCGACCGGAACCGGTGGGACGCCATCGTCAACGCCGCCCGCGAAGTCGCCATGCCGATCTTCGCCTCTACGGTCACCACCGTCGTCGTCTTCCTGCCCATGTTTTTCATCGTCGGGATTGCGCGGCTCCTGCTCATTCCGTTGACCCTCACGATCGCCATCGCCCTGTTCACCTCCTTCTTCGTCTCCCGCACCGTCACGCCGGCACTCTGTTATCGATTTCTCAAACCCGAGCAGGAGGCACATCGCAACCTGCCTCACTGGTTTGTGAACATCATGCGCTGGAGCCAGCGCCGCTATGAGGCCCTCGATGAGGGGTATGAGCGCAGCCTGCGATGGGTGCTGGCCCACCGTCGCACCTTGCTGGTTTCTGTGGTGACGATCTTCGTCGGATCGCTGATGCTCCTGCCCTTCATCGGAACCGAATTTCTGCCGGTCTCGGACGAAAGCCAGTTCCGGATCGTGCTTCGCGGCCCGGTCGGTCAGCGGGTGGAAAAAACCGTCGATCAGGTCGCCGAAGTCGAGCGTGTGCTACGGGAAAAGATTCCGCCGGATGAACTGGAAGCGATCGCCTCCAGCACCGGAGTCCTGGCGCAGGGGCGCTCGTCGCTGTTCAATCCCAACACCGGCCCGCACACCTCGGTCATTTCCGTTTATTTGTCGTCTCCCGACAAGCGTCGGCGGAACCAGGTCGAAATCATGAATGCGGTGAGACCCGCGATCCTCAAGCTCTTCCCCGGCGTCGCGATGTTCTTCGATCCGGGAGGCCTAGTCAAACGGGTCACCAGCTTCGGTTCCCAGAAGTCCATCGATGTCGAAATTTACGGGTACGACTTCGAAAAGGCCCGCACCGTCATCCACCAGGTGCAGGAGGTCATGCATAAGATTCCGGGCATGGCCGACATTGAAGTCAGCCGGGAGGAAAACTACCCTGAGGTCAACGTGGTCGTCGACCGAGAGAAGGCGGCGCTGCTGGGGATCAGCGAAACGGACGTCGCCAACGCCGTCCTGTATTCACTGAACGGAAACGGCCAGACCGATCCGATCATCTTTACCGACCCCCAGAACGGCAATGAATACTACATCAGCGCCTGGCTCGCGGAAGAACATCGCAAGGACCTGTCGGCCATCGAGCACGTCCTGTTGACGACGAAAAACGGAGAGCCGGTCCTGCTCAAGAACCTGGCCACGCTGAAACTGAACGCCGGTCCCGTGAAGATTGAGCGCAAATACTTCCAGCGCGTCGTCCACATTACCGCCAACCCCGTCGGCCGCGACCTCGGCTCGATTGCCCAGGACCTGGAGTCAGCATTCGCCCAGATGCAGCTGCCGCCGGGATTCAGCATCCGGCTCGCCGGACAAATCCAACAACAACGCGAGACGTTCGAAGGCCTCACCTATGCCAGCGCCCTGGCATTGATCCTGGTCTACATGGTGATGGCCGCGCAATTTAAGTCGCTGATCGACCCCTTCATCATCATGTTTTCCGTGCCGATGGGAATCCCCGGCGTGATCGTCATCCTCTATTTGACCAACACGACCATCTCCACCTCCTCCCTCATGGGCATCATCATGATGCTGGGAATCGTGGTCTCCAACGGCGTCCTGCTGGTGGACTACACCAATGTGCTGCGACGCCGGGGCCTGGGCCTCGCCACCGCTGTCGTCACGGCCTCGCGCACCAGACTGCGCCCCATTCTCATGACCTCACTCGCCACCGTGGTCGGGCTGATGCCCATGGCCCTCGGGATCGGGACGGGGAGCGAAACCAATGCCCCGCTCGCGCGCGCCGTCGTGGGAGGGCTCACGGTCTCGACGATCCTGACCCTGTTCCTCGTGCCGACCGTCTATGCCATGTTGGAAGAGCGTTTTCCGCGGCGGCTCGATCAGCTGGGAGAAGAGCGGGTTCAGGGTGAGTTAGCGAGTCAACAGGCCTAGCAGGCTGCGGAAAAACTCGATTGTTGCGCAATACGCGACGATCAACTCATGCGCCGTGTCGACATGACAATAACCCGCGGGATGCGCAAGAAGGCCGTCCAGCAAGGCCGCAGGAAGCACGGCGACTGAGGCGTACCCCCTGGGTACGTCGCAGGGAGGCGTGCGACCGAGCACGTTTCCGGCGGTTGTTCTGAACAGTCTGCTAGGAGTCTGTCCGAGTCATCCTTCGTTGCGAGGCAAAGGAGCTGTTGGTAGATGCGAGGCCGCAGGCGCGAAAAAACCGGAGGCGTATTCGCAGGAATACGTTGAGGATTTTTTCGGGCCGAGAACGACGCAGATGCCGGCAGCTCGTTTGCCGCAGCAGAATGGCATGACTCGGACAGACTCCTAGGGGCGGAGACTGGGAAAGAGGGAAGCCAGCTGCATGGCCAGGCCCATATCACCACTGATGCGCAGCCGCCCGGTCATGGCCACCATCGTGCCGCTGACCTGACCGTTCAACACCTTCAGACAATCCTCCCCCGACATCGCCAGGGTCACATGCGGATCCGGGTGGGTGCCTTCAGAAACCTGACAGGCCCCATCCCGGATCTGCAGTTGGTACTGTCCTCCATCGGCGCCGCTCAGATTGAACTGGTAGACGGCATCCAGTCCTTCGGCTGCTTCAGGATCCAGTTTGCCGGCGAGTGTGGAGAAAAATGCCCGCACAGTTTTGGGTGGAGTCGGATTCATCGCGTATAGTTCCGGCAAGACAACGCTTCCTGCCGGGAACCGGAAGTATCTGTGTCCTTGGTCTAGTACCGCAACATGGCCCGATGGCTCGAACGACGGGCACCGAAGAAGGCCTTGGAGAATTCTTCGACGACGGCCGGCTCATAGCCCTTGCAGCTGAAAATGTCGAGATAGGCGCTGTTGGTGTCGTTGGCGAAGTGGCCGCTGATCAAGGAGGTCTCGATCAACTGCACCATGCTGTAGCCCGCCACGCGGCCTTCTCCGAAATTCACGATCTGGCAGGCGCCATACCGCTTCATTTCGATCAGTTCGCAGAGCTGCACAACGTAGGCTTCGATTTGTTTGGCGTCGCGAATGCGTTCGGGGATGCAATCGTGGAGGTCGACGGAGGTGCAAATGCCCCAGGCTTTGCCGGGTCCGACAGAGTCCGGATGGACTGCGGAGTCAGCAACCCTGGCTGAAGATGATGAGATGTCGTCGGAGGTGGCACCTTCTGCGTTGTGCATATGCGATACGACCTTTCTGTTGGGAATGGTGGGAGTGAGAACACATGGTTGCAATATACTGAACGTTTGAAACCCTGTAAATATTTATCTCCGAAATTTCTCGTGCGTCTCGCACATTGACAAACTCTCGACCCCTTAGCGAGAATGCCGACCATGGCTGACACGTCGACACCCCAATCCAGTCCTTCCGCATCAACCGCCGAATTGCCGGAACGTCTCTGTACCTGGTGCAAGGTCCCCATGACCAAGCGTCTGGTCGCAGGCGGCCAGTTCATTCACTACACTTGCCCCAAGTGCGTGTTTCAGCATACCACCAAGCGCGCCCCCAAGTAGCACAGACGTCACCCGTCATTCGTCACACGTCTTGGAGAGGCCCTTCACCCGGCTGAGATCTTCCTGTGCCCCTGTTGACGTATGACGATCCACCTGCCTCACGATGAAGAGTCGTAGTACTTCTCGCGATAGATCGGACACAGCCCCTTGGCATTGAGCCTGGCCGTCACGTCCTTGATCATCCCGCTCCCGCCACACAGATAGACCGCGAGATTCCCGACGGAGGAGATCTGCCCATCGACCAGCGCCGTCACACGCCCGTTCGCCCCCTCCCACCCTGGTTCCGGCCTGGACAGTGTCGTCACAACAGAAAAATTGGGATGGTCCGCCGCCAGAGCCGTCAGTTCCTCCTGCCAATACAGGTCCCGCTGGCTTCGGAGGCCCCAGAACAGGGTCACCGACCGCGACTCCTCGCGCTCAAATTGCGCCAGGATCATGCTGCGGAGCGGGGCGATACCGGTTCCCGTGGCGACGAATAACAGATCTCTCGCCCCATCGTCCCGCAGATAGAAGGCCCCCGCCGGCCCCTTGAAAGAAGTTCGCTCTCCTTCCCGTAAGCCGAACAGATAACTCGATCCCGGTCCACCCTGAACGAGATTCAACACGAGCAGGATCCGGTCCCGCTGACCCGGCGGCGAAGCAATGGAATAGGGCCTGGTCACCGGTCGAGGCTGCCCTTCCTTCGGCACTTCAAATGACACGAACTGCCCGGCCTTGAACGTGATGCTGTCTGGCTCCAGGAGGCGCAATTCGATCGCGCGCACGTCGTGCGTGAGGTCCTGAATACGACTCACTTCAGCTGTGAACGTATGCACAGAGACCTGGCCGTTGGCACTGGTGATCAGTTACGGGAAGGGAGCAGGAGATGCGTTTCATAACTCATGATACCAAGAAACGCCGCCAGACCGAGGTAGTACAGACCGTAGCTGACCCTGGTCGAGAGCGGCACGTCGTAGTACCGTTCCGGCAGGCCGTGAGGACCGCCCCGGAAGGTCGACATCACGTGAGGGATGGCCATGATGGCAATCAACAGCAGCATGGGGCTCCGATTGATGATGAAGAGTCCGACCAGGATCGGCACGCCCAGCCACCAGACTTTCGGCGAGATGATGGCTGTGATCCGCCCTCCGTCCAACGGTGAGAGGGGAATGAGGTTGAACAGATTGATCATGAACCCGGCATAGGCCAGGGCCAGCAGCAATTGACTATGCGTATATTCCGCCGCGTAATAGCAGGCCATCGCGGAAAAAGTCCCGGCCACGGGACCGGCGATGCCGACATACGCCTCGGTTTCCACATCCATCGGCTGTTCTTTGAGCTGAATCCAGGCCCCGACAAAAGGGATGAAAGTCGGTGCTCCGACGTTGAGATGGCGCTGCTTGGCGGCAGCGTAATGTCCCAGCTCGTGGAACAGAATCAGCAGCACGAACCCCACGGCATACCACCAGCCGAAGATGAAACTATACACCACCATCGACAGCAGCATCGTGCCGCCAGTGAGCGCAATCTTGCCCAGCTTGAGGCCACCGAGGAGCAGGAGGAGAATTTTCACGACGACAACCCTCCGCCCCCGCCCGCCTGCTCCGGCTTGGGTTTCTTATTGAAATACTTGGCGGCCAATCCGCCGAGCGCAATAACCAGCAACATCAACAGCTTCTTTCCCGCGATCACCAACGGAATGATGAACGCCCAGAGCTTGGCCAACAGGCCGGACTTAATCGCTGCGCCGGCGATGAGCGCCGACAGGCCGACCGCGGCCACCTTGTCCGTGGCGCTGTTGAAGTCGCTATACCGCTTCCCTTCGACGAACTCCACCTTCGACAGGAGCAGATTCACATGGGGCTTCAGTGTGGGCAGATCTTCCAACGACCCCACCATGTTCATGCTGAGGTAGCCCTGCCGCCCCAGTGCCAGGGTGTTGTAATTGACCCCGACGGTTTCCCGTTCCTGCGCCGAGATGGCCCAGACTACCTTGTTCGCCGCTTTGTCGTAATGCGGCGTTTCTTCCCAGCCACGAATGACCAGGGGCGGAAAGCCCTGGGCCTGCCGGGTTTTATTATCCTCGTCCGTCCCCTCCTTGATGGAGGTCATCAGCGCATCGGCGTCCCAATTGGCCGCCTCATCGTCTTTGACGTAGCCTGCGTCGATATACCGGACCACCATGAACCATTCCTGCTTCTCGGTTGCGGAGGTGACGAGTCCCAGTTCGGAGCCCGACGGGAAATTGCCCATCTGTTTGAGTAAACGTTGGGTCTCCTGCGCCCCGAGAAAGCGATAACCCTCAGGCAGCTTGAGGACCGCCTGCTCGCCCAGCTTGGCCTCACCAGGCCCGACTTGCCATACAAGCGCCTGCGGCGGCGGCTCATCCGCGATGACGGGCAGCGCACAAGCAGCCAATACCAGAACAACCACCGCCATGAGCCCAACCTGACGCCATCCCATAACTAAATCTCCTTGTGCCTGAATCACCCCGCCTGCGAAAAACGAGGCAGCAACATTGCCCTTACTTTTCGACGCCTGGAGAAAACCCCGGAAAACCCGGGAGGACCCGACTCAGATTCGGAATCGTGTCCCGATCAACTTGTCGTATTCTCCGTGTGTCCCAATCCAAAACAGTTGATGCCGTCGGAAATGTCGAACCCCAGTGCCCGATAGTGATTACCAACTCGTGCTGACCAGAGCGTACCTATGCGCTTGAGATGAAGTGACGGATGGCGGGAATTCGACTGAAGCAGTTGGAAGTTCTTGTCGGCCAGCGAACGGATATCCTCCGGAAGCGCCTGATACGCAATCCAGAATCGTGAGGTCGCAGTATGCCTCACAGGGGACGGGTCTTCCCCTGCTCGTACTCGGTACGGGCCTCAGCCAACAGGCTATCGAGCTTCCCTGCCTTAAGATCGGATGCAATCTGCTCATCCCACACACGGACATCAAACTCAAGAAACCACGCCCGGAACTGAGCCAGATCCTTGGGGGAAAGATTCGAGACCGTCTGCTCAAGCTGCTCTATCTCACTCATGCAGCCCTCCCTGACGTGATTAAATTTTACACCAACTAGTGACACTTGTCCTTTGTTTCCTGATGAGTCACGACGATGACGAGATCCTCACTGTAAGTCTGGCTGACCACACAGGTACGGCTGGAGTGGTAAGAGGGGTACCTGTCTCAAAATGGTAGGGCGATCTAAGGAGTAGCATTTCGCTGTTATTTCACTTCACGAAGAACGCGAACCCCGAGGCACAAGAACACCAGAGCTACGCCTCCCAAGAGAAGACACAAGACTTCGGCAATGACCGGTTGCCTACAACGAACATCGTCATGAAAGAACGTATACCGACAATCGCACGTTATGCAGTTCAAGCTAGCAGAGGAGTACATCCATAACAAACTCCAAATTGCCCCCAAGAAGCATATCGCCGAGAACCCGAGCCAGATGATTCCAGTCTTTTTCGCCATCCCTTCCTAACGGGCAACGTACGAACTTCGGACGAGTAGGCCCGTACGTATAAGATAAGCAACCAGTTCACCTTCTTGGTCTCGCCGTTGGTGACGATGAATATTCATGCATTTCCCTCACCCACAACTCGACCACCAGCACCGCATCTGGAGGAATGAGGCCGGGAACTCCTTCCTCCCGGTAGGCCAGGTGTGGACTGATGCGAACCTTCCGGTAACCGCCGACTTTCATCCCGATCAGCGCCTGCTCGATGCCGGCAATGACCTGACGACGTCCGAGTACGATCGAATGGTCGATCAAGGTCGCACCGCCCTCCATCCGCACCATCTCAGACGGCAGGTGCGCCGCCTGTCGCTCGTTCAGCGGCACCTCGTCGCCGCGATTCAAGAATAGGCGCATGTTATAGACGACCCGATCGCCTTTTTGCGCGACCCGGCCTGTGCCTTCCCGCTCGTCCAGCAGCTCCAATCCCTTGATCGGCCTCATGACGCCCCCAACCGCCGGTCAGTACACAATCGTCGTCAGCGACCGCGATGCATCGTCCCGTTTCTCCACATGCACCGGCACCCGGCCGATCACGCGCCCGTCTTCGGTTTCCACGTCCACGCGCCAGTCGCCGACATCCAACCCTTGCTTAAACGTATAGGCGCGATACCCACCTTCACGCCCTCCGGAAATTTTGAGGGGTATCGTGTCGGCATGGCTGAAGGGCTGACTGGTATCGCTGCGATAGTACCAGTGGTGATAGACCGTGGTCTTCAGCGTCACCGGTGCAAACACCGCGGTGAAGCAATAGATCGGTTCGTCGGCGGCCACGGTCGTATTCGATCGCTGCCACACATGAAACCACCGTTTTTCGTAGGACAGTTCGAAATGGTCGCCGGATCGCTTGATCTCGTGATACATCCCCCCGAACTTCATCGAGAGCGGCACAGGCGGAATCCAGTTCAGAAAGTAGAACCCGACCAACAGGCCGATCAGCGCCAGCGCGGGCGCGCCGGCCAGCAGCGCCTCACGGTTGGTACGGGCCGGGTTTCGCCGATAGATCAGGTGCACGACGCGCAGCACGACCAGCACCGTGAGTGCGGCCCCGGCAAGAAAAATGGCTTGGTTCATCAAGCCGGTCATGACGGGCAGGAAAAACGTGAAGAATCCGAAGCAGACCAGGGCATAGAGGCCAACCAGCAACTGCACGTTCGAGAGCCGGTCGCGTAGGAATTCGTTGGCAACCAGAAATCCAACCAGCAGGCAGAAAAAGACCGCGGTCCCGGTAAAGGTCGCGCTCTTGGAATAGAAAATCGTGTAGGCGCTGAAGAGGCCGCCCAGCAGGAATTGAATGGCCATCGGCGCATAGGGCTTGGCCTGCACGATCCATCTCATAAGCCGAGGCGCATCCGGCGGGAGATCCTCGACCGTCGCCTCGTTCGTGCCCAACCGGCCGGTCAGCACAATGAGAAAGCCCAACAGGGCAAGATAGAGCAGCAGCAACAGATTGTCCTGCAACCGGTCGATACGGGTCAGCGTCACCGTGTCGTACGTCACGCCGCTAAAGAAAAACAGCGGCGGAAGGTAGGGCTTCCCCAACACCGATTGAAACCGTTGCATCGAGACCATGGGCTAGATTTCAGGAGAAGCGGACGATTGTCAAACGAAGAGAGGAATCAGGCTAGATAATTTCACCCGGCGGCTCAAAATGATCATCCAGCAAGGCCGCAGGAAGCGAGGAACCCGAGGCGTACATGCCCTTGTACGTTGAGGGTCCGTAGCGACCGAGAACGAAGCTGGGGATCATTTTCAGCCGCCGCAGCTAAAGAAAGGGGGGAAGCGGCGCATACGTGACATCATACCCCAGCAGACGTTCCAACCACGCAGTCATATGTTCTTCAGGCAAGGGCGCACGATTCAAGCGGGCCTCCAGTTGAAAGCCTCCGGCTGTGCCGACAATCCCGATAATGGCCGACGCATCGTCCCCTTCCGGCATCAACTCCTGTGTTTGAAATTCGCACAGCGTGCTATAGAGGCGGCCCTGCGGCTCGATCGTGGCGAGCACTTCCGGCAATTCGCCCAGCGCGCAATGCACGGAACAGCGATACACCGAACGGGCGCCTGGTTGTACCGCCGCAAATGCGTCCAGCGCCGGCTCCGAAAAGCCCGTCAGGTAGGCGCGCACACCGGCCGGTTGTGGCGCGAAGGTGGCCGCCAACCGGCTTGCCGGCACGAGAAACTCGTAGGCATCTAAGGAGTTGTATTCGAACTGACAGGGGCCGAAGGCATCCGGCCAGGAACAGAAAAACGGCGTTGCCGGATCCGCCGGCCTCAACACCAGGGCACCCTTCTCCACGGAGGTTTCCACCGGCAGGTCCAACGTCCCGATGGCGTCGAGAAAGATCGCCCGCCGCTCATCGATCCATTCAACCCGCCGCGCGTCCTCACGCGTTTCCCCGGGCGTCACCACCTCTTGGGTATGCAGGCGCACGCGGATAAAGGCATGGTTGTGACGAAAGCCGAACCAGAACATGCAGGTGGGATGATGAAATCTGAGCCCCGGTTTCGTGCGCCAGGGATGGCTGATGGAACAGTAGGTACCGACGTCCTGAAACCGCTGATAAACCGTGTGGTAGCCACCGGCGAGCAGAAAGAAATCGCCTTGCCAGGCCTCGCGGAGGTGCAGAAGCGTGACGTCCTCCGTCGCCCAGTGATCGAGTTGATCGAATGCATCAGGGGAATCGACCGCCCAATCCTCCACGTAGCAAATCACATCCTTGGCGGGATGCGCGGGCTTCAGTCCCAAAGTCGCCAGCCGCTCGCCGACCGCCAGTACCTCGCGAAAGGTCAATCGGCCAGGGGTCTCCCACCGCCGTTCACGCACAACCACCCTCCGCACTCGCCACGCGACGGCCGAAACCGGACCGCTTCATTTGGCCGACTTCAGCGTGCGGCCCTCGATTTTGGTATCGGTGATAAACCGCTCAATCCCGTCTTGCAGGAGGCCGGACATGACGGTTTCGACATCTTCGCTGGTGAACCAGAACACCAGCTTGGTCTGTTCGCCCTGAATGTTGCGCACGGTGCTGCTGTCGTCCGCGAGGTTCTTGGCCTTGACGACCAGACGACTCTCACCGGTCAATTTGGTATTGAAGACCCGGCTCTTCGCGTTCGTCGAGAAGTCACGGATTTCTCCCCCGATCACGATATCCGCGCCTGACACTCCGACGCCCGCCTGTACGACGCGCGCGTCCCAACCGCGGCGGTTCCATCCCCGCTGGCGCAGCGTTTCGGCCAGCGCCTCGGCAATCGTCACTCCCGGCGCGCCTCCGTTGACGTTGAAATTCGTGACCCCACCGCCCAAATGGGTACGTTGGCCGATCTTCGACCGGTCGGTTCGCAAATCTTCAAACGGTTCGATCACAATCTTCAACGGCTCAGTCTGGCTGCTCTGCGCGAACGGCTGTTGCGTCTGAAGATTCAGCGAGACCATTTCTCCCGTGCCGGCACAGCCCAGCAGCAACGCCAGGCCCACTGCGACACAACACTGACCCACCATGCGACATCCCTGTGCAATCACACATGCCTCCCTGTCAGTAAGTGACGTTCCCCAAAGACGCGCACAGTCTACCCAACTCCCAGCCGGATGACAAACGGGAAGGAGGCCTGGAAGAAACGCGTCGGCGCGGCGCGCTGAATGCCGATGACGGAGAACACGCACGGCTGGAACAAGTCGAATGCAGGGCCGATCAAGGCGTCAGGAGCGGCAGGAGGCTCCGGAAAGTCTCACGGCCCACCTCCGACAGTCGGCCTTCGGACATAGCCGGCTGATCCAACGGTACGAACCGGGCAATCTTGAACCAGGCCCGACCGGACAAGACGGCCGCCAATTGAGCCTTGCGGTCATGGGTGATCGGCAGGGTGTAGCCTTCGCCCCGCTTCCATTCCCAGAGCGTGGGAGCGAGGGACAGCTCCAGCCCCTGACCGGCCAGCTGGTGGAATCGATCAAAGAAGTTCTTCTTGCACTGTTTGACCTGCCCCCCTTCCACAATTATGGCAAAGACCAGATGGTGGCCCCACCAGCAGAGCGAGCGAAAGGTGAACTTGTCGTCTCCGAGGAAATGTTTGGGGTAATCCAGGTATTGATAGGGGCACTCTTCGAGCCGCTCGCCCTTCACAACCTGCATTTTTGATGGATCGAACCCGGGCGGCACCAGCAGCGCGGTCCGGCCCAGGTCTTCCTGCAACCCTGCCTGGAGCTCGGTGAGCAGATCCCGCACCTTGAGGATGATACGTTCCTTGGCGCGAAACAGCTCCCCGTCCGCAACCAAGACGAGTTCAACGGGTGTCAGCGAGGAGTCCTGTGGCGGAGAAGCCATCGTTCGTGATCCGTGACGAGTCGCATCCGGCAAGGTACGTTTCACGTTTTACATTTCACGGCTGTTGCGCGAAAGGCCGGCGGACTGTTTCAGCACCGGCGAGGAGTCTGTCCGAGTCATCCTTCGTTGCGAGGCGAAGGAGCTGCCGGTAGATGCGAGGCCGCAGGCGCGAAAAAACCGGAGGCGTATTCACTGGAATACGTTGAGGATTTTTTCGAGCCGAGAACGACGCAGATGCCGGCAGCTCGTGTGCCGCAGCAGAATGGCATGACTCGGACAGACTCCTAAGACTTCTGGTGGGATTCGAACACCGACACCTGCAAATCGAATATCCGGCGACAGTCGGCGCAACGCAGGCCTACGCTGTCCCGGATCACATCCAGTTCGCGAATAGTGACGGACACGGGATGCGCCTGAAGGCAGGCCTCTAGCAGTTCCTTCGCCGTCGGGAGCGCCTTGGCACCCGACATGTCGCCGTCAACCGGCACAGCCGCCACCCGCGCCACCACCTGGTCCGCTGCCATGTGGTGCATCATGCGACAGGACGTGCAGGCGATGATCAGCCGCCCCGTCTCGTCGATTCGCTTCAATGACAGGCACAAGGGATGGACGGCGAAACACTGTTGCACGAAGGCGCCGCTTTGAAATCGTTGCCCCATCACCACCTGATAGAAGAGCCAAAAGAGCCTATGGCGTATAGCTTATAGCGGAAGGCAAGAAATCGAGAGCGGGCGTACTTGCTGTCAGCTCTATGCCATCAGCCATACGCTCTTACCCCCACGAAATACGTTTCACGTGGCACGCTTCACCATGCCGCTATAGTTTCGCCAACCCCAGCATCATGAGCACCCCGAGGGCGTAGGGAATCATACAGGAATACAGCACGGCGTTGAAGGCTCGCTCCGGCGAAGTCGATCGGACGGTGTGATCTTTGTAAATGAACTCGTAGGCGAGAATCAGCAGCGTGAGGGTCAGCACGAAGACCCGACTCGTGCGAGGCCAGGTGTAGTGCCCGCTCACGATGAAATTGGCCGTAAAGAAGCCGCTGGAGATAAACAGAAGCGGCGCAAGCACATAGCGAAGGGTGTGGGAAAAGTAGACGTGCCAGACAGGTCTGGTGGATCGTTGCTGCGGATCGAGTAAGAGGGTCATGACCCGACTGGTGCGGGTTGGCTGGAAGGCGGCGGAGCGGCTTGCTTCGCCTGTTCCTCGGCGGTCCGGCAGGTTTTGCAGATGCGCGGACGCTGCTTGAGGAAGCTGATCTTCCCGCTGGCGAGACAACTATAGTGCACAAACTCATCGCACACCGCGCAACGCGACCACCCGCCGCGGAGCATCGTTTTGTCGCGGTAGAGGCCTTGCTGACAGACCTTACAGTTCCGTGGTTCGATCCCCAGCAACATGGGTGCCCACTCACCGGCAGCTTTTCGAATACTCATGGCACGGGAGTATAGCGAACGGGTCGAAGGAAAAACAAGGAGGGAGGGCGCCCTAGACTGTCCTTCGAAGACACGGCCGGCTCACCGTCTCGCCGGCGTGCGCAAACATGACGCTCATTATTCTTCGCGTCGCGCACCTCGCGCAACGCGCACGATCAGAATGTACTCGTCCGACGCGCGCAGACACCACCAGGGCACCCTCACGAGGGGAAGAAAGGGCGAGAAGAACGCCAGGCACCTTCCTTGTGGAGAAAGCAAAAAACCGGTCGGATCGGGTGGTAGATTAGGATGAATTGTGGCCTATTGCCCCAGAGAAAACAGGCGAGCCGCATGGTGCACAGTCAAAATATGCACCTGCTTCTCGACCAAACGATAGACACTGCGATACGAGCCTTGAACAACTTCACGAATCTGCGGATCGGCAAGTTCAGGCACAATCCTCCCCTCCTGAGGAAACAATATCAAACGGTCCACTGCAGCCAGTAGTCGCTGCGTCACCAATCTGAGCAGCATGCGGAGAATCTTTGGCAATGAATTGTTTGATGGCCTGAACGTCAACGATCGCCCGACGCGTCCAAAGGAGGGTCATCCGAGCAGTTGGCGAACGGCATCCTGGTGGGGGATCATCTCGACGGCATGAGATTGACGGAGCCCTTCCTCTGCCTTCGAGAGAAAGCAGAGCCGTTCAATGGCATCTTCGAGCGTCGCGTTGTCGGGCAGTCGCTCAACAGCCTCAAGGATCTTTTGCTTGGCAGTCTGAGCACCCACGGCTGGCACTCCTCGGTGTAGGACCTACTCTATGCCACTTGCATACTGTCATCGATTTGAGGGCCAGCGCCTGCGGCCTCAAACGGGTACAAGCCTATGCGACGATAGGAGAAACCCATTCACACAATCCGTCACGCCGGAACTTCGTTCAGTCGCCGCACATGCAAGACTTCGTTATTGGTGAGCAACTCAATCTGTGACTCGCGCACAGTCACGACCGCCAAGGTTTCTCCAACCGCGTTGAACACCTCCAGGGAATAGCCTGCCTCTTCTCCCGGCCGGCCGGGGTGAGCTTCCACGATCGAAGCCACATCGCCTTTTCGAAGTTTGTAGGAGGGTACATCGACCTTTAAGGCCACCTTGCTGAACAGTTCAAACGCCATATCAAACTCCCTTCGTCGGATAGAGCGTGATGAATTTGGTGAGGCCGTTCGCCGCCTCAACCATCCAGATGCTTTCAACCTGCAACCGCCGGCCGTTTGGACCGATCAATGTTCCGCTGATCCGATACTTCGTCCCATAATCGTTCGTCTCTTCGAACAGCGCCTCTACAGGAAGCAATTGCGCGCGAATATCGTCTACAAGCTGATCGGCCTGGGCAACCGTATAACCTGCCGATCCTAAAAACTGGGACTTATCGTTTTCCGGCCGCCACTCCAAAAGATAACCCGCCACTTTTGCCCTGGCGATCATGGCATCAGGAGCCAGTTTCATTTGTAGAGTTCCTGCAATGCGACTCTTCCACTCCGTTAGGTCACGAGGCTACGCCAATCTCAATAAACCTGCCAGGAATCTAGCGGGAAATCAATCTCCGAGCCTCACTCGAAGCTCCTTCCAAGCTCGCTCGTGCCCTTCTCTCCCCAGGGCTGGCATCCGGCAATCCTCAACTGTGCGCGTCGAACGAGGGCCTTCTGAGGCCGCGCGTTCTGCGAGCAAGAGGATGCGGAACGCTGGCCCTCTCTCCCCCCCTCCCGTTTGACACTCCCCGAACCCCTTTGTTACTCTCTCGCGCACATGAAGACGCACAGCCCCCTGAGCAGTCCGGCATGAGCCCCACGGGCCAACTTACCCCGACCGGTATGGACATCCGCCAGTACCTCGAACGGAAACGCGAGGAGGTGGACCAGTATCTGCAATCGGTCATCCCGAGTGCCGAGACCATGCCCACGACGCTGCATGAGAGCATGCGGTACAGCCTGTTCGCAGGCGGGAAGCGGGTCCGGCCCATTCTGGCCATCGCCGCCGCCGAAGCGGTGGGCCACGCAGGGAAGGCCGTCTTGCCTGTCGCGTCCTCATTGGAATTGATTCACACCTATTCCCTCATTCACGACGATCTCCCGGCGATGGACAATGACGACTTTCGCCGCGGGAAACCGACCAACCATAAGGTGTACGGCGAAGCGATGGCGATCCTGGCCGGCGACGCGCTGCTGACCATGGCCTTTGAACTCTGCGCCCGCGCGAATGCCGAGCACAGTCTCGATGCCGCGCGCCAGGTTCAGCTGATCCGTGAACTGGCCGTCGGATCCGGCAATCTCGGCATGGTCGGCGGACAGGTCCTCGACATTCAGGCCGAAAACAAGGACATCGACCTCGCCACATTGCAGTCCATCCATAAGCACAAAACCGGCATGCTGATTCGAGCGGCCGTGCGGATGGGCGCGATCACCGCCGGAGCGACGCCCGCACAACTCGACAACCTGACCTTCTACGCCGAACAGATCGGCCTGGCCTTCCAAATCGCCGACGATGTGCTGAACGTCACCGGCACGCGCGAGGAACTCGGCAAGAATCCCAACACCGACGCCCAACGCGGCAAAAAAACCTATCCGACGTTTTACGGCGTCGAGGGAGCCAAGCAACTGGCGGAAGATTGTGTGACCAGCGCCAACGACCGGCTTACCTCCTTCGGCACAAAAGCCGATCCTCTCCGCGAACTGGCCCGGTACATTACCTCGCGGAAAAATTGAAGAGCCTATAGCTGATAGCTTATGGCTGATAGTCTGACAGCTCCTCTTCCTGCCATACGCCATCGGCCATTGGCCATCAGCTCTCCATCATGAAAGCTCTCGTCACCGGCGCAACGGGTTTTGTCGGCGGGGCCGTGGCGCGTGCCCTGGTCCAGACGGGCATCGAGGTTCGCGTGCTCTCGCGGAAGGGCGCAGACCTCCAGAACCTGGCCGGGCTCCCCGTCGAGCAGGTCGATGGAGACCTGCGCGACCCCGAATCGCTCCGGCGCGCCCTGACCGGTTGCCGGCAGCTCTACCATGTGGCCGCCCACTACGCCCTCTGGGCGAAAGACCCTTCGATCTTCTACGACATCAACGTCACCGGCACGCGAACCCTGCTGGAGGCAGCCCGCGCGGGCGAGATCGAACGGACCGTCTATTGCAGCACCATCGGCGCGATCGGCCTGCCGCCGGGCGGGGGGCTGGGAACGGAAGACACGCCGGTATCGCTGGAACAGATGGCCGGCCATTACAAGCGTTCAAAATATCTGGCCGAGCAGGAAGTGCTGAAACTCGCGCGCGAAGGCCTGCCGGTCGTCATCGTGAACCCCAGCGCACCGGTCGGGGAAGCCGATGTGAAACCCACCCCCACCGGCCAGATCATCGTCGACTTCATGAAGGGCCGCATGCCCGCCTACATCGAGACCGGCATAAACCTGATCGACGTGGACGACGTGGCCCAAGGCCATCTGCTTGCCATGCAGAAGGGACGGCAGGGCGAACGCTACATTCTCGGCAACAAGAATCTGCTCCTCAATGAAGTGTTCCATATTCTGAGCCGCATCACGGGCGTGAAGGCCCCGACCATCAAATTGCCGCGCCTCGCCATTCTGCCGCTGGCCTACGCGAATCAGTGGATCTCGAACCTGACCGGCCTGCCGCCCCGCATTCCGCTCGAAGGCGTGAAGATGGCCAAGTACAAGATGCATTACGACTGCAGTAAAGCGATCCGGGAACTCGGCCTGCCCCAAACACCGGTCGAGGTGGCGCTTGAAAAGGCGGTGCGGTGGTTCCGAACGCATGACTATGCCTAATCGGATGCTGAAAAAGGCCTCCAGCTGCGTTCTCGGCTTGACAAGATCCTCAACGTACCCACGGAGAACGAGCTGTCCCGGCAGCTCGGGGTGGGTGGGTGAGAACTCGTACGCCTCCGGTCTTGTCGTCGCCTGCGGCCTTGTTGGCTGACCTTTTTGAGCATCCTCAACTTGCCCGATGGAATTCTTCTTTCTGTTCCTCAAAACGATTTGGTTTCGCCCCTACGTGTTCGCCTTTCTGGCGGCGTTCTTGTTTTCAGCCATTGCCTTGATCGGCTGGCCGCGGACCTGGCGCTTCTGGCTCATCAGCTGGATCACCGCCTTCGTCTGCGAATATTCGTCCACCCGCAACGGCATTCCCTTCGGCTGGTACTTTTACAACGGTTCCACGGTCGGGCAAGAGCTCTACTTCTCCAACATCCCCTTCATGGACTCGATTTCGTTCTCGTTCCTGCTGTTCGCCAGTTATTGCCTGGCCCTCTTGTTGCTGCTGCCGGTCCAATCGAGTTCACGCGCCGACACGACACCGCGACTTCCCGATCTGAAGTTCGATCTGCCGCTCCGGACCAGTTGGCCGGTGTTCGCCCTGACCGTGCTGTTCTTCGCCTTCATCGACATGGTGATCGATCCGGTCGCATTGCGAGGTGACCGTTGGTTTCTGGGCAAGATTTACTATTACCCGGACCCGGGTGTGCATTTCGGCGTCCCGATGGCGAACTATATCGGCTGGGCGGTCGTCGGCGCGATCTCCCTGTTGATCTACTTCCCGTTAGACCGGAGGCTCAACGAGCCCTTGCCGGCGCATCGCCCTTCAACTACCCATCGCCTGCTGCTGGGCGGCGGGCTCTACTATGGAGTGCTGGCGTTCAACCTGGCGATGACCTTCTGGATCGGCGAAACCCTTCAAGGCACCACCGGCCTCCTGATGTATGTGCCGGTGACGGCCATCCTGCTGCTACGCCTGCTCACGCCCGCAACAAAATCTACATAAACACACCCGAAGCAGGGCCGCTACGAACGCACCGTCATTGGCATTCATTTGATCGAGACTGTATAGTGTTCAAAGGCGTTGCGCCTGCACTGGAAGGTTCGTCTCCGATGAAGAAACTGTGCGGACTGTTGATGATCGGCTTCCTCGCCACCATGGGAATCCTCGGGTGGTTCGGGTATCAGTCCTATAGCACCGGCTTTAGCGCCAAGGCCGAACCGAACGAGCTGGAGGTGCTGATCGCCAGACAACTCCGCCATCTGGCCATTCCGTATGAGAATCGGCAGCTCCGGAACCCGCTGCCCGTCACGCAGGAGCTGATGAAGGAGGCCCGTGCCCACTTCGCCGACCATTGCGCCTCGTGCCATGCCAACAACGGCAGCGGAGAGACCGTGATCGGCAAGAACGTTTATCCCAAAGCGCCGGACCTTCGCCTGCGGGACACGCAAACCATGTCCGACGGAGAATTGTTCTTCATCATTCAGAACGGCATTCGCTTCACCGCCATGCCCGGCTGGGGAACCGGCGATCCGGCGAAGGACAGCGGCAGCTGGCAACTGGTGCATTTCATCCGGCATCTACCCAGCCTGACCGAGGAAGAATTGCAGGAGATGGCCGGCTTGAATCCAAAGACTAAGAAAGAACTCCAGGAAGAAGCCCTGTTCGACCAGTTTCTGGGCGGGGACGATGCCGCAGCCTCCAAGGCCGCCGGCTCCCATCATCATTAATTCGTCAACGAAAGGACGACCCGTGACATTCCTTCGACTCTTCATTGCCGCGTTCCTTCTGATCTGCGCCCCGGCCGTGGTGGCCGCCCACGGGAGCGGACAGCATGTGCTCGGCGTCGTGGCCGCCATCGACGCGACCCACATCGAGGTCAAGACGCCCAAGGGCCAGGTGGTGTCGGTGCGAATCACGGACAAGACGCAATACAAGGTGCGGAACCTTCGCCGCCCGAAAAGTCCGCCGCAGGTGGGAGACCGTGTGGTCATCGAAGCGGAGAAGGGGACCGACGGCCTGACCGCCACGGAAGTCCACTACTCGGACTCCAAACCCAAAGAGGCACAATAGCAGGCTGCGTAAAAGTGGCCATCGTTATCTCCGTCGTTCGGCGCTCGCCTGCCTGAAAAGAGCGAGGGACGTTTCACGTCTGACGTTTTACGCTTCACTGTGCTACCAGCTATACGCCATTAGCCATACGCTCTGAGTCCCCGCGAGGGACGTTTCACGATTGAAGAGAACCGTATGCGAGTGTTTCAGTTACAGGGAAGCCAGCCCAGCACGAGCGGCAGCAACGGCCTGCGCCCCATTGTCATGCGGGCACTGATCATGGGACTGGCCGTCTTTCTCGCCGTGACCATCGTGCCCGGCATCGAATCGGAAAACGTCGGCGCCGGTCTGGCAGCCGTCCTCGTGCTGACGGTGCTGAATACGCTCATCCGGCCTCTGCTCTACCTGCTGGCGCTCCCGCTGATCGTCGTCTCGCTGGGCCTGTTCATGGTGGTGATCAACGCCCTCCTGCTGCAACTGACCGCCGCCCTTGTCAAAGGCTTTACCGTGGTTGGATTCGGCGCGTCCTTCTGGGGCGCCCTCGTCATCAGCGTCGTGAGCAGCCTGCTCAACATGATCCTGGTGGTGGAACATACCCGCGTGGAACGGCACGATCATCCCCAGCGCCCACCCACGATCATCAACCCTGGCTAGCAGAGGAGAGCTGATAGCGTATGGCGTATAGCACAAACGGCGGGAGGCCCCATGGACCTTGCCATAAGCTATTGGCCATGTGCTCTTCAAATTCATGTGCTTCCTTGAGTTACCTTGATCCGGCTGCTACAATGCCGCCCGACGCTCGCCATTCACCGCCGAGAGCGCACAACCTATAACGAGCACCATGTTCCGAACATGCTGCGGGCCATGACTCACAATCGGAGTCATCCATACCGGAACACCACCGGTAGCCCCCTGCGTAGCCGGCAACATCCTGCATAGAGGTCGATGAGTCCTCCAGCCGAATCAGAAAAAAAAACCGCCGCTGAAACGCATCTGCAACGCACCCTGACATCCGTCGTCAACGGCTTACCCGCCGATGCCGCCCTGGTCGCGATTTTCCACCAGGAGCAGGGACCGCTCACGACGCAGGTGCATCGCGGGTTCACCCCGCGCGATGTCCAATCGATCGTCCGCACGCTGTCCTCGCAGAAGGTGCTGACCTCCGTCCCCGTCGGCAACGATCCCGAAGCCTCACGCACCATGCGCCTTCGTCTGGTCACGCCAGGCGCCAAGTCGCTGCTGGGCGTGCCGCTGCGCCACCGTCAGCGCACCTTTGGCTTCTTGGTGATCGGACGGAAAGATAATGCCGTCTATGCCAAAAAAGACAAGACGATGCTGGAGCAGGCCGGCGACGACATTACCAAGGCGCTCGAACGGGACAGCCTCTTCGATCTCAACGTGCTGCTGAGCCGCCCGCTGGTCGTGCAAGAGCCGCAGCCGGTCATCGCGACCCCGGATGTCTACAACGCACCGACCTCCCATGCGACCCCCGAGATCCAAGAAAAAATCGTCGTGCTGCTCAACGAACTGGGTCAGACCCTGGCCTTCGACCGCGCCTGGATCGGAGCCTATGACCCGCTTGCCGGCAATGTCGAAGTGCTCGGTATCGCCGGAGAACAAAAGACCGACCCGAAAGACCAGAAGAAAGATCTCAAAGCGGGCCAGCGCCTGACGCTCGACGCCTCCGCCGCCGGATGGGTGGTGCGCCACCGCAAGCCGCGTGTCGATCACGATCTCGCGTCGACTCAGGGCCGCTTCCTCGATCACAAACATCTGTACAAAGACCGGTTCCAGTCGTCGCTGGTGCTCCCCTTCTTCCTGCGCGGCCAAGTCGGCGGCACCATCACACTGGCCTCGAAAGAAGCGGACCGTTTTGCAGTGACCGATGCGCGGTTGCTCGAGCCGATCAATCTCAAATTGGTGGACCTGCTCCAGGCTACCCCACCCGCAGCACCAGGCGCCGCCACAGCTGAAGGCGCGCCGGATTCCGAGGCAGGTTCAGCCGCGTTGATTTCGGCTGAACCGGTGATCAGAAAACAAGAACGGCAGGCGGCCATCGGAGAGTTCAGCGCTTTCCTCGCGACTGAAATCCGGGAACCGCTGGGTTCGATTCGGGCGCAGTTGGAAGAGGTCACGGCCGAGGGCATCCTCGACTTCGACCCGCAAACCCGTGTCGAGAACGCCATGCGGGATCTGATCCGCATCGAAGCGATTCTCAACGAAATCCTGGACTTCGCCAAACCACTCGACCTCATGCGTCGGCTTTGCCGCGTTCCGGAAATGGTCGAAAATGCGTTGACCGTGGTGGCGACGGAACTGGAAGCCACTCGCATCCAGGTGGTCAAAGAATATGCGGGGCTCCTCGCCCCGGTACGGGCCGACGAAGCCAAAATGCAGCAGGTCTTCCTCAGCATTTTCAAAAATGCGATCGAAGCCATGACCCCGGGCGGCATCCTGACCATCTCCATGAGCAACCAGCGGGCAGGACGACATCTGGAAGTCCAGATCCTGATCAAGAACAACGGGGCGCCGATTCCCCCCGAACATGTGGACAAGGTGTTCGAGCCGTTCTTTACGACGAAGCGGTCCGGCACCGGCCTGGGCCTCGCCACCGTGAAGAAAATCGTCGAGGAACATCAGGGCAGTATCGGCATTTCCGGCACACCCGGCGAAGGGACCACAGTGACGATCCGTCTGCCCGGTGTCAGCCGAGGTCCGGCCCATCGGTATCGAGGGCGCGGACGCCGTCCGCCACGCAGACCAACTGCCGCATCCTAAGCCCGGACTATTCATGAATCCCTGCTCCGGCGTCCGATCCTCTCGCCCGGCGGGGCTGTTCTCGTTCGGCCTCCTCGACGGACTGCCAGTACGCCTGCGTCGGCCTTACGGGCGAGAAACCCCGGCGGGCTTCGGTCTCGAACGCCTCGCGACGGCATTCATGAATAATCCGGGCTAAGCCCTGGTTCTTGTCCCGGCCCGACGAATCAGGTCAGGTCTCTGTTGGCCACCCTCTTTTGTGCGCCCACGTGCCCCTGAACCCCTTCTGAGGCACCGCAGGCTCCTCTATATCAGCCAGCGTGACGCCCGAATCCAGGTCATCTACCCGCATAGGCCGCGCACCCCTTTCCCGCGTCAGCGGCAGTTTGGGAGGGAGGGGCTGCTCCTGCGCGCGTCCCCACAATATCAATCAACGTGACGACCAAGGGCTATCCAACTGCGAGCATGGGCCGAGCACGCCGACGTTCTTCGCCTTCAAAGTGACAGGCGAGGTGAGCCTCCTCCTGCGCGCCTCCAACGAGGGCCTTCTGAGGCCGCGCGTTGCGCGAGCAAAGCAGGGCCCCTCCTCTACCGCCTCCCCTTTCTCCTTGACACGGCTTCTTCAGATAGCTAAGATTCCCGCACTCATCAGGCTTTTAACGTCTATAATCGACCACCATACTTTCACATTCTTTCAAAGGAGTAGGGGTATGAAATTCGTGATCGGCAGCGTCGCGACCCTTGCAGGTGTATTGTTTATGTGTTCGATGGCCTCCGCGAATCCGGCCCTGTTGCCGAAGCACGAAGGTTATCCGATGAAGAACGACGGCAGCCCGGTGAACGGACAGCCGACAGCTAATGACCCAGGCCAGAAGGCTGGGGGGGGCGAGTCCACCCTGCTCAAGTCTGCTGATTCCTCCAGCAAGCATGCCGAACAGAAATTGGTGAAGTCGGACAACGCGCGAATCACCGAAGGCCAGGGCGCCGGCCGGTTACCGAACGTCCAGGGCCCGCAGATCAAGATTGAGCCACCGGTGACCTCTGCCACGAAAATCACTGGCGACCGTAAGATCGACTAGTTTCCACTCGATAGAACGAAGACGGGGCCGTTGTCTCACGACAACGGCCCCGTTTCTTTTTGTCCCATGATCGCCCCTACCGCTTCTTTCGACTTGAGCCGGCCTCCGTCTGCAATCGAAACCTCCACGGTTTCGTCGCCCATTCCCCGGCATAGTCCACACCGATCCGCGGATAGGTTTTGAGGGCGTCTTGTGGCAACGAGTCCCCGCGATCCTCAAACCAGAGCGTGTCCCCGGCCGTGAGATCCCACCGATTCAATCGGCGATCGATGCCGAACGCACGGGTCAGCCGGCCCGGTCCATCGATGAGCGACCCGTTGCATTCCACCGCCCGCAAAAGGACGGCTGACGGATAACCGTCCTGCTCGGTCACCACGTTCAACATCTCGTGCATCCCGTAGCAGAGATACACATAGGCCATTCCGGGCGGCCCGAAGAGCACCTCCGTTCTGGCCGTTCGTCCTTTCGACGCGTGGCAGGCCTTGTCCTCCGGACCAACGTAGGCCTCGACCTCGATGATCTTTCCGGCCATCAGCTTTCGCCCCTGCTCGCGTACCAGATACTTCCCAACCAACGAGCGGGCCACCTCAATGGTCGAGCGATCGAAATAGTCACGAAGAAGGATCATGGCCGCTCCAACACACACGTATCTGAACCAGCTCGAATCGTAGATGTTGACAGCCTCCACTTTCAATCGATGCGAGGGCCGTACTAGGACTTCTCCTCTCACAGCCTCTGTATCTGCCGATAGGCATCCGCTGCTCGCTCACCCATCCCGGACGCACCACGCGCGCCCCCGGCAAGGCCGCAGCCGACGGCAGCACCGGAGGCGTAGCGGCTGATCACTCAGATGTATCTAAAGGGCACCTCTATTAACCGCTAATTGAAGCCAGAAAAATCATGTCTCAAAAA
>CAKKRE010000073.1 GCA_919902505.1 Nitrospiraceae bacterium
CCGACTGCTGGAAGTCATAGATGGAGACATAGTCGCCGAACACCTCGCGGGTCCGCTCCTCACCTGCAATCAAGGGCGTGCCGGTGAAAGCCAGGAAGAGCGCACGAGGCAAGGCAGCCCTCATGTTCAGCGCCAGGGTGTCGTACTGGCTGCGATGCGCCTCATCCGTCAGGACAATCACATCCGACCGGTCACAGAGCAGTTCAGCGGTCTGGAACTTGTGAATGAGCGTGAAGACATAGCGATGATTCTCGCCGAGCAATTGCCGAAGCTGCGCCCCACTCTGCGCGTGGCACAGCTCGCTTTCTGTTTCGCTGACGGCCCCGCAGGCTTTGAATGTCTTGGCGATCTGATCATCCAACTCGACACGATCCGTCACCACCACAAAGGTCCAGTTGCCGGGAATCTTGCGGAGGATCTTCTGGGCGAAGAACACCATGGCGAAGCTCTTGCCCGACCCCTGTGTTTGCCAGAAGACGCCGCCCCGTCCATGGCCCTGCTTCCGGGCGGCCAGCGTCGCCGCAATGGCATTGTTCACGCCAAGGAACTGGTGATTTTGTCCGAGGACTTTTACGAGCCCGGTCTTGTGCTCAGAGAAGAGGGTGAAGTTTTCCAATAGATCGAGCAGGCGGGATGGTTCGCAGGTGCCTCGGAGCATCACTTCAAGCGACACGCGGCGCGGTTCGTCCTCGCGTTCGATCCGCTTCCACTCAAAGAAACGCTCCCAGTCAGCTGTCAGAGAGCCCACACGGCTCTCCGTTCCGTTAGAAGCAATCGTTAGTCCGTTAAACCAGAAGAGTTGGGGAATGTCGGACTTGTAGCAGGTGAGGTTATCGTGAAAGGCTTGCTGCGCCGGCACGCCAGGCTTCTTCAACTCGATTACGACAATAGGGAGGCCATTCACAAACCCGACCAGATCTGGCCGACGGGTATAGAGAGATCCCGTCACGCTGAACTGGCTTACCAATAGGAAGTCGTTGGCAGCGGGATTGTCCCAATCAATGACTCGGACACGCTCGGTCTTCTGCCCGCCACCCTTGGGATCGGGAACGGAAACCGGAATGCCTTCTTTCAGAAAGCCAAACACCTCGCGATTCGCCGCGGCGAGGCTCATCACCGAACGATCGCGCGTAAGTTGATCGATGGCTCCCGAAATGGCTTCCGGTGGGAGCGAAGGATTCAGGCGCTCAAGAGCAGCACGAAGACGAGGAACCAACACCGCCTCGCCCTTGGTCTCCCGCCCCAACGTGCCTTGAGATCCCAAGGCCTCTTCTAAGGCCGAGATTGTTTGCCATCCGAGTTCGGCAAACAAAGCAATGGCGGGTTGTTCAACAAGCTGGTCTTCGGAGTAGGCGTGGGCCATGCGCCACTAGGAACGCAGTGGAAGAAACTCATCGCTGCTCATCGGTTCATAGCCAGCCGTGAGGCGGCCTTCGAGCTCGACGAGAACACGTTGATTGTGAGGAGCAGGAGGCGGATTGAGCTGGACGACCCGCGCGATCATGTTGCTCGGTCCACCCGCAATGGCCTGTAACACGTCATGAATAAGGTACCGAGGCGCCCAGCCCACCATGAAATAATCGTTTGCGGTCTCAAGTTGGACTGCCACGCCGGTTGCGGGGTTATTCAACTCTACCGACACTTGTAGTTGCTCGCCGGGCCGGAGCACATTCAATCGATCTTGGGATGGGGCGTTCACATGACGCCAACCGTGCAAAAAGAATCGGCAGGAAAAGCTGCCATCACGACGAGCCTGAATTTTAGGGAACACTTCTAAATTGTCCGTCTGTCGCCCGCCCCCGCTAATCGCCAAAATCTCAAACGGGTCCGCGCGCTCCGGAGACAAATTGAGTCGCTGGAGATACTCGGCATAATCCTCACGTTTCGTGCTGATGAGCCGATTCTGGAAGAGCGGGAACAGCTCTGATGATTCGTACAAGGCATCAAATTTCGGGAAGGCGTCGAGGGGCTGGAATCCTGCCTTCTCCTTAGCCTGCAACACTCCACGGGTGTAGGCAAACCGGTAATGAGCATCTTCCGGCTCGGCATCTAAGCGGCCGATTGGAAACCAGGCTCGGGTACCGTCCACGCGATCACCACGAAGCCGTTTGTCTTGCCAGGCCAGGAATAAGGTTTTCATAACAGAATGTCTTTGACCCGTCGGAGAGTTACGCGCAGCAACGCCTTCGCAAAATCACGCTGAGCCTGAACCATGGTCTCTGCCGGAACCCGCCCAACTGTATCACAAAGGGCCTCTTCCTGAACATTTTCCACCTGTGGCAACCAGGGCGCAAAATAGCCAGGCCATTTCCGCACAACCAGCTCCAGGAGCTTGAGAGGATTGGCCCCGTGGGCATCGTCGGATCGAAGGTAGATTCCTCCCTGGCAACGGCTTCTGCCCGCGTACCACTCTGGCCGACCTGGTTCAGTCAGCCAGCTTGCCAATTTGTCCGGTGGTTCATTCCGACCGAGGGCAGAGGCATGATCAAACGTGGGCGCCATTTCGTGAGTGACCCTTCCATCCTGATGCATCACACGAATGAGCGCCCAGTTTTCATGGTGCCGGTCCGTATTCAGGATGAGGGCGTCGAGTACGAGATAACCGGCCATCTGTCGAAAGGCCGCTGCCTGTTCCTCCGGATCGGAGAACACATGGGAAATCGCAGCCAGGATATTCTCGACCGTGTGGTCGCTCTGGCGAAACTGCTTGGTCCGGTCGTACCCGAACCCGGCACCGGCCAGTAAGTCATTGCCGTGGATCAGTTCGGCGCCAGGCCTGGCGAGTTCGGGAAAGCGTCGGCTGATGCAGCCTGGAGATCCGTCGAGGGTGGGAGTTCAACCCGCGCATGAGGAACATGGAACAACTCGGCGACTTCTGCCGCTACCTTTTCGGCCCAATGTTCACCGGTGACCTGGCCGTTACTGAGCCGGGCATACTTGAAGAGCCAGCGTTCAGAGTCACTGGCGACTTGCACCCACCCCTTCCGCTTGCTGCCCATCTCTTCGGGGGCCAGCACATCTTCTTTGCGAAGAGAGATGATGGGATAGGTTTCAAGCGGTGCCATGAGATTTAGTTAGCGAACAGGATTTTCTCAAAGTGTAGCGGTAGCAACCGCACCAATACGGCACGCAAGCGAAGGACCAAGACCGCCTCGCCCTCGGTCTCTCGCCCTAGCGTACCGCCGACACCGAAGACCTCCTCCAAAGCCGACATCGTCTGGCAATCACTTGCAGCAAGGAGCTGAATGGCTGAGTGTTCGACGAGGGAATCCTGAGTGTTGGTATGAGACATTGCTCAGAATTATGTGGGGCTTGAATTTTCCATGAAACGGGCAGATACTAGGAACGACTCATCTACCATGTGTAGAAGGAGCATACGGAGCCGCCTTGCAGTAATGCCTGGCGGCTCTAGCTTTTTCGCGAACGTCGAAACTCTTCTCGCTCCCGCTCAAAGTCCCTTCGTCGCTGTTGCTTGACCCAATAGGCTGTTTTCAAGAGAAAGTAGCCAGTCCGTTGGGCAAGCACCACAGCAAAGTTCTCTTGCTCATGCCAAATCACAACATGGGTATTGTTGCCACGTTTATTTTCCCACCAGCTTACGCGGTCATGACTTGTCGCATGTTGGATGAGCCACGCCACCCACCGAATTCGTTCGCATCGCCGGATATCCGGAGTACGCTCTTCCTCCCGCTCACCCTCGGAAATCAGGTGCCAGAAACTATACCCCTTGTTCTTCGTTGGCGGCACATACCTCGATCGAACAGGGACGCCGCCGAAGGTCAAGCCAGACCGGACAATCGTGTCTAAATAGATCTCGTAGAGTTCTTCCTCATAACGGTCCCACTCACCATGGAAAGGGAACAACTCCGGCAGACTCATTCCACGGCCTGCGGCGTCCACACAAAGACGTTGAACTTCTTTTCAGAAGGAAGCGTGCTGCGGCGTAGACTGAACCCGGATTTAGCCTTGATCCTTTCGATTATCGCCTGCTTGGCCGAGCTTGTCTGAAGCCCACGGTGTAAATAGCCAAGTGCCCCAATCAACACGTCAGCAAGCTGCAGTTGTTCGATCTCATGCGAATGCACTTGCTGAATCCACTCAATCATCTCCTTGTTGAAATCGTACTGGGCATTGGCCAAATAGTCGTGCAACTTGGTGACTTTCTGCTGGCTACGAGTGTCTTTAATGTCGAGATAGATGCGATACCGGTTTCCGGATTCAAAAATGACCTTCAGCAGCTGAAAGTACATCTTGTAGTAGAAATCATCGTGCGACTGATTGAACATCGAATGATCCAGCTTAGATTTATCCGGAATCACAATCCCTCTGAAATGCAACCGAGGGTCGGAGAAGAAGAGGTTAATCAGAGCCAGGTAAAAGTCCAGCTTGGCAGGAGACACCTTGGTCCATTTAACCTCAAAGCTCGATGCGAGCCCGTGCGTTATCTTCAACTCACGAATCGCTCTGGCAATCGACGCTCGTTGGGACTCCGGACACCACACTGCCCCAAGCACCATCGCCGGCTGCCGGTCATGCTCTAGGTGACAGGATTCGTCGCAATAGATATTGTAGGTTTCGCTCATGCAATGACATCCATGGAGTTGAGTTCGACCTGTCCCAACAGCAGCCGCGGGAGCAGCAGGTCGCGGGTGCAGCGGAGGTTCTCGATTTGGAGGCGCAACTTCGAAGCTTGTTGTTCAAAGACATTGGCCAGTCGGCAAAAGCGAATCAATAAGTCCGTGGGCGGAATGACCGTTTCGAGCGAGTATGCCTGGTGGCGGCTTAATCCTGGAACTGCAGCGTCGTTGTTGATGAAGTTCTTCGTTTGCAATTCGTAGAACATGAAACGAAGCGGTAGCGATGACGTGACAAAGTAGGCTGTATCGATCGGAAAGAAGTCGGCGTCGCTCCAAAAAACGCTTCCGACGTTCCCCTTCCGCCCGACGATGATGCCGGGGCCTTTGACTAAGCTGGTGTCGTGAGAGCCGACGATGCCGCTAGATCCAAATACTGGAATCTGGCCTTCCCGCCGAGTGTCCGACTTGAGAGCTTTGCCGTAGTTAAGTTCGAGAACTTCGCCGAGCTTCTTCACCTCCCAGCCTTGGGGGATGGGACCGAGCGATGAGGGAACCATTTTGACTTTGTCGTGGCCGGGGAAGCGGAAGTGGACGAACCACTCGC
>CAKKRE010000074.1 GCA_919902505.1 Nitrospiraceae bacterium
GTCCACTTTCCCTTTCCCGATGCCGCGCAGCGGGAAGCCATTTGGCGCACCATGTTTCCAGCGTCGGCACCGGTCGAAGGGCTGGATTATGCCAAGCTGGCGCGGCTGCACATGGCCGGCGGGAGCATCCGGAACATCGCACTCAACGCCGCCTTCCTCGCGGCGCAGGCCAGGGAGCCCCTGCGCATGGGACATCTCCTGCAGGCGGCGCAGAGCGAGGCGGCAAAGCGGGATCGGCCCCTGTCGGATGCAGAGACCAGGGGGTGGGTATGAGACGCGTGATGGTGAAGATCGACAGTCTGGTCCTAAAGGGATTCCGGCACGAAGACCGGCACGCGATTGCGCAGGGACTGCAGGAACAACTCCAGGAGATGTTGTCGGAACCGGGCATGGCCGAGCGACTCAGTACGATGGGTCATATCCCACGTTTACGGGCGGGACAGATCGAGATGAGCACAGATTCGAAGCCACGACACGTCGGCATCGCGACGGCGAATGGGATCGGGAAAGGATTGAATCGATGAGCGTGGCCGAAGCAATCCGGACGACGGCAAAGGCATCGAGCAGTACAAGCTCGGGTTTTGTGCTTCAGCGCAAATGCGCCTGCGGCGGCTCGACTGGACTGACCGGCGAGTGCGAAGAATGCAAGAGCAAGAAACTCCTCGGCAAACCGCTGCAACGGAAGCTTGCCATCAACGAACCGGGCGACGAATACGAGCGCGAGGCCGACCGTGTCGCCGAGCAAATACAATCAACGCGTGCGCATCACGGTGTGAGCGGCACACCGCCGCACATGCAGCGCTTCCCGGGACCATCCAATGGGCTGGTTGAGCCGGCCGGTATCGATCATGCTGTTGCTCGTTCCAGCAGGCAGCCGGAGCCGGCGTTACGGCATGACATGGCGCAGCGCCTTGGACACGATTTTTCGCGGGTGCGAGTGCACTTGGGTGCTTCAGCGAATTCGCCGAACCGTCGCTCCGCTTTGCCGGGAGGTTTTCTGCGCGGCCGCGACTTCGGTAGCCCATCAACTCACTCCGATCAGGAGGAAAGGGCTTTCGACTACAGGAGCGCCCATCCGATCGGCGATTGCGGTCGGCCCCTTCCGCCTCAGATCCGTTCATCCTTTGAAGAACAATTTCAGACTTCGCTTGCCGATGTCCGTCTGCACGATTCCGCGAGCGCTGCGGGTCTCGCGCGGTGGCATCGGGCGAACGCGTTGACGATCGGACGTGATATCTATTTTGGGAGCAGGCGATTTCGACCGCACGAGCAGAGCGGCCGCGCGCTCCTCGCCCATGAAATTGCCCACGTTCTCCAGCAGTATCCGGGGGCGGCGAGCGGGAGGATCTCTGCAGCCGAAGCCGAAGCATCGGCCGTCGCCGATCGCAGTAGGCATGCGTCGCCTCGTTTTCGCATTCGGCATCACGTGGGGCCGTCGGACGTGCCGTTGCGCGACGCGGCGTCGCTAAAGGCCGCGATCGAGGATGAACTCGACGACTTCTTTGTCGGGATCGACAACACCTGGCCTCAGATCCGCAACGAACCGAAGCCCGAGCGCGACCAGTTGCGTTCAGACAAGGTCCTCGAGCGCAACATCCGCCGAGAGGTCGACGAGATGGAACTACTCAAGACGTACCTCTTGCTTACCTACCAGAGAGAAGAGTTCTTCCCTGCTCATTTCAAGAGCTTCATACAAGCGACCGATATGCTTGGCACGCACGAAGCGCGGATTTACTCGATCCTGCGCGGGGGCACGCCCGTTGAACGTAAGGAGATGCAGGACATGCCGGGAGTGGTCGAGGTGATCGAAGACGAAATGTCGGGGAAAGAGTTGCAACTCGGCCTGCAATTGCTCTACGGCGGGGTTGAGACACAAGGGGCCGGAGTGACCAGCTCGCGAACCAGTACCCACCTGGAAAGAAGCGAGCGGTACGATCTCAATGTCGAGACCGGGGAGGGTTTCGACAAGATGGTCAGGAACCTGACCGCCGCGACGGAGGAGACCGACCGACGGATTCTGCTTGGCGACACGTCGCTGTGGGCGAAGCTCGCCGACGAGTGGAACCACGAGGAGACGTGGTATTTGCGTATGATTGCGCGTTATGGCGGAGCGGACAACTTTCCGAAACTGACCGGTCCCAAGGCGCCCGCGGAATCCTTCATTTTCCCGATTTGGGAGTCGGTGAAGGGGGCCGGCACGAAGGAGGAAAAGCTGGTCGATACCCTGAAGGCAGTCAACACCGCTCCCGGAATGATCGGGGGGCAGCGCGCGACGCCCAGGGAGGAATTGCTTGATGATCCATGGTTCGTGCCGATGTTGGAGGATGAGCTTTCAGGCGACGACCTTTCTGATGCGCGCGCAGCGATCTCGGCTACGGGGTCCGCGGCGGCCAGCATACAAAAGGATCTCAAGAAAGCCATCGCAAAGCACGACATCGTGGCAATCCGGACATTGCTCACGGATCCGGCCATGGCGGCGGCTGATCTGATCAAGTTGAGCAACGACCCCGTCATTCTCGAGGAAATGGGAGACGAATTGAGCGGTGTCCAGTTGTGTGAAGCCAGCCTGCTGCTCAAATACGGCCGCGCGCCGCTTCCTCCGCCCGCAACCACGCTGCTCGGAAGCTTTCAGAAGAAGCCCATCGATACTGCTGGCGCGATCACCTTTCTTCAAGCGCTTGCGGCGACGGCGGGTGCACTTGATGCTTTGCGCAGGGAGCCGGGGGTCTTTTTTATGCTGACCAATTCGGGCTTGCCTGGTAGGGATGTCGGCAAGTTGCTGGGCGCAATTCGCTCGGATCAATCGGGATATCAGATACCGGGCTCGGAAGGCTTTTACCGTACGCACGAAGAACATGTTCAGACGAGGCTTCCTGTGCTCTTTGCGGGGACGGAAGTGAGAATTCCGGTCCGCTGCAACATCGACCGAACCAGGATGCGCGGTAACCAGAAATTCGACACAGATCTGATCGAGGACTGGCTGCGGGAAATCGACAGGGTGTGGAACGACAAGTTCGTGCTCCGCGACAACGGTCACAGCCTTGCGCTGGTCTTCTCGCCGTTCATGGCCGAGGCGCTCGGTGCGCCGGATATAACCATTTTCGTCATGAACTGGAAAGGCAGATCCTTTGTGAGGGCGGCGCATGATCCTGCGCTGAACATCTGGCTTGAACGCGAGATGCATCTCTATCTGGAGGATCTGGAGCCCAAGGTGGTCGCTCACGAATTCGGACACATCCTGGGAAACCCGGATGAATATGCGCTGACGGAAAGCGAGTATCTGCGAATCACCGGTGAGCGCGTCAGCAAACCATCCGCACGTGGAACGACGGTCAAAGGCTTGATGGGCAGCCAGGACGAGAGTACGGCCATTGCAGAACGCCATGCCGCGCCAGCGCTGGAGGTCATCAATGGCGCGCGGGACGTGAGCGTCTATCCACATCCGTTTCTCCTGCAGAAGAAGTGAGGAAATGGGAGTGAGGGGTCGATGTGTGTCGAGGAGCCAAGCAAGGGAATCGTGCAAAGGTGTTAGCCAGGTGATTGCACACACAGATCCACAGCGAAGAAGCGCCGCAACATCTACGGTCATGTCGGGGCGTAGTCCCCTCCTGCAACGCCAATGCGTCTGCGGTGGTGCGTCGGGTGTGACGGGCAGTTGTACCGAGTGCGAGAAAAAGAGGTTGGTGGGTCAATCGACGCAGGCGAAATTGCGCGTCAGTGAACCCGGTAACGAATTCGAACAGGAGGCGGATCGGGTGGCAGATCAGGTGATGCAGACCCAGGGAAGCGGCAGTGGCATGGGCTTCCGGTCGCCTGACGGTCTTGTGCAACGGCGTCTATCCCGGGAGGGGTCGATGCTGAGCCGCGCTGCCTCGGAGGAACCAGTCTCCGTCAGCGAGCAGTCGCCGTCCGAGGGGATCGCGCCCAAAGACGGTGCCGCCGACGAAGGCGGCAGCCGCTGCCCGAGCTGGCGCGCCGATCCCGAGAGCATCAGCAAGCGTGCCGCCGAAAACTATGTTCAACACGACATCACACCACCCTCGCAAGCGACGGTGGAGAAAATCAACTGCGAGCCGCCGATCGCCAACGGCAACTATGGATGTTTCGTGCATTTCAGCGACGGCCTGGTGGTGAGAGTCATCGTCCGTGCGACCGATATCGTGGTCGGCATGGGACCAGGACAAATCTCCACAGAAACGCCGCCGGCCGCGACGCCCTTGTGTTTTTACGACTATCACTGCCCGGACGGGTTCCTCGTCCTCACCAAGCGGGAGTGTAAGAGCGCCAAGTCGCCGGCGCCGCACCCGCCGGGCGCCCCATCGGCGGTCGTGCAACGACGCGTGGCTTCGGGTCAGTCTGCATCGTTCGTCGCGCCGCCGTCGGTGCATGAGATATTGGCGTCGGCGGGGCGTCCTCTGGATCAGCCGACACGCAGTTTTTTTGAGTCCCGGTTCGGGTACGACTTCGGCCACGTGCGTGTGCATGCGGATGCCGCGGCCTCGGAATCGGCGCAAGCCGTGAATGCGTTGGCCTATACGGTTGGATCACATGTCGTGTTCCGCACCGGGCAATTCGACCCGCAGTCGCACAGCGGCCGTCGCCTGCTGGCTCATGAGCTGACGCATGTCGTGCAAGCAGACGCCGGCTCAGGGGGGAAGGGATCGATGCAGAGGAAGGCTGCCATATCGAAGGATCAGGAAGGGCCTCAGCCGTTGCCCCCGGTCGACTGTGCCGTGGAGATCACTCCTGCGCGGGATTGTTTCGATCTCATCGGGGACATGATCGCGATCCAAGCCGACATGCGCGAGAACAACCAGTGGCTGGAGCGCTACAGGAACGGCGATATCCCATGGGATACCGATGCGTATACGGCGCGAGCTCGATACCACGGAGAACTGCGCGACAAATTGAACGCGAAGGAACGGGTGCGTAGAGCCTGCTGTCCTGACCAGGAGGTTCCGGGTGAAGCTCCGACCGCGCCTTCGACTGCGACCCCGGCTCCGGGAGCACCGCAGGCGCAACCCGATCAAGACGGAGCCGGTCGATGACGGGTCGTGGAGCCGACGACTTGATGCGCGAGATCGAGGAGTGTTGTGGTCATGAGTAGCTTTCCCGGTTCTCCCAAACTTCTCAAGGGCGGCATTGTCCTGATCGATCCCGCCACGGCCCAGGTGCAGCGGATCATTGCGCTGCAATATAACCCCGAGTCGCTCAGCCGCACGCTGCAGGTGCAGGGCGCCGGTGAGGGAGGGGACCGTTCGGGGGCGTTGCGCCTCAAAGGCCCGGCGGTGGAAACGATCAAGCTTGAGGCGGAAATCGACGCGACGGACGAGATGGAAGCGGGGAGTACCGCGGTCGGAGAGGCGGGCATCGCTCCGCAGCTGGCGGCGCTGGAGACCTTGCTCTACCCGAGCACGGGGCAGCTCATGACCAACCACATGCTCTCCAGTCTGGGCACCTTGGAAATTCTTCCGATGGAAACGGCGCTGCCCCTGTTCGTGTTCGGGCAGAACCGGGTGATTCCCGTCAGGCTGACCGAGTTCAGCGTGACCGAAGAGGCGTTCGACCCCAATTTGAATCCCATCCGTGCCAAGGTGAGCCTCGGGATGCGAGTGCTCTCGGTCGACGATGTGGGGTTCGCACACAAGGCCGGCAGTCTCTTCATGAGTTATCTGCAGCAGAAGGAAGGGCTCCGCGCGAAGGCGCAGGGCGGCACGTTGGGCGCGCTCGGCCTGACGGGGATTCAGTGAATAGGTATCAGCGTTCAGTGGTCAGCGATCAGGTAATGCGGGGTCTCTGGCCATAACCGGTAAGAGGCTAATTCCTTGCGTGACTTCAAAACGTTGATTGTATGGAAGACTGCACATCAATTGACCCTGAACGTCTATAAGGTGTGACCTTCCCGAAGGATGAAGCCTACGGGCTAGTAAGTCAGATGAGACGAGCTAGTGTCTCGATAGCTTCGAATATCGCTGAGGGTTGCGGAAGAGGAAGCAACTTGGAAATGGCTCGGTTTCTGTCTATCGCTGCAGGTTCGGCGAGTGAATTGCAGTACCAGATACTGTTGGCAGGAGATCTTGGGATTCTTGATGAAGCCAGCTGTGCAGACTTGGAACGACACGTGATCGAAGTCAGGAAAATGGCTTCCTCGTTCATGACGAAGCTGAAAACAAAAAGCTGATTCCTGACAGCTGGTACCTGATGGCTACTTGGAGTTCACAATGAGCGATCCGTTACAGGCCTTACTGGACAGCGCACTGAAGGCCAATTCCTTCCCGCCGACCAGTCGCTATTACAACGTGAAGACGGCTTCCCTCGTGACCGCCGACGGCACCATGCTCGTGTACTTGCGACGCCGCTTCGTACCGGGCAGCGAACGGTTCACCGTGGTGCAACAGCATCGGGTGGCGGGTGGCGAGCGGCTGGATCATCTGGCGGCGACCTACATGGGCGATCCGGAACAGTATTGGCGGTTGTGCGATGCCAACGATGCGGTGCGCCCCGACGAACTCACGGAGACCTTGGACCGCGCCATCGACATTGCGTTGCCGGAGGGAACGACAGGAGTCCCCGGTGCTTAAAGGCATGCATCTGACATTGCTCGCCGGGCCGGTGGTACCCTTTCCGGTGCCACAGCCGGTCCTGGAGGCCTTGACCGAGGTCGAAGTGACACACGCCACCGGCACAGCCGGCGGGTTTCAGTTACGATTTACGATTCAGAACAAATCGGCTTTGCAGCAGGCGTTTCTCGTTGCGGCGACACGAACGCCGCTGATGCGCGTGATCCTTGTAGCCACTATCAACCTGATCCCTCACGTGCTGATGGATGGGGTGATCACCACTCAGGAAATCAGCTCCGGCGAGCAAGCGGGCGAGTCCACCCTCACGATTACGGGCGAAGACCTCACCAAGGTCATGGACCTGCAGACATTCGACGGCCTGCCTTTTCCCGCCATGCCCGCCAACCTGCGGGTGATGACGATTCTGGCGAAGTACGCGGTCTTCGGGGTGATTCCCTTGGCCATTCCGCCGATCGGCCTGGACGTGCCTATTCCCACCATGCGGATTCCGTCGCAGCAGGGGACCGACCTCAATTACATCCTCCAGCTGGCGGAAGAAGCGGGGTATGTCTTCTACATCGACCCGGGCCCGGTTCCGGGCACCAACACCGCCTACTGGGGACCGCAGGTCAAGGTCGGGGTTCCGCAGCCGGCGCTGAACGTCGATATGGACTTCGATCGCAATGTGGAATCGCTTAACTTTCAGTTCAATTCGACCAAGAAGGATCTACCGATCGTGATGATTCACAATGCGCTGACGAAGGTGCCCATTCCCATTCCCATCCCTGACATCAATCCGTTACAGCCTCCGCTGGGCCTGCTGGGACCGCCCGTCACGAAACTGTCGATGTTGAAGGCCACAGGCAAACTCTCCGCGCCTGCAGCCCTCAACGAAGGGTTGAAGGCTTCGAGCGAGTCGATGGAGGCGGTGACGGGCAGTGGGTCGCTCGATGTGGGGCGCTATGGCCGCCTGCTGAAGGCCCGGGGCCTGGTCGGGGTGCGTGGCGCGGGATTGGCGTTCGACGGGTTGTATTACGTGGAGAGTGTGACCACGACCATCAAGCGTGGGGCCTGCAAGCAGAATTTTCGCCTCACGCGAAACGGCCTCGTGTCGCTGACCCCGATGGTGCCGGTATGAGTGACGCACAGAAATACTATGGCAAGTATCGCGGCACGGTCTTGAACAATATCGATCCCATGCAAATGGGGCGGCTTCAAGTTCAAGTGCCGGATGTCGCGGGATTGATTCCGACCTCCTGGGCCATGCCCTGTTTTCCGGCCAGCGGTAAACAAATGGGTGTGTACATGCTGCCGCAGATCGGCGCGGGCGTGTGGGTGGAGTTCGAACAGGGCAATATGGACTACCCGATTTGGAGCGGCTGTTGGTACGGCAGCGTCGCCGAGGTGCCGGTCCTGGGGTTGGCGGGCATTCCGGTCAGCCCGAACATGGTGATTCAGACGGCGGCCCAGAATGCCATCGTGATCAGCGATGTGCCCGGCCCGACCGGCGGCATCATGCTCAAGAGCGCGACCGGCGCCACGCTCATCGTCAACGACACGGGCATCTATATTCAGAATGGCAAGGGCGCGATGGTGACGCTGGTGGGGCCGACGGTCACGATCAACAACGGCGCGCTGACGATTGTCTAGCATGATGCTGAAAACGCCCGCCAGCGGCGTTCTCGCTGCGTTCAGGCCCTCAACGTACCGCAAGGGTACGCCTCGGGCCTTCACTGACTGCGGCCTTGCTGGACAGCCGTTTTGAGCATCATGCTGAAGGACTTGCAGCTTCTGGCCCGAAGCGAATCATCGTGGCGTTTGTGTGCGCACAGTTGTTTGCAGACTGCGAACCATTCATGGAGGGTGAGCCGATGCCAGGATTCTTGCTTCATCTCGGTGCGACGGTCATGTGCGCGCATGCCGGGCAGGCGTCGCCGGTGGCGCCGAACCCGCGCGTGCTGGTGAGCGGACAGCCGACGGTCCCGATGACCAGTCTGTATAGCATCGCAGGATGTACCCTGCCGCCGCCGGCCGCCGCGAACGGCCCCTGCGTCACGGCACAGTACATCACGGCCGCGACGCGCATCACCAGCAACGGGGTGCCGCTGCTGCTGATCGACAGCCAAGCGATCTGCGCGCCCTCCGGGACGCCGCTCCTCGCGTCGGTGACCCAAACCAGGGTGACGGGGATGTAATGATGATGCACGTGGATTTTCCTTATCGGTTCGATGCCCGAGGCCGCACCGCCGGCGCCGACGAATCCGATCACCTTCGGGATTTGATCGAACAGGTGTTATTCACCAGCCCCGGAGAACGCGTGATGCGGCCGGATTTCGGCAGCGGCCTCCTGCAACTGGTGTTTGCGCCCAATAGCGAGGTGCTGGCCGCCACGACCCAGGCGCTGGTGCAGAGCGCATTGCAGCGCTGGCTGGGTGAGTTGATTGTGGTGGAGAGCGTGAGGGTGGAGGCCGTGGAGTCGACGTTGCGGGTCACGGTGCAGTATGTGATCAGGCGGACGGGCGCCCGCGTTGTCGGGACCTTCGTGCAAGGAGGCGGAGCGTGAGGTATTCCTGTTGCGACGAGCGGCGTCGTGAGGCGGTCCGGAATCATCCGACCCTGAACGGGATCGATTTTCTCGAAGTGATCGATCGCGCTGCGCCGACGAAAGTCGAGCGTCAACGGAAGCTTGAACTGTATTTTGTGAAGCCGTTGGGGACGTTGACGCTGGCGGCGAGCAACATTCGAATTGAAGGCGGGGAGCGTGTGGTCGGGATTCACGTGCTGAAGGCGGTCTCCGGGAGCGGCTCCTCCGCCGACGTCTTGACGGTCGAGGTGGATCAAGCCGGTGATTTCTCCCGGTATACCCTGCGGCTGGTGACCGATGCGCTGAATGACGCGGTTCCTCCGGGCATCGATCCGCAGCTGGCGGCCATCGAGTTTTCCTTCAAAGTTGAATGTCCCAGCCCCTTCGACTGTGCGCCGCAACAGATCTGCCCGGAGGTGCCGGAACCGGCGCCGGTGATCGATTACCTGGCCAAAGACTATGCGAGTTTTCGCCGGGTCATGCTCGACCGAATGTCGGCACTGATGCCGCAATGGAGGGAACGGAGTCCCGCCGATCTTGGGGTCATGTTGGTGGAGGCGCTGGCCTACACCGCCGACCAGTTGAGTTACCAGCAGGATGCCGTGGCGACGGAGGCGTACTTGGGAACCGCGCGGCGGCGAATCTCGGTGCGACGCCACGCTCGGCTGATGGACTATTACGTGAGCGAGGGTTGTAACGCGAGGACCTGGGTGCATATTCAGGTCTCAGTCGACGTGGTCCGTGTCAATCCCGCCGACCCGGCGATTCCCATCGGCACCAAGCTGACGACGCGCATCCCGGGACAACTCACCGCCATCGCCGACGATCCACGCGTCTATGCGCGTGCAGATATCATCTTCGAAACGATGGAGTCCGCGCGGTCCCTCTTTGCCGAGCACAACGAGTTGCAGTTTTATACCTGGAGCAATCAACGTTGCTGTCTGCCCAAGGGGGCGCGCTCAGCCACACTCGCCGGGCACCATCCGACTCTCGCCATCGGGACGATTCTGCTGTTCGAGGAAGTGATCGGCCCGGAAACCGGGTCGCCGTCCGATGCGGACCCGACGCGGCGTCATGTCGTGAGGCTCGATCGTGTGGCGGCGACCATGACCGGCGGAGCGCCGCTGACCGACCCCGTGACCGGCCAACTTATTACGGAAATTGCATGGCATGAGGAGGATGCGCTTCCATCTCCTTTCTGCCTCTCGGCCGCCACGGAGCAGGGGTACCGTGACGGCGTCAGCGTGGCGCGAGGCAACCTGGTCTTGGCGGACCATGGGGTGACGTTGGTAGGGGAGGATTTGGGCACCGTGCCGGACCCCTTCCTGTTCATGCCGCGACCGAAGGAGGGGGATCGTTGCGCCTCGTTCACTCCGCAGATGGTGCCGCCGCGGTTCAGCCCTCGACTGGCCAAGGCGCCGCTCACCCACGCAGGGCCGCCCTATGACCATGCGGATTCGGCGCGCATGGCGTTGCAGTGGTCGCTTCGCGATGTCCAGCCGGCAGTCACCCTGACCGGAACCAAAGGCACCGAGACAAGGACATGGACGGCCCGGCGCGACCTGCTCAACAGCGACGCTGCGGCGGACGAATACGTGACCGAGGTCGAGAACGACGGCAGCGGCACCATCCGTTTTGGGGACGACGTGCATGGCCGCAGGCCCGAATCCGGCACCGCCTTCACCGCTCGATATCGGATCGGCAACGGGCGGGAAGGAAACATCGGAGCGGATGCCTTGGTGCATATCGCCTTGGCGTTGCCGGAGATCACCCAAGTCCGGAACCCCTTGCCTGCCGCAGGGGGGCAGGAACCGGAATCGTTGCAGGACGTGCGACAGCGCGCCCCGGTGGCCTATCGCGTTCAGGAGCGTGCCGTGACCCCGGCGGATTATGCCGAGGTGACGGAACGCCGGACGGATGTTCAACGGGCTGCGGCGACGTTTCGGTGGACCGGCAGTTGGCACACGGTGTTCGTCACCGTGGATCGTGAGGGAGGCGCCGGCCTATCGGGCGAGTTCGAGACCGACATGCGCACGCATGTGGAGCGGTATCGCATGGCCGGTCATGATGTGGAAATCGATGGCCCGCAGTTCGTCTCGCTGGAGATCGATCTGCATGTCTGTGTCGCGCCCGAGCACTTCCGGAGCGACGTGGAGCGCGAGTTGCTGGACGTGCTGAGCAATCGCGACCTCCCGGACGGCCGTCGGGGCCTGTTCCATCCGGACAACTTTACGTTCGGGCAGCCGGTCTATCTCAGCACCATCTATGCGGCGGCTCATCGGGTGACGGGTATCGAATCGGTCGAGGTGTTGACCTTTCAGCGGCAGGGCCGGCCGGAAAGTTCGGCGCTGGACAATGGCCGCATGGACATCGGTCGGCTGGAAATCGCCCGCCTGGACAACGACCGCAATTTTGCGGAGCACGGCCGACTGACCATCAGCCTGGGAGGCGGGAAATGAGTCAATCGCCACAAAACGAATGCGGCTGCTGTGCCGGGATCGCTGCGGAAACTCCCGCTCAGCTCTTCAACAGGCCGGGCCTCTCAGCGATCGCCTATCGAGTCGGAACCCATCAGACGTTTCGCCGGAGCCTGCAGGCCAGGCTGTCCGACGGCCGTTGGCCGGTCTTGCGTGGATTGCGTACGCGCGATGACGACGACTTCACGATTGCGCTGCTGGACGCCTGGGCGGTGACCGGCGACATCCTGACGTTCTATCAGGAGCGGATCGCCAACGAGTCCTATCTCCGCACCGCGACGGAACGGCTGTCCATCCTGGAACAATCGCGGTTGCTCGGGTATCAACTTGGGCCAGGACTGGCCGCGGCGACGCACCTCGCCTTCACCATGGAGGAGGCCCCGGGCGTGCCGGAGCTGGCGGCGCAGCCCACGATGCTGGCGATCGGAACGAAGGTGCAAAGCATTCCGGGTCCCGATGAGCAGCCGCAAACCTTTGAGACCATCGAGACCATCGAGGCGAAACCGGCATGGAACGCGTTTCGTGCGCAGCTGACTGAGACGCAGACACTCGCCTGGAACATGACGGAACTATGGCTCGCCGGCGCGAACGTGGCGCTGGTGGTCGGCGATCTGTTGCTGATCGTCGCCCCGAACGGCAGCAACTACGACGCGTCGATCCGACGGGTGACCGGCGTGGAGTCCGGCCGCGAGGCAGACCGCGTGCGGGTCTTACTCGCCACGATTTCGACCAGTGCGGGGAGCCTATCCGCAAGTAAGCCCGGTGTCTATGTCATGCGGAGCACGGTCTCGCCGTTCGGGCACAATGCACCCCTGCAGCCGCAGTACAGCAGCGGGGTGTTTCAGGGGACCTTCTGCGAGTGGGCGCTGGATGGTGCCGAACTGGAGAGCCTCCTCACCCTCAGCAGCCGGAACGACAAGATTCTCGACAATAGTTTTCTCGTCATTGAACAGGACGATCCGGACACTGGCTCGCGCATGTGGACGTTCGGCACGGTGACGGCTGTCACCCATCGCTCAGTGGCCCGTTATGGTCTCGCCGGTAATGGGACGAGACTCAGCCTGAGTACCGGTTGGACGAAAAACGCCGATTCCAAGTTGGACCTGTTGCGCACCATGACGGTGGCGGCCCAGAGCGAAGAGATCGCGTTGGCGGAGCGGCCGCTGTCCTATCCGGTCTATGGCGAGACACTGTCGCTGGAGCAGCTCGTCGAAGGACTCGCGCCGGGGCGTGTGCTCGCGGTGAGCGGGAAGCGTCAGGCGATCCGCATCAGGCATCCCCGCCCTGCGCCGTTCAGGGGACGGAAGGCACCGATCGGTACGCCGCCGCCTCCTCCCACCTTGCTGTTGGACGAGGGCGGGTCGGTCACGCTTTCGCCCGGCGATGTGCTGCGGATGACCGGCGGTCCCTCGAAGCAGATCGGGTTGGAATTTGTGCTCATGATACCGGCGGAATTCGGCGCGGCCTTGAGCGAGGGCGTGCCCCCGTTGTTGCGCCTGCCTCTGATGGATCGTGACGGTCTCTCTGGTGTGCTCGACATCAGCGCGGGCGACATCGAACTCATCGCAGCCGACGCCGGCGACGCCTCGGTTTCAGAGATCGTCTTCATCGACGACGCCGTTGAGACGGCCATCACCCATGATCGCGACCGGACGACCCTGCAGTTGGCGACCTCCTTGGCGCATGTCTACGAGCGGACGACCGTGCGCGTGAACGCCAACGTCGCCGCCGCTACCCATGGCGAAAGCGTGAAGGAGCCCTTGGGAAGCGGTGATGCGGCCGTGCCCTATCAGGCGTTCACGCTGCGGCAACCGCCGTTGACCTACGTGGGGGCGGAAACGCCGAGTGGATCGGCCTCGACGCTCAAGGTCTACGTGAACGAGGTCCTGTGGCAGGAGGTGCCGTTTTTCTATGGGCATGGTCCTACGGAACGCATTTATGTGACCAGACAGGACGACGAAGGCCGTACCACGATTCGATTCGGCGACGGCGTCACGGGGGCGAGGCTACCGACCGGCCAGAACAACGTACGAGCTGAATATCGGAAAGGCACCGGATTGGGCGGGCTGGTGCAGGCCGGTCAATTGAGTCTGCTGATGAGCCGGCCGCTCGGGTTACAGGGCGTCGTGAATCCGGAGGCGTCGCAGGGGGCCGAAGATCCAGAATCGAGGGACGATGCCCGCACGAACGCGCCGCTGACCGTCCTGACGCTGGAGCGCGCCGTATCGCTGCAAGACTACGAAGACTTCGCCAGGACCTTTTCCGGCGTCGCGAAGGCGCAGGCGGTGTGGGTGTGGGATGGCCGCAAGCGGAGCATCTTCCTCACGGTCTCCGGTCCGGATGGAGAGATGTTGGAGGAGGACGGCTCCGTGATCACGAAGTTGAAGGAGTCCCTGCGCACGTACGGTGATCCTTTTGTCGCGTTCACCGTGAAGCCCTATCGGCAGGCCTGGTTCGAGATCGACGGCACGGTCACGATCGATCCGGCCCATGTGAGCGACGTTGTGATCGACGCGATCTCTGCCGACCTTGAGAAACGGTATGCCTTCGAGACCAGGGCGTTCGGTCAACCGGTCGCCCTCAGCGAGGTGATTGCCGCGATCCAGGCTCTTCCCGGTGTGGTTGCGGTGGACCTGGACCGGTTCGCGCGCACAGACCAATCCCTGCCGGCGATTCAGCCGCGTCTGATCGCCGATCGTCCGGCGATGGGCGCGGACGGGGTCGTGCCGGCGGCGGAACTATTGTTATTCGATCCCGTGTCATTGACTCAACTGAAGGCGATCCAATGAATCCCGAAGCGGACAAACTCTACCAGCTGCTCCCCGCGATCTACCGCCTGCGTGATGCCGAACAGGGTGGCGGACTGCGTGCCCTGTGCGAGGTCCTGGCCGAAGACATCGCCGTGCTACGGGAGAATCTCGATCAACTCTACGACGACCAGTTCATCGAGACCTGCGCCGACTGGGTGGCTCCCTACATCGGCGACCTGATCGGCTACCGTACCCTGCATGGGGTGACCGACCGGACGAGAAGCGCCCGCGCCGAGGTGGCCAATACGATCGCCTATCGGCGTCGCAAGGGAACGGCGACGGTGCTTGAACAATTGGCGCGAGACGTGACGGGGTGGAACGCGCGCGTCGTGGAGTTCTTCGAATGGCTTGAGACCAGCCAGTACATGAACCACATCCGTCCGGCCAATCGGGCCACGGCGGACCTGCGGAACTGGGAGGCGCTGGAGCGGCGCGATACGGCCTTCAACAGCCTGGCGCATTCCGTGGACGTGCGGCGGATTGAAACTCAACAGGGGCGGTATAACATTCCCAACATCGGATTGTTCCTCTGGCGGCTGGACGCCTTTTCGCTGCGGCGCTCGCCGGCCTTTCGCGTCGATGACGAGCGGTTTCTGTTCAGTCCGTTGGGGAACAACTTCCAACTGTTCACGCGGCCGCAATCGGAGACCGACATCACCCACATTGCCGAACCTCTCAACGTGCCGGAGCCGATCAGTCGCAGGGTGTTGGACCGGTATCTCGATCGGTATTACGGGCCGCAGTTGAGCCTGTTCATCGAAGCGGACAACGTCACGACGACGCTCGGGAATGTCCAAGTATGCAATCTGTCCGACGACGGCGTAACCTGGGCACACCTGCCGGTGAGTAAGGTGTCGATCGATCCGGTGCTCGGACGGATCGCGTTTCCCCCCGGCACTCCGCCGGTCAACCTGCGGGTGACCTGTCAGTACGGGTTCAGTATGCCGACCGGAGGCGGGTCCTACGAGCGCAGCAAGACCTTCGCGCTTGGCGGCGGGTTCGACGCGGTGACTCAGGGGCAGAGTTTACAAGCCGCACTCACCGCAGCGCAGGCCGGCGGGATTGTGGAGATCGGCGACAGTGGACGGTATCCGGAAACCCTGACCCTGACGATCCCAGCGGCCGCCAAGGTGGAGGTGCGCGCCGCGAATGAACATCGACCGACCGTCGTCCTCGGCGGCGATTGGACGATCAGTCTGGCGCCCGGGTCGGAACTAACGCTGAACGGGCTGCTCATTACCGGAGGACGGGTGCGGGTGACGGCAGCCGGTGGCGTCGGAGCGCGTATCCTACGGTTACGCCACTGCACGCTGGTGCCGGGACTTGGCCTCACGCGTGAGGGCGAGCCCTTGTCCCCCGCTGAGCCTTCTCTGGTCGTCGAGCGGGCCGGCACACAGGTTGAGATCGACCATTGTCTGGTCGGGGGCGTGGCCTCGGTGGACAGTACGGAAGTCTCCATAACGAATACTCTGGTCGATGCAACAGCGCCGGCCAGAGTGGCGTTTGCGGCGTCTGACGGACTGGCTGCCGGCGGGGCGTTGACCATCGTTAATTCCACGGTGATCGGCAAAGTCCATACGGTGCGTCTCGATCTTGCCTCCAACACGATCTTTGCCTCGGCACTGGCGGCCGGCGATGCCTGGGGCCATCCGGTGCTGTCCGATCAAAATCAGCAGGGCTGCTGTCGCTTTTCGTTCGTGCCGCTGAATTCCATCGTGCCGCGCCGGTACCGCTGTCAGCCGGATCTCGCCGTGGATGCGGCGTTGCTGGAGGCCGATCAGCCCAAAGGAAGCCTCACCGATCCGGAAATACTCGCGCTGACCTTGGCGACACAGGCTCGCGTGAGACCGGCCTTCACGGCGCGGCGGTATGGGCAACCGGCTTATGGTCAGTTGGCCGGTCATTGTCCTGATGAAATCAGCTGCGGGGCGGACGATGAGTCCGAGATGGGTGTGTTCCACGATGTCTTCGCTCCCCAGCGTGAAGACAATCTCAAGATTCGCTTGCAGGAGTATCTCAGGTTTGGGCTGGAGGCGGGACTCTTCCATGCCACGTGACGAAGTGACTTGAGCAAGGATGTGGGAACCAGTCTTCCCACCGTTGTTCGAATCATTGAAGTAAACCGCACTATTTAGCAGGAGAGCGCACATGAGTGGTGATTACAGCCGTAAACGATTCAACCCTGAGAAACATTACCAGGGCGTACTGCGGCAGCAGGGTCGGGTCGACCTCGATGCCGACTGGAACGAGTACGTAGACCTCCAGGACCGCCGGTGGCGGGCTGAAACGATCGATGTCGTGGGCCGCTCCGGTGTGCCCGATGAGACGCCCGACGGGTTCAAGATCGCGGTGAGCGGCGGCGAACTCACGGTCGGCCAGGGTCGCATGTATGTCGACGGGTATGTGGCGGAGAATCACGGGACCGCCCCGGCATTCGAGCCGACTCTCGAAGAGGGGTATGGGACCGCAGCCCTGCCGGTGAAGAACCAACCCTATGGCGGCCCGGTCACGGTGCCGGCTCAGATACGGTCGTTGGTCTATCTGGACGTGTGGCGGCGGGAAGTGACCCACCTCCAGGCACCGGACCTGATCGAGCCGGCCGTCAACGTCGATTCGACCACGCGTCACCAGACCGCCTGGCAAGTGAGGGTGTTGGCAAACATTCCGCCGGATATCACCTGTGAAACCCCGCTCAGCGACATTCCGGGCTGGCCGGCCGGGAACCGTTCCTCTTCGGCACGGCTTACCACCATGACGGTGGCCGTCACTACGGAGCCGGATCCCTGTCTTGTGCCGCCGACCGGCGGGTACCGCGGCCTGGAGAACCATCTCTACCGTGTGGAGATACATAGCGCGACGACGACCACCGCGAAGGTCAAATGGTCGCGGGAAAACGCCCATGTGGCCACCTCGCTATTGGAAATTCTTGCCGGACGGACGACCGTGCGGGTGGAGAGTCTGGGGCGAGACGATGTCCTGCGGATCAAGACCGGAGATTGGGTGGAATTGACGAGCGATCAACGCGAGTTTGCCGGTCTGCCCGGCGAGATGCGTAAGGTGACGGTGGATGATGCCAATCAGACGCTGACCTTCAGTCCTGCGCTGCCGGCGGCCGATTTTCCGCAGGGTGTCGTCGATGCCGCCAAACATGTGCGCGTGATTCGGTGGGACCAGTCCGGCATCGTGCGGAAGCCCGATGGGTCGCAACTGATCAACCTGGACCTCACCACCGACGGGTTGATCGAACTGTCCGCAGCGAATCCAAGTTTTGTGTTGGAGCATGGCGTGCAAGCCACCCTGACGGTCCTCGCGGGAGGCACGGCTCACAGCGGCGACTATTGGTGCTTCGCCGCCCGGACGGCGGATGCCGACATCGAGCGGCTCAATCAAGCGCCGCCGCTCGGTATTCATCATCACCACGCGCACCTCGCGATCATTGAACCGAACGGTGAGATTCACGACTGCCGGACGGTCTTCCCGCCGCTTACGGAGTTGACGCCGGGTTGTTGCACGGTGGTAGTGCGACCCGGTGAAGATATTCAAGCGGCAATCGACTCGTTGCCCGATGAAGGCGGCTGCGTCTGCCTCAAGATCGGCGATCACAAGATCCAGGCGCCGATCCGCATCGAGAAATCACACGTCTCATTACATGGTGAAACATTGGGCGCGCGGGTCGTGCGGACGGACGGCCCCGAACTCCTGCGTATCGCCCATCCTGACGGCCTGCTCTTGGAACATGTCACCGTGAACGGCATCTCCTTCGAGCTGGAGAGAAAGGGGAGTCAGGGCCAGGTGATGCAAGCCATGGTGGCCATGGATCGCTGCCGGAACACGTCCGTCGAACGCTGCGTCCTGCATGCGCGGGCCTTGAGTCAGATCGCCGGAATGATCATCACTCGCTGCAACGACGTGAGTGTGATGAACTGTCTGATCGACAATGTACAGTACGGCCTCTGGACGGCCGCCGATACGACGGGCCTGACTGTTGTGGGCAACAGCTTCGATGCCACGAACGGGAGGAAGAGCGACGGTGGACTCGTGGGTCTGTTGCTGCAGGATGTGTTCTTTCCGGCGCGAATCGAACAGAATCGCGTCCTGGGTTTTCTGTTCGGCATCGTGTTGAACAACGGTCTGTTTACCGGCGTGCCGTTTTCGCTCGCCGCGGGCTCGAGGATCGCGGGTAACTACATCGTGCGGCTCGGTGCGCAAGTGGAAGCCGGTACTCTGAAGGCGTTCGGGATCGACGTCGCCGCCGATGACTGCGTCATCCGCGATAATATTCTTCTCTATGCCTCCGTCGAATACGGGGGGATTGCGGTGAGCGGCAGGAATGCCGTTGTCGAGCGCAACCAGCTGCGTTCGGTACTGAAGGAAGCGGGGGCTGTCCGGCCCATTGCTCTCCTGGTCGCCCGGCTCGGCGGGAAGGGGAGTCTCGGGACGGTCGGCGGCCGGGTCGTCGGGAACACGGTCCTCGGCGTACAGGAAGGGATCGTCGTGATCGGCAACGAAGGGGCCGAGGTGCTGGACAACCGGGTGGAAAGTGACGGGCAGGAGGTTGGGTTCGGTATCCTGCTTGCGGCATCGAGTCGTGTCCGCCTGCAAGGCAATCGCGTCACCAACGCGGCCTGGCCCATCGCGACCAGCGGCGGCACGGCGAATGTCCTTGTCGATAACAGTCTCGTGCGCGGCGGTGGCGGCGTCACAGTGGTTTTCCACACGTCTCTGACCTGCAGTCAAAATCGCGTCGAAGACATGCGGCATTGGGGCATCCTCAGCCTGGTCGGATTTGCGAAATGCGCCTTGACCGAAAACCGCGTGCTCAATTGCGGGTATCAGCAAGCGCCGTCGATCGGCATCGGGGCTTCCGTGCAACTCGGAGAGTTGTGCGTGGAATCCTGTGAGGTGATGAATACGGGGGTCTCGCCGGATAATACGACTGTGAGTTCGCTTTCTTGGGGAATCATTGCCGATTTGATTCTGGAAGCGCGGGTGCAGAGCAACTTGATCACCTATGCCAACGCGGCCTTATTGGATGCGAATCAAGAACACCGCGCGCTTTGGATGCGTGGTTGGCTGGAACAGGTCATTACGTTCGGTGCGGGCCAGGTGGTGTTTGGATTCAGCGCGCAGATTCTCGACAACAAATTCCTCGGGCCTGGCCGAACGGCGTTAGTAGAGGTGGCCCAGCAGAATGTGAGCGACAATCTGTTCCGCCGCTTCGAACGGCTCTTCTTCAGCAACAATTTCTGTTGGCATGCCAGCGTGGCCGCCCAGGGGACCGCCACTGTGTCGCTTTCGGCTCGAAGTGCAATCGTCATGGGCAACCATATCAAGACGAACGTGCCGATCCCGTCCGTGGATTTCCATGGCATGAAGGATGCGGTGTATATGGGCAACCTGGCTCAGGCCAATCCGGTGAATTTCGGCGGCATTCCGTCCCCGATCTCCGGTTTCAACAAACCCTAGTGTCCCCGGGTAAAGGAGCACAGCGATGGCGACCTTGAATCAGATTTTGGCAGAGCAGACAAAAATCATCGGCGAAGCGAAGTCGTCCCTGGAGGCTGCGTTCAAGAAACCACCTACCCAGGCGGCCACGATCGCCGCTCGGGAAGCGACGGTGGCAGATTTGAAGGCGAGGGTGGCCAATCTCACGGAAACCAAGGCTGCCATCACCAGACACATCGATCAACAGGTGGCCGGGTATCAGTCTGAAATCGTGGCATTGGAGAAACTGATCGAGGAGGATAAGAAACGATTCGGCGATCAGCCCACGCCCCCGCGACCGGTACGGGGCAAGGGGCGTGTGAAATAGGCCAAGCTCACGAACTGTCACAGGGACTTGATGAAGCGATGAAGGCGTCCGGGCTTACCTCGAAGCAACGCGCCTCGAATGAGGTTTCGGTCAGTGTTGGACGGATGGCTTCTTCCTTCCTTCGACCTCGAGGGCGGTCCTGCGCCTGTGGCGGGAGCTGTCCACAATGTCGCGCGTCAGACGTGGCCCTCACCTTCGAGCATGCCTGGACCGGCACGGTTCCGCCCATTGTCGACGAGGTGCTCGCATCGCCCGGCATACCCTTGGACGACCATACGCGAGCGCACATGGAGTCGCGATTCGGGCATGACTTCGGTCGGGTACGGGTGCATCACGATTCGAAAGCAGCGGATTCGGCAGCGGCGGTCCAGGCGCGGGCCTATACCGTCGGTCAGGACGTGGTCATGGGCCGCGGACAGTTTTCGCCGGATACCGGTATGGGACGAGGATTGCTGGCCCATGAATTGACGCATGTGGTCCAACAGAGTCGTAGCGGCGCCGCCTTGGGCGGCGGACCGATTCTCCAGCGGGCGGGATTTGGCGAGGTCAAGCTCGCCGAGGCGACACAGAGCGGGGAGTTGCAATCGTCTGACGATCTTGCCGCCGGATTACCCGCGCCTGATTGCCGTACCCGTTTTGCGCAGCTGTTTTGGCTCGATGCCATTTATCATCCGCAAAACCTCGAATGTTGTTTCGCGCAGGTGAGCCTGAGAACCGATCCCAATCGGCTCGGCGTCTTTCGAGCCGATCATCTGATTGAGGGGCGACCCGATTGCGATTATGGCGATCAGCGGCAGCATGATTTCTGGATCGGCCCATGGAGAATTCTGGACATTACTCCGACGCTGATGACCGTGATGAACCTGTGCGGGGAAGTGGAGACGCTCGATCTGCACGGTCAGGGCAGCGTCAGGGGAGAAGCGGTGCCGGCGGCGAGCCCTGGGACTAACCCAAAACCGAAAGCCGTGGATCCCTCGCCGGAACACATCGTGGAAGGGTCTCAGGGGCGATTGGGCAAGAATCACGAGATACGTTATGATTCCGGATGCGACGTCGTGTCCTTTCAGCCGCATGATCGTGCGCAACCAGCCAGAATTTTTAAATGGGATCCCGGCCAGGAACTCTTTCTGGATGAGCAGGATCCAACGAATGGAAAAACGCCGGGGCAGTTGGAACAGATGGCGGGAATCGTCTTGAAGGAATACAAGGACGGGTCGTGGCAAGGAAAGAACTGCGGCGATCTCCCGCGCTGGGCATTATGAGTCATGTGCCACGTGGATTCAGTGGCGCAGCTTGTCCAGGAGAGAGGCATTGATGTCAGGGCCCGGCCGTCAACAGTTGCAGAAACGGGGAGCCGGCATCGGTCAGTTGATCGGAGGACCTCTGTCCTCACGCGCTGAAGCCAATCCACCTTCTGGAGGGAGGACTGCCATCCAGCAAGATCGGCCCCGGCTTAACCATGACCTCGGCCGGATACCGGTGTTTCCTCATCGCCCTGCTGTCGCGGGAGAGACCCTGTTCGTCAGCAGCCCGACCGGTCCTGCTGAACAGGAGGCGGAACAGGCCGCGCGCCATCTCGCACAGGGGCCGCAGGAGATGTCCGGGCTTGGCCGTGGCTCCATGGACAGAATGCGTGGGCAGGGATCGCTACAGGATGTGGCGAGTACGACCCCGGTGGCGGTGAAACAGGTCTCGCGTTCAGGAGGCCACCCTCTGGACCCGGCGACCAGGGCGTTGTTTGAGCCGCGTTTCGACATGGACTTCGGGCGGGTAAGAATTGTCGCAGACGCTCGCGCGGAGGGGGCTGCGGTATCGGTCAACGCACGCGCCTTTGCGATCGGGGAGACAATTGTGTTTGATCGGGGAGTCTATGCACCGCAGACGTCGGCGGGTCGTGCGATTCTTGCACATGAATTGGCGCACGTGGCCCAGTATCGACTCGCGGGAGCCGGGTCCACGCCGCGTTTGTTCAGGAGTAAAGGTGCCAATGCCGATGCGGCGCGCACCGAGGTTCAACGCCTCGCCGGGGAAATGAGCCTGCTTGCTGCGAAAAATGCCTGGTCGGGAGTGGATCGATCATATCGGGATATTGAAGCGCTGGGAGAGGATGCATTCGCGTTAGCGCCAAATCCCGCGAACCTTTACTTTCTCGGTGCGCAGGCAGCCCGCAACCTGGGCGACATCCGCCGGTATAAATCATTGGCGCAACGTGCGAAAACGGCGCTGATTGCAGCCGGTTCTACGGCAGACGATCCGCAGTTGCAGGGTGTGGAGGATGAACTCACGGCGATCGACAAGACCTCTGGGGGAGTGAGTATCGCTCCACGATCAAAGCGGTCAGGGAAAAGCAAGGAAGGAGAACCGTTCGGCCCGGAGCTGGTTCCGGCGGCGATGCCGTTTGCCGGGGATCAACGAGCGAGTATTGAACATGCGCGCGCACAAATCCTTGAAAGCGGCTCCTTCTCAGGCCTGCTTCCGGCCGGAGTCTACACGCTCGGCGACCAGACGTTTACCGTGATTGCGGGAACCAATATTTCCGGTGTGCTGTGGGGGGAGTGAGTCTCGAACATCTGCGGCTGCCATAGCGAACCTGGTGCCGCCAAGCCGCATCACGGGCTGATTCTCGTAAAGTCGATATACCCGCGTTCGACGTTCGTGCTCATGAGTTCCACGCGCACGCTGTCTCCGACGTCCAGGCCATTCGCACCCACGGCCAGCTTCCCTTCCACCGGCGGTTCCAGCAGTCGCACCCACGTGCCCTTGTCGGACGCACCGGTTACAATCGCGTCGAATCGTTCTCCAATTCGAGGGTAGAGTAGTAGTGCGGCGGCGGACTTTCTGAGCTGTCGTTCGACTCGCTCCGCATCGTCTTCCTTCTCCGTGCAGTGGCCGGCAAGGTACTCCAGTTCGTCCGGACGATAGGGTGTCGGCGAATCGGCCAGGGCCGCTTTGAGCAGCCGCTGGGTGATGAGATCGGGAAAGCGGCGGTTGGGAGCAGTGGAATGAGTGTAGCCCTTCACGGCCAGGCCGAAATGTTCAGGCGTGCCGCTTGTGGAGTGGTCGAGCACATATTCGCCTCGACCGATGAGTTTCACAATCGCCAGCGAGAGGTCAGGAAATCTGACGGGGTCGGCCTCACGACGTTTGATAAGGAACGCTTCGAGTGCCTGGGCATCCGGCTCGGGCGGCAATGGTTCGCTCCACCATGCGGCTACGTCGACGATCCGTTGCCAGCGTTCCGGCGAACGCAGGATGCGTCGGAATGATGGTATGCCCTTGCTCTTGAGATAAGCCGCAGTCGCCTGATTGGCCGCGATCATAAAATCTTCGATCAGTTCCTTGGCGCGATTCTT
>CAKKRE010000075.1 GCA_919902505.1 Nitrospiraceae bacterium
TCGCAGCTGCGAATCCGCGATTGCAGCAGAAGCGCTCATGAATAATGCGGGCGAGGCGTTGGCTGTGGCTCGGTCTGTGTCTGGTTGCCTCACTGGCTCAGGCCGCTCGGGAGCTGTCGCCGAAACCGGAAGAGGTCGATGCCGATGTTCTCGACTTCCTGGGATCCTGGCAGAACGACTCCGGCCACTGGGTAGATCCATTCCAAGTTGTTGAGGATCTGCCCGGCGACAATCGTCCGCAATCGAAGACCGATCGGCCGGGCCAAGGGACAAGTCCTTGAACACCGTCGAAGGGCAGTGAGCAGAATCGCAATTCAAACGTGCCTCGTGATCCGATGAGAATGCAGGCCGGCCCATGAAAGCGCTACTTATATGTGTCATCGTGCTGGTGGCCGGCGGGCCCTCTGCCTGGGCGCAGGGCGATGCGGCGGGCGTGCCATGGAGCCAGCTGACCCCCGGCGAGCAGCAACTGTTGCAGCGCTTCGGTGACACATGGGATCAGCTGCCCCCGCGTAAACAACAACGGTTGCGGAACGGGGCGCAGCAGTGGGGGACGATGACGCCGGAAGAGCGTCAAGAAGCCAAGCAACGGTTCAAACAATGGCGCTCCCTTCCACCTGAGCAGCAAGAACAGTTGCGTGAGCGGTATCAGCAGTTCCGCCAGCTCCCGCCCGAACAGCGCGAGTCGGTGCGCGATGCCCGACGGTGGTTCAGGTCCCTCCCGCCCGAACAGCGTAAGGAGCTACGGGAGAAATTCAAGAATATGTCGCCGGATGAGCGTCGCGCGTATCGGCGTGAATTACGTCGTCAGTATGGCGGGACTGGCGGTGGGCAGGCCCCCGGCAGATCGTCGGCGCCGTAACGGTTGCGATGGTTCGCTCGGACTCCCTGGGGTACGCTCTTCTTGAGCACTTAGCAGGGAGTAGATTCAGGGACTGAATCCGGGGGATCTGTCCGGTTGTCCTTCACATAGACGCTGCCGGGCCGGCTCTTGGCGACCTTCTTTAATTCCGAGGCGATTTTACTGACATCTCCCGGGTGTGAGATGGTGCGATGTTCGTTCGTCACGACCGCGATGGACAGACTCATGATGGGAAATCGTTCGTGGTTGCCGCGGCGGTCGACGGAGTCGATGAACCCTGCCTGTCGATCCTCCGGATCGTAGAAGTCCGGTATGACCAGGTCGAACCGCTTGATGAGGGTCTGGCAGATCGCGTCGATGGCGGAGGGGGCGCTCATAAACACAAAGTCGTCTCCGCCCACATGGCCGACGAATCCATCGGTGCCCCTCAGTTCGCTGACCACGGTCGTCAGAATTCTGCACGTCACCACCAGGACTTCGTCGCCGCGGGCGTAGCCATACCGGTCATTGAACGATTTGAAGTTATCGATATCCAGGTAGGCGAGGGCGAAGGGCGCCCGGCTTTCGATGCGCGCGGTCGTTTCATGGAGAATGCTGCTGTTGCCGGGGAGCCTGGTGAGGGGGTTGGCGTCCAGGGAGCGTTCAAGTCGGCTCAGGCAGAGGCGCACCCGTTGCGGCACTTCGTCGGGACGGTAGGGCACGGCGATATAGTCGTCCACCCCGAGCGTCGCCCAATCCAAATCGTTGACCCGGATTTCGCGCACCAGGACGATCAGCGGCAGTCTTCCCAGGAAAGGATCGGCGCGCAAGTCCCGGGCTAAGGTATCTGCCGAACGGCCGTTGGTGCCTTCAGCGGCAAGCACAAGACAGGGCGGATCGTGCACCAGTTCGTGCATCGCCAGGCGGCCGGCATCCGCTGCCACCACCGTAAATCCAGACCGGTTCAACCCCGCCGTCAGCCGCTCGATTTCAAGCGGGTCGCTGTGCAGCAACAGAATGCGCCGGTTCGGTGGGGACCCGCTCATAAGTAGTCGTCGATGGTTTGGAACTCTTCCGTAGCCTGCGCGAGACAGTGGGCGAGGCTCTGCGCATCGAGACCTGCCAGATCCCAGGCTTGCCGCGACAGCGGAGGGATCAGGTCATCGCCGGGATTGCCACAGGCCAGGCCCTTCACCAGCACATCGGCGACATGCACGATGGCAGTTTGGAGCTTCGCGTCCTGGGCTGCCGCAGGGGTGTGGTGGTGAAGAATGGGCTCACGCAGGCTGGTCGGAAGGTGCCAGGCGCTCGCGAGCCAGCCTCCGACATCGGCATGGGTGACCTCGAACAATTCCTGCTCCACGTCCATAAGAGGCCGGGACGTGTTGCGGGTGACGGCCGTGATCTGCCGGCCGACATCGGGCCATTTGACATACAGCACCACCTTGCCGATGTCGTGCAGGAGCCCGGCGACAAACACTTCCTCGGGAGTTTTCATGGCCGCCTTGGTGCCCAGAATATGCGCGGTCATCGCGACCCCGAGCGAGTGTCGCCAGAGTTCGTTCATGCCGGCGTTTCGCATCATGTCGAAGGCCGTCGCGCAGAGCGTGAGGCCCTTTACCACGTTCAAGCCCAGCACCACCACGGCATGGGCGACCGACGCAATACGCGAAGGAAACCCGTAAAAGGGGGAATTGGCCAACCGCAGGACTTTCGCGGCCAGCACCTGGTCTTTTTCGATCAGCGTGCCGATTTCTTCCGCCGACACGTTGGGGCGGCCGATCATGGAGGCCAGTTTCTGGACGACATGCGGCAGGGTCGGCAATTCACCGACCTGTTCGATTCGTCGGCGAAGGTCAAGGTTCCCTGAAGGCTTCATGCCGATGGCGTTGCCTCCGGATGGTCGCCGATTCCATGCGTGGTTCGAAGGTGGAGGCGAATCGCCTCGCGCAGTTGGCATTGAATCGGATCCTGGGTTACCAGTCGAAAGCGGTGGTCGAGCTCGGCTTCCAGCTCGTCGAGCGTCTTGCCGCTCGCGTCACCCGCCTCCCCTTCTACATAGACGGACGTCAAACCGAGGCGCTGTAATCGGGAGAGGGTCGCCTCATCCAATTCGACCCCGACAGGAAGTACCACCAGCCCTGCATTGTTGGTGACGGGTTTGGCGAGAATCATGCCTGTCGTGAGTTCTTCGATGACGACTCGTTTCATCGTTGCGCTCGCATACGTTCGATGCGTTCAGCCGTGATGTCAGGCACAATGGTGTTTCCTGCGGGGACGATTCGCCCGTTCGAACATGAGGGGGCCCCTCTGGTCTCTATCGGAGAAAACCCTACCGATCTTGAATAGGCGGAGGGGGCCGTATTAAGCGGACGCCTCACCGGAAGTCAGGCGCGACTTGACAGGATGGAGCACATTCCACAGAATCGGGTGCATCGTCAGCGGGCTGTGGTTTCAAGAAGGGAGTGCGAGATGAAGAGTGAGATTCTGTATCCCGGGGCATTTCCGATGGTGCGCGTCTATCTGAACGAAGGCGAGACAGTGAAAGCCGAGTCCGGTGCCATGGTGGCGGCCTCGCCCACGATCGATATCGAGAGCAAGATGGAAGGCGGCTTTCTGGGCGCCTTGTCACGCAAGATGCTCAGCGGCGAGAAATTTTTCTTCCAGACGCTGCGCGCCGGCCGTGGAGCGGGGGAAGTGCTCCTGGCCCCGACCGTACCCGGCGAGATTGTGTTGCTGGATCTCGACGGCGTGAATGAATACATGGTGCAGAAAGACGGGTTTCTAGCCGGCGCGGAAGGAGTGAAGATCGAAAGCAAGATGCAAAGTCTCACGCGCGGCTTGCTGGGTGGCGAAGGGTTTTTTATCCTGAAGATCGGCGGGACCGGTCAGCTGATCCTGAACAGCTTCGGGGCGATCCACAAAATCGAGCTGAAGCCGAACGAAGAGTATATCGTCGATAACAGCCACCTGGTGGCCTGGACATCCACCACCACATACAATATCGAAAAGGCTTCCTCCGGCTGGATCGCCAGCCTGACGTCAGGTGAAGGGCTGGTGTGCCGCTTCCGTGGCCCCGGCGTGGTCTACATCCAAAGTCGCAATCCTGGCAGCTTCGGGAATTGGATACGACAATTCATTCCGGTGTCGGAGTAACGGCTGATGAAAATGCCCGTGCACTTCGTTCTCGGCTCACGACAAATCCTCAACGTACCGCTGAGGGTACGCCTCCGGTTTGCGTTCGCCTGCGGCCTCGTTCACAACCATTTTGATCAGCCGCAAGATCGAACCCGATGAACCCTACTCCCAACGCGCTCTGTTTCGGTAATGGCCTGCCGGGAGCGGGTGCGCCTTGCCATGTCACGCTGTCGGCGGATGGTCTGACCATGGCTGCTGTCGGGGGCTCTCCGCTCCTCGAAGAGGCCATCGCGTTCACGGCCATGTCAGTTGAGGCCGGGGGGCTGGATCATGACCAGTTGGTGGTGTCGTGGGGAGTCGGCGCATCGGCCCGGACCCTCTACCTCAAAGATCCGGCGCTGATCATTGCTTTCCGCCGCGCCGCTCCGTCTGCGTTGATGGCGCATCTTGAGCGGGCAGCCGAGCAGGTTCGGCGTGCGCGCCACAGCCATCGTGCCTTGTGGGGCAGTGCCGTGGGATTGGTGGTCGGGCTGGGATTGATGTTGTGGCTCGGGTCGGATCTCATCGTCGAATGGGCGGTCGCCCGAATCCCTGTTCAGTGGGAACAGAAGCTCGGCGAAACGGTCTACCAGGACTTCCTCTCCAAAGAAGCGGTGCTCAAGGAAGGCCCGGCTGTCAGCGCGGTGCAGGAAATGACTCAGCGCATGACGGCCAAGATTCCCAACAACCCCTACACGTTCCAGGTGTCGGTGGTCCAGAGCCCGGTGGTGAACGCGTTTGCGTTGCCGGGGGGCTATGTGGTGGTGTTCACCGGCTTGATGAAGAAGGCAGAGAGTGGCGAAGAAGTGGCCGGGGTGTTGAGTCATGAGTTGAACCACGTGTTGCAGCGGCATGGTATGGAACGCCTCGTGAAGATGATGGGGTTAGCCGCGGTGGTGAGTATTCTCGTCGGAGATCAGCAAGGCCTGATCGGGCTGGCCAGGCAACTGGGCTTGGAGCTGGCCACGTTGAAGTTCGGCCGCGAGCAGGAGACGGAAGCGGATGTCACCGGCATTCGCCTCTTGTCTGATGCGCGAATCGCCCCGGACGGCATGATCCGGTTTTTTGAACGTCTCTCGGAAAAAGACAAAGAACGTGTGGAGCTCTTCTCCTCTCACCCCATGAGCGCGGCCCGTGCCGAGCGGCTGAAAGCGGAACTGGCCGCCTTGCCCAAGCAGACGCCCGAACCGTTCACCTTCGAGTGGAAAGGCGTTCAAGATTCACTGGGCGCATCCGAACCAACAAAATAGTTGCGGAGTCGCGCATGCGCATTGGAGTGATTTCGGACACGCATGGGCTGTTCGATCGGGCGTTACTCCGTCACTTTTCCGGGGTCGACCATATCCTCCATGCCGGGGATATCGGCAAGCGTGGTGTCATCGAGCAGCTGACACAGATTGCTCCGGTCACAGCCGTATCCGGCAACGTGGATGGGTTCGAGGCGAGCGGGTTTCCGGTGGAGCAGGTGCTCGATCTGGCGGGATATCGGGTTGCCCTCTATCACCGGCTGTATGAAGGGGGGCGACTCACCCGCGACGGGACTGGATTCTTGACGCGGACACATCCGGCGATTTGTGTCTACGGACATACCCACCAACCGAAGGTGGAATGGCAGGAGGGAGTATTGTTGTTCAATCCCGGGTCCGCCGGACCGAAACGGTTTCACTTGCCGCGTGCAGTGGGCCTGCTCGTGCTCGATTCCGGGACTATCGACGCGCGGCACATTGTGCTGGCCGATCGGGCGGAGTGAGGTGGCCAGTCCGCTTGCAGGATTTTTTGCTCTACATGGTGGGGAGCGTTGGCTATAATGAGCAGGTCATTCATGGGGACCATCGGGCGGAGTCATTCACTTGTGTAAAGGAGGAGGACGTATGCTGAGACAATTGATCGTTGCGTTGGGTGTGGTGGCGGTGGCGTCCCAGGCCGGGTTGGCCATGGCAGCGAATCCCGATACCGGACCGGGTTGTGGTCTCGGAAAGCTGGCGTGGGCGGATTTCAAAAATCAGAAGAACATCGCCCCTCAGGTTCTCATGGTAACCACAAATGGCACCGGAATGAATACACTTGCTATTAGCTCTGGCACTTCTGGCTGCACGAATGATGGGCAGGTGTGGGCCTCTGAAAGAGCCAATGTTTTCGCGGCAATAAACTTTGACAACTTGTCACAGGAAATGGCCCAGGGCAAGGGTGAGCACCTGGCCTCATTGGCCACTCTTATGGGATTTCCTGAGGCTCAGCATCCAGCGTTTTTTGCGTTGACCCAGGAGCGCTATTCGGAATTGGTTCAGGCAGGGGAAACCTCGTCGATGGCGTTGGTAAAGGCTTTGAATGACGCGGTCTCCAAGAGCCCCGTTCTTGCCCAAGCCGTCAGCCGCTAATGATGCCAGGGCTCCGGTCATCGGCCGGAGCCCGGTTCGCTTCTCTGCTTCCCATCGTGCCCATCCTGTTTTCGCTGTTGGCCGTTCTTTTGCTCACGACCTCTGTCGCGGCAGAAGATCTGTCCGCGCCTTATGTGATGCAACTCCTTCAGCAGGCCCGCCAGGCGCGATTGGCGGATGCGCGCGAGTGGCATCTGCTGCTGCACTATCGTGCCAATCTGTTCGGTGGTTATACCAGTGAGCAGGACGACCCCGGGTTCTTTCTCGCGCCGGAGGGGAAAACCGATCCCCAGGCGGAACTCGAGGCCACTCTCACGCAATTCTTTTCTGACGGCATGGTCGGTCGCTCCAAGCAGCCGGCTCAATGCGCGTTCGTCGCGCGTTACGCGTGGCTCAAGGAACAATTGGATTTCGATCCGATACGGCTCGCACCCATTCACTGTGAACGGTTCGAGCGTTGGATCGAGGAGTTTCATGCCCGATCCGTGACGCTGGTGTTTCCAGCGGCCTTCATGAACAACCCGGCTTCCATGTTCGGCCACACCTTTTTGCGTATTGATCAGGAAGGACAAACGGCTCTGACTCGCCTGTTGGCCTATACGATCAATTTTGCGGCCGACGTCCCTCCAGATGAAGGTCTCGCCTATCCCGTGCGCGGAATTTTTGGCGGTTACCCAGGGCAGTTCTCCACCCTCCCCTATTACGTCAAGGTGCAGGAATATCGGGACATCGAAAATCGCGACATCTGGGAATATCGCCTGAATTTTACAGAGCACGAAATCCGCCGCTTGCTCATGCATGCATGGGAACTGAGACATGCCTCGTTTGATTATTTTTTCTTTAAGGAAAATTGTTCCTACCATCTGTTGTCCTTGCTTGAATATGCCAACCCTTCGCTACACCTGACCGACCAGTTCCGCTTCTGGACCATTCCTGCAGACACCGTTCGCCTGCTCGCGGATCAACCGGGATTGGTGACGGACACCGCCTTTCGCCCCTCACGGGTGACCCTCATTCGCCGCAAACGAGAACACCTGTCGGACACGGAACAGAGGTTGGTGAAACGACTGGTGCGCGATGGGTCGATCCTTGAATCGGCGGACCTACGGGGTTTGCCGTTTTCCCGGCAGGCGTCCGTCTTAGATATCGCGTCCGACTATGCTCTGTATGTAAGTGAGCGCGACGAGGCGCAGGCGGCGACGGCTCGAGATCACAACCGGCAGATCCTGACCGCCCGGAGCCTCTTGCGGATTCCGTCGGAAGACCTCTCGATTCTTCCTTTCGCCATGCAGCCGGAGTCAGGGCACAAGACATCTCGCGCAAGTCTGGGAGTAGGTTGGCGCAATGACGACAGCTACGAAGAGGTCGGTGTGCGGATGGCGTATCACGATCTGCTGGATCCTGAACCCGGCTATACCCCGGATGCGCAGATCGAAGTGGGCTCGCTTAGTGTGCGCCATTACAATCGAGCGGACCAGACAAGAATCGAACGGGCCACCCTGGCCAACGTGTTGTCGCTGTCACCGATCGATAGTCTATTTCATGCCCCCTCCTGGAAGTTGAATATCGGGATGCAGACTATCAAACATGGAACCTGCGACCTCTGCAGCAATTGGAATCTCAGCGGTGGCATCGGCGCCGCCACGGACACTCATCTGCTTCGCCGTGAGGTCTGGTTTGCGTTTGCGGAGGTGGAGGGAAACTACAGCCGGGCCTATGCGGAGCGCCATCGCATCGGCGGAGGCGCATCGGTAGGCTTTTATGCTGATCTCACTGAACGGTGGCGGATGTTGGCCTCGACGACGTATTTGCGGTATGCGTTGGGCGAGACGTCCGACGACTTGAGATGGTCGGTGGCGCAACGCTATACAGTCGCTCAAAATTGGGCGTTACGGATGGAATACAACCACCGCAATCATGACAACGACGTGTTGTTCACCGTGCAGGCGTTTTTCTGAGGTTTAGTGAAGAGCCCTCCAAATATCAGCATCCTTGAACCCCATCCTTCTGTGTCAGGGCAAAGGCTTCGACTCTCTGCGTGGGGTCGTATGTCGCAACCGCGACACAACTTGCACGCTCCATGACTGTTAGTTCGATCGGCCATAGAATAAGCTCAGCCAAACATAGCGTAAAGACATCCGCTGCAATATACAGAATCACTCTCGCTTTGGATGCCTGGTGAAAACCTGATTGAAACTCGAACGTATCCTGTTTCTGTCCGCTCTGATCTGTATCAGAGAATTTCGGTGCACCGAGACGTGTGATGACTTCTATACGCCGAGATCCAACCCCTATACCTGTAATATCGGCAGGTCCTGGCTGGGATGCAGCTTTATAAACAGAACATGCCGATTGTGAGAGGAGGATGAAGATGATTGCCAGAGCCATATGCCACATTTTCATTAGACCAACTCCAAGTAATATGTGAGCTGCTTAGGGATACTGGACCTTGCATGATTGGCTAATAGGAATCCCCGTGCGATCTGTTGTAAAGCTACCAGACATTCTTGCCTTGGCAAGTGTGATCAAATTTAAAATGGGGAACTGAGGTGGTGCGTCGGGTGGGGCAATGCAGCACGCTTGCGAAGAATTTGGCAATTATGACGACGACGTGTTGTTCGCCGTGCCGGCATTAGTCGAAGGTTGCGTGCCGTTCTAGATCTCAGGTTCATTCGGCCCTATCGGGTTGTATGGAGATCCCGGTCTCTGTTCGGGTATCCAGTTTGTGGAGAAACCGAGAAACCCACTGCCACCACGCGTCCTGGTTTCACATTGACAAGATTGGGAGCCTTACTTATACTTCGCGCCAGTCGAACTCCTGACATATGTGGGGCACGGTTGGGAGGGTTATTAACTATAAACCTCGAGAGGGAGGCCTTATGAAGAAGTTGACAGCTTTGTGTTCTCTCACCCTAATCAGCGCAGCCTATCTCAGCCTCACCGGCTGTCAGATTGTGGCGTCCCCGATGGCGGGCGGACTCTACAATGAAACAAAGTATGGCGATGTGGCGACGACCCACAACAGCGCGACGAAGGAAGGTAAGGCCTGCGGTACGTCCATCCTCGGCTTGGTAGCAACGGGTGATGCCAGCGTCTCGGCGGCGAAAGCGGCCGGCGGGATCACCACGGTCGCTTCTGTCGATCACACTGCCAAAAACATTCTCGGCATCCTTGGCGAATGGTGCACGGTCGTGAAGGGCAGCTGATCCAGTTTGTTGTCCCTCTGAAGAAAGGGTCTTCGGGAGAATCTCCCGAAGACCCTTTCTTCTTTCTTCGTTCAGTGGCCTCCTACATGGTACGGTACGACGTGTATGTGGCTTCCCATCCTCCTGTGTCTTCTCTTGGGTTCCCTGTGGCATCCGCTTGCAGCCGACAGCGCGGAATTCGGCGAAATCGATCTGGCTGGATACTTCCTGGGGAGTTGGCCGCGAGATCAGCGCCTCTTCAACCAGGGCGATACGGTGCCGGCTTCAATTCAACATGGGTTTGGCGCCGGGCTGAAAATCGGCCTCTTTCCCCATGCCACGCGTCGGATGCTCGGTATCGAGATTGATTCCTACGGGCATGGCGGCGCGCTCTCCTTCCCGAATACGGCGAATGGACACAACAACGGGACCGGGCGCTCAAGCTTGCTGGTGCTGAATACTATGGTCAACCTGGTGCTCCGTTATCCGGGCGAGGTTGTGACGCCGTACATCGGGATCGGTGGCGGCTGGTCGCATGGGACGCTGCTCAATCCCAATATCATCGGCCGGGCCGACAAGGATTTCGAGTCCGCGCGCGCATTCGGTCATCAGTATCTGGCGGGGGCTCAGGTCATGGTGAGCCCGAAGGTCTATGTCTTCGGAGAGTATCGCTACTTTTCCGCCAACTACCATTGGGACGGTCTCGCGATAGATTTTCGCGTGCATTATGGAGTGGTCGGGGTTGGGCTGCGGTTCTAAGCTGTCATGAGTCTGCTCGATCAATTCTTTGTCTATCATCCGGATCCGTGGGAGGATGGCGATTGGTCCGCCGTCGGCGGCGTGCCGTTGGAGGAGGTCTGGTTTCAGGCTGCCGATGGGAAGAAACTGTTCGGTTGGTATGCAGAGCAGTCTGCTGCTTCTCCGGTCCTGCTGTGGTGTCACGGCAATGCCGGCAATATGGTCCATCGGTTGGACAATCTTCGTGCCCTGTATCGGTTGGGGCTCTCGGTGTTTCTCTTCGATTATCGGGGGTATGGGAAGAGCCAGGGGCGGCCGTCTGAAGACGGGCTCTATCAGGATGCGCTCGGGGCCTATGACTATCTCACGCGCGTTCGTCGAATCAGGCCGGAACGTCTGGTGATTTTCGGTCGCTCGCTGGGAGGCGCGGTGGCCGGGGAATTGGCGACGCAGCGGCCTGCCATGGGGCTGTTGCTGGAGTCCTGCTTCCCTTCGATCGAGGCCGTGGCCCGCCGCCATTATATGGGTGTGCCGCTGCACTGGCTGTTGGGAGCCTCGTTTCGATTAGAGGATCGGCTCCCACATCTGTCATTGCCCAAGCTGTTCGTGCACGGAGATCGTGACGACATTATCCCGATCGACTTGGGCCAACGGGCCTTTGCCGCCGCGAAAGCGCCGAAGGAGTTCTACATCGTGCGCGGGGCCGATCACAACGATGTGCCGTCGGTCGGCGGGCGGGCCTATTTTGCCAAACTGTCCGCCTTCATTGCCGCTGCGCTCGGTCGCTGAGGTCGTGAGAGACGCTCCGCACCGTCTGCGTTTTTTCTGGTCAGGATCGGCTCGCTTGGTAAGATGCGATGGAGCGATCGCGTGCTCGGCCGTGAGGTCGGCATGAGGCCTCGTCATCATCTGGCAGCTGTCCGTATATTCTGCTAGAGTGCGTCCGCTTGCCGCACTGGATAGGTGCGGTGGTTGAGTCGAATCGGGCATGATGGGCTCTCGGTGAGGAGGCATGGTGCATCGGACAGGGGTGAACGCGAGAAGGTTCGTGGAGGTGGTGTGTGCAGTCGCGGTCTTGATGGTGGTGGGATGTGCCGGCGGGCCGTCTCCCACCACATTGAATACGAGTGTCGGGGGTGAATCCGCCGCACGAGCGGAGTCTCGAGCCGACGGCGCGAAAACAGGTGAGGTCGCTGCCGCTCCAGTCGTCTCGTCCACTGTGATTTTGCTGGCGAATAAGAACGCTCCGCCCGCGGCTACGGAACCGACTGTCGAACCGGCTGAAGATCCGTTTTACGACCCGTTTGCCAAGAGCGACGAGCCTGCGGGGGGAGAAGAGTATGATCCCTGGGAGCCGGTCAACACGAAGGTCTTCGAGTTCAACCGGCAGGTGGACCGATGGGTGCTGAAGCCGGCCGCACAGGGGTATAACGCCGTCGTGCCCAACCCGGTGCAGATCGGCATCAGTAATCTGTTCTACAACATGCGTTTCCCCTCGCGGCTCATCAACAATCTCGCTCAGGGTAAGTTATCCGGCGCCGGTACCGAAGTCGGCCGGTTCCTGCTGAACAGCACCTTCGGGCTCGGCGGACTGGTCGATGTGGCGAAGCATATGAATATCACGACGCCGGAAGAAGATACCGGACAGACGCTTGGCTATTACGGCATGAAGCCGGGGCCATACGTGGTGTTGCCCTTTCTGCCGCCGTTCACGCTACGGGATCTCGTCGGCTATGTCGGAGACATCGCTCTGAATCCGATCAACTGGCTGGTCTTTCCCATTATCGAGGTGAACGGCATTCCTTCCTTGGTCGCCCATCACAATCGGACGACGTCGTCCATCGCGCAGCTCGGCGGCCGCGTGGGAGAAATCCTCAACGATCGCTCGTTGAATTTGGAGAAATTTCAGGGGGTGGAGGAAGCGACGCTGGATTTGTATACGGCAGTGAAAAACGCCTACGTTCAAAAGCGGCGAAACGCGATCAGGGAATAACCGGTTACCCGATCACCTTGAGTTCCCTGCCCACCTTCGCAAATGCCGCGACGGCTCGCTCAAGTTGCGGGCGGGTATGGGCCGCAGACAACTGCACGCGTATGCGGGCCTGTCCTTTCGGCACCACCGGATAGCTGAATCCCACCACATAGATCCCTTCCTGCAGCAGGCGGTCAGCCATCTGTGTTGCGACCGTTGCCTCTCCCAGCATGACCGGAATAATGGGGTGGGTGCCGGGCACGAGGGTGAAGCCGAGAGCGGTCAGCTGTCCCCGGAGCCAGCGGGCTTGCTCCATCAAGGTGTGACGCAGATTGTCGCCCCGCTCCACCAGCTCAATGGCTTTCAGTGCCGCTGCGGCAATGACCGGCGGCAGGCTATTCGAAAAGAGATAGGGCCTGGAGCGTTGTCGTAACAGTTCGATCAGTTCCTTCCTGCCGGTGGTAAACCCGCCGGTTGCGCCGCCCAGCGCCTTGCCAAGGGTGCTCGTGATGAGATCGACCTGCCCGGCGACTCCGAAATGGTCCGGGGTGCCGCGCCCGCCTTTGCCCAACACTCCGGTGGCATGACTGTCGTCGACGACTACCGCGGCATCGTACCGATCGGCCAATTCCACAATGCGATCCAGCTTTGCCAGATCGCCGTCCATCGAAAACACTCCGTCGGTCACGATCATCCGTACGCGACTCGCTGCCGATTCCGCCAGTCGTGTTTCTAACTCGGCCATGTCGGCATGGGCATAACGCAGACGGGCGGCTTTGCAGAGCCGAATGCCGTCGATCAGGCTCGCGTGGTTCAAGGCATCGCTGATGATGGTATCCCGCTCGTCGAGCAGGGTTTCGAACAGTCCGCCGTTGGCGTCGAAGCAGGAGCTATAGAGGATGGTGTCCGCAGTGCCTAGGAAGGTGCTGATCGCCGCTTCGAGGGTCTTGTGCAGTTGTTGCGTGCCGCAAATGAATCGCACGGAAGCCATGCCATAGCCGAATTCTCTGAGTCCGTCGGCGGCCGCCTGCCTTACATCCGGATGATTCGCCAGCCCGAGGTAGTTGTTCGCGCAGAGATTGACGACGTCCCCCTGTACCACACGAATCTCGGTGCTCTGTGGGCTGAGGATCTGCCGTTCGGTCTTGTAGAGACCGGCTGCACGGATCTCGGCCAATTGTTGTTCGGCAGCTTTTTTGAGCGACGTGTAGGCCATGATGCGTGTGAGAGATGAAACGTTAGACGTGAAACGGAAAACGTAAAACGGAAAATCGAGGTCGCCTCCTGCAGGAAGGCCATGTCCGTTATGGAAACAGGACTACTTTGCCGCATTGGCCGGATTTGATCAATTCAAATCCTTGGGCAAAGTCTTTGAGGGGGAAGGTATGGGTGAGGACCGGACGGATATTGAGGCCGGCTTTGAAGAGACCGGCCAGGCGATACCAGGTGCTGAACAGGCGACGACCGGTAATACCATGGACACGGATGCCTTTGAAAATAACCTCGTTGGCGAGGTCGCAGGTGACGGGGCCGGTGGGAATGCCGAACAGCGTGACGCGACCTCCGTTTTTCACCGAGCGGAACGCATGGTGCAAGGCAGTGGGGTGTCCGGACATTTCCAACGACGCATCGACGCCTTCTCCCCTCGTGATGTCGAGAATCCCTGCGGCAATAGCGTCCGGGCCGTCGGCCTTGGCATTGAATACGTGATCGACGCCCACTTGCTTGGCCAGGCCAAGCCGGTAATCACTCACGTCCGTCGCGATGATGGTGGCTGCTCCTGCGGTGCGGGCCACGGCCGCCGCGAACAGGCCGGTGGGACCGCAGCCGGTGATGAGGACCGTGTGACCGGTCAAGTCTTCCACGAGGGCCGCATCGACGGCATTGCCCAACGGTTCTTGCAAGCAAGCCAGCTCCGGCGGAATGTCCGGGGACGTTTTCCAGAGCACGGTTTCGGGGAGCACGACGTAGTCGGCAAAGGACCCGTCCAGATCGACGCCGAGAATCCGGTAGTTCTTGCACACGTGGGCCTGGCCGGTGCGGCATTGAAAGCAGGCGCCGCAGGTCAGGTGCGATTCGGCTGCGACATAGTCGCCGACGCGCACGAGCGTGACATCCGCTCCGACGGCCACGACCTCGCCGCACATTTCATGTCCGATCGTCCTGGGAGGATGGATGCGGCTGTGAGCCCAGGCATCCCAATTATAGATGTGGGCATCGGTTCCACACAGCGACGTAGCTTTGACCCGGATGACGGCTTCAGAGGGGCCGGGTGTGGGATCCTGGCGATCGGTATAAGTCAGGCCCGGTTGAGCGGCGGTCTTCACAAGTGCGCGCATGGGCTCATTATAACAAGACCGCGGGAAATGCCTAGCCGAAGCGAGAACTGGCCCGACCAGATCAGTTGAGGCGGTCTCCTGCCTGAGCGCGGGCATGCTGTTCGGTCAAATGGCGGGGGCAAAATACGGGTTGAACTGGGTAAGGCTCATGAGTAGGATGCGATGATGCGATACACATTCGGCAGGGGTCTGGGCCCGGTTCTCGGCATATTCGGGCTCGCGCTAGGCCTTCTGACCACGGCTGCCACGGCCTCAGCCGGTTCCTCTCCCGCCTCGACGCCGGCGCCCGCGAAGCGGTGGGCGCAATTCGAACTCGTCAGCACGGAGCCGGATGGATCGGTACAGGTGGGGAAAGATGTCGTGCTCGGCATCACCCTGGGGGGCATGCCCACAGGGACCGAGTCTGTCATGGCGATCATCGAGTCCAACGGCTTTCAGAGCCAGACGGTGTCGTTGAGCGAAGACGCCACTCCGGCGGTCTTTCAGGGGACGGCGATTCTGGAGCCCAATTCCACATTGAAGAGCCGGACCACCGTGCATCCGAAGGCCGTACGGATTCGGGTGTCGTTCGCTCGCGCAAAAATCACCGGGCTCGAAGAGTTTCTCAAGCGTGATGTCTATGTCACGCTCGGCGACCGGCCGGTTGAAGAGGCCGAAGCCGAGGTGCTTCCCGGGCCGCCTGCCGAGAGCCCTGAAGCCGATGCCGAGGCGGTACAAAAGGCGACGGAGCAGGTGATGGCCGTGAACGCGACCATTGCCGAGGAAGATCTCTTGCCCTTGCCGCCCCCCGGAGAATCCAAAGCCTATTGGAAACAAGTGAGCGATTTGATCAGCCGGAACTGGAGCCGGCAGATACGCTCGATACGCCGGGCTCCCAGCAGCGAGACTGTGCGTGTGCATTTCAAGATGTATGCAAGCGGTGTGGCGCAGTTGATTCAGTTGGAGAAAGGCTCGGGAGCGCGGGATGTCAACGATGCCGGACTGCAAACGATCATCCACGCCCACCCGTTCCCTCCGATTCCGCCGGATATCAGCAGCGATGTCGTCGATGTGCATGTGCGCATGCGAACGGGGGCGAAAGTCGCGGCCCGCGACGTGCAAATGACGGTCGAGAAGAAACTGTCCAAGCCTGTCGTGCCCCCATCACCGAAGGAAGGCACCGCCGCAAGCGGTCCTGCAAAGGAGTAGCTATGACGAATCGGATCGGTCGTGCGATGGCCATGTGGTGTATGGGCGCAACGGCGCTGTTCGGCGCGACGATCGGATACGCCGAGACGGCGCGATACGATGTGGATCTGGATCATTCGATCGTGGAGTTCAAGGTCGCCCATATGGTGATTTCAAAAACCACCGGACATTTCAAGGACTACACCGGATTTATCGAAATGGACCCCGACGCCGGTTCGGTCAAGGCGCTTGAAGCCACGATCAAGACGGCCTCGGTCACGACCAACCAAGAAAAACGCGACGCGCATCTGCGCAATCCCGATTTCTTCGATGTCGAGAAGTACCCGACGATCACCTACAAAATGAAGAGCTACAAAAAGACGGGCGACGGCTATACCGCCGTCGGTGATCTGACTCTGCATGGCGTGACGAAAGAGGTCACGTTAACGGGCAATTTCAACGGGGTGACCAAGGATCCATGGGGGAATACCCGTGCCGGATTTACGGCCGAAGGCAAAGTGAACCGGAAAAACTTCGGTATGGTGTGGAACAAAGCCCTCGATAGCGGAGGGCTCGTGGTCGGGGACGAGGTTTTCATCAAGCTGGACATCGAGTGTATTAAGGCCAAGTCGTAAGTCGAACACCCCCTTTCTCAGAGGCCGCACGCCTGTCCGGTCACCATGCCTGGCAGGCCGATCCAGCCGCGGCGCATGCAGCGAGGTCTCTCTGAATCAGAGCTGCGGGCCGCCCTATCCGTGATGCCGGTTGTCACCGACACAGCAGCTGGTTGAGGCGCAGGGAGGATGTTCCCCGGCATCCGGTTCTCTTTTCGTGCTGGTCCTTCGCCAGCTTCAGGGGCGGCTCGGGGCTGTATGCCGATGGGTGGTGTGGAGTGATGGATCAGCAAGGGTAATTCGGAGGCCGAGAGTAGGAGCATCGTCATGCGTCGCAAGCGGGCTGGAAAAATCGGATCGGACATCGGTAGGATACGCGGGATGTGGATGGGCAGGTTGGTGATAGTGATCGCGGCGCTCTGGAGCCTGGCTGCCGCGGAGGCCGGGGCGCTGGAGTTTACGGCCGATCAGATCACGAAGATCAATGGTCGAACCCAAAAAGCCAACATCTTCTATCGTGACAACATGTGGCGGATCGAACATCACACGATGGGGCCCGTCAACATCAGCATCGTGCGCAAAGATAAGAAGGTAGTGTGGCTGCTGTTATCGCGCATGAAGCATTTTAAAACGGTGCCGTACCAGGCGGAGCAGGATCTGAAAGTGACGGAGCGGCTGGAGGGGGAAGTGTCGCGCGAAGAGATCGGGACCGAAACGCGCGAAGGGCATCCGACGACGCTCTATGAAGTGACAGTGAAGGAAGGCGAGCGGACGGACGTCTACTATCAATGGCTCGCAACCGACATCCGTTTCCCGATGAAGCTGGCCAAAAAAGACGGGAGCTGGATCGTCGAGTACCAGCACGTTAAATTCAGGCCCCTCATCGATTACTTGTTTCAGTTGCCGCTCAATTTCGAGCCATTAGAAGAATTCGATCACCAGCCGGCTGCCGCGGAACCGAATCAGCAGCCGATGTAATGCGTGATTCGAAGATAAAGGAGTCTCATCGTGCGTAAGCTAGGAACGACCCTGTGGGCTATGAGTGCGGTGGTCTTGGGAATGAGCGGGTCCCTCTATGCGCTGGATGTTGCCGATGTCGTTCGTGAATGGACACCGGAAGGCAAGAAGCTGGCGATGGAGCGCGCCAAGTTGCCGGCACATGACGAGACGATCCGTATCCCGGCGGGCGAGTTCCTCATGGGGAGCGATAAAAAAGTCGACAAGAATGCCTATCTTGTCGAACTCCCTCAGCGGAAGATCTATCTCGATGCCTACGAGATCGATACGCATGAGGTCACGACCGTCCAGTTCTTGAAGTTTGTCTTGGCTTCCAATCGCGACCCCTTGATCGATTGGCAGTACGACGGTGGGAATTTCCAGGACACGATGGTGAGCCATCCGGTCATGCATGTGTCCTGGTTCGACGCGGAGGCCTATTGTAAGTGGGCGGGGAAACGGTTGCCGACGGAGGCTGAATGGGAAAAGGCCGCGCGTGGTGAGGATGGGCGCATCTATCCTTGGGGCAATCAGATGGCCGGACTCTCCAGGGCGAACTTCGGCCGCACGGGCCTGTCAGGGCCGGTGCGCGACCGACCGGAGCGGCTGCTGCTCTATCCACCCATTATTTCTGTCGACAAATATGACAATGCCGCCAGCCCCTATGGCGTGCTTCAGATGGCCGGCAATGTGGCGGAATGGGTCAACGACTGGTATGACCCGAAATACTACACCATCGGACCCGTTAAGAATCCGAAAGGTCCGGAGACCGGGAGCCAGCGGAGCTTTCGCGGCGGAGGCTGGATCGACAGCACCCCCAGCGTGCGGGTGGCGCAACGGAACGGGACGGACCCCAATACGAAAATGAATTGGATGGGGTTCCGCTGCGCAAGGGACGTGCACGAAGCGGCGGGCGTACCCCAGGCTGAAGCGAAATAGCCGAGGCGGTGACTAAAAACCGAGGATAGGCGCGAACCTGAATCAGTGAATAAACGGAAGTTACTTGCTAGGGCCCTCAGCGGCTCCAAAAACTTACGATTCAGCGAGGTCGTCTTACTCGCGGCAGCCTTCGGGTTCCGTGCATCGAGAGTCAAAGGAAGTCACCATATTTTTGTCCATCCGAATGTACGGGAACTCGTGAATTTGCAGGAGGTCGGGGGAAAGGCGAAGCCGTATCAGGTGAAGCAGTTGATGGAACTCGTCGAGAAGTATAATCTTGCGCTCAGGGACGATGAGGACCGATGAAGAAGGATTACCATATCAACATCTTCTATAGTGAAGCTGACGGTGGGTACATTGCGGATATCCCTGACCTGGAAGCTTGTTCAGCGTTCGGGAAAACTCCGGCGGCAGCGCTGAAACAGGTACAGCTTGCCAAGCGTCTTTGGATGCAGGCGGCCAAGAGTGAGCGCAAAGCGATTCCCAAACCCCGCTATCGTCCCGCCATTTATCAGACCGCGTCTTGACCGACTATCTCGCGAGTGTAGTGCTCCCGCTTGCGAGTCACCACGGGTGGTGTGAGGATGGGATGGTCAAGACAGGTACTTCCTTTCTAGGTTTCATGAGCTGCCGGTTCGCAACAATATTGTTTGGCGTCACTCTTGGCTGCCACTGTTTTAAGGGCAGCACGCGTGATCATCACAACCCACAGATTCACTAAGTGCCGCAGTCGATTCCTCTAGCTCGGATAAGAACTCTTCAAGACTCGTTGTCATGTGATCAGGAAATTCTCTAACTTTCTCTTCACCGTGTTGCTTGCATAATGTCCAAGGCCATCCGGGCTCCCTACTTTGGAGGTGGAAGGATCACGTTGCATGGATCGATCGGGCCGGCCGGAAGCTATTTCCGATAGAAGGCGAGAAGAGAAAGCCGCAGTAGCAGGTCAGGGCAGAACCTTAGGCTTGTGGCCCTCTTTTGTTCAGCAAAATGGCGTGAGCCTGCTCGCTGCATTCCTTCACCAAAATCCCCATTTTGCCGTGTGAGGGCTCGAAGTCTACGGTTAGGCCGTGGCTGCGGATGCGTTCGCTGGCTGTGGGGCCGATTGATGCGATGACCAGTTGCCGGCAGATCGTTTTGAACTTCGTTGTCTTTCCTTCCTGCTCCAACACCTGCATGACGTGATCGATCTGGGCGGCATTGGTAATCAGCAGTACCTGAACCTGCCCGGCCAGAATCTGGTCGATGACCTGTTTCAGTGGAGCCGTGTCTTCTGGGAGCGCCCAGCGGTAGACGGGTACCGGAACCACATTGGCTTCGCGCTGCTTCAACGCCTCCAACAAGTCGTAGTTCGGTAGCCCGTATTCTTGCACCGCCACGCGTAACCCTTTGAGCGGCCGGTAGGCGTCCAATGTGGAGACGACATCCACCCAGGTGTTGGGCTCTGGGACCGTCAAGGTCGGCTGAAGTCCCAACGCTTTGAGCGCGGCGACTGGTTTGGGGCCACGCGCAATGAGCACCGTCTCTTTCAAACCGCTCTTGATCGTGTCTTTGGTGTGACGGCTGTGCAGGATTTCGAACAGGGTGGTCGTGCCGGCCCCGGTCAGCAGGACCAGCACGTCGAGGCCTTCTGTCAGCAGTTGTTCGCCGAACCGGAGAGCGGCGGAATTGTCTTCCAGCGGAATTTCGCGCAGAGCCGGCGCCACCAACGGCTTGCCGCCGTGGCGCTCGATCAGCCGCGTCATCTCCGTCGCCATACGCGATTCAAACGCGGCGACCATCAGTCCATTGAATCCTGAATTAGCCATGGCGCGTATGCACTCGATAATTTCCGTGGCGACGAATGATTACTTTGGGGCATCCTTCGCGCATCGGAACCCGGTCGATTCATTTCTCATCGTCGGATCGCTGTCCACGCGGGTGAAGATGCGGACTGTGGGAGTCTCATTCTGCCAGCCGGCTCCTCGAATGACCTTCTTCTCGCCGCTGTCCGGGCCAGGAGGATTCTTGTCGGGGCTCTTTTCGTAGTACCTCGCATCGTACCAGTCGTTGACCCACTCCCAGACATTGCCCGCCATGTCATAGACGCCGTAGGGGCTCTTTCCGCTCTCATAGCTGCCCACGGGCATCAGCGTCTTTTCGCCGATCCACTTCTGGTTGAAGTTGAGGTGTTTGTCGGTCGGTTCCACATTGCCCCAGGGGAAACGCCAGTCATTGTTCCCCTTAGCGGCTTTCTCCCATTCGGCTTCTCGCGGCAAGCGCCTGCCGGCCCACTTGCAGTAGGCATCGGCATCGGCCCAATCGACATTGATCACCGGACGGTCGGCCAGGGATGTGGGAATGCCGATTCCTTCCCAGAGGTTGCGGGTGGGGTTCTTCTGATTCTGCGGAACACGGTGGTTCGCGGCCTTCACGAATTCCAGGTAGCGTCCATTCGTCACTTCATATTTGTCGATATAAAAATCGGTGATCTCGATGACATGGCGGGGATATTCATCGCGTCCGCCGTCGCGGTCTCCGAACGGCACGCCCATCGGGTACGAGCCTGAGGGGATCAAGACCAACGGCGCGCCATCCTTCCCTGTGATTTCTTTGGGGAGAGCCGCCTGTTCCGCTGCGAATGCGTGCGAACTCACCCCGTTCAGCCCGATGAGCGCCACCACTATTGCGAGGATGGATCGTGCCACCATAACTCAACACTCCTTTGGTTCAAAAAAGTCGATGGCAGATCGTACCACAGCGGCGGAGAATTCAGACACGGCTTGTGTAGAGAATCTGCGCGCCAGGGGTGAGCCGATGCAGGAGAATGAGGATTGACGGGGTGACAGGCCCCCACCTACTATACGGCGAAGGAGACTCCGACGTGCCGACCCATCGAGGCTTACGACATCTGGCCCTTCGTGTGATCGATCTTGCGCGGTCGCGCGCCTTCTATGAGCGGTTTCTGAGCATGAAGGTTGTGTGGGAGCCGGACCCGGACAATGTGTATTTCAGCTCGGGGTCCGACAACCTGGCCCTGCATCAGATCGCGCCTGCCGAGTTGGCTCACTACCAGCCGTTGCGTGGACAGCTGCTCGATCACGTCGGTGTGATTATGGAAAGCCCGGCGCATGTGGATGACCTGTTCCGGGACGTCCAACAGGATGGGGCACGCTACGGGGCCACCATCGCCAAGCCACCCAAGCAACATCGCGACGGCAGCTACTCCTTCTACTTTGCCGACCCGGATGGCAACATCATCCAGGCCTTATATGAACCGACCATCAGCCGCATGGAATTCCTGCCGCCTGCCTGACGACCATGGGTATTTGGGAGACATTACCTCGCGATCAGTATGTCGGGTTAGCCCCCTGGGTCTGGGTGCAGCTCGAAAGTAATCAGCCCCCCGGGCCGTTTCCGTTCATCGGGGGGGTTGCCCCGGAGGTGGTGGCGAGTCTGCACGAAGCCCACAGTCTGTTCCTCGCCTGTGTGGAAACCGCCATCAGCGATGTGTTCTCCCACCGCGCGACGCTCGGCGACCCGCAGACCAGGGTGCGACTGGAGGATGCCTATGCTGAGCTGGTCAATTCCCGGCAACAGCTAAGTCAGCACATCACGGCGCGGCGTCAGCCTGATGGGCAGTTTCACTGGTCGCATCCCTTCGATGCGACGAAATCCGCGACCGTGGTCAACACCGGCCTGCGAATCTTCAATGCCGTGAAACGTCAGGCGATTCCTGTGCCGTTCGAGCGTCCCATGGGACCGGTGGTAGGAAAATTGCTGGGGATGTTGGATGGCACGCAGCAGGCCGGGGCGATTCAGACGATCGTGGCGACGGCCGGTCGGGACGGCGAGCGGCTGTTGACCAAGTTGATGGAGCTACTGGTCCAATACGAATGCCTCACGCCGACGACGCACGCCTCGATTCGAGACCAGTGGTTGTCCAATACCAAAGAACGGGACACAATTCATTTGGGCCATGCCGCGTTGATGTACCGGCAGCAGGATCGGTTCCTGTTGTTCGATCCCTGGCTGTTGCCCTGGTTCGCAGAGTCCAATGTGCCGAGCCTCTGGGTCTCGATGTTGCCGAAACCGGCCGCGATCTTTTTGACCCATGACCACGATGACCACGTGGATCCCCGGACCCTGCTGCATGTGCCGAAAGACGTGCCGATCGTGATTCCTAGCCGGCGAAACCGTAAGAAGTTTTTCTACGACTACCTTCCGCTGCTTCGGGAGCTGGGATTCAGCCACATCGTCGAACTGGCGCACGGGGAAACCTGGAACTTCGACGGCGGCGCCGTGGTCTCCGTCCCGTTTTACGGCGAAGATCCCTGCGATTTGGAGATGCCGAGAAACTGCTACCTCGTGACCGATCACGGGCAGAATGTGCTGGTGCATGCCGACAGCGGCCCGACCAACAGCGGACGGTCGGCCATCAAGGAAGGAGTCATGCAGCAGCTCGTCCAGAAATACGGTCCCATCTCGCTGGTATTGGCCTCGCAACAGCAGCTGCAGGAAATCCGGAGTTATGCCGCCCATGCGCCACTGTCCCACCCGGGCCTTTGGCTCGACGTGGGTGAGAACGGGTACCTCACGAACGGGTATCTGGACGAGCTCTGCGCCGTCGCCCGGGCGAGGCTGTTTGTGTCCTATGCCACCGGCGGCGCTGACTGGTATCCCGATCACTTGTCGTTTATGTTCAGCCAGCGGAATCCGGCGCGCACCGCGCTCCTCACGGCGAATTGGGAGCAGCCGGAAAAGCTAAAAGACCTTCTCGGGATGCGCGGGTGCGGGTATCATCGCGCTCATGCGTTGGATCTGTTCCGGAGCAGCGGCGACGGGACGGTGCAGGTGTCATCCGCGGCCGCGGCCCTGGCGCCCTTGTCACTCTATCGACTCGATCACGGGGAGCCCTCGTTCATGAAGCGGGGCGGGCGATAATCAGGCAGGAAGGGGAAGAGTTGCTATGGGGTCTGGGAAAGGATTAGTGCTCGTCACCGGCGCCGCCGGATTTATCGGGTCTCATGTGAGCCGGCGATTGCTCGATCGTGGTGACACCGTGCTCGGTCTGGATAATCTGAACGACTACTACGACGTGCGTCTCAAAGAAGCGCGGCTCGCAAGGCTAAGTCCCCACCCGCAATTTCAATTCGTCAAACTGGATCTGTCCGATCGCGCGGGCATGGCGGCGCTCTTCGAGCAACATCCCATCCGGCGCGTGGTGCATCTGGCGGCGCAGGCCGGCGTCCGGTATTCCCTGGTCAATCCGCACGCCTACACCGCAAGTAACATCGACGGGTTTCTGAACATTCTCGAAGGCTGTCGGCATCACAAGGCCGAACATTTGGTCTATGCGTCCACGAGTTCGGTCTATGGCGGGCATACCAAGATGCCCTTCTCGGTGCATGACAATGTCGATCATCCCGTTTCGCTCTATGCCGCCACGAAGAAAGCGAACGAGCTCATGGCGCATTGTTATGCGCATCTCTACCGATTCCCGATTACGGGATTGCGGTTTTTTACTGTCTACGGGCCCTGGGGCCGTCCGGATATGGCATTGTTTCTCTTTACGAAGGCGATTCTGGAAGGAAAGCCCATCGACGTGTTCAACCACGGGAAGATGCAGCGTGACTTTACCTATGTCGACGATATTGTCGAAGGGGTGGTGCGTACGCTCGATCGTCCGGCGCAGCCCGATCCGAAGTGGTCCAGTGACAAGCCCGATCCCGGCAGCAGTTCCGCGCCCTATCGTCTCTACAACATCGGCAATCACCAACCGGTCGAGCTCCTGCGCTTCATCGAAGTGCTCGAGCAGACTCTCGGCAAGAAGGCCGAAAAAAACTTCCTCCCGCTTCAAGCCGGGGACGTGCCGGCGACCTATGCCGAGGTTGCGGACCTGATGCGCGACACGGGTTTCAAGCCCGCTACGCCGATCGAGACCGGCATCGCGCGCTTCGTCGAGTGGTATCGGGAATACTACAAAGTGTAACGGCTCACATGCCTCCTCGTTCGTCCTCTCCAAGCCTGCCTCATCGGGCTCTGGCGTTTGATATCCCGCCGTTCTCATTGCGCGCAGTCTGTTGAAAGCAGCCTGACGTTACGAGTAGAACCAACGTATAGCGCCGCGACTGTGAATTGGTTATCCACATGCACTCTCACTTTCCGTTTTCCCGTCGTCAATTCCTGAGATCGTTGCTCGGGTTCGGGGCATGGCTGTATGCCTGGCCACTCTATTTGTCGGCTGCCCAATCGCCCATCGAAGAACAGTTTGATTTCAGCAAGCCGTTGATCCAGGCACCCAATTCGCCTCGACTATGGCCTCTCTTTCGGCAAAAACTGGCTGAATGGCGCGACCAATCCCGCCGGGCCTCACACTATCGTGACGTGCGTTATGGCGACGAGGCGGTTGCGTGGGCGCGGTCCAGTTTCTCAAGCTGTTTCGTCATGTTGTATGACTCCACATTTTTCGATCATGAGGCGGGACAATATAGGGTGGAAGAGTTCCTGAAGCAGGCCCAAAACGATTTTGGTGGTTTCGACAATCTTATCCTGTGGCATGCCTACCCGCGGATCGGAGCCGATGATCGAAATCAATTCGATTTCTATCGTGACATGCCTGGAGGGTTCGATGGTTTGCGGGAGGTCGTGCGACGGTGTCATCAGCTCGGAGTACGCGCATTGATTGTGTACAAACCTTGGGATGTCGGGACTCGCCGCGAGGCTGTGTCCGATGTCGACGCTCTGGCCGAGGTCGTCCAAGCCACTGAAGCTGACGGCGTCTATCTCGACACGATGCCGCTCGCCCCTGACGGGCTGCGCCTGGCATTGGATCGTATACGTCCGGGACTTGTACTGGAGGGGGAGGGCGAACTGCCTCTCGAATACATCCACGATCATCACATGTCTTGGGCGCAATACTTCGAAGACAGCGAAGTCCCGGGTATTCTCAGAAACAAATGGTTTGAGCGCCGCCACATGATGCACCAGACGGCTCGATGGAGGCGGGACCGTTCTCACCAGCTCCATACTGCTTGGATGAATGGAAGCGGGATGGTGGTCTGGGAGATTGTCTTTGGTTCCTGGGTCGGATGGTCGGCAAGGGATCGATCTGTCTTGCGTGCGATGTTGCCGATTCAGCGACGGTTTGCTTCATTGTTTTCCGGAGAAGGTTGGACTCCGCTCGTTCCAACGGAGGCAGCCAACGTCTATGCAGCACTCTGGGAAGGGCCGGGGATCCGCCTGTGGACCCTCGTGAATCGTGCGGACCAGCCGGTTTCAGGGTTGCTGTTGAAAGTTCCGGCCCTGACCGGCGCGAGCTACTTTGACTTATTCACGGGGCAAGAGCTGTCCCCCGATGTTCATGATGGGATCGCTTTCCTGCAGGGGGCGCTTGCGTCTAAGGCGATGGGTGGCTTTGTGGCTGGAACCGCTGCTTCGCTTGGTCCTGACTTTCTGCGGTTTCTGACAACGCAACAAGAGCTCCAACTCAAAGAGACTGGCTCCGTGGAGTTTCCAAGCCGCCCCGTCATTGTTTTGAGCCAGCCGTCTGTCAATGTACCCCGGATTCAGGCCTCTCTTCCTGCGATGGTCGAGATTCCCTCGGCTCGCTTCACGATGCGTGTTCAAATGAGGACTAGAGAATGCGGCTTCTATGACAATGAAATGGACCACGACCAACTTTATGGAAACTTCCACAAACCACAGTGGTTCGAACGAGCGGTCGCCTTACTGGCGTATGCGATTGATGTGACGCCGGTGACCAATGCGCAGTATGCCGAGTTCCTTCGCATCTCGCGGTACCGACCTCGACATCCAGAGAATTTCCTGAAGCATTGGGCCGACGGGAAGCCACCCCTTGGAAAGGAGGATCACCCGGTGGTCTATGTCAGCCTGGAAGATGCACGAGCCTATGCACAGTGGGCCGGCAGGGTGCTCCCTACCGAGGAACAATGGCAATATGCGGCACAGGGACCGGCGGCTTTGAAGTATCCGTGGGGGGATGCAATGGAACCTGGGCGATGCAATGGCGGAGAAACCGGAACCACCACGAGCGTCACAGCGTTTCCCGCCGGACGGTCGCCGTTCGGATGCTACGACCTGTGCGGCAATGTGTGGGAATGGACAGAGAGCGAACGCACGGATGGACGAACGCGTTTCTGCATGATCCGTGGCGGATCCTACTATAGCGCACGCGGGTCTGAGTGGTACATGGACGGTGGTCCTCAACCGGACGACTTCGCCGCCAAGTTTCTTCTCATGTGGCCAGGCTTGGATCGGTGCGCGACGATCGGATTTCGATGTGCCATTTTACTCGAATAGTCGCATACCTCATCTCCTAATTTTTCGCCCTCTCGATTTCATGACACCTCAGGGTATGTTCCTCTCGGGCGAGTTGGACAATGTGGGTCGACTACTGATCCTGTCCAAGCAACGTCGGATTCATCCTGCAGGCACTACAGTGAAGTATTTCCATCCATCTCGTATGGAATTTTTATCATCGCGCGAGCTGACCCAGTAATGGTTACATTCACGCAAAGTGTTTTACCCGGGAAGTAATTGTGACAGCGTGCAGAATAATAACCATTGACGAGTTCAGAAATAATCCCCAAAGTGCGATTAGCTTGTTGGAGGCGAAAGCTGGAGAGCCAACCGACGATGGTGGAAACGTGATCCCAAACAAATTTCTCGAATCGGCTTCTTTCCTCCTGATGTCGCTGCCGATCATTGCGTTTGTCTGTCTCTGGGGTGTGACAACTTTCTCTGTGAAAGAGGATTGGCGGCTCGGGTTACTCAAAGCGGCGGTGCTGTGGGGCAGCCTCACGCTTCTGATCACAGAACTGCTTTCCGTATTTGTGGCCATCCGTCCCGCAACACTCGCCCTGGCGTGGATCCTCGTCATCGGTTCCTCGCTGTACGTCATCCGACGGTACCTTGTCGAGGAAGGAAAGAGTCGTCTCGCTGGTGCAAGGAGCCTCTTCGCGTTGCCGCCCGGGGATCGTTGGTGGATTATTCCAGGGCACCTCTATTAACCGCTAATTGAAGCCAGAAAAATCATGTCTCAAAAACGG
>CAKKRE010000076.1 GCA_919902505.1 Nitrospiraceae bacterium
CGGCTGACGGCCGCGTAGTCAGCAACCCGCCAGGCACCACTTACGGAATGGCCTAAGCTGTCCAACCAACCGGAGCCACCTCTTATTGACCTCCCTTGTGGATGGTTCCCCTCTCTATCATGGGTACCCTCGGTCCTAGCCTTGAACCACTAGGGAAATGTCGGGGTCGCTTCCCGCAGCCTTCGCAGCGTTATTCACGGGCGGCTGGCAACAACTCCCTACACGCGGTTCAGATCCCATCACATGGAGCCGCGCGAAGCGGGCGAAGGACCTGGTTATCCCCATGCTAAGCTTGTCTGAGCATGCAGTCCTTTCCACCCAGACTCCATATCCTGCTTGCGCGGGAGGCGCCGATGGGGGTCGTGATTCGACGAGGACCCTCGCGCCAAGTCTGCACAATGTTATGGGATCGTCGGACGGATGCCTTCATCCTCGGGCAGTGGTTCAGGGGTCGCATCTATGAGCGGCGCTGCGATCTCTCGCCCGATGGCAGGCACTTCATCTACTTCGCGATGAACGGCAACTGGCACAGCCTCTCCAACTGCTCATGGTCGGCCATTTCGCGTGTGCCGTTTTTGAAAGCCTTGGCCTTCTTTCCCAAGGGCGACTGCTGGAACGGCGGCGGGCTCTTTCTCGACAATGATCGATATTGGCTGAACGGGGGCGGCTGCCACCCAAAAGGCCGCGACTCCACAAGACTACAGCGTAACGAGGCGTATCGCCCTGCTGGTGGACGCGGCGGTGCATGTTTGGGCGTCTATTACCCACGCCTGCTGCGGGATGGCTGGATGCTCAACGAGCACCTCTCAGCCGGCATCACGGATCAATGTGACATTTTCGAGAAACCGCTGGAAAACGGCTGGCTGCTGCGGAAGTACGCCCATGTACAGGTGGGCAGCCCACCGGGCAAAGGCTGCTATTGGGACGAACACGAGCTGATCAAGACACAATCCAACCTCTGCATAAAGCAGCCAAACTGGGAATGGGCGGACCTGGATGGTGAAAGACTAGTATGGGCAGAGTCCGGGCGCCTCTGGACCGGTTCGCTCACCGACTCCGGCCTTGCCGAACCCCGCCTGCTGCACGACTTCAACCAGATGACCTTCGAACGCCGCACGGCCCACTACTGACCGATTCTCGTCGGAGTCTTCCGAAAATCCACTGCCTACCACTGTTGCCTTGCGCACGAGCTTGCCGTAGAAGGCAAGAGTGTTGGCCGCCACTTCAGCCGCTCGGATGTCAGTTCACGAAGGCGCTCATAAGACTCTGCTGGAACGACAGGAGTGAATCCGGTACGATCACCCCGCTCGGTCACACTGAGACCGACATCATGAGGCTGAACATTGTCATACGCCACATCCACCAAGGCAGCAATATGAGCTGCACGGGCATGAGAAGTCGGTGACAACCAGCGCTCCACATCTCAGGCAATGACGATGGGCTCATTGAGGGGATGATGATCGACCGAATCGTTTCCAAGGGCAATATTCCCATTCGACTTACGGCTGAGCGTTGGGTGCATATCACCGAAGAACACTGCGAACTCGCAGGGCTGCGTTCAGAGATTGTGGAGACGGTCTCGCACCCAGAGCGTATACTACTAGGCGGTGACGGCGAGCTGATTGCCACCCGTGCACTACAGCAGGAGAAACATCTCGTGGTCGTGTATCGAGAACAGGACGACGATGGCTTTATCATCACGGCGTTTCTCACCCGTCGGATTCGATCGCTAGAGAGAAGGAGCCAAGTATGGCCATAGCTGACATTCAGGAATATCTGAAGCTGATTCCAGCCGTTAACCGAGCGCCGCAGCACGCGGTATGGATTACCTATGACGCCGAAGCGGACACATTGTATGTGAATTTCAAAAAACCCAGCCATGCCACCGATAGTGAGATGACAGACGACGATGTCATTGTCCGCTACGAGGGCGAAGAGGTCATCGGCTTTACCGTCTTGCATGCGAGCAAACGGGTGAAGAAAACCGCATAGGTCGCTCCTTGGCTTTCAATACGACCGATTCGTTGCCCTCACTCTTTTGAGAGTTTCCTTACTGCGAAGTGTCCCGGCCTCCGTTGTGATAGGCTGATCCCGTGAGCTTGCACTTCACAGTCTGAACCTCCCACATGACCGGCAACACTTCATCACCTACCGTCCTGACTCCACGCGAGATCAAGCTACACCTGCTTGGCCTCATCCTGTTCATCGGACTGCTGTGTCTGTGGTATTGGCTTTCAACCGGCATACGGGCCGTGCCGACATTGATCGAGATGCTCCAGGACGACGACCCATCCACACGCATCGTCGCGGCGGAGCAGCTTGGACAGGTCGGGCCTGCCGCGCAGGCGGCAATCCCTCGATTGCTGGCCCAAGCCACGCAGGATGGCAGTCAACATGCGAACACCGCCGCCGCGGCGCTGAAATCGATCGATCTGACGGCGGCCCGGCAGGTCATGGCCCACTTCATTCCGCGCCTGCAGAACCAGGATGCACAACAACGCCGCACTGCCTGCGCAGTACTCGGGAGCCTGGGCCCGGTGGCCAAGCCGGCAGTGCCGGCCCTTCTGGCGGTGGGGCACGATCCCGATGAACTCGTGCGGCGCAATGCGCTGATGGCCCTGGCGAGCATCGGCATTCCCTCCCCACCGATCGTGGCTGCCTTGCTGGAGGGACTGCGCGACTCCTCCTCACTGGTTCGTCAGACAGCCGTCACTCAATTTGCCTTTACGGTTCCCCTGACACAGCCCGTGATCGCTGCGCTGACACCGCTGCTGTCCGATTCGGACAGGTCGATGACCACGCTGGCCCGCAGTGCGTTGGATAAGGCAAAGCCGGACGATGCGGCACAGCTCGAGTCATTGGGCATGATGGCTCAACATTCAGCGGCGCGCGACTATGCCTTGCATCAGTTGGCCCAGCTCGGTCCGGCGGCAGGCGATGCCCTGCTCCCGGTCCTGCCGCTGCTCCAGGATGACCGGCCGCTCGTTCGGTACCTCGCGGCAGAAGCCCTGGGCGCAATGGGACCTGCCGCGAAGCCAGCGCTCCGGTCCCTTGAGCAGCGACGCGAAGATTCCGATCCCGTCGTGCGGGAAGCCGTCGCCCACGCCATCGCCGGGATTGAGGCCGCGACGGCAACGACGGCACCCTCTGCGAAGGCGCCTCGTCCATGAACATGACGACGTACGAAACCTCCTCGAGACTCCGTGTGCTGACTCGCATGGGCTTCTGGGGAAATTTGATCGGCGGGCTGCTGCTCCCCTGGGCCATCATGCTGGTGGTGGAGGTCGCGGTTCACCAGGTCCCCTTTGTACGGGCCTGGCGATCGTTTACCCTGCACCTCTTCGCTCCCGGCTATAATTTCTTCCTCATCGGCCTGTTGACGGCCGTTCCCTTCGTGATCCTCGCGGTGCTGATTCTGCTGCACCTGGGAACCGCTCCTTTGCAGGACCCGCTGATTCCTCGTCGGCGGACATTGGGACTCGCCGGTGCAGGACTCGGCATGCTGGTCCTTGCGGGCTGGACCCATCTTGAGGTGTTGCTCCATCCGGATGCGCAGGGGGCGCTCGCCTATCTCTATCTGCCGGTCATCCTGCTTGCGAGTATGCCGATTGGGTACGGGTTGGGGCGCGTCATCGCCAGAACGCTCCTGCCGAGGCCTTCCGTCTGAATGACGCGGGCTGGACAGTATCGACGACGTGAGTATAATGTGGGCCATGCGTTCTTATGCCGTGAGTAGCTCCCGATGATCCGTCTCCTCTGGTCCCTCGTCCTGCTCGTGTTCTGGCACTCCGCCGCCTTGGCTGCGTCGAAGTATGAAGACAGCGTGAAGGAATTGGCCGAAGGGGTGGCTGCCGAAGCCATCAAAATGAAAAAATCACGGCTCGCGCTGTTGGATTTCGTGGACAGCACGGGTGAGGTGACGCCCATCGGCCGATTCCTCGCCGAGGAACTGGCGACCCATCTGCTGGTGGCCGGGGAGCTCAAAGTCGTCGATCGCAAGCTCCTGGTCGCGACCATGGAGAAACACCAGCTCACCCATCTCGACACGTCGCAGGCCAAAGCCGCCAAGAAGGTCGCCAAGGCATTACGCGCCGATCTCTACGTCACCGGCGCCTATCTTGAAATTCCCGAAGGCGTGCAAGTCACCGCCAAATTGATCGGCCCCTACACCGTGTTCCCGGTAGGTGCCGCCCGGACGATCGTGCCGAAAGCCGGCCCGCTCGCCGCGCTGCTCAAGCAAGCGAATGCCCCTAAACCGCCCGCACCGGCGACCCCACCGGACCCGACCACCCCGGTCTTGAACGCCCATGAGAATGAGTTCTACAAAGTCAGTGTGATGACCATCTCCAGGCAGGATGACCAGATCGAGATCGACCTGCTGTTCGTCAACCGCAGTACCCATCCGGTCAAGATCGGGTGCCAACTTCTGGACACATACCTGGTGGATGAGCAGGGCGAACAGTGGCGGCAGGATGTCGCCCAGAATCGCGAAGGCCTCTGTACTCGCGGCATGGAACTGAACCCCAGACGGCAGCAGCACGCAAGCCTCTCCTTCATCGCGACGAACAAACCGCCCACGGGACCCGTGACGCTGCATTACCACGAGACCTCGCCGAGGCCCGATCGTGTCGTCACCCTGGATGGACTGAAACTCGAAGCCGCGCCGGCCGCCGAGGCCGAAGCGCCTGCCCCGCAGGCAGCCGACCCCCCCACACCATAAGTGATGATCTCCGGAACATTTTCACAGGGAACCTTCATGATTAAACAAGTCTTGACGATAGCGGGCTCAGACTCGGGCGGCGGAGCAGGGATTCAAGCGGACCTCAAGGCCATGTCGGCCAACGGGGTGTATGCCATGTCGGTCATCACCGCCATCACGGCCCAGAATACGGAAGAGGTGGCCGACGTATTTGAGTTGCCCACCTCGATCATTGCCTCCCAGCTCGACGCGATCTTCGACGATTTCGACGTCGCGGCCGTCAAAACCGGCATGCTCTCCTCCGCCGACATCATCAAGACCGTCGTGAAACTCCTCAAACCGCAGCAGGTCAAGAATCTGGTTGTGGACCCCGTGATGATCGCCAAGGGCGGTCAGGCACTCCTGAAGCCCGACGCCATCGACACGATCAAGAAGGAACTGTTTCCACTCGCCCTGCTGGTGACGCCGAACGTGCACGAAGCCCAACAGCTCTCAGGCATCGAAATCACCTCGCTCGCCGATGCCCGCCGGGCCGCCAAGATCATTCACCAGTTCGGCTGCGCCAACGTCCTCATCAAAGGAGGACATTTAGCGAGCGACCGCGCCACTGACTTGTTGTATGACGGCCGCTTCTTCAATATCTACAAGGGTGAGTTCATCGATACGCCGCATACCCACGGCACCGGCTGCACCTTTGCGTCAGCCATCGCGGCGCATATCGCCCGGGGGAAAACCGTCCCCGACGCGGTTCAAACCGCCAAGACCTATCTCACCGAGGCCATCAGGCACAGCCTGGCCATCGGACACGGAAAGGGTCCCACCAACCACTTCTATTTCTTGAATCAGGGTTAGCGCTATGAGTCGAGGGCTCGGATCCCCACTGTCCTTTCTGCTGACCGGATGGAGCTGGCTGCTGCTGACGTCGCTGCTGGGACTCGCCACGTTTCTCGGCATCGTACGCAGCGTCCCACTTCCTCCCGGGCTGCGCCTGTTGCACGTCCATGGAGCACTCATCGGCGGACTCCTCCAGATCATGACCGGCCTGGCGCTCACCGCAGTCGCCCTCGCCGGCCACGATACCAAAGGGCCGAAACACCGCCTGCTGTTCGTCAGTATGAATCTCTCCGCCCTCGGGCTGGCCGCCGGGGCCTGGTTGCGTGACTCCACCCTGACCATAGGGGCCGGGCTGGTGCTGGCCGCCCTGTTTGTTCCCATGGCACGCCATCTGATGACGGGACTTCGGACCAGTTCCGGCTGGACTCCCCTGTCGGCCTTCTTTTTTGGCATCAGCCTCACCGGACTGTTCGGCACCCTGGTCCTGGGCGAGTTCCTGGCCGGTGCCTGGTTCCCCACCTGGCACGGCATCCTGCGTCTGGGCCATCTACACGCGGGCCTGTTGCTCTTCCTCACACTGGGGGTCGTCGGAGCGATGCAAACGGCGATGCCCGGGCTGATGAATCGCCCCCTGCGCAGCGCCGTCCTCGGACAGATCGTCTTGCTCCTTCTGCCGGCTTGCGCCGCGGGACTGATCACAGGATTTTTATTGTCCTCCGTTCGCATTCAACTGGTCGCCGGCGGTTGCATTCTGGTGACGCTGGCACTCGGCAGCGTCAATCTCCTCCGCACCTGGAACCAGGCAGGCCAGCCGGGATCCGCCGCCACCGACCACCTCATGATCGCCCTGTGTCTGCTGCTCATCATGACCTGTATCGGCATGGCGGTCGGGATCAATGTCCTGTGGACCCCGCCGGTGATGCCCTACGGGACGCTTCACCTGGTCGCCTATACCCACACCGCGTTCCTGGGATTTTTCCTACAAGCGACCGTCGCCGGACTGTCTTATGCGTTGCCTGCGCTGCTGGCAGCGCAACGGATCACCAGTTACAAAAAGCGGGCGGCCTATCAGGACACCCTCGTACAAATCGCGAACCGATGGCGGGCGCTGCAGGTGTCCACGCTCAGCTTTGGAACCTTGGGGCTTGTCCTCGTCGCCTCGCTGACCTGGAATCTCCCGCTCTCTTCAATCTGGATACAGGCCGGAGTCTGGGGAAGTCTGGGACTTCTCTTGGTCCACCTGACGATGGTCACCATGAAGATCACGCAGATGGTAGGAACGATGCCGACCGGCGACCGCGCCGCAACGCACTAACCAGACTCAGATCACCGCTTATGGCAACGATTCAGCCCAGGGAAGAAACGGTCTTTTTCCACGACACGCTCGGCCACCGTATCGCAGCCGTCCTGGCCAGACCTGAACAAGCGACCGATCACGTCGCGGTCCTTTGTCACGGGTTTCTCTCCCATAAAAACAGTTCGAGCAACCAGGCCCTGACCGAGATCTTGATCGGGCGGGGAATTGGCACGTTCCGCTTCGATTGCTTCGGGCATGGCGACAGCAATGGACCCTTCGCCAAATTGACGACCACCATCGGAGTCGGCCAAGCGCTCGCAGCCTTGCACTACCTCCTGACCCGGGGGTACCACCGACTCGCACTTGTGGGCTCCAGCTTCGGTGGTCTCGTGTCGATTCTCGCCGCCGCTGACTGGACAAGAATGCACACCTCGAAACCGGCATCCATTCCGCCACTGGCATGCCTCGCGCTGAAATGCCCTGTGGTCGACTTCGGAGAAGAGCTTCGACTGGAGTTGGGGGAAAACGGCCTGCAAGAATGGAAACAAACCGACACGATACCCGATCTTCACGGAGGGGCCACTCGCCTTCCGCTCGACTATGCCTTCTACCAGGACTGCCTCAACCGGATCGCCTACGAACCGGCGCGAACCCTCACCATTCCCACGTTGATCGTCCAGGGCGATCATGATGAGTATATGCCCCTCCACCAGAGTCAGCGACTCTTCGAGGCCTTACCGGGGCCGAAACGATTGGACATTCTTCCGGGTGCCGATCACCGTTTCACGAAACCACCGGATTTCCAACGGATGTTGATGCTCCTCACCGAGTGGGTCTCCCGACATCCCAAGGCCTGACACCGGCCGGTTCACACCTCACCCACTGAACGACGACGACTCCTGAGACTCGTTCACAATCCCGGTTGCTCATCGATGTTGCCGCACCGCGTCCCGCCGGAGGCTTTCTCCTGCAGCCACTGCTCCATCTTGCACAGTAAAAAATAACGAACAATAATCTGCTGCTCGACTGCCCGCAAAATGGCTTGTGACGGGGCTTTCTGGCGATCGAGCCTTTTCTACACGTGGCACGCCGGTTGCTCATCCAGCCTCTCGATTTTCCCGGAGGAACTACGATGAAGACGTCAACACGCGTGCTTGTGATAGGGGCTGTCGGTTGTTTGTCTTCCGCCCTGCTCCAGGCAGGGGGGTCTTCATATGCGGTGGCCGCGGACAGCGCCACCACGATCAGCCTGCTGCAACAACCATCCCTTGCGGCGGCTGTCACGAAAGCCCAGGGCAGCGGAACCGCACCCATCCTGCCCAACCCGAGCGCACTGGTCCTGACGGCTCAGAAGGGCAAAACTGCCGTCGGTACGCTCACGCTCAAGAAGTCCAGCACGGATCAACACACCTACTATCTCAGCACGAATCAATCGTGGATCTGGATGAACCCGCCCTACGGCAGCACCCAGTCCATTACCTCCGAAACCGATCAATTGGTCATCACGGCGCAAACGGCCAACCTGCCGGCCGGAACACATTCGGCGGTGGTCTATGTCGTCGACTCGGGCCCCAATAACTTCACCAATATGCTGCGGATCCCGGTCACGCTCACTGTTACGGCCTCGCCGGTTGCGACACCACCGCCCCCGCCGGCCGCAGCGCCGCCGGCCGTGACCCCGCCGGCGCCTAAACCGGTCGTGCTGACGCCCCCCCCACCGCCGCCCGCCCCCGTGACCGTCCCGCCTCCGCCGGCTCCGGCTCCCCCGGCACCGCCGGTGGTCTCCGGCACCGGGATGGTTGCCACCCCCGTAGCACTCATGCTGACGGCAGCGAAAGGACAGCCGGCTGTCGGCACCTTGGCTCTCCGCAAAGGCGGCACCGACCAACACACGTACTATCTCAGCACCAACCAGTCGTGGATCTGGATGAATCCGCCCTACGGCAGCACCCAATCCATTACGACAGAAACAGACCAACTCGTGATCACGGCACAGACCGCCGCCCTGCCGGCTGGAACACATTCGGCCGTGATCTACATCGTCGAATCAGGCCCCAACAACTTCAGGAACATGCTGCGGATCCCGGTCACGCTCACCGTTACGGCCTCGCCGGTTGCGACACCACCGGCCGCAGCGCCGCCGGCCGTGACCCCGCCGGCGCCTAAACCGGTCGTGCTGACGCCACCGCCACCCGCCCCCGTGGCCGTCCCGCCTCCGCCGGCTCCGGCTCCCCCGGCACCACCTGCACCCTCCCCGGTTGCCACCGGGCCGATCCAGGCCAGTCCGGCTTCGCTGACACTCACTAGCGCCAACGCAGTCGGCACCTTAAGCCTGCGCAAAACAGGAACAGCCCAACATGTCTATTCTCTCAGCACCAGCCAGGGATGGGTGTGGCTCAATCCGCCGTACGGGAGTACTCAGACGATCTCGACTGAAACAGATCAAATCGTCGTGACGGCCAAGCCCACCGGTCTCGCGGCAGGAACCTATTCAGCGGTCGTGTATATCGTCGAGTCCGGCCCGAATAATTTCTCCAATACACTTCGCATTCCGGTGACCTTCACGATTGCTGCCGGCCAGACGGCCGCTGCAGCACCGTCGACACCGACGCAATCGTCCGTCACCGCGCCGCCTCCTCCGCCCCCCAGTCCAACAGCACCGCTCCCGGTGGCGACCACGCCTTCGTCGACGGCGCCCAAAACTGCCAGTGCCACGGTCAGCTGGAATGCGAACACCGAATCGGACCTGGCAGGGTATCGGATCTACGTCGGAACGCGATCGGGCAGCTATGGATTCATCGGCCCCTTTGAGGTCAGCAACCGGACCAACTTCACGATCGCCAATCTACCGGTCGGTGCGACCTATTTCTTTTCCGTATCGGCCTTCGACAAGTCGGGGAACGAAAGCGCCAAGTCTGCGGAGGTCAGCAAGAGCCTGTTCTAAACGAACGCGACATAGAGAAGAGCGAGAGACCGTGAGCTGGCGCGCAGCAGGCGCCCAGCTCACGGGGAAGTGATCGGAAGGACCGTCCTAGCGCAGCGAAATCCCGTATAGCTATTGCGAGTCTCCGGCGGCAACTTCGACCGGCCGTAGGTCAGCAGATACTTCGGCAAATCCGACCAGGACCCGCCACGCACGACACGAAATAATCCACCTTCCGGCCCCGCTGGATTCTTCGAGGCGCTGGTTTCGTAGTAATTGGCCCCGTACCAGTCGGCAACCCATTCCCCGACATTCCCTGCCATCTGATGCAGCCCATAAGGGCTGCGACCGGACTGATATCCCTGAACGGGCGCGAGGACCTGACTGTAACTGAATCTGGCGCCAAGCCCGAAATTCGCCACCTCATCAGTCGGAGTCCGATTGCCCCAGGGGAACAATTGTCCATCGCTCCCCCTTGCGGCCTTCTCCCACTCGGCTTCAGTCGGGAGCCGTGCACTCCGCCAACGACAATAGGCCTCCGCATCGAACCAACTAACGCCGATAACCGGGCGATCATGATGCCGGGCCGGATCCACCGCCTCCCATTGCCCGGGCGGCGACACCTTCTCCTGCACCAGAAACGCCGCATATTGCCCCGTCGTCACCTCGTACGTATCGATCTCGTACCAGTCCAGCCACACTCGGTGCTGTGGCTTCTCATCTTCCAACGCATCCGTTCCATTCGCCCCCATGAGAAAGTCTCCTTCGGGAATCGAGACCATGGGCGGGTCGGGAATCGGCGCAGCTTCAACCTCTTTGTTTTTCCGCAGCCGCTCAAGCTGCGCGCACGCTGAATCGCCGGTTCCAAAACCGGCAATCGATAGAGACAGGATGAGGAGACTCGCAAGCAATCGCATGCCGGGAAGCATACACAAACAGCCCCCCAGGCGCGAGCGCTCTGCGATACTGCTGAACAAGTCATCAGCATAACAGGATGGTCAAAACGGGCATCCAACAAGGCCGCAGCCGATGGCCACACCACAGGCGTACCCTCAGGGGTACGTTGAGGATGTGGCCGAGGTGAGAACGCAGTTGGGGCTCGTTTTCACCATACTGATTACAGAAGGATTCCGCCGACGACCCAATGCCGGTCATCCGGCACGTCGATGAGGAGACGGGAGAGGTTCATCTCGGCCAATTGTGCGGCGACATCATCCTCGGTAAACGCGGCCAGCAGCGAGTGGTAAAAATCGCGTTTCAAGATCGGATCTTCGTTGGCTGCATATTGATCCACTAAGGCCTGGGCCGCTTCAGGCGAGTCCGGTCGCAGTAAATCCATCACCAGCACACAGGCCCCCGGCTTGGCCAATTGCTTCACGCGAAACCAGAACTGCAGCGGATTAGGGACATGGTGCAGGAGACTGTTGGACAGCAGGGTATCCGCTTGCTCCGGCAAGTCGAGGGATTGAAACCGCTCACAACGGAGGGTGATGCGATTCGCCAGTCCCGCACCGGCGATCGCCTCGGCCGCCAAGTCCAGCATGGGACGGCTGGCATCCACGGCCGTCACGCGCGCGTCCGGGAAGGAACGGAGAAAACGAATCGGAATATCTGCCGGTCCGCATCCCAGATCGATGACATGACCGCCGGCCCAATCGGGGAAGTATTCGCGGAAACGATCGACGAAACCCTGATTCTCCTCAGCAAAATCCGCCTTCGCATAAGCACGGGCCTGCGCCGCATTGTCCATCAGCTCCGGTTCCAGCACGCGCTTCATCGATCACCCTACCTGCTTAGGTCGCCCGTTCCACCACAACACAATCTCCCGGCCGCACCGTCCCTTCGTGAAGAACCCGCGCATAGAGCCGGCTCCATCCGGGATGCGTCTCCTGAGCAATTCGTGCATAGTCCCCGTCCTTGAACCACTGCGCATTGTATCGACAGGGTGTCGTATAACTCGTCATCTCCAGCTGGACCTGTTCACCGATCCGAAGTCGATCACCGGGCCTCATTAGGGACCAGTCGAGCCCCGCCAGGGTGAGATTCTCCCCGGACAACCCAGGACCGATCGAATGACCTTCAGCGCGAAGGGCGTCGATCACCTCCAGGGAGAACAGGCAGACCGCCCGATCCGGCCCGCCGTGATATTTCCGGTTGCGCTGACGATCACCGACTACCCCATCACACGTGACCTGCGCACAAGGTACCGCCAACTTCGGTACCCCGCCGTCGGACAGGCTCACCTGATGCACCTGTGGAATCACCGGTTGTGCCATTCCACCATCAGGAGCAGAGCCCGCCATCGCAGGATTCCATGCCGGTGACCTCCAGGGCGATCCATCCGTCGCGTTCCCTCGATGCCCTCACGTAGACTCCATGCCCGGCATAGGCGGCTTCGACCTCCGCCCGCTGATCGACCAGCAGACCGGACAGCAGCAGGCGCGCGCCGCCCGCCGCATATCCACAGAGCGTCTTCGCGGCGTTCAGCAGGGTCTGCCGATCCAAATTCGCGAGGACCAGAGTGGGCTCGAATCCGTTGTGAGACTTCTGCGTCTGAGCATATTCCACCGCCAATGTCAGCCGCGCATCGAACCCGTTGACCTGAGCGTAGTCCCGCGCGCACTCAATCGCCACCGGATCGAAATCCTCCCCGACCGCCTCCGCGGCCCCGAGCCGCAACGCCACCATCGCCAACACGCCACTCCCGGTTCCTACATCCAGCACGCGATCGGTGGGCGTCACCACCTCTTGCAGCCATTCGATCAACAGCTGGGTCGTCGCATGGTGGCCGGTGCCGAACGCCTGCTTGGGATCGATGATCAATTCGATGTCATCGGGATTCAGCGCCACCGCTTTCCAACTTGGCCTGATGACCACGAGCCCGACTCTGATCGGCTCCACCAGATGCGACCACTGGGCGTTCCAGTCACGGTCCGCCAGGCGGTTGATGGTAATCGCGCCGGCCGGGTCAGGATGATCAAGTCGGCTCAACGCAAGCCTCAGGCCCTGCCAGGTATCCGGTCCACAACGGGCCGCGGGCCAGTAGAGATGGATACAGTCCTGTTCCTGCCAGGCTCCCGTCACATCCGGATCGTTCAGCACCCCCAGGAGTTCACCGGCATCGAGCGAGGTCTGCACATCGACTTGAATCCAGTCGCCCGGACCGGGCGTGTCGGACACATCAGCGGTACAATCATCTGTCTTCGAGGTTGACGCCATCTCAGACTCCCAGTATCGTCAGCGGTACGATGAAACCCGACACAGAGTTGACACCATCGCGAAGGTCGCCCCGGCGGGAACTCAGTCTCGTGCGAATGCTGCGCCGCGTGGCGCAGCTGGAGACAACTGCCCGCTGGGCCAGCGCAGGGTTCACGCGGTGGCGGCTCGCAATCTTTGCTGTCGGACTGTTCGGCTCTATCATTCCACATAAACTGGGATGGACACTGCTCGGCAATGCCACCCTCGCGTTCAGCTTCATGCTGTTCCTCATTGTGGCCTGGTATCATAACAGGCTCGAAGATCGCTTGCACCGACTCCGCCGCTGGCAGGGCATCAAGCAGGTGCACCTCGCGCGCATGCGCCTGGGCTGGGCCGATATTCCGTTTCGCCCGGTACCCGTGCCTGAACGACACGGGTACGCGACCGACCTCGACCTCGCCGGGCCCCATTCACTCCTGCACTTCATCAACAACACCATCTCCTCGCAGGGCCAGGAACGGCTCGCTTCGTGGTTGTTCGATCAACCGCCGGAACCCGCGCAGTGGGCGAGCCGGCAGGCTCTCATCAGGGAACTGACGCCGCTTTCACTGCTCAGGGACCGGTTGTCATTGGAAGCGCAGGCGGTTGAAGAGGCCGACATGGACGGCCGGCGGCTCCTCGCAGTGCTCCAGAAGCGGGTCGACAGTCCCAGCTTCAGGCCCATCTTACTGACCGAAACCTTCCTCGCCCTTGCCACGGCTGGACTCATGCTGGCGGATCTCGTGTGCGGAATCGGCAACTATTGGATGTTGTCGTTCGGTCTCTATGCATTCCTGTTTCTGTCCGTTCGCAGCCGCTCGGAAGAAATCTTCAACCATGCCCAATCACTGCACCGGCAACTGGAGCGGCTCAGCGCAGCCCTGGGTTATCTGGAACGACGATCGTACCGTGCCGCTCCCCGGTTGGCGAAACTGTGTCGGCCGCTCCTGCAACAGGACACCAGCCCCTCCACCTCGCTGAAACAGGCGGCCTCCTTGATGAACCGGCTCAGCGTCCGGGCCCATCCGCTGGTGCATTACCTCATCAACGCCTTCGGTCCCTGGGACCTCTACCACACCTATCGCCTCCAGCACCTACAAGATAGGATTGCCGCCGTCGCGCCGCAATGGTTCGAGCTGCTGGCCGAATTAGACGCCGCCTCCTCCCTGGCGACGTTCGCCTACCTACATCCGGACTACCCCTGGCCCTCGCTGCAGCAGCCGGATGACGCCGCCCATACCAACGGTGCCGGACCGATCCTCGATGCGCAGGGACTGGCGCACCCGCTCATCCCCGCGAAAGCCCGCGTGGCCAATGACATTGTGTTTCAGGAACGCGGGCGCATGTTTCTGGTGACCGGCTCCAACATGTCCGGTAAGAGCACCTTTCTCCGCACCATCGGCATCAATACTTGCCTGGCACAGGCGGGCGCTCCGGTCTGCGCCACATCTTTCCGTTGGTCGTTGGTGCGCATCGGCAGCTGCATTCGGGTGGACGATTCCCTCGACGGCGGCCTCTCCTTTTTTTATGCCGAGGTGAAACGGCTCAAGACAATTCTCGACAGCACCAGGGATATGAAGGGACCGCCCGTGCTCTGGTTGATCGATGAAGTCTTCAAAGGCACCAACAACCGGGAGCGACTCATCGGAGGACGCGCCCTCATTGCAGCCCTCGCAGGAGGAAACGGGTTTGGCCTCGTCACCACCCATGACCTCGAACTGGCTGAGTTGGAGCGCCAACTCCCTACCGTCACCAACGTGCATTTTCAGGAAACCGTGGCGGAAGGCGCACTGCACTTCGATTATCGATTGAAACCGGGTCCCTGCCCCACCACCAATGCGCTGCGGATCATGGCACTCGAAGGGCTACCGGTGGAAAGTCCACCCTCGACGACGTCACGATAGCGCATTGCATCATTTCAATAATTTCGGCAGACTGATCCTCGATTCCGACACGAACGGCGGCACATAGACACAGGAGGCACCCATCGACCCCCAGCCCGACTCCTCATCGATCCGACTTCCCTTGCGCGGGCTCCTGATCGCACAGTTCTGCGGCGCCTTCAACGACAACGCCTGGAAATTCATGGTCGCGCTCCTGGGCATCCGGGCAGCCACGGCCGCACTCGCGCCGGGCCAGGATCTGGAAACCGCATCTCAGACCCAGACGACCCTCGCCATGGTCGTGTTCACCCTGCCGCTGGTCCTGACGTCATTTGTGGCAGGTTTTTTTGCCGACCGTATCAGCAAGCGCACCGTCATCATCACGATGAAGGCGGTGGAGGTGCTGTTGATGGCTGCCGCAACCCTCGCGCTGCTGGCGAACCCGACCGGAGGGCTCTGGGCACTCGTCGTGCTCGCCTGCATGGGAGTCCACAGCGCGATCTTCAGTCCAGCCAAATACGGCGTTCTTCCCGAACTGCTCCCGCACGAACAACTCGCGCGAGGCAACAGTGTCCTGGAGCTGTTCACCTTCCTGGCGATCCTCACCGGCACCACCGCCGGAGGTTTCTTACTAGCCGGAGCAGGAACACAACCCTGGCTGGCCCCCCTCGCGTTGACCCTGCTGGCCCTGGGCGGATTCGCGGCAGCCTGGGCCGTGCCGCCGGTGCCGCCGGCACGCGATGCGGGCGGATTGTTCGACACCTTGCGCGGAGCCTTGTCGGCATTGCAGGCGGATCGCCTGCTGCGTCTCGCCATCACCGGCGCGGTCTTCTTCTGGACCATCGCCAGCCTCGTCGTCCAGAACGTATTGGTATATGCGAAAGCGGTGCTGGGGCTCTCGGATGCCTTGGCGACCGTCCCCTCCGCCTTGATCTCGGTGGGTATCGGACTGGGCGCGCTCGTGGTCGGCCGCCTCTCCCGTTCCCGCGTGGAATACGGACTGGTGCCCCTGGGAGCGGCCGGCGTCGCCACTTTCCTCCTGATCCTCGGCTGGTGGACGCCCCCGTTCAGCGGCACGCTGGCGCTCATGATCGCGCTGGGTATGTCGAGTGCGCTCATCTTCATCCCCATCAATGCCCTGGTACAGTGGCGCGCGCCTCACGACCGGCGGGGATCGGTCATCGCCCTCGAGAACATCTGTGTCTTCACCGGTATCCTGCTGGGGTCGTTGAGCGGAGGCATGCTTGCCAACGCAGGCCTTTCGACCGTCGGCATTTTCCTCGCGACCGCCCTCGTCACGACCATTGGAACAGCCTGGGCCATGTGGCTCATGCCGGAAACCTTTCTGCGATTGGTTCTCGTGCTGCTGACCCATACCATCTACCGGCTGCGCATCGTCGGACAGCAGCATGTGCCGATTACGGGCGGCGCCCTCCTGGTCCCCAACCACATCTCCTTCATCGACGGATTTCTCCTGATCGCGAGCCTGGATCGCCCCATCCGGTTCGTGGTGGATGCCCAGTACGTCCATCACCGGCTCTTCAAGCCGTTCATGCGGGCGTTACAGGTCATCCCGATTTCATCGGCTGGCGGTCCCCGCGTGATTCTCCGCGCCCTGCGCGAGGCGGGTCATGCGCTCGATGCCGGTGACCTTGTCTGCATGTTCCCTGAAGGCCAAATTACCCGCACAGGAAACCTCCTCCCGTTTCGCCGCGGATTCGAACGGATCGTCAAAGGACGGGCGGTTCCGATCGTACCGGTTCACCTGGATCGCGTCTGGGGCAGCATTTTCAGTTTTGTCGGGGGACGATTCGTCACCAAATGGCCGGAGCGTGTTCCTTATCCCGTCACCGTCTCGTTCGGGACTCCGGTTCCCGCCGAGACGCCGGCGCACGAACTCCGCCGCCTCGTCCGCGAACTCGGTGAAGCGGCCTGGCAGTTGCGGAAACCGACCCGGCGCCCGTTGCACCAGGCCTTCATCAGCACCATGCGGCGGCATCCCTTCCGCTTCGCAATGGCCGATGCGACGAAACCCCACGTGTCTTCGCTCCAGGCCTTGATCGGGGCGATCGCCCTGGCGCGCGCGCTGAAAACCCACTGGCAGGGCCAACAGAATGTGGGCCTGCTGCTACCGCCGACCGTGGCAGGAGCGCTGACGACAGTCGCCGCCACACTCGCGGGCCGCACCTGCGTCAACCTCAACTACACCGTGGGCAAAGCCGGGCTGGAATCGGCCGTCCGCCAGGCGCACCTGCGCACCATCGTCACCAGCCGCAAGTTTATCGAGAAGGCCAAACTCGAACTCCCGGAAGGACCCACCATTCTCTGGCTGGAAGACATCGGCGCCACCATCGGCACGAGGGAGAAAATCACCGCTGCCGCCCTCGCCCTCCTGGCTCCGCTTCGTCTGTTGGAATCGTCATGCGGACAATCCGAACGGGTCACCATGGATCACCTGGCGACCATCATTTTCAGCAGCGGCAGCACCGGAGAGCCGAAAGGTGTGATGTTGTCTCACTTCAGCATCGACGCGAATGTGCAGGCCGTCTCGCAGGTCCTCCCCCTCGCCGAGGATGATCGAATCCTGGGCATTCTTCCGCTCTTCCACTCGTTCGGCTATCTCGTGTTCTGGTACGTCACCCTCAACGGCGCTGCGACGGTGTTCCATCCCTCGCCGCTCGATGTAACGGCGATCGGCGAACTCTGCGCCACACATCGCCTGACGTTTCTGGTCTGCACCCCCACCTTTCTGCAGCTCTATCAACGGCGCTGCACCCCGGAACAGTTCAGCACGCTACGGGTCGTCCTCACGGGGGCGGAGAAATTGCCCCTGCGCCTTTGCGAATCGTTCCAAGACCGGTTCGGTATCGGCCCGATCGAAGGTTACGGCGTGACCGAATGTGCGCCGGTCATCGCCGTGAACTGCCCGGACTTCCGGGCCGCGGGATTTTTTCAACCGGCGTCCCGGCGTGGAACGGTCGGTCAGCCGCTTCCCGGTGTCTCCACTCGCATCGTCGATCCGGACAGCTTCGCGATCCTTCCGCCCGGCACGGCAGGCATGCTGCTCGTCAAAGGGCCGAACGTCATGAACGGGTATCTCGGTCGCGAGGATTTAACGGCCCAGGCCATGCGCGACGGATGGTATATTACCGGTGACATTGCCACGCTCGACGACGATGGGTTTTTGACCATCACCGATCGGCTCTCACGTTTTTCGAAGATCGGCGGTGAAATGGTGCCGCATCGACTGGTGGAAGAGGCGCTCCAACTCGCATCCGGCGAGGACCTGCAAATCTGCGCCGTCACCGGCGTACCGGATGCGCGTAAAGGTGAGCAGTTGGCCGTGTTGCACACGCTCGCCGAAGACCGGATTCCACAGCTTCTCGCCAAGGCGGCAGCCGGTGGCCTGCCCAATCTGTTTTTGCCCTCGCGCACGCACTGCATCAGAGTCGAGGCCCTCCCGATCCTGGGAACGGGCAAACTGGATCTCAGGGCCCTCAAGCGGATCGCGACGGAACGGTTGGGGGAGCGTGAAACGTGAAACGTTCTTCGTGAAACGTCTGGGACAAAAAACGGGCACTGGGCTGCCCCACAGTCTATGACGAACCTGGCCACAAAGACGCTGATCGACTGCCATGTCCATCTGGCCGCGCTGCCGGACGGCGACAACGGTTGCTATATTTCGCCCAAGACGCTCAAAAGCCCGCTGTTCCGGTTTCTACTGTGGAAACACGGACTCTCACCGGATCAGCCACGCGAGGCGAATCACAAATATCTTGCCGACCTCCTGACGGAGCTGAAGGCCTCACGCCACGTCGAAAAGGCCGTGCTCCTCGGCATGGACGGCGTCTATGACCACAACGGGCGTTACAATCAGGCACACACCGACTTTCTCATCGGCAACGACTATGTCCTCAAGACCGCGCAAGCCCATCCCACTGAATTCCTGGCGGGCGTCTCTATCAATCCGCAACGGCGGGATGCCATCGACGAAGTGCATCGTTGCGCCGACGCGGGCGCAATCCTGGTCAAGGTCCTGCCCAACGCGCAACAGTTCGACCCGGCCAACCAGAAATACATCCCCTTCTACCGCGCCCTGGCGGAACGAAAGCTGCCGTTTCTCAGTCATGTCGGCTACGAATTCAGCCTCATCGGGAAGGACCAGTCCGTAGGCGAACCGGACCGGTTGCGCCTGGCGCTGGATGAAGGCGCCACCGTCATCGCGGCCCACGCCTGCAGCTATGGCTTGATTCTCTACGAGAAATTTCTTCCGACCCTGCGCGACCTGGTCACGCGTTACCCGCATTTCTATGCGGATATTTCCGCCCTCACCCTGCCGAACCGAATGCGGATGCTTCTGCACTTGCGGCAGTATCCGGAGCTACATGAACGCCTGCTCTTCGGCACCGACTATCCGTTGTCGGTGTTCCACATGGCGGCCTGGGGCCGGGTTGCACTCGGGACATTGCGCAAGATGATCGGAACCAAGAACCGCTTCGACCGGCAGGTCGAGGTCTGCAATGGTCTACAGCTCGGATTCCGCTCCCTCGGAGACCTGCTTCCTCATTCAGCAGGAATGGCGGGCCGCTGAGCATTCTTGCCATGACCCGAGACGAGATACTCACCAGCCTGCGCGAAAGGATTCTGGCCTTCGCGACATCACGTGTATCGAGGGAACTCGCCGAAGATCTCACCCAGGAAGTGTTGGTCCTCCTGCACGAGAAATACGCCCGCGTCACTGAACTGACCGAACTGGTCCCCCTGGCCTTTCAGGTGCTCCGGTTCAAAATGCTGGATGCCCATCGCAAGTTACTGCGCCGGGGCGAATACCATCAGGAATCGGTCGATGAGCTGCCGTTGGCCAATCCCGGCGACGATCCGGCGACACTATTGGATCAGAAGCAGCGTGTCGATCGACTGTTAGCCGCCGTGGCTCAGCTCGGGGATCGCTGCCGCGACCTCTTCACATTGAAAATCGAGGGACACAGTTTCCCGGAGATTCAAACGCGTATGGGACAGCATTCGATCAACACCATTTACACCTGGGATCTCCGCTGCCGGAAACAGTTGTTGAGTTTGATGGGTGGCTCATGGGAATGATGGTGCCGGTAGCCATTTCACGTGTTACGTTTCACGTATTACGCAGTGACAGAGATGCCTGAACACGATCTCGAAAAATTACTCGGTGGATTCGCAGCGAATACGCTGACGCCGGAGGAGCGCTCTCAGCTCTACAAGGCCGCCCTGCAGGACCAACAGCTATTCAACGCCCTGGCGGATGAACAGGCGCTGAAGGAATTACTGTCCGATCCCGCCGTGCGCCGGAGGCTGCTGGAGACCCTGAAGCAGCCCCACACATCCGCAGCCGGCGGATCGCTTTCCTGGTGGGCTTGGTTCAAGCGACCGGCCGGGCTTGCCGTCGCAGGCGGTCTCGCCACCGTGATCTTCGCACTCGCGTTCGGGACCAGAATCTACCAGGAAAGTCTCGATCGAGCCGCCCGATCGCCAGCGACTGAGGACGCCCGGCAAGCCGGGCCATCAGTCCGAACGCCTCCATCGGCCGACTCACCCCGACCGCCCGAGGCGGAATCACGGCTCAAGGCACAAGCGGCGAGCGAACCGGTGCAGGCTTCACCGAAGAAGGATGTGCTCACCGACGCAGCGGCCAAGCGAGAGCGATCCGCAGCGGCGAAGCGGCAAGACCAACGCGCCACTGAAACGGCGAGCGACAGCACCAGGCCACTGCGAGAACGCGATGAAACGCGAAGACAGGCCCAAGCTCCCGTCACAGCACCGGGCAAGACAGCGGAGCAGGGAGCCGCATCAACCGATAAGAACCTCCCGCCCGGCGCACCGCCACCGCCTGCTGCCCCGGCAACGGCTCCGACTCGGCTACAAGCGCCGGCCGCCAGTGCTCTCGCCCCAAAGCACAGTGCCCGCGCCCTCTTTTATGGCGACGCATCACCCCATGCCGATGCAAACAGTCTTGCGCAAGAGAGCGATCAGGCCGACCGGCCGGCACGGAAACCGGAGCAGTTTGCTCCGGGAGGAAAGACTGCGGAGGTTATCGGCCAAGTGAAGCCGTTAGGTCTGCGGTATAGCTTTGTGACCAGGGGCACCGGCGGGCAGAACCGGGAAGTGACTGCGGCGATCGCTGCCGGGAGCAAAGAGCCGGTGCGCATCACGGTGGAGACTACTCAGGATGCGTATCTGCAAATCCTTCAAAATCTCGGCTCCGCCGGCACCCGACTGTGGTGGCCACCACAGGAGACGGGAAAAATATCTCTCAAACTGCTGGCGGGAAAACGAAGCGAGATTCCACTGCCTCCCCCGGCGGAGAATGGCTTGCTGGCGCTGACGATCCGTCTGTCACCGAAACCGTTCGGGCCACTGACCATGCAAGAAGTCGGCATGCTGGACCGGTTCTCGGCGAACCTCCTCATTGAATCGGTTTCTCCAGCTGACCCGTCCGGCGCACAGGAACAAGCCACGTACGTCGTAAACCCGGAAGCCTCACCCACCGCCCAGCTCGCCGTCGACATTCCAATCAGTCAGTAACCCGAGAGCTACCCACACGTTCCGTCCTGTCCTTTTCCATCTTTCTCATATCATGATACAGTATGAATCATGATAGACATCGGGAGGGCCAGGAATGCCGATCATTAAACCTGTTTCGGATCTGAGGAATAAAACCAATCAGATTTCTGATCTGGTGCACAAGAGTCATGAACCGATCTTCATTACAAAAAACGGCGAAGGGGATATGGTGCTCATGTCTTTGGCCACGTATGGAGAAATCGAGCGCACCTTGGACTTATATGGAAAACTCGCTGTGGCAGAGGCCGAAACCGCAAAAGGAGGCCGAGGACGTGCGCTCAGCCAGGTGATGGCCGACTTGCGGAAGCGAATCCGTGCGTTCAAATAAAGACAGCGTCCGACTCCTCTCGGTCGCCGAGCAGGATCTGCAAGAACTCCTTTCCTATGTGGCCGCGGAGAATCCTACTGCAGCGGCCACAGCACTTGACCGCATTGAACGCCGGCTGCATGCCTTAGAACACCATCCACTCCTAGGCCGAGCGCCCAATGACCGAACAGTCGCGGGACTGGGCTATCGGGTCCTCGTCATCGACAACTATCTCGCCTTTTATAAAGTCAAAGGAAAGATGGTCTTGATCCACCGCGTCCTGCATGGCGCACGAGACTTCGCGCGTCTGCTGATGGATTGATTCCACCCGTCAGGCGCCCCCGGGAGATTGCCGCTGCCCCCACATCACGGATAGAACCGGAGCACCAACAATCCTGAGATCGCCGCCACACCTCCGGCGAGGCACAGAAAAAACCCCAGCGCGCCCGCAAGGAACCAGGGCCGTACGTCCCGGTATTCACCGGGTGTCAGAAACGGATGTAATTCCACCGGTCTCCGCCACCAGCGAAGCGGAAGCGCCATGCGCGCGGTCAATGCCCGGTAGAGCACGACGTGATACCACCAGCCGGTCGGGATACCGATGAAGAGCCCCACGGCCAGCCCCCACAACCCTAGTTCAACCATGAGGGGTGGTGTCATCGCGCCTGTCACCAGGCCGATCAGCGCGATTGCCACGACAGTCCCGAGCACAAGGAGCAACTCCAGCATGTGATGGATTATACCGGACGAGTTGCATGGATAGCAGAGAATGGACGGGTCTCGGGGGTGATGGAACCAGCCCCATTGGCTTCCACGCCGCATGCGATCAGCGGGTCCGCTTCAGCAGGCCCGCCGGAAGGCCCGGTCAGGATTTGGATCTCGATCGGGGCAATTCAAAAATACTCGACTTCCGGGACTCATCGTTCGGAAACACGCGGCCGGTAAGGATCGTTTCAAAGATGTGGTCGAATACCACGCCGGGGTGACCTTTTCTCCTCCCGGATCTGAAATACGAATGGCCTTTCGGCGGATCGTACACCGTGTTGACGTCATCGCAGTCGATGGCATAGACGTTCTTGGGTGTCAGATCCATGTCTTCCGGGCCGGTGTGCCCGAGACGGCGAGAGGCTTCGGCGTTCTTGAGATTCGAGACCTTACTTGCCCGAAGCGCCAGGTCGTCCGAGGCGTAATAGACCACCACGTTGCGCGAGGCATGACTGATCGGCTCGCCGGCCTCGCCCTTGTGCAGAGACTCGTTCAAGATATCCGCGGCGATCAGAAAGGTATTTCGAAACAGGAGCGGCAATCCGCCCGGTTGATCGTACTTCTGCCAGAGGCTTAACGTCTGACGGAGCACGCGATTGCCCATGGAGTGCGCCAGGACATTGATCCGCTTGAGGCAGGGATCCTCGTCGGGATTCGCGTCGGATGAATTCCTCCACTCCATGAATTTCTGAAACATGCGGGCGAAGGCAAAGGCGCTTTGATCCGCCGCCTTCTGATCGTCCCAATAGTCTTTGACGAGGCCCAGATCGTTATCGCAAGGCCAGATGATGGGGACCACGAGCAACTCCCCGTTCTTCTCCTTGTTGCAGAGGGATTGAAACTCCTCTGCGTCGTTGAAGACATCCTCAGGAAGATTCGAGAAGCCGTGGATATAGATGAGCACCTGCCGATATTTGGACTCTTTGATGGCCGTCAAAAAATTCTTGCTGCCGATTTCTTCAATCGCGCCGTTCTTGTTTCTGTTGCAGCAGAAAAATCCACGGCTCGACGAATTGTTACGAAGATCGAAGACGAAGTTCG
>CAKKRE010000077.1 GCA_919902505.1 Nitrospiraceae bacterium
GCGCTCAAACTGGACCTGGGCACCAGAACGGTCTCGGCCGAAATTGTCGCGATGCCATTCTTCCAGGCCGACAAGCTTCCCTCACGCGACCGGTTTTATCAGTTTGATCCGTTTCCCGGCGTCGCACGAAGCACGCAGGAGCCTGCCGTGGAGTTTCAGAACACCGAGCTGGCCGCCAGAGTCTATGGCACGACCTGGGGATTTGACACGGCCCTCTATCTCTACCGGGGCTTCTTTCACATGCCGGCGTTACAATCAAATCAGATCAGCGCCCCGACGCTGGTCACAGAGACGTTCCCACGGCTTGCAGTCTACGGAGCGAGCACTAGAGGGAATGCGTTGGGCGGGGTGGTGAGCGCGGAGATCGGTTACTACTCCTCGCTGTCGGATCAGGCCGGCCACAATCCGGCCATCCCGAACAGTTCGTTCCGGTATCTCGTGGGGTATCAACAGCAACCCTGGGAGGATTTCACCGTCGGTCTGCAATACTACGGCGAACAGATGTTCCACTATGATGCTTACCGGGCCACGTTGCCGTCCGGCTTCCCAGCTCAGGATCAGCACCGGCAGCTCATGACCCTCCGGCTCACGCAACTCTTCTGGAACCAGACCCTGCGCGTGGGCCTTTTCGCCTTTTACAGTCCCACGGATCAGGACTACTATCTGATTCCTGAAATCCGGTATAGCATCAGCGACAACCTGTGGGTGTCAGCGACCGGGAATATTTTCGGAGGGCGACGCCCCACGACTTTCTTTGGGCAGTTGGATGCGAACGACAATCTGGCTGTGACCGTGCGGTATGAATTCTGAAGGGGGTCAGCCGCAAATGCCGGTCGTGAATGTTTTTGAACAGTATGCGCAGGAATATGACGAATGGTTCGATGGGCACAAGTCGGTCTATGAGGCCGAACTCGCGGCACTCCGGAAGCTCGTCCCTGCCACTGGCCTGGGCATAGAAGTCGGGGTTGGAACCGGACGATTTGCGGTCCCGCTTGGTATCCGATATGGAATCGATCCGAGTGGACGCATGCTGGAAATCGCTCGGCAGCATGGCCTTCAGGTCTGCCAGGCCGTCGGGGAACAGTTGCCCTTCCGTGACGGGCAGTTCGATCTGGTTCTGCTCGTCACCGTCATTTGTTTCGTGGATGATGTGCCGGCCTTGCTCCGGGAACTCAACCGGGTGCTGAAGCGCGGCGGGCGCCTCGTCATCGGCTTCGTCAACCGGAACAGTGAACTTGGCCGCCTGTATGAACAGCGCAAGGGGACGAGCCCATTTTACCGGGAGGCGCGATTCTATTCGGTAGAAGATGTCGTGAAGTGGGTGGAACAGGCTGGTTTCGACTCGCTGCAGTTCTGCCAGACCTTGTTCGGTCTATCCAGTGAGCACGTACCGAAAATCCTGGAAATTCGTGAGGGCTACAGCGATGGCGCATTTGTCGTGCTCAGCGCGAGGAGAGTCGAACAGGCTAGGGGCGAGAAGCCATAGGCTATGGGCACGAGAGCGAAATTTCCGCCCATCGCCTCTAGCCTCGGCCCCCTTGCCATCTTCATGAAAGTGAGGTAACCGATGAACGTATTATTCATAATCAACGAAGCCCCCTATGGGTCCGAGAAACTGTACAACGGGCTGCGGCTCACGGGTGGAGCCCCACGGCTTTAGCCTGCTCCGCCGACCCGCTCGCCGGACCCGCCTGCCGAAGCCCTGCGGCGGATAGGAGCCTCTGGCGGGCGAGAGTAGCTTCGGCGACGAAGGCCGGGCAGCCCCGTGGCTTCCCCAACATCCGCCAAGGTTTCGGTGGGCCGACGAGCCTACTCCGCCGAAGTAGCCTGGCTACGAAGGCCAGGAGCTTCAGCGAAGATGGCTGCGTAGGCGGGTGTACGGTCCAACACGAGAGGCCTCGTATAATCAATTGACGGACGTCCTATTCATGGGAGGGGAAGCATGAAGCCGTTCTACGCGTCGCAGCTACGGACAAAACTCGAGGCGCGGAAAGCCCTGGTCGTTCCCGGATGTCACGATGCCCTTAGCGCCCAGATTATCGAGGGTGCGGGCTTTGAGGCGGTTCAGGTCAGCGGCTTCGGACTCGCGGGGAGCCTGCTTGGCAAGCCCGACGTCGGACTTGTCGAGATAAAGGATATCCTTGATCGCACCTGGCAGATCGCGCGGGCGGTGGAGATTCCGGTGATGGCGGATATCGACACGGGCGGCGGGAATGCACTGAATGCCGCCGACATCACGGAGCAGCTCATGGCGATGGGCATTGCCGGCGTCAATATTGAGGACCAAGTGTTTCCGAAACGTTGCGGCCATATGGAGGGGAAGCAGGTCATCTCCGCCGAGGAGATGGCGGGGAAGATCCGCGCGATGGCGGATGCGCGGAAGCGCTGCGACGGCGACATCGTCATCAACGCGCGCACCGATGCCTTCTCCGTGCTCGGCATCGAGGAGGCGATTCGCCGCTCGAAACTCTACCTTGAAGCGGGAGCTGACATGGTGTTCATCGATGGCATCCGGACGCGCGCGGACATCGAGCGCGCACTCGAAGCCATCGGGGGACTGCTGTCCGTCAACCTCATGGACGGCGTGACGGGCGTCAAAACAGAGCTTGTGCCGATCCCCACGCTGGCCCAGATGGGGGTCGCGCGGGTCAGTATTCCGGTGGCGTCCGTCCTTGTGATGCACAGGGCGCTGTCTAGGTTTTTCCGCGCCCTCAAGGAGTCTCCCACAGGGCTTCTTTCCGGAGAGACGGAGTGGTTGACGGCCTTCGGGGAGTATACGGAGTTTGTCGGCCTTCCGGAGTACCGGGAGCTGGAGCGACAGTTCCTTCCGCGGGAGATGGTCGAAGACAAGTATGGAATAAATTAGGAGAGAAACATGGGAATGACGCTGGCGGAGAAAATTCTTGCCCGCGCGTCGGGGCGTTCCTCCGTGAAGCCCGGGGATGTCGTCGAACCGCAAGTTGATCTGGCGATGTCGCATGAGAATGCGGCACTCGTCATCAACCAGTTCCACGAGATCTGGAAGGGAACAGGGAAGGAGGCCAGGGTATGGGATCCGGAGAGGATCGCCATTATCTTCGACCACCGCGTTCCCGCAGAGAGCGCGAAGACCGCGACCAATCAGAAGACGGTCCGCGAATTCGTCAAGGCGAAAGGCATCCAAAAGTTTCACGATATCCGCGGTGATCGGGGAGGCATCTGCCATCAGGTTCTTGCGGAATCGGGGTATGTGCGCCCGGGCTATGTCGTCGCCGGCACCGACAGCCACACGACCACTCACGGAGCCTTCGGGGCCTTCGCATGGGGGATCGGCGCAACCGAGATGGCCAGCGTCTGGGCGTTGGGCGCGGCACTGGCCGTCGAGGTTCCTTCGACCATCAAGGTCACCGTGCGCGGTTCTTTCCTCGACTACGTGTCGCCCAAAGACCTGATCCTCTTCATTATCAAACTGCTCACCGCCGAGGGCGCCAATTTTAAGGCGCTTGAGTTCCACGGGGAGGCCATACGGGCGATGCCGACCTCAGGTCGCATGGTCTTGTGCAACATGGCGGCCGAAGCCGGAGCGACGGTGGGGTTGGTTCCGCCGGATGAGGAGACGACCGCCTATCTTCACGATACCGCGAAGGTGAGCGAGCGTATCGATCTCCTCTCCCCCGACGCGGACGCGGTCTATGATCGCACGATCGAGATCGATCTTTCGGAACTGACGTTCCAGGTGAGCTGCCCGCACTCCGTCGATGCCGTGAAATGCGTCGGCGATATCGAGGGGAAGGCCATCCATCAGATCGTTCTCGGTTCCTGCACCAACGGGCGGTTGGACGACATCGCGGTCGCTGCGGGGATTCTTCGTGGAAAGAGGGTTGCCGACGGCGTGCGGATGCTCGTGTTTCCCGCATCGGCGAAAGTGTACCAAGAGGCGATGGAACGCGGTTATCTCGGCATCCTTGCGAAAGCCGGGGCTGTCGTGATGAACCCCGGGTGCGGACCGTGTCTCGGGGTGCATCAGGGTGCCTTGGGCGACGGGGAGGTCGCGCTCTCGACGACGAATCGGAACTTCAAAGGGCGTATGGGAAACCCGAATTCCGAAGTGTATCTCTGCTCGCCGGCCGTCGCTGCCGCAAGCGCCATCACGGGCGTCATTACGATGCCGGGAAGGAAGGTCTGATGAGCACGAAACAAGTGGTCCTGAAGCTTGGGGACGATGTGTCAACGGACGTCATTTATCCCGGGCGGTTTATGGCCACGATCCTTCCAGCCGAAACGCCGCAGCATGCGTTCGCCGACGATACTGACTTTCACTCGCGGCTGACAGGCGGCATGATCCCAAAGGAGCGCGCCGTGATTCTTGCGGGGAACAATTTCGGGTGCGGGTCCTCGCGCGAACAGGCGGTCTCGTGTCTCCAAGGGCACAAGCTGACAGTCGTGGCCAAGAGTGTGGCGAGAATCTTCCTGAAGAACGCAATCAATCTCGGCCTTCCGGTCGTGATCTGTCCCACGATTGGGGCGAATGACGGCGATGATCTCGATATCCACGAGACCAAGGTGGTGAATGTCTCGACGGGACGGGAGTACGCCACGCAACCGCTTCCCGAAGCGCAGAAAGCGATCATGGAGGCAGGGGGGCTTATTGCCTTCACGCGCGACCGTCTCATGAAAGGTTCCGCGAAGCCCCGGAGGTCGAAATACCGCATCGGCTGGCTTCCGGGAGACGGCATCGGAACAGAAGTCTGCGATGCCGCGCGCCGCGTCTTGGATGCCATCGGATTTGAGGCGGAGTATCCGCACGGCGATATCGGCTGGGAATGTTGGCGTGCGGAAGGCGATGCCCTTCCGGAACGTACCATTGAGCTGCTCAAGAACGTCGATGCGGCGCTGTTCGGGGCGATCACCTCGAAGCCCGTGAAGGCGGCGGAGGCGGAACTCTCTCCCGGACTCAAGGGGAAAGGACTCGTCTATCGCTCGCCGATCGTCAGGATGCGGCAGCTTTTCGACCTCTACGTCTGTCTTCGCCCCTGCAAGGCGTATCCCGGGAATCCAGGCAACTACAAGGATGGGATCGACCTGACGGTCTTTCGCGAGAACACCGAGGACCTGTACGCGGGCGTGGAATTCTCGCCCGTGCCCGATGAACTCTCGACCGTGCTTGCGAAGCATTCAAAGAACTTCGCTCCGTTCAAGGATCTTTCGGGAGATGCCTACGCGATCTCCTGCAAGATCAACACGAAGAAAGGGTCGGAACGGATCGCGCGCGCTGCGTTCGCACACGCGCGCATGCACAAGCGCAAGAAGGTGACGGCCGTCGACAAGGCGAACGTCGTCCGCGCGACCGACGGGCTGTTCCTCGAGATGGCGCAGGCCGTCGCGAAGGAGTATCCCGAGATTGTGTTCGACAACGCGAACATCGACGCGATCTGCATGTGGCTCCTGAAGAATCCCCTCAACTTCGATGTGCTCGTGGCGCCTAACCTTTACGGTGATATCATCTCGGACCTCTGCGCCCAGATGGTGGGAGGTTTGGGATTCGCCTGCTCCGGGAACATCGGGGAGAGGCTTGCGGTCTTCGAGCCGACGCACGGCTCGGCCCCGAAGTACGCGGGGATGAATAAGGTGAATCCCATCGCGACCATCCTTGCCGCGAAGATGATGCTTGAGTGGCTGGGCGAGACGCAAAAGGCCGCCGATATCGAGGGCGCAGTCGCGAAGGTCATTCGCGAAGGGGTGGTCCGCACCTATGACATGGGCGGGGCCGCGCCGACGACCGACATGGCGGAGGCCGTTGTCCGAGCCCTTGCGGAGCGCCCAAGGGGTCAGCAACCTTGTCGGAAGGGTTCCTGACCCCTTTCCGACACCATCTTCCATCGCATGAGGTAGCCCCCATGAAGATTCTCTTCATTCTCAACGACGCCCCCTATGGTTCCGAGAAAGTCTACAACGCGTTGCGGCTTGCGATGAAACTGCAACTGGAGCACCCCGCCGCGGAGATCCGCGTCTTTCTGATGGCGGATGCCGTGAACGCAGCACTCCCCGCTCAAACCACGCCTCAGGGTTACTACAATGTCGAACGGATGCTGAAGGCGGTTATCACCAAACAAGGTCACGTCAAGGCTTGCGGCACCTGTGCTGAGGCGCGCGGACTGGACAAGGTGGCCCTGATCGAAGGCATCGAGGTCAGCACCATGAGCCAGCTGGCCCAGTGGGTCGTGGACTCGGACAAAGTGCTGACGTTCTAAGTGGCTCTGTCACCGGCGTCCGTATGATGCGGGCTAATCCTGTTTGAAAATGGGTCCCCCTGCACCGGACAGTCAAACCCCATGCTGACGATCGACGGATCCCGCTATTCCGGCAGCGGAACCATTGTAAGACAAGCAGTCGCCTTTGCTGCTCTGACCGGCCAGTCGATCCACGTGGTCAAGGCCCGCGCGAAGCGAGACAAGCCGGGTTTACGCCCACAGCACATCCGCGTCATCGAAGCGATTGCCGAACTCGTACAGGGTCGCGCTGAGGGACTGGCGCCAGGTGCGCAGGAATTCACGTTCCGCCCTGGCCCTCTCAAGATAGGGCGGCACTATTGTTGGGACATCGGCTCTGCCGGCTCGACGACCATGCTGGGCCTGGGCCTCATGCCGGTCCTTGCCTTCGCGGCCTCGCGGGTCACCGTCGAATTGCGCGGGAGCCTCTTTCAGGATTTTGCCCCTTCTGTCTTTCATCTCCAGCAGGTGTTGCTCCCCATGCTGCAAGGGATGGGACTCCATGTCGAAGTAGAAATCGAACGGCCGGGCTACGTGCCTCGCGGCGATGGCATACTCCGCCTCGCGGTGACACCGCTCACCGAACCCTTCCGAGCGATCACCGCCGACAGGCCAGGCCCGGTCACAAGGATTTGGGGCATCGCCCTGTCCTCTCACCTCGAACAACGGCAGGTCAGCCGGCGGATGGCGGACGCCGCGCGAGATGCGCTGGCCATAGCGGGCTATCGAGCTGACATTGAACTTCGCAACGATACCGAGTCTCTGCAGCGTGGAGCCGCGCTGGCGCTCTTTGCCGATCGAGAAGGAGCCGGGCGACTCGGCGTGGACCGGGCAGGAGCACCGAGAAGAAGCGCCGAGTCGATCGGGAAACAGGCCGCCAGGCAGTTGCTGGAGGACCTCCGGTCCGGTGCGACTCTGGACCGGTTTGCCGCAGACCAGATCATACCTTTTGCGGCTCTGGCAGTGGGCAAAAGCCGGTTCATCATTCCGACCGTCACCGATCATGTTCTCACCAGCGCCTGGCTGACACAGGAATTCCTTCACGCTCACGTCACTATCGACGACCAGCGACTGGTCATTCACGGTGCCGGATTCTGGCCTGATCGTGGTCGCACGACGACTAAGTAGGGCCTTGGTCTTATGGAGCTGCGCTTCCAAGCCAGTCATCCTCCCACAGGCTTCATGGCCGATGCCATGCTGGGCCGGCTCGCTCGCTGGCTTCGCATGCTGGGGTATGACACCGCCTACGACAAGAACATCGCAGACGATCTCCTGATCGAACAAACTCTTCGCGAAGATCGCTGGCTCCTGACTCGCGATCGCTATCTCGCGCGGCGCAAAGTCCTTCGTGGTCGCCTTACCTTGATCACGAGCGACTACCTCGACGGCCAATTGAGCCAGCTCCGGCACGAACTCCACCTCAACCTCGATCCGAGCGCACAGAGGCCGTTCCGCTGCGCGAACTGCAACGTCCCGGCAAATCCCCTCTCTCCCTGCGAGGCGGCTCCGCTCGTTCCCCCGTTTGTCGCCCAGCACTACGATCATTTCGTGCAATGCCCCCGCTGCCGCCATGTCTATTGGCCGGGCACGCACTGGGTTGCGATCGTCGGCAGGCTGGCCACGATCAGGCAAGAAGACAGGAACCTGCCCCCATGAAGATTCATCGCGTTCATCCCTGGAACGTCACGCCGCAGGAGGCCGTGCGGATTCAGGAGCAGCTGCGCAGCGCCGTCATACCCCATGAGCGGGTGACCCGTCCGAGGTTGGTCGCCGGAGCCGACGCAGCGTTCGACCTTGAGCGAAACCACATTTACGCCGCCGTGGTGGTCCTGTCTTTTCCCGGATTAGAAATCGTGGAGACAGTGATCCATCGTGAGCGCCTGCGCTTTCCCTACATCCCCGGCCTGCTGTCGTTTCGGGAAGCCCCTGCCCTGCTCCATGCCTTCGGACAGCTTCGGCACGATCCCGATGTGATCTTCATCGATGGCCACGGTCTTTCACATCCGCGGCGTGCCGGAATCGCCTGCCATGTCGGGATCTGTGTGGATCGGCCGGTCATTGGATGCGCCAAATCCAAACTCGTCGGAGAGTTTCGAGAGCCCGGTCTCTTCCGGGGCTCTCTCTCGAGTTTGTATGATGCTGACGGTCACGTCATCGGAGCCGTTGTCCGGACGCGCGATCGCGTGAAGCCGGTCTTCGTCTCGGTCGGGCATCGACTCGGTCTCGCGGACGCCATCCGGCTCACCCTGGCCTGCGGAATGGGATACCGAATTCCTGAACCGACGCGGCAGGCCGATCGGTTGGCGGAGCGGACCAAGCGCGAGGCCCGCTCATGAGACTCCTCGGGTTCCTGCCGTTGCTCTTGTTCCTTCTCTTGCTCGCGCTCCTGCCGTTCGTGTTCGGAGAACTCTTTTCCACCGCGCTGATGAAATTGCACCTCGATCCCCGTGCGGCTCTGCTGGGCATCCTGATCGGAAGCGCCATCAATATCCCTATCCGACGCCTCGTGCGGGGCGAAGACGTTCTGGGGGAACCGCCGATGCTGTTCGGCCTATCGGGATGGTGGCCGCGCCTCCAACGCGCGCCGAGAGAAACCATCATCGCAGTGAACGCCGGGGGATGCCTGATCCCGCTCGGCCTCGCCCTCTACGAGACTCTGTTCCTGGTGATCGAGGACCCTGTTGCCCTTTGGGGGCTGCTCGTAGCTGTGTTGCTGAATACCTTCGCCTGTTACTGGATGGCCAGACCCATCGAGGGCATCGGCATCGCCATGCCAGGCTTGATGCCGGCCCTGGGGGCCGTCGCGATGGCTCCGGAGCATGCCGCGCCGGTGGCCTTTGTCGCGGGTGTGTTGGGGCCGCTCATCGGCGCGGATCTCCTCCATCTACGCGACATGGAGAAGATTGCCACGGGCGTGGCCAGTATCGGGGGCGCGGGGACGTTCGATGGGATTGTGTTGTCGGGCATCGTCGCGGCATACTTGGCCTAACCCTGATTCCTTCATGAGGACACAACGCCATGCGCACACGAGTTCTATTCTCAGAAATGGCCCTGGCCCTCCTGCTACTCTCAGCACCCAACATCAGCTGGGCCGAGCCGACTGACAAGAATGCCACGATGAAGGGTGATGCCGCGCAGGGGAAAGCACTCTTCAATGGCAAAGGGATTTGCCACTACTGCCATGGCCTCGACGGGGTGATCGACCGGAAACCCTCGCTCACGCCTGACACCGCGGCTGTCATCGCGCGACTGGCTGCTGCCCCTCCCGATCTGCGCAATCGAGCGACGCTGAAACTGAAAGACAACAAAGCTCGGTTTCGAGTGATACGCGAAGGCCATCCGGGGAGCGGGATGCTTCCGGATACGACGCTGAATGACCAGGACATCACAGACGTCCTCGCCTACCTCGCGACGCTCCGGCAGAGCGCGGCTTCCCCTGGCAAGAACCCCTATTGACCGCGACCGCCTCCGCATCGGCCCGCTAATCCATAAAGCGCCAGATTGTTTTCGATTGCCCAGCAGGGGGGCGGTAGTTGCTCAGTTTGAGCATGCAGGAGGAACCTCTCTTGGCCGCATCGGGCCAGACCTTCAGTTCTTCTCCCGACGGCGATGAAACCCGATGCATGTAGTCCCATTCCCCGCCGTCGCTGAAGACGACGAAGATCCAGCCGTTGCTGCTCCGAAAGTGCACGTCGCCGATCAAAGGATCCCCGGACACCAGTTTGACGGTCGACACGCCCCGTTCGATCGCCGTCAATTCCAGCAGCGCCGCTTCGCACAATTCATCCTTGGTCATCCTGTACCTCGTCTTCCCGGAATTACCGCCTCGCCTGTCCGCTTGCCCGACCACACCAGATCAGCACACAGAGACGCCGGTGGTGTGGATCCCCGTATCAGTTCCCGCCCTCTCCCGGATGCCGCGTCAATGCCGGTCAAGTGGATTGCCGCGGGCTCCGCGTGGTCGCTGAAACAATCGCGCAAGTTCATCGACGGCAAAACGCGGAAATCGACGCTCCCGACCACCTTCGGCGAGCGTGACGCCGTTCGAACGCTCCACCACAGTCCCGATTCGCGCAACCGGAACGCGAGCCCTCCGCAGTCGTCTCACCAGGCTCGCCTCAACAGCCGGATCGATGCAGAGCAGAAGCGACCCAGAGGCCATCACACCTAACGGGTCGAGGTCGAACGCCGCACAAAGCCGAGCCGCCTCCGGCAACACAGGGATCGCGGCGGCCTCGATCGCCAATCCGACCCCTGCCGCCTCAGCCAGCTCATACAACGCCGCGCTGAGTCCACCCTCGGTTGGATCGTGCATCGCATGGACCCCGCCGGTCGCCATGGCCAGACGGGCGTCCTTCACCACGCTCAACCCCGGATCCTTCAGATACCGCCGGCAGCGGGCGAGGAAAGACGCGCCAAATCGCTGCCGGATCTCATCAGCTCGCTCTCGAGCGAGAATCGAGACCGCTTCGATCGCCACCCCCTTGGTAAGCAACAGGCTATCCCCGATGCGCGCACCGGCGGCTGTCACGATCCCTCCGGTCAGAGATTCTCCCAACAGGCAACCGACGACCACGGGACGCGTCACGGTGTCCGTGATTTCGGTATGGCCGCCGCATAGTGTGATCCGCATAGAGCGACACATCGCCTGCACCTGAGCAAACACCTTCGTGACCACCCCAGCCGTCGTCGATCGGGCGGGAAACAGCAACGTCGCCAAGAACCACTTCGGTGTGGCACCGGTCGCCGCCAGATCGTTGGCATTGATCACCACGGCATACGTACCGATCTCATCCGCGACGAAGGTGATGGGATCAGTCTTTGCCACAAGCCAGCTTCCGCCGAAGCGAATCACCGCCGCATCAAGACCGATTCCCGCCCCGACCACGACACGCGGATCATGGATCTTGGCCAAACGCCCCAGCAACCTGCGCAGCAGATCGACAGGAACTTTCCCTATCGGCAACGCTGCTCCGATCCCCCTGTTTCGGCCGAAAGGCCGTGCTTTACGTTTCACGTTTCACGCATGGCGCACAAGGTGACCGGCGAACCGGCGCTAACAGTGTATTGACAAACGACCTGAGCACTGAAGAATCGCTGACGCAGGCTGTTCAAAAAGGCCGTCCAGCAAGGCCGCAGCGAGGTCTACGGCGCGAAGCATAAAGCGCGTCACGTTTGTGAACGCCGCCGAGATAGTGAGGCGGCAGTGTCTTACGAGAACGACGCTGGCGGACTTTGTCAACAGCCTGCTAACAGATCGCATACAGGCCTTGGATCAACGCCTTGCAGAAGGGCTTCATGTGCGCAAAGGCCAGCCGAACTTCGCGCTGGATCTGCGGGCGCACGACCGCCACCGTCGCCCCCCTAGCCAGAGTGACTTCGACCACCACGACTTGCGGCGAGGAAATCGGCTTGCCGATCTGGCTTGTGATCCAGACAGTCACATCGTGCAGTCCTTGCACCTTTTTGTGGATGTCCTCGGCCAACACCTGCGCCAGTACGCTGTAGATCTTCCCCACGTGCGACACAGGATTTTTTCCTGCTGCCGCTTCCGCACTGGCAGGCCGGCGGAGCGAGATCACTCCGCACACGCGATTTCCTCTCCCCACCTCGCCCGAATCGCCCGCCTCCGCCGACGTGCCGAGCAACGAGAGGTACATCCCCTCGACTCCCGCCCCGCGACGATCCAGAGCATTCAGCGTGACCTCGACTGACAGCTTCGGCCCCACCTTCTTTTTCACGAAGGACTGCAAGGCCTTCAACACTTCCGCCTTGCGTACAAAGTATTGAGCCTCTGTCCTGATAGCTGAGGCCAGCAACGGCATCGCAACCGTGAGCGTCACCTCTCCCCCAGTCCGCACGCCCAGCACCTTGACGTCTTGCCCCGTAGCCGGAAAGGCCTTCTTAAACGAAGGGCTGTTCAGAAACTGTTCGACATGAAAGACCAATCGCTCGGTCGGGGTGAAAGGCGCATAGCCCACCGCAGCAGAGGTATCATTGGCCACCGGCCCTCCCCTGCGCTCGCTCACGGATTGCAGTTCCGCGGAAGCCGGCTTCAGCTCCACCTGACACATGAGGTGCTTGAGGGGGTCCACATGCGGGAGGTGCCGCCTGAACCAGGTCGAGGCGACCCGCTCGGCAATCTCGTTGACGGGCACCAATTTCTTTCGCCACTCGAACGTCGCCCGATCTCCCATGACTAAACGCATCGGCGCGATGACATGACCTCCGCCGGGACGGCAGTCCACCTGACCGGCCACCAACAGCCCCTTATCGGCGTTGAAGTGGAGCACGCGCCCACACATCTTCAGATAGGCTTGCGCCAACTCGACCGCCACCTGTTCCATCACCGCATCGCAGATCGTGTCGGGATGCCCCAGGCCCTTCCGCTCGACAATCTCGAACGGCTGGTCGGCGAGGGGATCGCTCGTGGATTGCACAATCGTCGGCTTCGTCATGCAGGAGTTCCCATTTCCATTCCGGGCACCGCCGGTCGCTGAGCCGGCTCGTCAGACCTCCGCGAGCCACGAGATCGCGTTCCAGGCCGATCCTGGTGCAAGCGATGCAGGCCGGCCGCCTTCGCCAACCGAATCGATTCCTCAAATTCCTCGGTGGTGATCCTCCGATCCAACGGCGGATGGCTGAAGGCCTGATAGCAGGGCCGGTACTGGTCCATGACGTTCACATAGGTGTCGGGGGAGATATCCACGGCGAGGCACCGCATCACTTCTGCTGTGCCGGCCAATCCTCCCGGCAGGACGAGATGGCGGACCAATACTCCACGCAAGGCCAGCCCCTCGTCATCCAGGACCAGATCACCGACCTGCCGGTGCATCTCCTTGATCGCGACCTTCGCGATGTCCGGATAGCCGGTGGCCTGCGAGTAGGTTTCCGCAATGGCGGCGTCGGCGTATTTGAAGTCAGGAAGATAGATGTCCACGATACCGTCCAGTAGCCGCAAGGTTTCGAGATCATCATAGGAACTCGTGTTGTACACCAACGGAATCCTGAGCCCTCGCTCAGCAGCGAGCAACAGACCGTCGAGAATGTGAGGGACCTGGTGCGAAGGTGTGACCAGGTTGATGTTGTGACAGCCCTGATCTTGTAGCTCGATCATCATGTCGGCCAATTCCTGAGGTGTACATTCGGAACCCTCGCGCAAGTGGCTGATCTCGTAGTTCTGGCAGTAGAGACAGCGCAGGTTGCAACTGGCGAAAAAAATGGTGCCGGACCCGTGACGGCCCCGTAAGGGGGCCTCTTCGCCGAAATGTGCCCCATAGCTGGCAACAAAGGGGCGGGCGCCCACCTGACAAAAACCGAGTTCCCCTTCCAAACGGTTCACCTCGCAATGGCGCGGACAGACATGGCACCGGCGCAGCAGCTCGCGGGCCTGTGCCACCCGCTCAGCCAGAAGTCCGGACTGCAGGAGAGGGCAATAGCTCGCTTGCCTCGTCTCCTTCGTCTGTTTCTTCATCTCCACTGAGTCCACAGTCTCTCCGTTAGCTGGCCAGATGCGGGCGGCCATCACCTTCTCGCAGGACTTACCTGTCACTCGTGCTCCTTCACGCGGGCCTTTGTCCGTTGTCCTGTTGCGGTGGGAGCGCCGCGCCGCCTGCAGTATTCGCGCATCGGGCAGGCCTGCCACCGCCGCCGGCAATAGTCTCGCCCCAGCCGCACCAGCGCCGCCTCGAAGTCGATGAACGTCTTGTCCTTTCGTTCCCCCTCATTCCAGAGTTCCATCAATGCCTCCACCGGTGAACCGCCCCGTCGCGCAGAAGCAGCACTCAACAACCGGAGATCCTTCGCTGCCAACACTGCCAGGTGAGACAGCTCCGGTCTGGCTTTGGGCCACAGGTCCCTCAGTTCACGAAGAAAAATCTGCACTGTCACCTCGCCGATTCCCTTACCCAGTGCCGTCAGACGGCTTTCGAGATCACGGGCATCCTTCGCGGCGTGGTGCAACTGGTTCAGATCACCATGGTACCGATCGACCAGGTGGCGCATGACCTCGAGCAATTTGGTGGCGGTTTTGAAATCGTAGCGGGCATACCCCCCGGCATCGAGAACAACGACCAGCTTGTCCCATCCAGCCTTGAGGATCTTCTCCGGCGTGACGAGCCCTCGGCGGGCGAACTCTGAATGGGTATGGGCCACGATGGTCCCCGAGATCCTGGTTCCGTACAGAAGAGCGGCAAGGAACCATAAGAAGAGATCGTTCGGCCGATTGGGTTCCAGCGTCAGACCAAGCTCGGCCGAAAAACGTCCTGGCATCCGCTCTGTCAGAACCGCCACGACCTCATGGCGTCGAACCGACCTCTGCTCTGTCACACGTGGCACAGGAATAGAACCTCCCGCAGTAGCCTACGGCTTATAGCGATACAGCCTGCTGAGTCAGCACCGAATGGCCCCTCGGCAGGAGCGCCTCAATACGGGTTTTGATGACCTTTGGATCGCTGACGCCACGCAACGATAAGAGCCGGTCCCCGCTCAGGGAGTGGAGGACGAGCGTGCCGATATCCATGAACTGTGCGATGGGGCCCTGCGTGATCGTGACCTCACGAATTTCGCTGATCGCCATCGCCTGGATTTCCCGACCTGTATACCAATTCCTCACGATCACTCGCTGTGAGGTCAGGCTGTACCGAGCCCAGTGACGCAGGATGGCAGCCAAGACCAACAGGATGGCGGCACCGGCTATCCACATTTCCCCTCCGGTCACTTCAAACCGCAGAAAGAGCCAGCCACGCAGACCAGCCATCAGGCTCAGGAAATAGAGCCACGTGAACTGTCTCCAGGAGGGGTAGGAACTCCACCGTTCCGCCTCCTCAGCCTGCAGCTGTCCGGTCATCTCGTCCGATCTGACCATGTGCTCAGCTCAAGCCTTTCGGTCGTGTGCCAGGGAGTGTATCGAGTGCCTCGTCTTCTCAGCTGAGCAAGGCCGGTACCATCTTCCGAAACCGAACTGGACCAGGACTTCATCGGAACATCAGTAGATTGGAGCGGACAACTCAGTCACGCTCCCAGAACCAAGGGATATCTTGCTACAACGACCAGGCCTTATGTGTAGTGAAAAGCCACAGAACAGGAACGATATAGGTTGGGACTCAGGTCGAAGCAAAAAGAACGTGAGCATAATCAACTTCACTTTCAATCGGAACCTCGACATTCCCTCCAGAAATCATGGCACCGGGCTTGCTGTATCACAGTTATTGCTCTTGTGTACCAGGAGGACCACGATGGCTCCCACGGAGAGGATTCGCGATCTAGCCGAGCAGGAATACAAGTACGGCTTTGTGACAGACATTGAGGCGGAGGCCGCGCCTCCCGGGCTGAATGAAGACATCATTCGGCTGATCTCTGCAAAAAAGAAGGAACCGGAGTTCATGCTGGAGTGGCGCCTCAAGGCCTACCGCCACTGGCTCACCATGACGGAACCTCAGTGGGCTAACGTGCGCCATCCGCCGATCAATTACCAGGACATCGTCTACTATTCGGCGCCGAAGACCCAGAAGCAGCCGAAGAGCCTCAATGAGGTGGACCCATTGCTGTTGGCCACGTACAGGAAGCTCGGGATTCCCCTCCGCGAACAAGAAGTGCTCGCCGGGGTCGCCGTCGATGCGGTCTTCGACAGTGTGTCGGTGGCCACGACCTTTAAAGAACAGCTGGCCAAGCAGGGCATCATCTTCTGTGCCTTCTCGGAGGCGGTGCAACAGCATCCCGACCTGGTCCACAAGCATCTCGGCACGGTGGTGCCCTACTCCGACAACTTCTTCGCAGCGCTGAACACCGCGGTCTTCAGCGACGGTTCGTTCTGCTACATCCCGAAGGGCGTCCGATGCCCGATGGAACTGTCCACCTACTTTCGCATCAATGCGCCATTCATCGGCCAGTTCGAACGCACCTTAATCATTGCCGAGGAAGACAGCTACGTCAGCTACCTCGAAGGTTGCACCGCGCCCATGCGGTCGGAGCATCAGCTGCACGCGGCAGTCGTGGAGCTGCGCGCTCATGATCGCGCACAGATCAGATATGCAACGGTCCAGAATTGGTATCCGGGCGACAGCGCCGGCCAAGGTGGGATTTACAACTTTGTGACCAAGCGGGGGGCATGTCTGGGAGTCGACTCAAAAATTTCCTGGACACAGGTCGAAGTGGGCTCGGCCATCACCTGGAAATACCCGAGCGTGATCCTGCAAGGGAACAACTCCATCGGCGAGTTCTACTCGGTCGCCCTCACCACGCACCGCCAGCAGGCTGATACCGGCACCAAGATGATCCACCTCGGCAGGAATACCAAGAGCACGATCGTCTCGAAGGGCATCTCCACCGGCTTTGCCCAGAACACCTACCGCGGCCTGGTGAAGATCCTCAAGAAAGCCTCCGGCTGTCGGAATTATACCCAGTGCCACTCCTTGTTGTTGGGCAATCGCTGCGGCGCCCACACCTTCCCTTCTATTGACGTGCAGAACGCCTCATCGCAGGTGGAACATGAAGCGTCGACGACCAGGATCGGCGAAGACCAAATTTTCTACTGCCGGCAGCGCGGACTCTCGGCGGAGGACGCCGTCTCGTTGATCGTGAACGGCTTCTGCCACGACGTGTTCCAGCAACTGCCGATGGAGTTTGCCGTGGAGGCGCAGAAACTGCTCAACGTTCGGCTTGAAGGGACCGTCGGCTGAAGACGATGCCTACCCCGATACTCGAAATCAGACACCTCTCTGCGACGGCCGCCGGCAAGGAGATTTTGCGCGGCATGAATCTGACCGTGAACGCGAGGGAGGTCCATGCCGTGATGGGACCCAACGCCTCCGGCAAAAGCACGCTGACGCATGTCCTCACCGGACGCGAGGGCTATGAGGTGACCGGCGGCGACGTGCGCTACCAAGGGAAAGATCTGCTCGCGATGCCGCCGGAAGACCGTGCGCGGGAAGGCCTCTTCCTGGCCTTCCAGTATCCGGTCGAGATCCCAGGGATGAAGATGATGCAGTTCCTGAAGGCGGCACTCAATGCCATCAGGAAACATCGCGGGCTCGAAGAACTCGACGCGCTCGACTTCCTGACCATCGTGAAGGAGAAGATGCAGCTGCTGGGAATGGATCCTGACCTCCTGAATCGGCCGGTCAACGCAGGATTCTCCGGAGGCGAAAAAAAACGCAACGAGATCCTGCAGATGGCGGTGCTCGACCCGACGCTCGCGGTCTTGGACGAGACCGACTCCGGCCTCGACATCGATGCGCTGAAGATCGTCGCGAGCGGCGTGAACAGCTTGCGACGCCAGGACCGCGCCATGATCGTGATCACGCACTATCAGCGGCTGCTTAACTATATTGTTCCCGATTACGTGCACGTGCTCATCGATGGCCGGATCGTGAAGACCGGCGGAAGGGAACTGGCGCTCAGCGTCGAGGCGCAGGGGTATGGTTGGCTTGAGAAGCAGGCGCGAGAAGGGACGGCCATGCCATGAACGACATCCTACCGGCCACCGATCTCTACCGCGCAGAACTTTTACAATTCGAGCGAGACGTCGGCGGGAGCGCACCAGTCTGGGTGCAGCAGCTCCGCCAAGCTGCGATGGCCCGCTTCACCGAGATGGGATTCCCGACGACTCAAGAGGAAGCGTGGCGGCACACCAGCGTGGCCTCGCTGTCGGAGCGTCCCTTTCCATTGGCAAGACACCGATGTGCCATACCGAAAACAGAGCTGGAGCCGGTGACGTCCTGGATGGGAGCAGGCTGCCGGCTGGTCTTCGTGAACGGCTTGTTCTCGCCGCTCCTCTCCTCGCTGCTGCCTCTGCCGCACGGCATGAGCGCAGGCAGCTTAGCCGGCGCCCTTGGTGGCGAGTCGGGCCTTCTGGAATCCCATCTGGGCCGGTATGCTCGCATTGAAAACCATCCCTTCGTCTCCCTCAATACCGCATTCCTCAGCGATGGGGCCATAGTGTGCATCCCTCCCGACACGGTGATCGAGGAGCCGCTGAATGTGTTGTTCGTCTCCCGTCCAAATGGGAGAGCGACGATGTCCCACCCCCGAACCGTCATCGTGGCAGGCCCCAACAGTCGCGCCACAATCGTCGAGAGTTACCTCGGACTGCCGGAGGACCTCTATCTCACCAACGCCGTGACCGAAGTCGTGCTTGCTGAGAATGCTGTCCTCGATCACTATGTGCTCCAGCAAGAAAGTTCGGCGGCGTTTCACTTCTTGACCCTTGCCGTCCATCAGGATCGCCACAGCACCTTCACCTCTCACTCCCTTGCGACCGGCGGCGCGCTCGCGCGGAGCGAGATCCATTGCGAGCTGGCAGACGAAGGAATCACCTGCATTCTCCGCGGGGTGGGCGCCGTCGCCGGACGACAGCATCTGGACATGCAAACACAGATCGACCATGCGAAGACGCATGGCACGAGCCAGCAGCTGTACAAGGGCATCCTGGGCGGGCATGCGAGCGGAGTGTTCAACGGGAAGATTCTGGTGCGGCAGGATGCGCAGAAGACCGATGCCCGGCAAACCAACAACAACCTCTTGCTCTCCGAGGATGCGGTGATTCACACGAAGCCGCAGCTCGAGATCTTTGCCGATGACGTGAAGTGCGCTCACGGAGCGACCGTCGGGCGGCTTGACGAAGAAGCGGTGTTTTACCTCCGCTCCCGGGGTATCGGAGTGGAGACCGCGCGGAGCCTGATGACCTATGCGTTCGGGAGCGAAACGATCAACCTCGTGACGAACGAGGTGATTCGAGATCGGCTCGCGGAGCTGCTGGCTCAATGGATTGCACAGACCTGCGGTCGGAGTTTTTCCCTATGAGACCAAGCCAGGGCAATGGGCCCAACCAGCGATCGCCACGTTCCCCCCTGGACGTGAGCAGGACCAGGGAGGATTTTCCAATCCTCAAGCAACTGGTTCGCGGCAAGCCGCTGGTCTACCTCGACAACGCAGCCTCCGCTCAGAAGCCGCAGGCGGTGATCGATGCGCTCAGCCATTTCTACTCAACAAATTATGCCAACGTTCACCGCGGCATCCACTGGCTCAGCGAACGAGCGACAGAAACGTTCGAGGCCGCCCGCCGGTCGGTGCAACGATTCATCGGCGCAGCAGAGGCGAACGAGATCATCTTTGTCCGAGGCACGACCGAAGCCATCAACCTGGTCGCGCAGACCTACGGCAGGACGCACGTGCAGGCCGGCGATGAAATCCTCATCTCCACGATGGAACACCACTCCAACATCGTGCCCTGGCAGATGCTCTGCCAAGCGACGGGCGCGGTTCTGCGGGTCGCGCCGATCAACGATGAGGGCGAGCTGCTGCTCGATGAATTCGAGAAACTCCTGCATCCACGAACAAAATTGGTCGCGATTGCCCATGTGTCGAACGTGCTCGGCACCATCAATCCCATCCGGAAAATCGTCGAGATCGCCCACCGCCACCAGGTGCCGGTACTCGTCGATGGCGCCCAGGCCGCGCCGCATGTGGCGCTGGATGTGCAAGCGCTCGACTGCGACTTCTATGCGTTTTCCGGCCACAAACTGTTTGGACCGACCGGCGTCGGCGTCCTGTACGGCAAGGCGTCTCTGCTCGAGGCCATGCCTCCCTATCAAGGAGGAGGCCACATGATTCAATCGGTCACGTTCGAGAAGACCATCTACAACAAAGTGCCGGACAGGTTTGAGGCTGGAACACCAAACATCGCGGGGGTCGTCGGCCTTGGTGTAGCGATCGATTACGTGAGCGAGATTGGCCTGGAGGCAATCACAGCCTACGAGCGGGAACTCTTGGCCTATGCGATGGATCAGCTGTCCAGGATCTCAGGCCTGCGGCTCATCGGGACGGCCAAAGAAAAGGCGGGAGTGCTCTCCTTCGTCGCCGACGAAGTACACCCTCACGATCTGGGAACCATACTGGACAATGAAGGAATCGCCATCAGGGCCGGACACCACTGCGCTCAACCACTGATGAGCCGCTTTGGCGTACTGGCCACAGCCCGAGCATCCCTCGCCTTCTACAACACAAGGGAAGAAATCGACGCGCTCACAACGGGCATTCGCACAGCCATCGAGTTTTTTACATGACACTGGACATGCGGGAACTCTATCAGGAAGCGATTCTGGACCATAACAGGAAGCCGCGAAACTTCCACAAGCTGGAGGGAACTAGCCGAACCGCCGAGGGATACAACCCGCTCTGCGGCGACAAAGTAAAGATCTACCTCAAGATCGAGAACGATCGGGTGAGTGATGTCAGTTTTGAGGGCTCCGGCTGCGCGATCTCTATTGCCGCTGCGTCGATGATGACGGAAAGCGTGAAAGGGCGCACCTTGTCAGCCGTGCAGAGGCTCTTCGAGAAGTTTCACGCCTTACTCACAGACGAGGCCGACGCAGGATCGGAATTGATCGAACTCGGCAAACTGGTGGTCTTTGCCGGAGTGCGCGAGTTTCCCGTCAGAGTCAAATGCGCCACCTTGCCCTGGCATACGCTCCGGGCCGCCATCGGAAACAAGCCGGAGACCGTCTCGACGGACGCGCTCCCGCTTTCGGGACGTCCGTCCCTGACCACTAATCGGGTGCGCGAGATCGAGAACAAGGTCATCGAAGTCCTCCGTACCGTCTGCGACCCCGAGATCCCGGTCAACATCTACGACCTCGGACTGATTTATGGCCTCGCCGTCGAACCATCGGGGACTGTCGCCATCCGCATGACCCTGACCGCACCCGGCTGCCCCGTCGCCTGGATGATCCTGCGAGAAGTGGACCGCAAGGTCAGGACTATTCCCGGCATTGCGGACGTCAAGGTTGATCTGACCTGGGATCCTCCCTGGAGCCGCGACAGGATGTCGGAGGTCGCGAAGCTCCAGCTTGGCTTGTAATGAGATCGACAAAAGGGGGAAGCTCAGAATGACAGACCGGGTTCTTCAATGTGCCGGTCTCTCCGTCTTCACCACAACCTTGTTGTTGTTCAATGTTCCCGGCTGGAAGGAAGACCTCGGCAGAAAGCCGCAGACTGCACATTCCACACGACAGGCCGCCGCTCCTCCCCTTCGCCGATCAACGCCATCCTTCTGCATAGGCTGTGGGCCTCAGCCCTGGATTTGTCGGGGAACTTCGAACGGCTGGCGATCTATAGCGGCACCGTACTCATGATTTTCAGCGCCCTTGCAGTGGGAGCAATGCCGATCCTCCGTCGGCAAGAGCCGACTCTTCCCCGCCCCTATCGCACCCTCTCTACCCCTTTGTCCCGGCATTCTATCTTCTTGAGTCAACCGTGATCGTCGGGACCGCACTCTATGAGCGTCCGGTAGAAGGAGGGCTGGGCATCGTGACCGTCTTAGCTGGAACGCCGCTGTACGTGCTGTGGCAGAGGCGCAGAGACGCCCGCCTCCTCTGAGGCCACAGCAAAGACTCCCGGTACATTTTCTATTTTCATGCCGAGGGAGCGGGATTTGAAGCAGGACACGCTTGGGGTGCTAGATTCTGAAGGGAGCGCAAGGTATTTCCTCGCTTGGCTCATCGTACGTCATGTCCGTAAAGCCGGCGTCCAAGCCTCTGATTTTCTGGGTTCCAGTCTGAAATAGAACGATGAATTTGTGAGTTTTTCGAAGTGCTCTACAGGCTCGTGCGCCCGTTAAACCACGAACGCCAGCCGGCCAAGACACGCAGGCCGCCGGAGCAAAAGTTCGGTGCAGACCCTGTACTGTCTTGTGCGGCACTTGCCAAGTAAAGGCTGGGGTAGTCTGACTTCACACTTCTCATTGGCTGTCCGGCTCGCCACAGTGGCGCAAAATATGAGCGCGGGCGGCATCGCGCAGCAGTACCGCTGCGGCAAAGGCGTCGCGCGCCTCTGCAACGGGCAGCAACGGAGCCCCGAACGTGATTGTGATCGCGCCGCGCCGTGGCCACCATTGGCCGTCACGCAGAATGGACCGGGTGCCGCAGATCGCCACCGGCACAACCGGGATGCCCGTGTTGGCTGCCACAACAAAGGCCCCCATCCGGAATGGCTTCAACCCGGGCAAACGGGTAAACGTGCCCTCGGGGAAGAAGACCAACGCACGTCCGGCGCGCAGCGCGACCTCCAGCCGCCGAGCATCCTGCACACTCTCGTGGGCTGCGAAGCGTTCAACGAACTCCGCGCCCAAGCGCTGGAGATAGACGCGCGGAATGAATTGCTCAAGCAATTCGCGCTTGGCCACGAAGCCAAACTGTTCTGGCAGCGCCGCCACCAGGACGAAACCGTCGAGGTAGCTGGCGTGATTGACCACCAGCACACAAGGCGTACCGCGCGGCAGATACTCCATCCCGCTCACCGTGAATGGCGTTCCGGTCAGCCGAATTAACAGCCGTGCACCGACCCGGCCGACTGCCCAGGCCCAGGAAGGGCGCGGGGTGAAGATGGTGACCAGCCAGACAACTGGCACCACCAGGCAGAACACCAACCAGGCCCACGCTGCAAAAAAAACATCCGCTGCCCTTGCCGCCCAGCGTTGCAACTGGGGAATCAATGCACCCGCGGCAAGGCTGGCTACCTGCCACCACCCGACACGCCTGTGCTCGCCGGCCAATCCCGCCTCGAACAACGCTCGCGGGGCGGCGCGGCGCAACTTGCCGCTGGAAGTCTTTAGTACGGTACGGGGCGGTGCAAGCGCAACTTGGTCAGCAGGCTCGCCCAGTACCTCGACGACTGCAGCGTTGATCACCTCGCGCAGTTGATGGCGTTCACGCTGGCCGCTCTCGCGTGTTTCAGCGAGGACCACCAGCCGCTCGGTGCCCGAGGCCGGGTCGGGGCTGCCGAAGACGACAACGCAGCCCTTTCTCACCCCCGGTATCTCGCCAACGGCCTCCTCTACTTCGTGGGGGTAGATGTTGCGCCCGCCCCGAATGACGATGTCCTTGACCCGCCCCGTGAGAAAAACTTCGCCGTCGGCGATGTACCCACGATCACCGCTGTCAAGCCAACCGTCACGGAACAGCTGTGACGTGGCCTGGGGATTGTTGAAATAGCCGCGCGTGGCCGACGCCCCCCTGAACTCCAGTCGGCCCTCTTGCCGCTCACCCAGCTCATTACCGGATGCATCCACGATCCGCAATTCGTGGCCGGGCAACGGCCGCCCGCAGGAGACAAAACATAGCGGAGAGGCATTTTCGGGAGCGGCGGGGACAGCGCTGCCGGTACGCGTGAAGGATTCTCGCTGGACACGATCGATGAGGAGGCCGCGGCCGGATGGCGGAAATGCCAGTCCCACGGAACACTCGGCCAGCCCATATACCGGCGTGAGTGCCTCGGAGTGGAAGCCGTACTGAGCGAACCGCCTGCCAAAACGCGTCAGTGTCTCCGGCAATACCGTTTCCGCGCCGTTGAATGCCAGCCGCCACGAACTGAGATCAAGTCCGGCCAGCTCCTCGTCGCCGATCTTCTTGACACACAGTTCATAGGCAAAGTTGGGTGCCGCCGAGAGTGTACCGCGGTAAGCATGGATTGCCTGCAGCCAGCGAACGGGCCGGGCGAGGAAGGCAAGAGGCGACATGACTGCCAGTGGAATGCCGAAGTAGAGCGTACCCAGCCAAGCGCCGATCAGCCCCATATCGTGGTAGAGAGGCAGCCAGCTCACGAAGACATCATCGGGGCGGAGGCCGATCGCCTGCCCCATGGCACGGATGTTGGCAAGCAAATTGGCATGGGTGAGCACCACGCCCTTGGGATCGCCCGTGCTGCCGGAGGTGTACTGGATAAAGGCCACATCCTGCGCAGCCACCGGCACCCGGGTCAGGCACTCTCGTGACTGCAGCAGTTCCTGTGCGCTCACCACCTTACGCAGGCAAGGCACATGAACTTGCAGCAGCCATGCCACGGCTCGCGCTTCAGGTATCGTGACCAGCAGGACGGCTCGCGCGTTGCACAAGATGCCGACATGGCGGCGTACGTGTTCTTCCACTTGGGCCAAGTGTGCAGGTGGATAAATGGGCACGGGAATACCGCCGGCAAGCAGGATGCCCAAATAGACAGGGAAATACTCCGGACAGGTCGGCAACATGACGGCCACTGATTGTCCCGCTTCAAGCCCACGGTGTTGCAGACCTGCGGCTACCCGTTCAGATGCCTGCGCCAGATCGCGACAGGTGATGGGCTGTTCGCCACTTTCGCTGATATAAATGACCTGGATGCGGTCTGGTTGCCGGTGCACATGCCAGTCGATCACTTCAAGCAAGGTAGTGGCATCGACAGCTTCGCCTTGCGCAGGTTCCAAAGTTGGCACGGACTGTATCGACGCACGACGTGCTGATCCGCGTGCCCCCCTGTGCAGGGCCTCGAGCAGGTCGCGGGGAGTTTCGGCGCGAACCAGCGTGTCCTCCGGCAGATCAACGCCGAAAGCACGATGGATACGCAACATCAGTTCCACCCGCGCCAAGCTGTCGAACCCGAGATCGCGATCCAGCGAGCTGTCCAGGGTGATGCGCCTGTCATGTCCGGTTTGCCGGTGAAGTTCAGCGAACAGTGTGCGAACGATGTCGAGAAGCTCGGACGCAGGGTCGGGATCCGGCCTTGTTTCAGTCTGCCCGTGCGATGTCTTCACTGCCTCTCTCCGGATGAATGGAATCTGTGCCGTTTCAAGCTGGGAGCATATGCCCGGAGTAAAGCTTGAGAATTTGTTCCGCGAAACGTTTCTCGATCGCAGGACGTTTCAGTTTGAGAGTGGGCGTGACAAGGTCGTTGTCGATGGTCCAAGGCTCTAGCATCAAACAAAAGCGACGTACCTTGGCATAATCGGGGAAGCTTGCCAGTGATTGGTGGCATATGTTCTCGATATGGTGCTGGAGACGCACATCGGCTAGCGCGGCGGAATCCTCAGCAGGCAACGACCATTTCTTGGCCACGGCACGCCAGGCCTCGGCGTTCAGCACCAAGAGCGCGGCCAGGTAAGGCTTGCCCTCGCCGACCACCATCGCCTGGTCGATAAGGGGGTTCAGAATGAGCGCCATCTCCACATCTTCGGGCGTGACTTTCTCCCCGGAGGACAGGGCAACGATCTCCTTGAGTCGCCCGACGATGAACACATATCCGTTTTCAATGCGTGCCTGGTCGCCCGTGTGCAACCAGCCCTCGGCATCGATCGCCGTGGCCGTATCCTCGGGCCGGTTCCAGTAGCCCATCATGACGTTGGGACCACGCACCAGCAATTCATTCTTCTCACCGAGCCTGAGCTCAACCCCGGGAATGGGGACGCCAACCGACTCCGGCAGATTGTCTTCCGGTCGGTTGCTGGTAACGACAGGTGCCGCTTCGGTCAGGCCGTAGCCCTGCACCAAGGGCAAACCCAAGCCGACAAAGCACCGGGAGAGCGTGACAGACAAGGGAGCACCTCCCGACACCGCCAGCCGCAGCCGTCCGCCGAAATGAGCGAGAAATTTGTCGGCTACCAGGTAATGCAGCACTGGCCGCAACAAGCCGGCCCACCTGCCCGGAGCCTTGCCATGATGACGGATTGCCTGGAAATGCCTCCATCCAAGCTCCTGTGCCCAGTGGAACAGCGCACGCACCATGGCACACGTTTCCCCCAATTGATTCTGCAGCCGGGCGTACATGCGTTCATATATGCGTGGCACGGATACCAGAATGGTCGGGCGCACCGTAGCAATATCCTCGGCCAGCTTGTTGATCGCGCGTGCGTAGGCAACGCAACTGCCTGCCATCATCGGCAGGTAGAAGCCGACGGTACGCTCGAACGCGTGGGACAGCGGCAGAAAAGAAAGAAATAGATCATCCGGATAAGCCTGCACGTGCCTGATTACTGCTTGTGCATTTGAAAGAATATTGAAATGCGACAGCATGACGCCTTTCGGGCGGCCCGTGGTGCCCGACGTGTAGACGATGGTGGCCAACGCGTGTGTGTCCTTGGCCAGATTGACCTGGGGGCGTGCCTCGGAGGGCAACCACTGCTTGATGAAGCTGACCTGAATGCCGGTGTCTGGTACGGGGGTAAGCGGCATCTCCAGGCACAGCACGTGAGACAGTAGCGGGAATCGTGTGCGTTGCCCGGCCAATGCGATCCATTGACCGATGTGGCCGACCAGCAAGAGGCGCGTTCCCGAATCGGCGAGGATGTAGCTAGTGTTATCCGCATGATCGGCAGTATAGAGAGGCACGACAGCCAGTCCCAGCGATTGTGCCGCCAGATCGAAACAGACCCATTCCACGCTGTTCTTGAGCAGCAGGGCGACGCGGTCTCCTGAAGCAAGATTTTCGCCGGCAAGCGTCAACTGCCAGCGGGCGACAAGCCCTTCCACTTCCCTCCAGGAATAACTGCGCCACACCTCAGCTTCACATTGCCGGTAGGCCTCGCGCTCCGGCGAGCGCTGGCACCTACACCGCAACAATTCGGGCAGAGTAGCAACTTCGCCGGTGGTAATGCTGTCCGGAGAGAGGTGAACGGCAACGCGCTGCACGTTATTGCCTTGCATTTTTCTTGAAATGCCGAATACTGCCGCGTGACGGGACTTTTTCTGATTATTGGCAGGCCCTCTCCGGAAAACAAGTAGTAAAAGCAGGGTCTGTACGCTAGCCGTTTCTGTCGAGAATCAGGATTCAGATGATGCGTGACCACCACAGTGACATCGTATGCATCGATAAATTGAGTGCGTGGGCACGAGCGAAGCTTGCGCAGGAGCTGTTTCGTCTGAACCAGAGAATCTTCGCCGGCGTGGAGCAGGAGGAGTTTGAGCACTTGGTGATCACACCGTCAGCCCGCTGGACCCGGATACAAGTCATCCGCAACAGCGACGGCGATGCAGTCGGCTACTGTGCCGTGCATTTGTTTGACATCGTGTTGTCTGGTCGTGTCTACGCCGTTTTCCGCGGGCAAGCGGGCATTCTTCGCGCATATCGTGGTGAGGGATCAACCTTTGCCTTCGGTTTCCGGGAGGCGATTCGGTACAAATTGATGCATCCCCTCGAACGGGTATATTTTTTCTGCACCCCGATTCATCCATCAAGCTTTCACCTGCTGTCTAGACGGTTCCATGAGATCTACCCGAGCCATCGGAAACAGACTCCGCCCGCGATCCTGGCCTTGATGCACAAACTGGCTGATGTCTTCGGCGAACGCCGGGTGGATTCCAACGATCCCGATATACTGCAGGTGGGGTGGATCACGCTCGACAGCGCGGATGAGACCGCTTTCTGGCAGGCGAACAGCAACCCTGATATCCAGTTTTTCTTGAAAGTGAATCCAGGCTATCGGCAGGGACATGGTTTGCTCACCCTCGCCCCGCTCACGTTGGGGAACCTGTTGTCTACAGTGGTCGCGCTCGCGAAGAGAAAGCTGTTTGCTTTGCTGTCCCTCGATAATGGGAGGGGGTGAAGACAAACCGCGAACAATCAGGGCTGGACAAATAGTGTGAGCACGGTTAGCCCCGCCAGGATCCGCATATTCTACTTCCTGGTGAGCGTGCAGTGCGATTAGTGACCATGGGTCGAGTGGTGAGACTGTATTGCTATGGCGTACCGCTTAAGCGCTTTTGTCTCTGCTTTTGCCACTCCCGAGTCAGATTTAAGGGGTCGCCCTCTTTGTTTGCCCCGCCCGCTTGGACGAGAGGAGCTGAGCAGAATGAGTGAGAAGCAGGACAGGACCGAGGTGAGGTGTGAGTTCTGCGGCCAGCGTTACCCTTTCAGCCAGGAAGAGCTGACGCCCCTGATGGAGGAGAGAGGCTGACCGCTCCATCGCCTAGGTTAAGCTGCCGAGTCGCGGCCAACATCCCAGCCCGGAAAGACCAAGACCGCTGGATGACACTGCAAAGCTCGCGCGAGAATCTTGGCTCGCTCAACCCCAAGCCGGACGCGATCATTCTCGATCGCGGAGACTGTTGCCTGAGGAATGCCCGTCAGGCTGGCCAACTCGTTCTGGCTGTACCCCTGTAACTCCCGAATGATGCGAACCGACTCCCCCACCGATACGGTAATGCGCTTTCTCGCCGGACGAAAGGTCTTCATCTTAGATTTTCCGACAATCATGCGGCGTGATGTGAACGACCTGGAACAAGGACTGTCTGGGAATGACTCGATAAATCACTCGGTACTTTGACCCCAGGCGAGACGATCGATACCCTTGCGCTTCCCCTCGCAGGGCTTCATCGTGAAATCCTTTGATCAGTCTCAACCCAGACGGACCGGAAATCATTGCGATGTCTTTCCACTTCTCGTAACGCTTCAAGATTTCAGGAGGCACCGCATCGAGTTGTTTCTCCACCCGACGGTGCTCTTCGAGCTGCCACACGCCGTAATGTAGACATATCTAAAATGGTATGTCAAGAAATCGTCCTTGGCGGAAAGATGACGATGACAGGGATAAGAAACCATCCTAGTTAGTCAATACGCATGCGTGACACTGTTTCCCACGTGCTGACGACCCAGGAATTAGGAAAACGCCTGCGGCGAGATCCGTCGATGATCAGCCGGCTCTATGCGGCCTATGCGGCGCAGCGCGATGGCAGGGCAGAAGCCCGGTTGCGGCAGCTAATATCCAAACAACTCAATACGCATGCCTGACCCCAACTTTGCCCCCAGTTAAGCCATCTTCTCCGGTGACTGATTGTGTAAAACCCAGGCCAGCGCACAGACGAGATTTTCCATCACTGCCAGCGCATCGCTGAAAGACATCCCAGGATCCTCGAGAATTTCCAAGCTTCGGTGTTTGAGTAGGTTATCAGCCTTCCTGCCTCGTTCGGACCACATCGCAAGCAACTCAGGAGGAAAACTCTTCCCGGTGGCTACTTCCCTGACTTCTCCGATGGCAGCAGTTGGCCCAAGATTGCCGACGTACCGAAGGATGTGTTCAAAGGCGAGATCGAGGCGGACTATCGCATCATTAAAATAGTATCCCGCTAGCCACTCACCTTGCTCCGGCGGTCGGTCTTCCACCAACATTCTCAGAACCAGCTCCTTGGCTTCTTCCATGCGTCGCCACACCCTACCCGGTTCCTGCGATAGCCGTGGATACCCTAATTCCTCCGCTCGCGCGAGCGAATAGATCGCCCCGAGGGCGAAGTTGTAGAGGCTCGACTGCCGCGGATCAGAGGGCGACACCTGCAGATCTTTCATTTGGCTCAGGGCTCGTTTAATTCTGTCATTCATGGGATTCGCACCACCTAAAAAAACTCATACTCGCTATCGCATAGCACCAGGAGCGGGAGAGAAAGGGAACTCGCTGGCGGCAGAATCGTGCACAAGGTACAAAACCTCGAGGATACCAAATGAGTCGCTCTCACGGGACCAAGTCCCGTTTCCGCTCCTCAAACTCCTCCTTGTTGATCTCCCCGCGGGCATATCGTTTCTTGAGAATGTCCAATGCGGAGTCTTCACGTTGTCCGAAGCCTTGTCCCATCAGCCATCGGGCAATGAAGAGGCCACCTATAATCAGCACGGCCCAGAAGAGCACCATGCTCACAAGGCCCAAGCCCATCATGGGCATCCAGCCACAGTCCGTGAATCGGTCCATTATGTCGATACCTTTCGGCAATAGATGAAAGCTCGCGTTTCGAGCTGATCGAGCTGTTTGTCAAAGTCACCCACCGGGGGTTGGATCCATGTTCGCCACCTGGCCTGGCCGAGCAGGGTACGTGCACCTTCAGGCTCTGTGTGTCTCGGCATGATCACCAGGAGCGGCTTTCGCCGTGCTTCAGCAGCCAGACGGTGCTGGAATCAAGTCCACGTCGGCGACTCTCAGCTTCCAGGCGCTGCAAGGGCTCTTGAACCGGCTCTTCCGTCAGGTCAAAGGTACCCCAATGAATGCCGAGGAAGTAAGAGCCCAGAACGTCCGCAAAGATCTGGAGCGCTTCTTCCGGAGTCGTATGCGCGGCTTTCATGATGGCGGGTGGCCAGTAGCCGCCGATGGGGATCGCCGTCAGGTCAAATGGGCCTAGCCGAGTGCCAATCTCCCGGAGCAACAAAGGGGTCGGGAGTCTTTATCAGACCACCGTTTCGCGGGTGGAGCGCCCGCAGGGTTGAAGCCTATCCCAGCAGCTTCGCGATTCGCACGGCCAGGATCTCAGATTCAGTAGCCAAACAATGACTCCCGACCCCTTTCTTTTCTCTCCGCCAGCGTCAACCCGAGTGCGGTCGAAAACCTCCTCGGGACGCGCTTCAGGAGGGTGACGACGACTCGGCGCGTATCGAGGGCATGCGGCGTGCTTACTGTCTGCATTGTGTCCTCATGGAGTGATCCGCCTGCTTCCCATTGCGAGCGGCACCACTTGCATGACGCAGAACTCCTTCCCGTTCACCAGATCATTGTTTCACCACCTCACCCGCCTCGCCGCAAGCCAGGCAGGTCATGGCCATGGGCAGGGCCTGTAGTCGAGCCATCGGGATGTCCTTGCCGCAGCCCTCGCACCGTCCGTACGAACCGGCGTCGATCTTCATGAGAGCTCGGTCGATGGCCTCAATTTCCCTTTTGGCCCGTTCATCCAAACGATCCAGCAACCGAATCATCGTTTCGGCCTGCCCTCGCTCTCCGGCTTCACGTTCCACATCCGTCTCAAGCCACAGCAGATCATCTTCAGTCTGCGCGGCCCGACGAAACAGCTCCCGCCGTTGCACCAGCAGCTTGGCGCGAAAGTCTTGTACAGGTAGCATCATTCCCTTCCTCCTCTCCAATTCATCAGGGATGAACTTCGGGCCTCAACTTCAGCCTTGCCGAAGGAATGGCCGTTCTCACCAGGGCCGCCCATTGTCGACTAATCATGAAGTCAAAGCATCCTCAATGCCACGCTGGGTGGGACATCTGTACGACCCAATATGATTGCAGTGCCAATAACTTAAGGTCGCAGGTGGACAGCGACAGCGAAAGGCAAGCGGCTGGCTGGGGTATTTTAGGTCGTAGGGCGCCCGGTCATTGTCGCTAATTGCCTCATGGAGAGGCGCCGATTCACCCCTTCCTCTTCGGATCAATGTGCTTCGTCCATTCATCCATCGTGGTGACCGGATGAATCGCGCCTGTTTGGGTCGGAGCCAGCGGCTCGAAAAACTCCAACATGGATTGATAATCTTTGGCTTGCATAGTGATGTAGTAGGTATGTTCTGTCACCGCGACGTAGGCACTCAGGATCTTCACCCCTTTCTTGGCGGCAAGATCCCGTTTGGCCCAGAATTCATTGAGCATGGTCGCTCCGTTTTTACTTCTTCCCGGACAATTCTCAGGTGTGTGAGTCCAATGGGCTACAAACAACATACCGTCGCCGTCATTCATAGGTCGCGTTCATGGTTGAAATTATCTGTCTCCCCTTTCATTCCACAGCAAGCCCCGTGCCTTTTCGTATGGGCAGTAATCAGGAAGGACACGTTGAAAGATCACTACTCTTGAAGAGAGTGGAACAACCGTATGTCGAGGCGCGTGATGGAGAGAGGAATGCTGCGACAACGGCAGAGTGATGAACGATGTAAATGGCTACATTCAGGGTGAGGCTCGCATGGCCAAACAATGAGGTCCGATCCATTTCTTTCCTTGCAACAGAAGCGCGCGGAATAAGCTGATCGTGGAGGCAGAGAGCAACGGCGCGGTACGAGGCTATGTCGATGTCACCAACGGCTATCTGCTCAGGGAGGACGGGAAGCTGGACCTGGCCAATGCTCTCGGGGTGCCCTATTCGTCTTAGGCTGCGATCTGTTCGAAAGAGAAATGTGGAATGTCCGCTCTATCTCGAGCATGCTCAATCGTCATGGCGCAGATATTGCCATCCTTGTCCAAATCGAGCTGGGTGTTTTCATCCAAATCCCTGGTCTCAGCCACTTCTGCCACTCTAAACTCGATGTAGAGCGTGTCGGTGTCCTGAAAATACTTAATGGTCATGGCTTGAAGCTCCTATCAAAAAAGGCATTGTGGACCGTGTGCTGGTCCGGCAATAGGACGACTCGCAAATATCGATTTCCCATCTCTTCGATCGGCGCCCAGCGACGGATGCGCCCATCCTTCTGTACAATCTCCTTCGCCGGATTGGTTACCACCCGTTCGATCCATTCCGCGCCGGGATAACGCCGAGTGCCTTAAGGCCGAGTGCCTTAAGGCCGAGTTTCTCCGAAAGCCACCGCGCGACCAGATTTTTCGAGAACACCAGGTTGCAATCACGCTGCAGTAGCCCAGTTGCCTTACAATTGTCCAGCATGACCGCGCCCAACAGCTGACCCAAGCCTTTGTTGCGCCACTCCGGCGCGACGATGAAGCCGGCATTCGCCAGATGCCCTGCCCGTCCGCGCCAGTTCGGCTTCAGATAGAACGCCCCTCCCATGTCGGCCGCACGGCCCCGATCCGGCACATAGGCCGCCACCGTGCTCTTCCCGCGGAACCAATAGTCCATGAGGTCATCTGGTTCCGGAAAGTGTTCGTGCGGATAGAAGGTTCCCTCCTCGACAATCATCCAATAGAGCCGCTAGAGCCGCCGTAGCGGCTCGACATCCTGCTGACCGGCCGACACCAACTGCACAGGCGAGCCGTCTTTCAGCTTGGCATCGAGAGGGAATGTGAGGCTCACGTCACCGAACCTTCGTATATGTGCTGCGTGTGAACGCCAATGTCAACATACCTAACTATGACAACACGAATCGGGCAGCAACGGAGTGGCTCCGGCACTGGATCATGCGAGGTTAATGCGTTGTGCTTTTACCCTAATGTGCGGTTCAGGCAAGGATTGGTAATCGTTCTTTACGATACTGCCATAAAAATATTCCTTGGCATGCTGCTGCCCCTTATCGAAAAGTATGTGGAGAGCAAATGCATTCTGATCTGACTCGAAGGGGGAAATGCCTATATCAACCTGCCGCATAATCTCGTTTCCCCTCACATCCTTGGAGTTAATCCAAACATCCCTTAGCCCGGACTATTCATGAATGCCTGCTCCGTCGTCCGATCCTCTCGCCCGGCGGGGCTGTTCTCGTTCGGCCTCCTCGACGGACTGCAAGTACGCCTACGTCGGCCTCGCTTGCGAGAAGCCCCGGCTGGCTTCGGTCTCGAACGCCTCGCGACGGCATTCATGAATAATCCGGGTTAGTGCCCCGGCTCGCTCTATCCTTCCTTCAGAGACACCCATTCTAAATCTACACTTGCCACAGCAAACTTTTATCCACTGACCGTCTTCATTCTTAATGCCACCAATGAGTTCAAAGCAGGACTGATTGTCGATATCGTTCGGCACAAAATTGGTCAAAGTTTCGAAAGCTCTGTTCCAGGCAACTACACAACCCACCCCCTCTTTTCTTCCTTCCTCTGCCCTGGGCTCCTTTACGACATAAGCAGGGTTATGTATGTAATTAAGGTCGGCTTTCTGATTAAAGTCTCCAAACACTATTTCGCAAGGCTGTTGTATTTCTCTGGACACGATTCCCTCCACAGCCACACCGATTTCCTTTCGCCGCCATACTCGAACCACATGAGCCTTTTGTGCACGCGATATCCGCCTCCTTCCAACAGAGTCGTGATGCCTCGTGCCCTCGCGGCGATGCATGCCTCCTATCCCTTGATGCATACCAGCGGCTCGAGCCTAGCCACCTTCTTGGCAAGATTCGCCTCATCCGCCGCATCCACCACTTCGCTGACATCTTTGTAGGCGCCGGGCGCTTCTTCTGCCACTCCACGCATGGATGGGCTGCGGATCAGAATTCCGCGGGCGGCCAACTCCTTCACCACGTCACGACCATGCCACTGCTTGAGCGCCTGATGCCGGCTCATGCTGCGACCGGCTCCGTGACAGGCGGACCCGAACGCAAGCGACATGCTCTCCTTCGTGCCCACCAGCACATACGAGGCCGTTCCCATCGTGCCGCCGATAAGAACCGGCTGCCCCACGCTTCGAAAGGACGGGGGAATATCGGGATGACCGGGACCGAAGGCCCGCGTGGCCCCCTTGCGATGGACGAAGAGACGAGTCGGTGCCCCGTCGACGACATGCTCCTCGACTTTGCAGGTGTTATGCGAGACGTCGTAGAGCAACGAGAGTGTGGCCTGTGGCAACAGGTCGGCGAACACCTGCCTGACAAGATGTGTGACGATCTGCCGGTTGGCGAGGGCGCAGTTGATCCCTGCTCGCATTGCGCCGAGATACTCCTGTCCTACCTCAGAATTGATCGGGGCGGACGCCAATTCGCGGTCCGGCAATTCGATGTGGTACCGGGCCGCGCTGATGGCCATGCGCTTGAGGAACTCTGTGCCGATTTGATGACCAAGCCCCCTGGAACCGCAATGAATGCTCACGACGAGGTCGCCTTCGCGAAATCCAAAGGCCGACGCTGCGGCTGCATCGAAGACCTGCACGACCTGTTGCACTTCGAGGTAGTGGTTCCCGGAGCCGAGCGTCCCCATCTCATCCTGCTGGCGCTTCTTGGCGTAATCAGACACGCACTCCGGTTTCGCGCCGGCCATGCAGCCCTGCTCTTCGATGAACTCCAAATCCTCATGCGTCCCATAGCCTTTCCCCACCGCCCAACGCGCGCCGCCGGCAAGCATGGCGTCCATCTCGTGCCGATCCAAGTGCACCTTCCCGGTACTCCCGACGCCGGCGGGAATGCGATGGAACAGGGCCTCGGCCAGTAGCTCTTTCACCGGTTGAAGATCCTCGACCGTGAGCCCCGTGCGAAGCGCTCGGACTCCGCAGGAAATATCGAAGCCCACGCCGCCGGCGGACACCACCCCGCCGAGATCGGGATCGAAGGCGGCCACTCCGCCGATGGGAAACCCATAGCCCCAGTGGGCATCGGGCATCGCATAGGAGGCTCGGACGATGCCCGGCAGCGTGGCGACGTTGCTGACTTGTTCGTAGACCTTTTCATCCATGTCTCGAATCAGATCTTCGCTCGCATAGATCACCCCCGGCACCCGCATCTTGCCGTGGGGAGAAATATGCCATTCGTCAGGCCCTCGTCGTTTCAACTGGTTGAGATCCATCACTGCCTCATTTCTTAGTGCGATCTATACATCCACCACGCATTGCGCGACCCACCGCCCCCGCTCATCCTGCTTCACCGACAGCTCGGTGTAGGTCGCGCCTTTCACTTCAACGGCCGGTTGATGTCTCGCTACCTCGATCGGTTCGCCCCATGCCGTCGCGTGCAACGAATGGTCGTTGAAGTGAACGTTGAATCGGCTGAACAGCATCTTCCGCGTGGCCATTTCGTAGACGAGGGCATTCAGCCAATCGACCAGCAGCAACTCATCATCGGGCGCCTCACAGACGATCGTCACCGATTGTGTCGGAGCGACAGACTCCGGATCAGTGATCACGGCCGTCAAAGCCTGCGCCGCCCGTTCAAACGCCGCCTCCTTGGTGGCACCAATCCCTCGCACCCCGATGTCGGCCTGGTGCGGGAAATGCTCCCAATTTCCTTGCACGGTCTCTGAACGAGGGCGTTGCATGATCAGTGATCCTTCTACGAACGTCCGCCATTCGGATGCCGTAAGGGACACCACCCACACTCATGCCGGCTACTTCATGCTGATCGTCCCTAATTGTCCTTCTACGACCATCGCCGTCCTAAATGGCTTGCACTTGGCCTGCATCATTCGCGCGAGAAACTGCCATTCCTGCTCATTGGCTCGCCTCACCCCGAGGTCCTCTATGCAGACCGGATGTAGCTCGATACCGTCGATACGACCTTTCCCCGCTTGCACCACAAACAGAAAGGAGAGATCGTTGCGCTCATCCTTGTCGACCAGGTAATCGTCGATGAAGTCCCCGGCAGAATAGACGATGGCCTTTCCTCCATAGAGCTCGATTCCCTGCGGGGTGTGATTGGAATGGCCCCAGTACAGATCTGTCCCCATATCGAGAAGCTGATGAGCCAGCGCCTGCATCGCGCGAGAGGGGGCGCCCCAATTGGGACCGACATGCGCACTGACGATCACCAGCTCCGCTTGTCTCCGTGCTGACGAGAGCACCTGTGCCATGCGCGACCGGTAGGGTTCCACCAACCCGCGGTCGTTGTATGCGACGTAGTTCACGCCGGGCTTCCTGCTTGTCGCCTCCCACTCCGGCTCGTTGTCAGTCAAGGAAACCACGGCAATACGGCCTTCCGGCAATGCGAAGACGGCCGGGACAAGCGCCTCCTCCAATGTCATGCCGGCCCCGGTCCGTTTGATGCCGGCCTGATTGAGCAGCCCAAGGCAGTCGAGCAAGGCCTCCGCCCCGTAATCGAGGACATGGTTATTGGCCAACGTCACCGCATCGATGCTTGCCGACTTAAGACATTCGATCGCTCTCGGATGGGCACGGAAATGGAACGCTTTCGATTGCGGACGCCATTCTCGCCCGCGTGCGCTAATGACGCATTCCAGGTTGATGACTCGAAGGTCCGCCGCAAGCAGGATCGGCAACACATCGCCCCATAGAGCCTCAGGTCGGAGGGACTGGTTCCGGATCACCTCTTGATCCACCATCCGTCCCAGCATCACATCGCCGGTCAATGCGAGTTGCATCGGTCTCTTCGCTCCATTCCTCAGGCCGGCCGCCTCGCCAACGCGGCCTGAATCCGTTGTTTCACATCCTCCGGATCGAGTACGCCGCGGAACTGGATGACCGCGTCATCCTGCCGTGATTGAATAACGACGGTCCCGATCCCCATCAGATCGGCCAGCGGCCCCTGCTTGATTGAGACTTCACGGATCTCCCGGCACTCGATCGATTGAATGTCGTGTCCCGTCCAGCCGTTCCGCAGCACGACTCGTCTGCTGGTCACAACATACCGGCCCCACCTGCGCAATGTGGCGGCTGTTGTGAGCAACGTGATCGCGCCGACTAGCCAACTACCCCAGCCAGGCATGGCCGACCTCACAAGCAGCGCAACCCGGACCATCATGATGGCGACGACCATATAGAGCCAGATGAATTGGCTCCAGGCCGCATACCCTTCCCACAGCACCGCTTCATTCCCGAACGTGGCACCCTCATCCATGGCGATGACCTGCGACTTTTTTCTACAGCCCTGGATCTAGTGATGTCGCGTAGTTCCCCATTCTTCCGCCACACCGCTTCGACCGGTCCGGAGGAAGTTTTGTGCGTTTCTGCGCAGATGCTGCCGGCGCACCCTCCTCACTTCAGCTGGCGTCCCTCTTGCTCTTATGGCTCAGTCACAGGGTGATGAGTTGCAAGTTTCGGACAATCGGAATTCAAGCCAGGCACACCTCATATTCAGATCGCCTCCGACTGATTCCATCGAGCGCGAAATGACCCGAGGCTGCAGATCAACGTGATTAGGCCCAAGCGCACCTCCGCTCCGAACCCAGTCGAAGGCACGTCATGAATCAGGAACAGTCATCGTCTTCCCATTGGACGATCGTTCTCGCGGGCGGCGAAGGGACCAGAATGCAGCCGCTCGTCCATCGTTGGCTCGGCGTCAACCGGCCCAAACAGTATTGCGCCTTCGTCGGCTCCCGCTCCCTGTTCCAACATACGGTGGATCGCGCGGCTTTGGTAACGGACCCGGGACGAATCGTCGCCGTGGTGGCGCGTGATCATCGCCAGGAAATCCTGACACAGTTGCAGGGCCGAACCGTCGGACAGGTCATCTACCAACCACGCAACTGCGAGACGGCTGCCGGGGTCTTCCTGCCGTTAACCTACATTCATGCCCGAGCCCCAGAAGCGACGGTCGTCATCTTTCCATCCGACCACTTCGTACATCCCGAGGACCGCTTTCTGAAGGCCGTACGCCGTGTCACCGAAGTGGCGCAGCGGATGCCTGACCGTCTGGTCCTATTGGGAATCCGACCGGATCAACCAGAAATGGAGTATGGATGGATCCTGCCTGGCGAGCGGCTCTCCTCCAGCGTCGGAGAGCCGGTACACGGGGTCGATTCCTTTATGGAAAAACCCACCCTGGGGCAGGCCGACGATGCCCTCCGCCATGGCGCATTGTGGAATACCTTCGTATTTGCCGCGCGAGCCGAGTTGCTGTGGCAGATCGGGATGCGTTGTTTCCCGGACCTCATGCTCCGATTTGAACAGCTCCGACGGGTGATCGGACAGCCGCAGGAAACCGATGTCCTCGACGCCATCTATGACGGCATGCCGACGTACAATCTCTCGACCACCCTGCTCCAACAGGCCGCCGGGTCGGCAGCAGTCATTGAGCTCCACGATGTCCTCTGGAGTGACTGGGGCCAACCGGCTCGGGTTGCGGAGACTCTACGTCGAATCGGTCGCACCCCCGCATTTCCTCTCGAATGTCTCGACCGTCCCTTCGCACCGGAACCTCTCGTCGGTGCCAGCCCTGAACCGACCGTGCAGCCATGATGGAAGGAGGACCCCATGCTGACCCCATCCCCGCAAGACAGCAACGAACAGAGGCGACAGACCTCCAAGCGAACACCGGCCAAGCCTTCGAAAACGGCAAGCCCATCTCAAGCCCTACCGGTATCGACCTCCGATGACCTGAACGCGCTGATTGCCAAGCGAGCTTATGAGCGCCATGTTGAGCAGGGGTACCGGCACGGCTGCGCGCTGGACGATTGGCTGGAGGCCGAACGCGAGATCTTGAGCCAAGCTCCCCCGGTGTAACCCTTTCTTGAGTTGGGACGAGGCCCCTCCGGTGAGGTCCGTCCTGAAAGGATTCCGCCATGATTACCTCGATGGCCTTCACCGTCTATCCCGTTTCCGATATGGCTCGGGCCAGAGCCTTCTATGAGCATGTGCTTGGCTTGCCGGTAAGCGACAACTACCGGGACGTCTGGGTGGAATACGATGTCGGGGGTTCAACCTTTGCGATCACCACCACGGACATGGGGCATATTCCTGGAGCGAAAGGCGCCGTCGTGGTGTTTGAGGTCTCGGATCTCGATGGGTTTGTCCACAAAATGAAGGAACGGGCCGTGTCGTTCGTCACGGAAACATTTGACACGCCTGTCTGCCGGATGGCCGTGATAGCAGACCAGGACGGCAACCACATCACGCTTCACAAGTGCCACAAGTAACAACTGCCTCTCCCGCTCTGAATTCAGGGGAGAACCAGGCATCGCGGAAGGGGAGAGCGTGAGCCCGGCCTTATCTCCCAAACCGTCCCATCAATTGAGCCTCGGCCAGCACGTGGCCCTTCATCGCCTCAACAACCTGAGCCTTTGTCGCCCGTGGCTTGAGTGATAACTCACGATCCAGCGCGTAGAGCTTGAAAAAGTACCGATGGGGCTTTCCGGGCGGCGGGCAGGGGCCGCCATAACCGACTCGTTTGAAGTCGGTGAAACCCTGCTGCGCGTCATTCGGCAAGGTCTCTTGAGCAGGAAGGCCTTCGGCCAATCCGCGAACATCTATAGGGATATTGAACATGACCCAATGAACCCACGTACCAGCGGGGGCATCGGGATCGTCGGCAATGAGCACGAAGCTGCGCGTTCCCGGCGGCGGATTGTTCCAACGCAAGGGAGGCGAAAGATCATCGCCCTCACAGGTATGTTTCTTCGGAATCAGCTCCCCTTCTTTGAAGGTGCTACCAGTCAGTTCGAACGCCATGGCATACTCCTTGTTCTGGTTCTATGCTGTGCAGCGCAGGCATATTCTCGCGCCTTCATCCCGCTGAGGTTTTACCGCTCGACAAAGCTTCCCGTACCGTCTCCAAACAGGCGATGACTTCCTCGTCCTCGACCTGCGGGAACGATTCATAGAATTGGCTGATGCTGAAGAACCACTCCGGCGCCTGGAGGATGACCGCCTCGTCCACCTTCCTATTGAGCTCGCGCGACGCCTCCGGCGGCGCGACAGGCACCGCCGCCACCACACGCGAGACCTTCGCAGTACGCAGCGCGGCCAACGACGCATAGAATGTGGCTCCCGTCGCAATCCCATCGTCCACCACGATCACGGTCTGCCCCTTCAGCGCTGGAAGAGGCCTTCCTCCCCGGTATTTCTCAATTCGCCGATGGATCTCCTGTTGCTGTCGGCCGACCTCCTCTTCCAACTGTTCGACGGTGACGCCATAGGTCTTGATGACATCGGTATTCAAATGCCGGTAGCCCGTCTCCGCCAGGGCACCCATCGCCAACTCGGAGTTCGATGGTGTTCCCAACTTTCGAACGACGAGCACATCCAGCGGCAACCGGAGCAGGAGACTCACCTCGTACCCGATCACGACTCCTCCGCGCGGCAACGCCAGCACGATCGTGTCCTTCGCCCCCTTGTATCTCATAAGCGCTCGTGCAAGCTGACGACCGGCGTCGCGACGATCTCGAAATCCGGAGCCCTCACCCTTGGCCATGATGATGATTCCCCCTTCTCATGCTCGTGAAACCTAATAGGGTCCCCAGTACGGACCCCAATAAGGGCCCCAATAGGGTCCCCAATAGGCGCCGAAATACGGGAAGGGACGGTACCAGTAGATCGGCACTTGGACCGGCCAGATCGTGATCGCATGGACGTCCAGCGCCGGATAGGCATACTCGATTTCATCAAGTGCAAGCGTGACCGCTCCCGTCACTTCTCCCACCACCGTCAGGCGTGTCCCAGGCGGAAGGGCGGCCGGGTCCAAAAACGCTTTTTGAAACGCCAGGAAGCGCCCTCGTGACTCGATCGGGCGCCCCGTCGGCTCAAATGAACTCTCAAGCGGCAACTGGAGCACTTCAATACGAGTGGCATCCTTCATTCGCCTGGCGGACAACACGCTCCCCCCCACGACGACGAACCGACCCTGGTACGATGCAGGCGCTTCTTTCAGTTGATCGAACGAAAGGTTGCGATCAACACGCTCCTCCAGATCAGGCGGGATAACCGTAGCCCCGGTACAACCGGTCACAGCGGCCCCCGCCACCCACAACGCCAGCAGCGTGGCTGGCCCGAAACTTTTCATGTTGCTCTCACTTCGAGGCGATTGACGACCTTGTCCACCCCGAACACATACCAGGCATCAGATTCCGCCATGTCTTTCTGAGGAGAGGAGGGCAGATCACCCTCCAGTGTGACCACCGCCTTTCCGACAGTCACACGGATACGCTCGACATTGACGAAGGGGTCCTTCTTCAAGGCCAGGCGCACGGATTCCGCAAGGTCGTCATCGGAGTCTTCCTGCGGCGGGACGACCTCCATGCCATTGATGACGTCCCGGCTTCCCGGTACCCACCAGGCCAGCAGGCCGGCCTGTCGCTTCTGAGTGAGGCTGATGACATGATCGTCCAGGAGCACGACACCGTCTCGGACGGACACCTGAATCACCCCATGCGGATGGGCGGTCACCTCTCTGACGGTTTGCCACATCCCCTTATGCTTCACCCGGATCGTGCAACTCTGCAGACAGGGCTCCTGTAGTAACGCGTTACGCACCGCATCCAGAATCGCGCCGTCGCCCATACGCGTTGACGGTGTCACGTGCAGTCGATCCACGATGCCTGTGACACCTCGAACCGCAATCGCCAGTTCCATGGCCAGCTTCTTCGCCGCCACATGTTCTACTTCCCCCTCCAGGGTGAGCACACCCTCCTCGAACACCATGTGGATGGGATACTTGTGTAAGTTGATACGTGGCTCATGTTCGAATGCGGCACGGACTTCTTTGAGAATATGTTGGTCTCGCACCATCGGCACCTCCCTGGAATCCCGCGACCGTAAACCGGACCTACAGCCACGACCTTTCCACGTTGTGAGCCTGCTCTCCCCACAAGGCGCTGAGCGGCAGATCGAGGAGGGAATGTGCGCCTGGACTCAGCCCCGGCAACGCACGGGCGGCAGCCAGCATCATGTGCGCCGTCAACAGAGATTCATCGAAGCGGGCTTCAAGCAGGAACCGTTGGTAGCCAGAGCGCCCCGGCGCACTCCGCCGCTCAAGCACGATTCCACGACCTTCCTGCTCAAGCGCGGCCATACTGTTGACCGGAAACACCGAGGTCTCTTCTCCGAGGAACAGCGGGTCGGCACGAATCGCGGCGGCCACCCGATCAGCATCCACCCCCTTCTCTAATTCCACATAGACATAACGCTGTCGTGTCCCGTCCGCCGCAACCTGTTCCGTGCAAAGCGCTTCCTTGACGCCAACCACCTGACGAGCCATCGCCGTATGATGCAGGCTCGCTGCCACGCGATGCCTGGTCTCGATCTCGCCTTCCGGAACCAGCAGTGCGAAGAGTGACCGCATGACGGACAGCGCCCCCGGATCCCACCCGGCACCCACAATGGCCGGTACGTCGTGGCGCATCGCGAGCCGGTGAATCGCCTCCCGATGGGCATGAAAGGCATCGCCATGCAGCACAGAGGATTCGATGATGGGGATGCCATGCTGAAGGCATTCGTGCGCCGCGCCGAGAACTTGCGCCATCGGCACACACAGAAGCGCCGCATCCATCCCTTGGACCTGCGCCGTGTGAGAGACGAGCGGAATCTTGCTGAGCGCGTCAGGCATTGCTTGGGCAAGACTATCGAGGCGTCGAACGATCGCCGCCAAGACAAGGTCCTTGCTCTCGATCAAAGCTTCCGCACAGGCCTTCCCTACTCTCCCAAACCCCACCACACCTAAACGTATTGTGTCGTTCCCCTTGTGGCCTTTGACTTTCACAGAGAGAATGGCTCCTTGTCCCCGGCCCTATCGCCACAGCAGAATCTCCGGCTCTTTCCTGGCTACCGCAGCAGTCTCGCCCTTCGGAAACCCCACGACGAGAGGAAACACGGCTTTGTAGGTTGCTGGAATGGCAAGCTCGCGCTTGCTCTTGGCCAAGTTCAGCCAGGGTCGTGCAAATCCGATCGGGCAGGTCCCCAACCCCATCGCATGGGCCGCCAGCATGAGGTTTTGAGCCGCCAGGGAGCAATCCTCCTCTCCATTGTGCACACCCGGCCTTGCGCAGATGATGATGAGCGTCCCCGCCCGATGAAACACGTGGTAGTCGGGGTTGGCAAGCATCTCACGATACTTGGCCAGCGGAGAATCGGACTTGAGGCGCTTGAGCACATGGGCTTTGATCCGCTCTGACCAGCGCGTGAGTTGCTTCGAGTCTTGCACCACCACAAACGCCCAGGGTTGTTCGTTCATCGAACTGGGAGCGTGGGACGAAGCTTTGATGAGGGCTTCGACCGTCGCTCTATCAACCGGCTGGTCGCTGTACGCTCGCACCGAACGGCGGCTGTATATGGCTTCCATGACGTCCATCGTATCCCTCAATCAGGCACAAGGATGCCGGCCTGATCCTGTCAGACGACAGACCAACGGCATGGCTGCGGGAACTACCACAGTCCGAAACTCACATCCTTGAAAGGAATCGTTTCCCATACCTCGCTTTCTATGCCCAAGATTTCGACGTCGAGGTTTGACGGAATGACTCGCATCCCTTTCGGCCGGACCCAGCTGTTCGACTTCAATGATTTGACGTACAGATGAGGTCTGGATTGAGCATAATCTCGTTGATAGAACAGCTCGAGTAGTCGCAATACATCCGGCATGGTCAATGTCATAGTGCCCTCCTCCCGCGTTTCAAATACCTTTGCGATAGCTCGAATGAGCAATCGTGATGCCTGCTCATTCTCACCTGTCCGCCATCGAGAGCGACGGGGTGTTTGCTCAGGAAACTCGCCGACATGGAATAGCCGGTGGGACAGTGAATCCGTTGCATGTCATTCCCGGACAGGCTCATGTTCAGTTCATGCCTGTGCCCTTTCGCAGCATCATGGCAGGAACACTTGTAGCGGATTTCCTCACATGGCCCCATCAGGACCGGGACCGATCATTGCATCTGTGTAGTGAGGCAATCACGGTGATGAACTCGCCATGGCGAGAGGGGGGAACCGCCCGGGTGAGACGCATGGGGCAATCAGTTGTATGGGTGCTACTGCTCGCGGGATTCTTGCTGTCAGCCGGCTGTATCGGGCCTCTGCAACAGTGGGGAGAAGAAACGACATTCCGTCCCAAGGCCACCTCCTTTGACCCGGCCACGCTGAAGCACGAGCAGGTTGCCGTCCTGAACGCGGTGGTGGGATTCGGATTGGAAGGGTTTGCCCATCAGGTCTCCCGCTCGTTGTCGAGCGCCTTGGATCAGCGGCCGACTCTGATCACGGCCCTGCCGGTCCACGAAGCGTTGAACCGTATCAACCGGGGAGAGTTGGGGGGAGAGTATGCCGATATGGTAGCCGACTATGTCAGAACCGGCATCCTTAATCGGGCGGGGCTCCAGAGAATCGGACAGGCCATCCACACCAACTATGTCTTTCAACCCAGCCTCGCCTCGTTCAACCAATCCATGTCCGGCCGATTCTCCTTCTTCGGTCTGCGAGTCCTGCAAACCCGCGTCACCATGCTCCGCATGAGCCTGCAACTGTGGGACACCAGAACAGGGGACATCGTCTGGGAATCATCAGGAGAAGCGACCCTAGCCGGCGAAGATGTCCGCGAGTTCCGCATCCCGTTCGACGAGATTGCTCGCCGGTTATGGGCCCACATGCTCGACGACCTGTTCAAAGATGTGCCGGTCGAGTAACAGATCTCGATACTGCTGCGTGGTCACCAGTTGCTCAGGCCGCGCATACCACTGCTGCAGTACCAGCCGATACCATCTGTCGCCATTCGCACCATTTGCCTGATGAGGGTGAGGTGTCTTCCCCCACCCTCGTTGCTGTCACACACATCTCACTACTCACTTCCATGACTAACCGCTTGTTGTTACATCCGATCACCAGAGGATCCTCGCCGGGGTATGCGACTTGCTCCATTCTCCACAGAGGCGGACGCTACGCCAGGGACCACATTCGATGTTGCAGGTGACTCTTCCATGTCGTACGTCGGCATCAACATCGGGGCCCTCACGGTGAAGGTGGCTGCCATACGCGGCGACGTTAGAAATGCTACGGTCGTGGCCCATCAAGGCCGCCCGCTCGAAGTCCTCAACGAGGTGCTGGCCCGTCCGGAGTTCGCCGACGCAGAGTACTTCGGGGTCTCCGGCCAGCTCGGCCATGTCCCCGAAGTGGCGGCGATTCAGCGGGCTCTTCAGGAAGTGGAGGGCACGTTTGACGCGGTGGCCTCACTCGGCGGGGAATCGTTTCTGGTCTACCTGCTCGTTGACGGACGGCTCACCAACGTCCTGTCTCACAATAAATGCGCGGCAGGAAGCGGCGAGTTTTTCGTGCAGCAGATCGGCCGGATGGGGTTGGGCATGGAGGAGGCGGTCCGCCGGTCGTTCGACGGCAAGGTCGTGCCGCTGGCCTCACGCTGCTCAGTCCACTGCAAATCGGACATCACCCACAAGCTGAACCGCAACGAGGCTACGCCCGAAGATATCCTCCACACCCTCCACGACAGCATGGCCAACAAGGTGATCGCACTGCTGGAGAAGGGCGTGCAGGCGCCGAAACGAGTGCTGCTGATCGGCGGCGTCACACACAACGACGCGATGCTGGCCGCGCTACGCGCCAAGCTCCCGCACACCGAATTTGTCGTGCTGCCGGAGAGTCCCTGGTTCGAGGCTTGGGGCACGGCCCTCCTCACCCGTGACGAACCACATGAGCGTTCCCCCAAACTGGCGGCGCAACCGGAACTCGGGCATCTCCCGCCGCTCCATCAGTACGGCGAACAGGTGCACGTGATTGCCACGCCGCCCATGCAGGCACCACCCGACGGACCGCTGGTCCTCGGCGTCGATGCTGGCTCGACGACGACCAAGGCGATCCTGCTCGATCCGTCGACACACAAGGTGGTGGCATCCCATTACGGGCGCACAAAGGGAAATCCCGTGGCGGCCACCAGAGAATGCCTTCAAGCTCTTGTCGATGCGGTGGGGGACCGCCCGATCGGATTGATTGGCACGACCGGTTCAGCCCGTGAGTTGGCCGGCGCCTACCTCGGCACCGGGCATGTCTATAACGAGATCTCCGCCCATGCGGCGGGAGCCACCCATTTCGATCCGGATGTGGACACGATTTTTGAGATCGGCGGGCAGGATTCCAAATACATCTACCTGCGCAATGGCGTGCCCATCGACTATGCGATGAACAACGCCTGCTCGGCCGGCACAGGGTCGTTCCTGGAAGAAAGCGCTCAGAGCGATCTCGGGATTACCGTCTCCGACATCGCCGACCTGGCGATCGCCGCCCCTTCGCCCGTGCATTTTAAGGCGACCTGCGCCGCCTTCATCAATAGCGATATTCGGCTGGCCCAACAGAAGGGCCACCCCCGCGACAACATCGTGGCCGGCCTGGTCTATGCCATCGCCGACAACTATCTGAACCGGGTGAAGGGACCGCGCTACGTGGGCAAGAAGGTCTTCCTGCAAGGCGGCGTCGCATTGAACCACGCCGTCGGGTATGCCTTCGCCCACAGCGTCGGCCGCGATGTGGTCATTCCGCCCAGCCCCGAATTGCTCGGGGCGCTCGGGGTCGGGTTGCTCGCGCTGGAACGATCCGGCTCGCTGCCGGGCCATTCCGTCGATCTGCCCACACTCGGCGCTCCGGAGATGGAGCTTGTCGGCCGCTTCACCTGTGGGGCCTGCAAGATGTACTGCAGCATCGACCGGTTCATGGTCGCCGGCCGCCGCTTTCCCTTCGGAGGCCGTTGCAGCCTGTATGAGAATGTGTGGAAACGAAAGGCCCGCCAGGCTGGAGTGGCAGACCTGGTCGAGAAGCGAGCCGAGGTACTCTTTCAGGTTACTCCCAGGCCGCCCGCCGCCACGCCCAAGCGCGAACGGATTGAGCGCACACATTGGGGCGTCGGGCCCGTGTACGAAAGCGCAAAAGCGTTTGTACGGGAATCGTTGGGCCGCACTACGGGAACCACAGTGGCTAACGGCACACGTATCGGCATTCCCAGGGCACTGACCACCCACTCGCTCTTTCCGCTCTACTCCACCTTCTTTTCTCACCTGGGGATGGAGGTGTTGCTCTCGGATGTAGACCCACGAGGCGACCTCACCTCCAATTCAGGATTCTGCTTCCCCGCGCAGATCGCCCACGGCGCCGTGCTTGATCTCACCCGCCGGGGCGTCGAATTGATCTTCATCCCGCATGTCGTGCGCATGCCTCACCCGAACCAATGTCGGGATTCGTACCTCTGCCCGATCACCCAGGCGGAACCGTATTTTTTGGCGAAAGCCTTTCCAGGCAATCGCCTGCTCTCACCGGTCTTGGATTTCACCAATGGGTACGAAGACTGCTCCGCCCTGATCGACACGGCCCTGCAGGAGCTCGGGATCACACGTGACCTAGCCGAGGAAGCCTGGAAGGCGGCAGTCCATGCCCAGACTGAAGCCGAACGCGCTCTCAGTGAGCTGGGACAGCAGGCGCTTGAAGCGGCCATCGCGGCAGGCAAACCAGCCATCCTCCTCGCCGGTCACAGCTACAATGCCTTCACCCCGGAAGCCTCGCAATCGGTGGGTAAGAAACTCTCCAGCATGGGTGTGTCGGTGATCCCCGCCGACTGTCTGTTACCCGTCGGCGAGGGCCCCACGTCCTGGCACTTCGCGAACCAGATTTTGAATGCCGTGGCGATCGCCAAGCAGCATCCCAATCTGTTCCTGCTGAGCGTGAGCAACTTCAGTTGCACCATCGATGCCTTTACCCATGCCACCCTCGCCTCCGAGATGGGGTCAAAACCCTATCTGATCCTGGAGATCGATGCGCACACAGCCGATGCCGGAGTCCAAACCAGGCTGGAGGCCTTTCTCGACATTATCGGCAATTATCAGGAGATTCACCGCAGCACCGGTGAGACGTTCACCGCCTGCCGGCTCATTTCAGACGGCCGAATCATTCGCTCCAACGGCGAGCAGGTACGCCTGACAGATCCGCAGGTCACGATTTATTTCCCGAACTTTTCCCCGTACCACACCCAGGCCGTGACCATGGCCTCCCGCTGGCTCGGCTTGCATCCAGGCGTCGTCCTTCCGCTGAGTCGCGCTCAACTTGACCGGGGCCTTCAATACACGTCAGGGCGGGAGTGCCTGCCCTTGCCGATCTGCATCGGACAATTGCTCCAAGTCCAGGAGCAGCGCCGGCCCGATGAGGTCGCGGGTTTCTACATGCTACGGGGCGGGGCGCCCTGCGTGAGTGACTCCTACATGGGTTACTTGGAACGGTTTATCACTGAGCATCGGATGACCGACGTCTTCCTCTTCGATCCCCGCGAGGAAAACCAATATCTCGGCTTCGACAAAGAGCGACTGACGAGATCCTTCTCTCCAGCTATCATCGTCGGTGATGTCCTGGTAGAGATCGACCATGTACTCCGTGTCGTAGGAAACCCCGGCTGGGTCGATCACCTGAGGGATGAGTGGCAACGCTTCGCCGAAGGCGCGCGATCGCTAGAGGAGTTTAATGCCACGTTGCCCGCATTCGTCGATCACTTGGCCGCAATTCCACGCATGCGGGATCCGTTGACCTGCCCCCGTGTCGTAGTGGCCGGCGATTTCTTCACCCGGTTCAGTTCGTTCTTCATGGATGGCGTGCGCGACCTGTATGCAGAACGAGGCATCATCCTGAAACCGGTGGACCTCAGCGATCTGTTCCTTTACTTCACCTATGACGAGATGGCCGCGACTGCGCAGCATTGGGGATTGGAACCGGGCAGCTTTGCCATGGCAAAGGCCTGCACCAGAATCTTTGAACCGGAAGGCCGGCAGTACCTGCAGCAATGGGCCGGCCATCAGATGCTGCAGGGCGTTGAGGAACATTACCGTGGACTGTTTCAGAAAACCGGCCTGCTGGTCGCAGGACCGAACAAGGCCTCGACCGTCTTCCTGAAAGGGGCCGAGCATGTGTCCCGCGCCATCTGGGGCGAACTCCTGCCCACAATCGGCAAAGGACTGGATGCGGAGCGTGAAGGCTATGACGGACTCATCCTCATCGGACCATTCAACTGTCTCCCCTTCCGGATTTCTGAAGCGATTCTGAAACCATTGAGTATCCGGCAGGGGATGCCCATTTTGACCTACGAAAGCGACGGCTATGCCGTCGCCCCGTCGGTACTCAGACAGGTGGAGGTGCATATTCAGCAGGTGCTCGCTCATGCGGCACGATCAGCGGTCACGCCGGCATGAGCAGCCGACGTGCATCGGAACGTGAACAGTGCAACCCTGGGAGGTCCGGATCATGCGCCGACCACACTTCGTTCATCTCGTCTCCGCAGGACTGGCCTTCGCACTGCTGCTCGTCGGCCCGGCCGGCGCGACATTAGAGGGCGCCCCTCCGACCGCCGTTGTCCGCGCGACACTCGACACGGTCTTTCATATCCTCGACGACCAGCAGCTGAAAGCGCCCGGCCAACTGTCCCATCGGCGACGCCTGCTGGAGGAGGTCATTGCGGAGCGGTTCGACTACGAAGAGATGTCGAAACGGACGCTGGCCGCCCATTGGAAACCGCTCAGCCCCTCGGAACGGCAGGAGTTCGTGCAGCTCTTCAAAGCGTTTCTGTCGGACCAGTATGCGGCCAGGATCGAAGGGTACGCGGGCGAGCGGGTGGTCTATCTCTCTGAGCGCACGGTCGACGGGTATGCCGAAGTCCGAACCAGACTGGTGTCCGACAAGCTGGACTTTCCGATGGATTATCGGCTGACGAATAAGGACGGCACCTGGTACGCCTACGATGTCATCGTCGATGGAGTCAGTCTCGTCATGAACTATCGCAGTCAATTCACGAAAATCATTACGGACTCGTCGTATCACGAACTGCTGCGCCGTCTCAGAGATCGACGGTTGAAAGAGGAGAAAGCCAAGACCTGAAACATTGAGTTTAATGAATGCCAACTGACCATCGCAGGAAACCCGACGCGCCTCGGGCTACGGACGCGACCTGCGCTTTCGCTGCGGCGGCCTCCAGATGTTTGGGCACAGACATCATGTCCTCCCTCTCTTCAGATCACCGCACCTCCCGGAAATGAACCGGTGAGGCGCCATCCCGCCTACGCCAGACCACCGCCCTCCTTTTCAATCTTGCGCTTCCTCGCCACCATCTCCGCCTGGACTACCTTCTTGCAGTGATCGCAAATCCAGTGACCATACAACAGGGCAGGTCCCAGCTGTCCACAGAGCAGACAATGGCAGGGCTTTTCGTACGGCGGTTTCTCCTCTGTTTCGCTCTCGGGCTTCATTCCTGTGCGTTCCTCTACCTTTACCATGATGCCCTCCCTCTTCTCTTTCTTCTCAAAAGCCGAGATTCCTCGGACATCGTCGGAAAAGAACCCGTCAGGAGGCGATGTATCGTTCCAGGTGCTGAATGAGCGCTTCCTTCTCGTCGATCATCAGCGCCACCATGTCGCGCAGCGAGACGATTCCGATGAATTCCGCCCCCTCGAAGACCAGCAGGTGTCGGCATCGATGTCCCTTCATCAGATCCAGACACCAGCGGACCCAATGAATTCCTCAGTCATGAGTTTGGCCGCATCGAGAACGGATTTGTTCTCATCGATGGTGGCGACTCGCCGCACGATTTTCGACGCGATCGTCATGGTCACACGATCCTCCCTCCATTCCCCGGCCTGTACAGGCGGCGGGATCGATCCAAAGCATGAAGCAGACCCACTGGAACGTGAACTGCCAGCCCGCGTTGAGCTCTTCTGCCATTCACGGTCGGCTGCTGCGAAAACATATCGCGTGACCTCCTGTCTATACCGTGGGGACCTCCAGTACATAGAGTTCCCCTTTCATGCGCTCATGGAGATCGCAGTGGAACGGAAAGCTCCCGGGCCGTTCGGTGCTGAACCGGATCACCAGGGTCTTCCCAGGATTCACGTAGAATCCTTCCACGCCTTTCCCATACGTCACAATCTGATCGTCTTCCCCGGAGACGAGGAGCCCGATCAGCATCGATGAGGTAAATCCGTGGCGGACCTTGTCACGATTCTCCAAGACGATCTCGATGGGTGTCCCTATCTGGATGGGGCCGCCTTTAGCCAGAAAGAAGGTACGATCCTCAATGACGATCTCAATCCGTTGCTCCTGGCTTCCTTGGATCTGGATCTGGGATCGAGCCTCTTTCTGGCTTGGCGCCGCGGCCGTACAGGGCAGCGCCATGAGGCCGACAGCTGCGCCTAGGAAGGGAAGATAGATTCTCATAGCGCACCTCGCTCAATTGTGGAGACCAGCCCCCATCGTTCGTTCTCGGCATCCCATCGCGTCACCGCCCGAGAACCCGTCGAACATTCCGGTCGGCGTGACCGTATTCGACGCGATCGTCATGGATACGGCAACCTCGTTATAATCCTCCCAGCCGGCGATCGATGGGAACGTAGGCTCGGCCATGCTGTCCATCGTAGATCTGATCCGGTCGGAAGAGCTTGTTGTCCTTGAGCTGTTCCAGCCAGTGAGCTAACCAGCCGCTCACCCGCGCCATCGCGAAAATGGTCGGAAAGAAGTCTTCATCGAGGCCCATCGTTTTGTAGAGCACCCCTGAGTAGAAATCCACGTTGGCATGGATCCCTTTGCCGGCCAGCAATGCTTCACCCACACGCTCAACCTCCTCAGCCAGGCTGTAGAGTGGAGAACGCCCATACTGCGCAAAGAGCTGCTGGGCCAACTGTTGGAGAATGACGGCTCTCGGATCCTTGACCTTGTAGATGCGATGACCGAATCCCATGAGCTTCTGCTTCGCGGCGAGCCTCTGCTTGATGTAGGGTCGAACATTGTCTACCGATCCGATCTCCTCCAACATCGCCACGGTCTCCTGGGTCGCTCCGCCATGGAGCGGTCCTTTCAGGGTCCCGATCGCTGAGGAGACGACCGTGTAGGGATCGGCCAGTGTGGAGGCGGTCACCAGGCCACTGAAGGTGGAGGCATTCATCGTGTGCTCGGCATGGAGGATGAGGCAGGTATCCAGCACTTTCGCGATCAACGGGTCGGGCACTTTCTCCGTCAGCATGTACAGAAAGTTGCTGGCATGGTCCAAATCATCGCGGGGCTGAATCTGCTCGTCACCCCGCCGGAGCCGGTAGTACGCGGCCACGATCGTGGGGACCTTCGCGATCAGTCGGATGGTCGACCA
>CAKKRE010000078.1 GCA_919902505.1 Nitrospiraceae bacterium
GCTCAGCTGGTTTTTGCGCGTTCACCGAAACATATTCGAGTTTTTAGAGGTGCCCATAAAAGAAAACGCCGAGCGCGAGGGTGAGCGCAATCGTTCCTAAATATCTTGTGGGTAACGATATCGTCATGACGGTTCAGAAGTTCTCATAAATAAACCCGCCGAGCTGCGACGTAATCGACGCAAGCCACACAAGGAACAACAGTCCCCCCACAAACAGGGCTCTTCTCAGCGAGAGCGGGGAGTCAGACTCATGGGAGGACGCGCCCATCCATTCGCGCGCGTTGGGTAACCTTAGCACGATGAGACCAGAGACGACCAGCCAGTAAGTGTGGAGCATGGGTGTTGAAAGAAGGACGTCACCCGGATAGATCGTCCACCGACCCACTGAGATGACGAGTCCGAGTTCATAGCCAAAAAAGCGCGCAAGTGCGGCAAGTTGCGGCGCGGGCGTCTCGAGGTGCAGGAACGCGCTTCGGAGCCCATTTCCCCACAGTCCATTCAGGCCGAATAGGGATGCCGTCAGCTTGATCGCTGCGGGCACAGTATCTGCCCGAAACCAGGCCCAGCCAAAAGCGACGGATAGAAAGGTCACTCCCCATCCAACTGCAGGCGCGCAGGCCAGCTCCAGTCTTCGCCAGCCATGGTTGATCAGAAGATACCCGCCATGAAGAGCGCCCCAAATCACGAATGTCCAGCTCGCTCCATGCCAGAGTCCGCATAACACCATGGTAATCAGCAGGTTCAGGTATTGGCGCACAGCTCCCTGCCTGTTTCCACCTAGCGGAATGTACAGGTAGTCGCGAAGGAAGCGGGAAAGGGTCATATGCCACCGCTTCCAGAAATCAATGATGTTGGTGGCCTTATAGGGCGAGTTGAAATTCTCGGGCAGGGCGATCCCGAACATTCGAGCAATGCCCAGCGCCATATCGGTGTAGCCGGAAAAATCAAAGTACAATTGGAACGTATAGGCCAGGATTCCGCCCCAGGCCTCAACCATGCCCAGGTCTCTGCCGAACGCGTCTGCCGTGAAGAGGGGATTGGCATAGCCGGCCAGGGTATCCGCCATCACTACTTTCTTGAATAGCCCGATGGTGAAACGAGTCATCCCTTCGGCTAACACCTCTTGTGTCACTGCGCGCATGCGTTCGTTGAGTTGGGGGCTGATCTCTCCATGTCGAACGATCGGGCCGGCTAGGGTTTTGGGAAAGAAGGCGCAGAGGAAACAGTAATCCAGAAAGTTGAAGCTCTTAACCTGCCCTCGATACACATCCATTAAATAGGCGATTTGCTGAAAGGTCAGGAATGAAATTCCGAGCGGCAAATAGCCGACGATCAAGGGGTACGTGGTGTGCATGACGGCATTGATGTTGTCGAGAACGAATGTCGAGTATTTGAAATAACCAAGCAGCGCGAGGTTGATCGTAATGCCCAAAGCCAAGAGGAGTTTTCCCCGCAGTCCGGGGTCTGTGCTGTACCGATGGATGGAACATCCGATCAGAAAGTTCATGCCGATCGAGGCGACGAGCAGTTCCACGTCGGAGAGTGCACGCCATCCGTAGAAAACCAGCGACATGCCAACGACTGCGGTAAGCGCAAGATGAACGTGCCCGGCCCTGTTGAGCAAGAAGTGCAGCGCGATGGCGAGCGGCAGAAAGAAGACAATAAAATCGAATGAATGGAGGGGCATGATGATTTTTGAAGCTTGCCGGAATTGCGTTTTCTCCGGAAGCAGCTGTCGGCTCTCGATGGTTTCCCGTAGCCTAGTTGCCAAGTTGAGATGATGGTGCCGACCCACTGACGGTTGTGGGTTGGTACGTCGTCTGGCTGGATGCTGGCATCTCAGCGCATGCGACACGCGGCGCACGTTGATTGGGGATCGCCCGTCTCGGAGAAAGCGTAGGCTGTAGGTACTATACAAAACACACACCTCTGCAGCAACTCATTCTTTTCTCGATCCAACGATTCAATACGTTCATTCATATGTATCCCTCTGCTGGGAAGGAAGAGGACACTGTTGAGCCAGAGATGGTAGGGCGTGTAACACCGTCGGCAGTCAGGCCAGCAGGCAATCGGTCGCCCTGGTCGATGAGGAGTTGCTGGGCAGGGTGAACTTGCTGATGGAGAAGGTGGACGTTGCAACCAAGCGGGCGTGGGGAAAAATCGTTTGGCCACGGTGCGCAGGACAAAATGCTGCCGGCAGGATCAGCTTACAACGATGTCGGCCGGCGAGTACGAATGAGGTCCCTGATCGGAAAGCCGAAGTCTTTGGCCTGCTCGACGAGGCGCTGATAAGTGGCGTCCTCCAGCTGAGGCGCGCGTGAGAGAATCCAGAGAAAGCGGCGGTCCGGTGTGCCGACCATCGCGGTTTGGTATTCCGGATCAAGCGCGAGAATCCAGTAGTTCCCCTCACGAGATGAACCGAAGAGCCGTGCGAAGAAGTTGTCGAAGACCACGGTGAGCCGCGCGTTCGTCTTGGAATCGATCACCGTCGCCACACCTTCGGCTTGCTCAACCCCTCCACTGTCGGTTACACATTCGTTGTGGACTCCGATAGCGCCATCGGGGCGGCTGGTATAGATCGCTTTCGAGTCTACGCAGTGTCGTTGAAACCACATCGGCAGCCGGGCGATCTCATGCCATGTTCCTGCGTAACGAGCGAGATCCACCGATGACACCGTCGGCAGGGCGTCTCTCTGCACCACACCCGCGCAGGCTGCCAGCGCGAGGCACAAAATCGCAGCCAGCAGCGGCTTTACGGTGGAACGTGCACGATGGATAACATCGCTCACAAGGAACGCCTGGATCAACATGAACGCATTGTACACCTGTGGTGCATCGGGAACGAGAATGTGATGTGGGGGGAGAGCGACGGGGTCGCGCGTAGTGAAAGAGGGTGCGAACCATGATGCCGGGTCGTTATTAAATGGTTGTTGTGCGGGGGGAATCGGTCGGCTCCAAACGCAGATTGAGCAGGAGTCAGGCTCAATGGTGCGATAAGACCTGATGAGGCGAGCACCACCTTGTTGCTATGAGAGCACTTTCTGGACATCCGACCATTTTCTGCATGTGATCATTCGTCTATCGGGGCATCCCACTGTTCTGCTGATAGGTTGCCTATCCAGTATCCTAGGTAAATGTCCGGCCTACCAAAGTGTTTGCCTCTGCCCAACCTCTGGGGAATAGTGCGCCGGGCAGTCTCGCCATAACATCGCCTCTGTTCTGTGCGAGTCCGGGCGACTTGCGAATATTGCATCACGCTTAGCGAAACAAAGGAGGAGCAGCATGGCAGAAAGTCATCATCCTATGCAGCGTGGGGATAAATCGGTGGCCGTGAATGTTCGTCTGAAACCCGTTTCCCCATCGGATCAGCCGGTTCTTGTGAACTACACTCATGTCGGTCTCTCGGACGGACTGGCATATGTCGATTTTGGGTTTCTAGAGCCTGCGTTGTTGAGTGCCGTCGCCACGCGTGCGAAGCAAGGCGAAGTCACACTGAAACAGGTCGAGGGAATCAGCGCGGCACGTGTTGCCTTACCTCTCGATTCCGTGGTGCGTCTCTATCAGCAACTTCAGAGGGTGCTGGTCAGTCTCCAACCTCCTAAGACCAAACAATCCTAACCTGTCGGACCGACATCTTCCCCATGGATACGTTGACGTCCAATCCCGCGGATTGCGCTGTGCCAAGTCCCATAACAGATACGGGCTTGTTATGCCTGCTCATGGTCGCCAGGTTTCATGACCTGCCTGTTGATGGGGGACAGATTCAGCATCAGTTTGGGCAGTCGGGCACGGTGCTGGCGACGCAGGAGTTGCTACGCGCAGCCAAACACATTGGGTTTCGAGTCGGACTTGTGACTGCTCGATGGGAGGAGCTTGCGACCACGCCATTGCCGGCCATTGTCCAGCGAATCGACGGGCGATACGTCGTCCTGGCCAAAGTGCAGGACGACAAGGTGCTCATCCATGATCCACTGGAGGCGAGATCGCTGGTTCAATCGAGAGAGATGTTCGTCACAGATTGGAGTGGCAGGTTGCTACTCTGTGCGAAACGCGCGGGCCTCAGGGCGCAGGATTTTGCCTTTGACATCACCTGGTTCATTCCAGCGGTGCTCAAGTATCGGCGGCTGCTGGGCGAGGTGTTGTTGGCGTCATTTTTTCTGCAGCTCTTTGCACTACTCACTCCCCTGTTCACCCAGGTCGTTATCGATAAAGTTTTGGTGCATAAGGGCTTCACGACGCTGCATGTTATGGCCGTCGGTATGCTGGCACTGGCACTATTCGACGGCCTGCTCGGCGGGTTGCGTACCTATCTGTTTGCTCACACCACGAACCGGATCGATGTGAGTTTGGGGGCGCAACTGTTCCGGCATCTGTTGGCCCTCCCTCTCGCCTACTTTGAAGCACGCCGGGTTGGCGATACGGTCGCACGCGTGCGCGAACTCGAGCATATCCGTCAATTTCTCACCAGTAATTCGGTGACAGTCGTGCTGGATGTCGTGTTCATCGTCGTCTTTCTCGCTGTGATGTGGCTCTACAGTTCGATGTTGACACTGGTGGTGATGGCATCTCTGCCGCTCTATGCCATTCTCTCGGTTGCCATCACGCCGACGATTCGCACCAGGCTCAATGAGAAGTTTAACCGCGGAGCGGAGAACCAGTCATTTCTAGTCGAGGCCGTAGGCGGTATTCAGACCGTGAAGGCGCTGGCCGTCGAGCCACCGTTGCAGCGCCGCTGGGACGAACAATTGGCCGGATACGTGCAGGCCAGTTTCCGTGCAACCAGTCTGATCACCATAGCCGGCCAGCTGGCGGCATTCATCCAAAAAGCTACGACCATTGCCGTCATGTGGGTCGGTGCGTATCAAGTCATCGATGGGGCGCTCAGTATCGGCGAACTGATCGCCTTTAATATGATCTCCGGGCAGGTGACCGGGCCCTTGTTGCGTATGGTGAACCTCTGGCAGGAGTTTCAACAGGTCGGCATTTCAATACAACGTTTGGGCGATGTGTTGAACACCAGGCCCGAACCTACATATAGCCCGGCCCGCACAACGTTGCCGCAGATCGCCGGGCAGATTACGTTCGACGACGTCACCTTTCGCTATCGTCCAGATGGCCGACCGGTTCTCCAGCAGGTCTCCTTCTCCCTCCAGCCAGGCCAGGTTATTGGGATGGTGGGGCGATCCGGGTCGGGCAAAAGTACCATTGCGAAGCTGATGCAGCGGCTGTATGTGCCGGAACGGGGGCGTGTGCTGGTCGATGGGGTGGATCTTGCGCAAGTCGATCCGGCCTGGTTGCGTCGACAAGTCGGCGTGGTACTGCAGGAGAACTTTCTTTTCAATCGCTCCGTCCGAGAGAACATCGCATTAACCGACCCGGGGCTCTCAATGGATCGTGTGATGCATGCGGCCAAGCTGGCCGGTGCCCACGAGTTCATCTTGGAGCTTCCCGACGGATATGACACGACGGTAGGGGAGCATGGCTGCGCCCTCTCCGGCGGGCAGCGTCAGCGTATCGCCATTGCTCGTGCTCTCGTTGCAAATCCTCGCATTCTGATCTTTGATGAAGCCACTAGCGCTCTGGACTATGAATCCGAAGCGATCATTCAACAGAACATGGCGCAGATCTGCAAGGGGCGCACCGTCATCGTCATTGCACACCGTTTGAGCACGGTTCGCCCTGCCCACCGGATTTACGTCCTCGACAAGGGGCAAATTTTCGAGGACGGGCCGCACGATGATCTGATCAAGCGCAACGGGATGTATGCGCGACTTCATCGATATCAGGAAGGGCGATCCGCAGCAGCGTAACGGAGAGGCAGATGAGGAAGAGAGGATGAAGACGTTATTGCGACATCTGGCGGTGTGGCGTGCGGCATGGCAAATTGAACGGACCATGCCCTCGGCGGTTGTTTCCGGCGGGAGTGCGGTGGAGTTTCTTCCTGCTGTGCTTGAAATTCAACATGCGCCGCCTTCGCCGATCGGCCGCGCTATTCTCTGGACCATCATGCTGGCGTTCACGACGGCGGTGACCTGGTCCTCGCTCAGTCACATTGATATCGTCGCGGTGGCGCCTGGCAAGATTATCCCCAGTGGTCATTCCAAAACCATCCAGCCATTCGAAACCGGTGTCATTGCTTCCATTCACGTGCAAGACGGTCAAACCGTTCGTCAGGGAGAGGTTCTGATCGAGCTGGATGCGACGCAAAACGGCGCTGATCGGGATCGGGCGCTCAACGAATATCGAGCCGCGCTGGTCGAGGCTGCTCGATTGCGCGCGTTGATTGCGGGGCACTCCACTTTCGAGGTTCCGGAAGAAGCCGATCCGCAATTCATGTTGCTTCAACAACAACTCCTGCGGGATCAAGTCGCGGAATTTTCCGCCCGGGTTGATGCATCCCGGCACCTCATTGGGCAACGCCGGGCTGCGCGAGATGCAACGAAGGATAATCTCCGGCGGCTGGAGGCAACTGTTCCGATCGAATCTGAGCGCGCCGAGGCCTATCGGTCCCTGCTGGCGCAACAGTATGTGTCGAAGATGGACTATCTCCAATTCGAGCAGCAACGCATCGACAAGGCTCAGGAGTGGGCCGGGCAGAAAAGCAAGTTGCGCCAGGATCGGGCTGCGCTGGCTGAGGCCGAGCAAAACTACCACGCGCTCCTCTCGGAGTTTCAGCAGAGCAAACAGGCCGAGCTCTCGATCATTGAAACGAAGGCAGCATCGCTGCTTCAAGACGTGCGCAAGGCTGGACAGAAAACCGACTTGCAGAAGCTGATGTCGCCGATCGACGGGGTCGTGCAACAGGTGGCGGTGCATACGGTTGGGGGTGTCGTCACGCCCGCGCAGCCATTGCTCATCGTCGTGCCTCAAGACCATCCCGTGGAAGTGGAAGCACAGTTCGAGAACAAGGACATCGGCTTTGTGAGGGAAGGGCAGCCGGTTGAAATCAAAGTCGAGACGTTTCCGTTCACCTTGTATGGGACGATTCCAGGAAAGGTGTTGACCGTCTCGGACGATGCGGTACCGTTGGACAAGGAGAAAGGCGGTCTGGTCTATGCGAGCCGGGTGAGTATGGATCGAGCCACGATGCAGGTGGAGGGAAAGCGCATCCATCTGTCGCCTGGGATGGCCGTCACCGTGGAGGTCAAGACCGCCCAGCGTCGGGTGATCGATTACTTGCTGAGCCCCTTACTGAAGTCTATGCAGGAGAGTTTGAGGGAGCGTTAGGACGTCTGAAAAAGAACTATGTTGCGCAACAAACCTTCAGGAAGAGGGTTGGTCATGAAGATGAGGTCTGATCAAATTGTCAGGGGCATGGTCGTTGTAGGGCTGTTGCTCGTCACGATGATCGTAACCAGCGAGGCGGGGCTATTGGGGAAAGAAGAGACGCCCGGAGAGCGATTTCGGAAGGCCATTGAAAAAATCAGGCTGAGTTGTGAAAGCCGGAAGCTCGCTCCCGGAGAGGTCTGTGGCGAGGTGGCTAAACTCAAACCGGTTGATCCCATGGCCACCGAGGAGGGCCGGTTCGCCCACTCGATCAAGATCCCCAACCCGTTACCCGAAGATAGCGGCTACGAGCCGGGCATGACGCCGGAAAAGTATTTTGATCACCTATGCAAGACCGAAGCGGGGGAGTTCATCTACAAGACCGTGGAGAATGTGGAAGGTATCTACATGATGCGGCCCAGGAAAGAAGCCACAGATTGGGAATTGGAACACCTCTATGCGTTGGAGGATCCGTATGGCTACACAACTGGGACCTCAGCTGAACAGGCTTTTGGATTTATTCGTCCAGATGGCTATCGCTATGTGGAGAGTCCATTGTTTGAAGTGAAGGTGTCGTCCTGGAAGAAGCGATACAGAGATTCCTCACTGTTTGACCCTCCGTCCGCAAAAGCGAAATATGCGCGTTATTTTGGATTTGATGCTCGAAACATGAAGAGCATGAAAATGGAATATGCCAGCTCCTTGAGGAGTCGATACGGATTCACATGGCGAGGTATCTCTCGGCCGCATGATCGGGAAATGGGGATTGTTGGAGGAGAATTAATCATCCTCGAGCTTGCAAGCAACGACGTGGTGGCAGTCCGACGGGGGTTCCTCAAGAGCGGTAATGTGAAGAACCTGACAGGTATTTGGTGGCTAAAGGGGCAAGTTTGCCCTGGCGAATTAGGCCGTGCTGAGCATGGTGGCGATAACTTTGTTCTGAAAGTAGTTAAACCTGTGTCTTCTAAAGGGGAGCATTATGGCTCAAGGTGAAATTGGTACCTATCTCCGTTTCGCTCTACAGCAGATTGCCGCTGAGAGTTACCTTGACGGGATTGATCTATCGAGTCCTCAACAGGTGATCGGCCAACTTCAACTTGGAAACAACAATATAACTGGTGATGATCCGACGGCACTCGTGTTGCCTGGTAAAATCCGGATGACGAGGCTGCAGGCTGAGCAATTCGTCCAGCGCTATCAGATCGTCGATCACCATGCCAACGATGCGACTGGCTTCAGTGCCACCGTATTTTTCGATACTGAGACAAATAGCTACACGCTTTCATTTCGAAGCAGCGAGTATGCCACCGACAACAATGGTGGTGATCGTTCCCGCGATATTTTGGGCGCAGATGCGGAAATCAAGAGCGCCGGATTTGCGTTTGCGCAACTTGTCAGCATGACGCGATACTTTGAGGACCTGCAACAGGGCAGGAAGAGCGATGGAACCGTCGATCCGTCATTGGCTGCCTTTTTTGGCAATTCCCAGAACCAGCTTAATGTCACTGGCTATTCGCTCGGCGGGCACCTAGCGACCGTATTCACAGAACTCTATGCGGATCGCGTGGCCCAAACGTACACCTTTAATGGGGCCGGGCGCGGTGAATTTGCCGGTTTACATTTCAACAGCGAGGCACAGGAAGCAGATCGCATACGGGAGATGCTTGCGAACCTTGATGCGCGGTTACGGGCAACCGATCCTTTGGGCTCGCTGTTTATGAGTGGAGCGACGGGTGACATCTATACTGATGAGCGGTACTTGGTCGCGTTGGATGCCGCCCAAAATTTATATCCCACGAGTGGAACCCAAAGTTTGTCTGGCCTGACCGGAGGGATGACGAGAACCGATGGTGCCTTTGGTAAAATACAGCAGCTCTTTGGTCATGCCGAGACTGGTCAGGATGTTGAGGTGGTCGCCAATTCTGGTGTCCACGCAAAGGCGACTCCGGTTCTCATCGAAGGGCAGCCACTCATTGAAGATGTGAATCTCCAGAATCCATGGGAATCGCAATATGGCAATAGCCACAGCATCACTCTCATTGTGGACTCCCTGGCCATCCAGGAACTGTTTCAGAGGGCTGATCCGCAGTTACAGCAATCCCAGATAGAAAGCATTCTGAAAGCCTCCTCAGATCAGATTGCCTCTCCCTATCCAGAACAAGGAACGCCTGTGCCCCCTGCCGAGGGAGACACGCTTGAAAAAGCGCTTGATGCACTGGCCAAGGTGTTCCACGTTGAAGGACCTGCTACTCCTTACGGACGTCTGCCCGGCGACTTTGGCAGTTTAACGTATCGACAACCGTTTTATGAGCGACTTGACGCCGTTCGAGCGGCGATCGGTGATCAGGTCTTCAGCATTGCGCCATTGATAGGGAAGAGCGCTGAGGAGTTACAAGCCTTGGCCTTACTGGAGGATTCAACGAGTCTTGCCTATCGGTTCGCATTAAGGGAGTTAGCCCCATTTGCGGTCCTCGGGGCTAGCGCTTCCTCGACAGAGGCACTCTATGCTAGCCACAACGAAGCCGGACAGTTGGCACTGCTCAACTCCGAAAGCGGAATGGGGGAATTGTCTCCACAGTACTTGAAGGATCGCGCCGCATTTCTGGTCGAGAAGATCAATGTCAACAGTAGCCCAATCGGTTTCCCCTCTATCACTCATTTTAAAGATTTCCAATCACTGTACGAGATTCGTTCGGTAGCACCACAAGGGCCTCAAGTCTTGTTTGGAGGCGAGGTCGGCGAAACTCTCGATGGAAGTACGTTTTTTGGTGACCATCTCTATGGCGGTGAGGGAGACGATCATCTGTTTGGTTATGGAGGCAAGGACTATCTGGAGGGGAATCCCGGCAACGACATCTTGGATGGCGGCAGTGGCGCCGATACGATGCTGGGAGGAACGGGAGACGACACGTATCTCGTCGACGATTCTGGCGATGTCGTTCGAGAGTATGCCAATAGCGGCATTGACGAAGTGCGCAGTTCAGTCACCTTCACCCTGGACTCCCAGATCGAGCGCCTTACGCTGACGGAGGGAGATGCCATTGATGGCATTGGCAACGAGTTAGGCAATATTCTCATCGGCAATAGCGCAAAAAATATGCTGAATGGTGGTGGTGGGCAGGACCATCTCGTCAGCAATGAGGGAAACGACACACTCATCGGCGGCGCTGGCGACAGCGACCTCCTCGAAGGCGGCGTTGGATTCGATACGTACATCTATCGTTCTGGTGATGGGGTAGATCGAATTGAAGACAGTGATGCGCAGGGGCAGATCATTTTCGACGAGCACCTGCTGCAGGGAGGTATTCGGCGTGCCGGTGATGCCGCCAACAGTTATACGAGCCTGGATGGCCAAACTACTTACCTGATGTCCGGGACCGATCTCATCGTGAACGGTGTCCTCATCGTGAACGAGAATTTCCAGAGCGGCCAGATGGGAATTCAATTGCGGGATCTCTCCTCGAGTCCGTCTGATACAGGACTTCCTGCCGGACCTTTTGGACATGTGTTGGTCGGAGACAGTGGGGATGAGACACTCATTGCCACCAATCCGTATTCGTATGCCATGTATGGCAACGAAGGAAATGATGTCCTCACCTCTCAGGTGCCGTCAATACACGACTCGTTCTCTGATCTTCGTGATGGTGGGGCCGGTGATGACATCTTAGTCGGTGCCGGAGGGAATGATTATCTCGTTGGGGGTAGCGGTGATGATTATGCCGATGTCTCCGATGGGGATATCTTTCTCGGGGGAGATGGCAATGACATTGCTGTGACTGATACCGAGATAGGCAATTACGCATGGACCCATATCGGCAGCGGCACACACTATATTGACGGGGGCGCCGGCAATGACGTGTTATTGGGCGCCCTTGGCGTTGATGTGCTGCTTGGTGGGGAGGGTGAGGATGTTCTTAGGGGCGAGAACCGTCCAGCGGGTTGGATTGCAAAAGTATATGACGTTGATCTCATTCTAAAAAGTTTCCCTATGTTGGCCTTTTTCTCACCTGTAGGTGCAGATGACTATCTCGATGGAGGCGCCGGTAACGACCTGCTTGTCGGCGACGGAGGAAATGACATTCTCATCGGCGGGATGGGCGACGATAGGCTTTATGGGGAGTCGGATTTTACTCAGACTCTTGCTGGAGATGATTGGTTGGATGGCGGTGAGGGCAATGACCGCTTATTCGGTGGCGCAGGGGCTGACTCTCTTTCCGGTGGGGATGGCGACGATCTTTTGGTCGGGGACTTTTCAGAGGATCCCGGGTCCGCAGATATTCTCGATGGTGGCGCCGGGATCGATGAACTTCAAGGTGGAGGGGGCGACGATGTTCTGTATGGTGGCGCCGGTATGGATCGGCTCGCTGGGTTCGCCGGGAACGACGTTCTCGATGGAGGCGCTGACCGCGACGAGCTACAGGGAGGGGCCGGCGACGATTCATTGTGGGGCGGACTTGGTCATGATCTTATGACCGGGCAGGAGGGAAATGACGACCTCTTCGGGGATGATGGAGACGATGAACTGCATGGAGAGGCTGGCAACGATACGATTTTCGGTGGCGTCGGCAACGACGCGCTCTTCGGTCAGGATGATGACGACCTCCTTTCCGGCGATGCCGGTGATGATTTACTGAATGGCGGACTCGGTAATGATCAGCTTGATGGTGGCGCTGGGATCGACGATGTGCAGGGCCGAGAGGGAGACGATCTCATTGCTGGCGGCACCGGCGACGATTTCCTCTACGGTGATGGCAATGACCCCACAGTCCTGAATCTCCTCGGCGGCAACGATACTCTGGATGGCGAGGAAGGGGATGACCAGTTGTGGGGCGGTGCGGGGCAGGATCAACTGTTCGGTGGCGACGGCGCCGACCAGTTGGTGGGCGATATCGGCGATGACGTGCTCTTCGGAGAGGCCGGCAATGATTCCCTTTTCGGAGACTCGCCGCTGTTTGCGAGCCAGGCGGGGACCGACACCCTCGACGGCGGTGACGGTAATGACGTGCTTCAGGGCGGCGGCGGCAACGATTACTTGGAGGGAGGGAGTGGCGACGATGTGCTGTTCGGAGAATCATGGGATGCCCCGAATGTGGCAGCAGGAGATGATGACCTCCATGGTGGTGCCGGGAATGATCTCCTGATCGGTGGGGACGGGCTTGATACCTATCGCTTTAATCTGGGAGACGGCATCGACTCGATTGAGGACAATGCGCTCCAGAGCAACCGCGTGGTCTTTGGCGCCGGTATCACAGCCGAAGACCTAAGCTTGGATGTGGCGACTGGTGATTCACTTCTTGTGCGCATCGGCAACAATGGTGACGCTCTTGAAATAGTGGGGTTTGGCGTAAGTTTGCCCACGGACTTTCACTCAATACGTCAGTTTGAGTTTGCCGAGGGCACCATACTGACAGACAGTCAACTATTCGCCCGAGGATTTCATTTGTCTGCTCCAGTCACTGGCGGAACGGTGCTTGGAACGGCCTATGCCGATCACATTGAAGGTAGCCAAGTTGATGATTGGATCCATGGACGCGATGGGAATGATGTTCTGAACGGGGACCAGGGAAATGACGTGTTAGAGGGTGAGGAGGGAGATGATGAGTTGAACGGCGGAGCGGGAAACGATCGGTTGTATGGGAGTGCTGGTAGCAACGTGTTGCGCGGTGGAGAAGGGAATGATCTTCTGGATTCGGCAGGCGTAGGCGACCAGCTCTTCGGCGGAATGGGCGATGATGGGTATCACCTTCGATCGGGATCGCAGACCATTGATGAGGAGCTGAATGCCGGGACGGATACGATTTACCTCACGCCGGCGGGGTCGCTCACCTTTTACACCCCGGCTAATGTCGAGAATGTCAGAATTGAGGACGATGTCGCCCTCGACCCCGCCTTGCAGGTGAACATAGTGGGGAATGCCTTGGACAATGAGCTGTCCGGCTCCCACCGGCTTGATGGGCAGACGGGCAACGACACCCTCATCGGGATTGGGGATAATACATTCGTCTTCGGCCGGGGCTATGGTCACGATACTGTGCAAACGGGCACGCAATGGTATGCCAACACAGGTCTCGACCAGGTAGAATTTTTGGCCGACATCGCACCGGCCGATCTCGTGCTGGAGAACCATGCCAATGATCTAGTCGTAAAAATCAATGGAACCACCGATCAATTGACGGTGCAATCCTACTTCGTTTCGCCGAGCACCACCGTCGACCAGCTTGTGTTTGCTGGCGGCACGGTGTGGGGGCTCACCGAGATCGAGAGTCGCGTGCAGACTTTTGTCGGTAGCGAAGCAGATGAGACGTTTTATGGCACCGTCAATGACGACACCATCCGCAGCCTCGGCGGGAATGATCAAATTCGGGCGTCCTCAGGCAATGATATTCTTGACGGAGGGACCGGGAATGATTTCTTGGAGGGCGGGTCTGGCAATGACACCTATGTGTTTGGACTGGGATACGGTCAAGATAGCATCGATGAACAAGGCGATTCCGCAGATGTGGACACCCTTCAACTAGAAGGAATTAATCCGGGCGATATCACGTTGCGTGCGACGCCTGATTTTATGACCGATGCCATCCTGACGATTAATACTACCGCTGATCAATTAACTCTCGCCGGGTTTTTTGCCTTTGATTCACTCCGCGTAGATCGGTTCAAATTCGCAGACGGCACTATCTGGGACTACAACGCGATGCTGGCTCACACTGAAGGCGTGAATCTCGTCGGCGGTGAGGACGTCGATTACCTCTACGGCAATGTCACGAACGACATTCTTTCAGGATTGGGTGGAGATGACAGCCTCTATGGTGGAGCCGGCAACGACCTATTGGACGGGGGGATTGGTGCGGATGGCATGATCGGCGGGTCAGGAAATGATCTTTATATGGTCGATGATGTTGGAGATGGAGCGACGGAACAGGCAGGACAAGGAACGGATACGGTTCAGAGCAGCGTCACGTATGCGCTGGGTGCGAACGTCGAAAATCTTACGCTTATCGGCAATGCGGCCATTCACGGCACTGGAAACTCCCTCAACAATATCTTGACCGGCAATGGCGCGGTCAATGTTCTCACTGGCGGCGCAGGAAATGATACGTATGTCGTTGGGGCGGGGGATACGATTGTCGAAGCCGCAGGCTCAGGGACTGACACCATCCGAGCCGATATCAGCTGGACATTGGGAATCAATGTGGAAAACCTTGTGTTGACGGGAACTGCCGCAGTCAATGGAAGCGGCAACAGCCTCGCCAATACGCTGATGGGGAACAGTGCCGCTAATATCCTCAATGGAGGAACTGGCGCGGATAAGTTGATCGGCGGGCAGGGCGACGACACGTATGTCGTGGACAACATCAGTGACAAGATTACTGAATTGGCCAATGAAGGTATCGACACGGTCCAGAGCGCAGTGACGTACACGTTGACGGCCAACGTGGAGAACCTGACGCTGACCGGGAGCGGAGCGATCAATGGGACCGGAAACGGGTTGGACAATATTTTGACCGGGAATAATGCCGCCAATCGACTCACTGGCGGCGCCGGGAACGACACCTATGTGATCGGGGCCGGCGATAGTATCGTCGAATCGGTGAATGCCGGTATCGACTCGGTCCAGAGTTCGGTCGCGCACACGCTTGCCGCGAATGTCGAGAACCTGACGCTTACGGGAACTGCTACCATCAACGGCACTGGAAACGGGCTCAATAACCTCTTGATCGGCAATAGTGCGATCAACACGTTGACCGGTGGCGCGGGGAACGACACGTACATTGTGGGAACAGGAGATGCTGTGGTTGAGGCGTTGAATGCCGGCACCGACACGGTTCAGAGCGCCGTAACGTGGAGTTTAGGCGCCAATGTGGAAAATCTGGCGCTGGTCGGATCTGCGGCGGTCAACGGGACGGGCAATACTCTGGCCAATGTGCTCACCGGCAATGCCGGTAACAATGCACTGGTTGGCGGTGCCGGCAACGATACCATGGCAGGTGGACAAGGAAACGATGTGCTCAATGGTGGAACTGGAAACGATATCTTTCAATTTGCTCGCGGGGACGGTCAGGATACCGTGACTGACACGAGCGGGAGCAGCGATCGGCTTAACTTCGGCTCCGGGATCAATCCTCTGGACATCATGTTGAGTCAAAGTGCCAATGATTTGCGCATCGCGCTCTACGGTTCGACCGATCAGGCGACGATTGCCAACTGGTACGGAGGCGCCACTAATCAGATTGAAACAGTCCAAGCCGGTAACGGTCAACAATTGATGAGCACTCAAGTGAACCAATTGATCCAGGCGATGGCGGGATTCACGCAACAGACCGGGTTGAGTTGGGAGCAAGCCGTGGCCCAGCGCCCCCAGGATGTGCAGCAGGTTCTGGCTGCGAATTGGCACTAGTATTTAGGGCCTGTTAACACTAACGCAAGCTATCGACGATCAATGCGAAATTAATGAA
>CAKKRE010000079.1 GCA_919902505.1 Nitrospiraceae bacterium
TCCGCCGCTATGACCGACCGCAGACGCCGTTTGCGCGGGTGTGTGCGTGCCCGGAGGCCGATCCGAAGAAAATCGCGGCTCTGCGCCGGGTGCTGGCGCAGACCGATCCGTTTGCGCTCTCGCAGCGGATCGACCAGCAACTCGAGCAGCTGTATCGCGTGGCTCGCCGGTCGGGCCCCGAACCCCGCGCGGCACCCAACCGTCCTCGGCGTTCGCCCTGGCACGGCTGGACGTTCAGTCGCCAGGCCCTGCGGCCTCCCCCGGCCTCGGCGCAGCCCACGGTCAAAAACCCGGCGCGCACAGTTGGCTCAGGAGCGACGATCGCCAGGTCAGCCAAGGGAGCGGCACGGGGGAACCCGGCAGCCCGGGGCGCCTGAGGCCACGGTAAGGTTTTCAGATGGCTTGACAGGCGTGGGTTCAAGGGGGCAGGAACCATTTGTCGGAACGACCCGAAGGGCGCTGCGCGCAAATGGTTCCTGCCCCCTCCGGATCCCGAAGAAGAATTGCAGAAGTTGGCGATCGGAGAGCAATTAACCAGACTGCGCCGAGAGGCAGGGCTCACACAGGCCCAGGTCGCCCAGCGAGTGAAAACAACCGCCTCTGCGATTAGTCGTTATGAAAATGCGGAGTGCGACAGGTATGAGCTGCGCACGCTCCAGAGAATCGTCCGTGCCTGCGGAGGGCGAATAGCCATCAGCCTCACTTCTGGCTCTAACCGACACCGAGCTGCCTGATCGAACACAGCCGGTCACCGACCGACAACGACTGAACGAGTGTTACATGACAACTTCTAAGGGCTCGCAAATTGGTAAAGGTTCCACAGCCGATGAACTGGGCCGTGCACTCGGCCTATCTGTCAGCGACACGGCTGAAATGGAATTTCGCTCGGAACTTACCGTTTCGCTCGCCAAGATCATCCAATCCGGACGGCTCACCCATGCCGACATCGCGAAGCGCGCAGGCACGTCAGAACGCGGGTCACCGCCATCGCGAATGGCAATACCCAGGGTGTGTCGACCGATATGCTCATCCGAGTGCTCACCGCCACTGGTCATCGCGTCCAAGTACGGGTCAAACGAACGGCAGCCTAGGCTCAGAGGAGACGCATATGACTGAGATCATACTGTTCCTCCTCGCAATCGTCGCCATGGGATGGCTCTGGTTCGGTTGGCTGGAACCCCGTCGGCGGGACCAGCAGTTCGCCGAGTCTGGCCAGTACTTCATTCCGCACATGAACGCCGACGGCAAATTCCTGTGCTTCTGCGTGCGCAGGCCAGACCCACGCGGACTTGAACAAGACTCCCTTTGATTCGACCCCTCAGCCCTCGTCGGACCGGCGGGCATGACTCGGCATCAGTCGATGATCTCCACCGGTTGTCCCGACGCTTGTGCGCGACGGAGACACGCGGCATCCGTGGCTTTGCACCGAAGCACGCCGTCATCGATAATTTTCACCTTCTTGCCCGATTGCTTGGCTTCATCCAAACAGGCCTTGTCGGACGCGGCGCACTTCATGACATCGGGCGAGTCCTCAGATCCTGTGAATACGACCTTCTTCCCCGCCTCTTTGGCTTTGTTCATGCACTCCGGATCGGTGGCCGCGCACACGACCGAATCTTCCGCCTTATTGATGGACTTGTTGATGCTCTGGTCGATCCGCTGGTTGATGCGCTGTTCGACCTTCCGCTCGGCGCTCCGGGAGGTTCGATCGATGAGCTTATCCACGTACTTATCGGAACAGCCGGATATCGACACAGACAACACTCCCAAGCCGAACAGGCTACACAAGACCATATATCGCCTCATAGACGTCCCTCCCTTCAGCGTGAAACGATCATCCGCTTTGTCCTATTGAGTCGGTGAGTCGCTCTTTGGTTTGAACTGTTCCTGCAGCTTCTTCATCGACTCCATCATCTGGTTGAAATCTTTTCCCTGAAACTGCTCCCGCATCTTTTCCGCCTCCCTCATCTCTTCCTGCGTCAAGGGCTTGCCTTTCTTCTTCCGTGTTGACGACCGGTCAGCGCCTTGCTGCTGAAACTGCCGGAGTGCTTGCATCGGATCGGCTCCCTCGACGACCTGAGTGCCGGCCGGCAGCGAGGTGATCCCGGCCGGAACCGGCCCGATCTTGATGTCGATAGCAGTTTCCACTATCTCCATGCCCGGCATGCCGGATTTCGTCCACAACGCAAACCAGTCGCTGGTGACACAGGTCTCAGTCATGAGCTGCTTCGCTTTCCAAATCTTGCAGCGATGGCCGAGCACCTCATCCTTGCCCGTCTCCGTCCCCCCCATGGCCTCCATAAAATTTTTACCAGAATTGATCCCATCACCTGCAAAGGACTCAAACATCGGATTCTTCCGTTTGGTCCACTCATTCGTTGTAGGATCGAGCGTATAGATCCAGGGGCCATCCGTCAGCACAACCGTCTTAGTCTCCTGCGTAATACCTCCCATCTCCATCTTGGTATCAGTTTCACGCCTCGTCTTATTGCCGTACTCCGTGAAGTACAACTTCACCGTGCCCTTCTGCAGTCCGGAGAGTCGGTACTCGATCTGCCCTTCCTTTACGTTGTAGAATTTGCAGATCTTCATCGCAGACACATCGGCAGCACCCACAATCAAGGCAACGACCATCAGAAAAAACCATGTGAAAGGGTTTCGCACCCGATACGTCATCATCAACCTCCCATCTTGCCGGTTTTTACCCGCCTCTCAACGTCCAGGCCGATCCCATGTGACTCAGACGGGCTTCTCATCACCGCGTCACATCCTGCCCGATTCAATCTCATGAACTCGGTTTCTTCTCTGCGCACACCGGCTCAGGAATACAGTACGAGGCGTTCTCGCTATAGCGGACACAGACTTGACCGGGAGGACAAGGGCGATCGGGGCTGCATTGGCCGCTCACACACCGTCCGTAGTCCACTGGCTTGCCGTCGGGACAAGAGACGGATCGAAGGCAAAAGCTGCCCATCCGACAATCGTGCTTGGCCGTAAAGCCGGAGTCTCGCCAGGTACAGGGTTCGCCGGGGTTCTTGCCCGAGCAGGACATGACGATCAACAGCAAGCCGAACGCGCTCAGCATGACCCGATGCCGTCTCACCTGCACCATCGACGGTCACCTCTCTGTGCCGGCGCAGTCCCGGCGCCTACCGCGCCACCAGTTCGACTCGCCGATTCTTGCCGCGCCCCCCGTCGGAGTGATTCATCACGACCGGCGCCCATGAAAGAGGTAGGGTCTGAAAGAGGCAGGGGCAGGCATGAGTACTGACATTTGTCCTCGCACTTGAGCACTTCCAACTGGCCCCGGCGGTGAGATGTGTCGCGGCGGTGCGGGCTGCCATGATCCCCTCAGCGCGTCAGTCGCCGGCCGGTTACCACTCCACCAACTCGACTCGGCGGTTTTTCGTCCTCCCGTCATCGGTCTTGTTCGTACGGGCAGGAGAGAGGGGACCGACTCCGTGCGCGGCAAGACGCTCCGGCGCGATCTTGTAGTCGTTGACGAGGGCCGCGACAACCGCTGCGGCACGGTCCTTGGCCAGTTGCATGTTGTGCCCGAATTCTCCGGTGCTATCGGTGTGTCCGACGATGTAGGCCTTCAGCGCCGCATGGCCGGTGAGAAACGTCGCGATCGCATCAAGCGCGGGCTTCGACTCGGCCTTGAGCGTCGCCAGGTCGGTGTCGAACAAGATGCCGTCGAGGACGACACGCCCCTCCACCATCAGACCTTCTCCGATCGCCTTGGCCGTGACGAGGCCTTTCTCCATCCCGCCGATTTCCACGATCTCGACTTGGTGGCGCAGTTTGGCCACCAGCACCGCGACGTAGATCTCGTGCCCGTTCTTCGAGCCTTTCGCGGCGAGATAGCGCATCTCCGGCGAGGCGTAGCGCAAGCCCGTCACGCGGCTCCATCGGCTCGTCGCATGGCTCGGACCACACTCACTCGCCGCGCACGCGAACAGAATCTTGAAGCCGCCCTTCTCGAATCCTTCACGATAGTTGGTGTAGATCTCGTGCGCGGATCGGTCCTTTGGGTTCTCGTACGCGAACCGGATGACGTTGCCCTCGACCGTCAGCGTTTGCAGAATCTCCTCATCCGTCTTGCCATTCTTGTTGACCGCGGTGACAAGCGAATAGGATTTGAACCCGTCGTCGTCGCGCCGTGTGGCGACGCTCCCCTCATACGGCGTGACGGCCGGGTGGTGTTTCACCTCGGCCGCAACGGCCGGCGACGACACCAGCACGCTCACAGCGGCAAGGCCCAAAATGATGTGGCGCATGTCGTTCTCCGGGGTCAAGAGTTGGAGTCACAAGAGTTGAGGGCAGGCATCAGTATTGATCTGTAGCGTTCCAGGTGGTCGAGGGAGGCGGTGTGCTCCGCGTCATCATGAACACGGGGCGCGTCCCGGCTGTCGCGGGCGAGGACATGAGAGCACGCTCCAGCGAATGCGACGCGAGGCTGCCGAGCCATGGCGCAGAAGCTACGCGCCACTCGCCAATAAGTCAATGTCCATGCCTTGCCCTAACTCGTCGGTTGCACTATCTGGCTGAGCTGACCGGTGCAATCCTGCGGCAGGTCAAACTCATCGGAGGCTCTCTGTCATTGTTCGAAATCGAACTCGTTTTTCGCAGCAGCAGGACCGGAGAGGCCACCCGCCTCATTCTCGGCGGGCTTGATCTGGCGTCCATTCCGGTAGCGCCGTCAGAGCGCTACGACCATGGCTGGCAGGTTCCTCTCGGCATCGGAAATCCCAGCTTCTTCGAATCTTATGAACAGGTCGAGGCCCATCCCTCGATCCAGCGCACGTTCTACGGCTTCCATCTCGACGCCCAGGACCGCTGGCTCGATCACCACGCCATCGGCGTCGACGGTCCTTTGCTTCACTGGGATGCCGCCGATCCGTCCCTCTTGCACCTCTATTTCCTCAGCTACGAGCGCCACACCCTATTGAACCACATCATCATCGCAATCCCCCGTCGCTCATGAGCGCCCATCACGGTTGTGCGAACGACTCGGCACGTAGGCGCCGGTTTTCCCCGCTCTTTCTCGCGACACAATGTGAATTGGCTCACAGATTCAGGTTAGGAACTGGGTTACCGTAAAGGCATGACGAGAGAACATTCCAACCGATCCGAGCGATCGAAAACGGACCAGATGCCCGGCATCAATCTGCTATCGAAGGGAGCCTCATGAAGGAACGATCCGGTGCAGGAGAACACCCGGGCGCGTGCGAGACGGCCCGTCCGACGCAACTATCTCATCCAGCCTCGTTGCCCTCCGAATCAGCAAGCGGGCCACGTTCCGGACAATTCATCATCGCCGCAGCGATCGGGCTTGCCATCGGCGCATTCTTCTGGTTTGACCTGGATATGTATCTCACGCTGGATACTGTGAAGGCGAACCGTGACCGGCTCCTGATCTTCACTGACGAGCATCAGGCCGCTGCCGTGACGAGCTTCATCGCGACCTATGCGGTGGTGACCGGCTTGTCTCTTCCCGGTGCCACGATATTGACCCTCGTCGGAGGCTTTCTCTTCGGGAGCCTGTGGGGCACAGCCTTCGTGAATCTCGGGGCGACCGGCGGGGCCACGCTCGCGTTCTTGACGGCCCGCTATCTCTTACGCGGATGGGTGGAGCAGAGGTTCGGCCGGAAGCTCGGCCCGATTCAAGAGGGGTTTGCAAAGAACGCCTTCAGCTACCTCGTGACGCTCCGGCTCGTTCCCCTATTCCCGTTCTTCCTGGTCAATCTGGTGTCGGGCTTGACCCGAGTCCGTCTCGGTACCTATGCGTTCGCGACCGCCTTGGGCATCATTCCCGGCAGTTTTGTCTATGCCTACGCCGGGCGACAGCTGAGCACGATCAATTCGCTCAAAGAGATTGCGTCGCCCAACGTGATCCTCGCGTTCACCTTGCTGGGACTACTCGCCCTGGTGCCGATCCTGTACCGGCGATTCACCGGCAAGCCGGTTGAACCGGTGAATCGTACTGAGGTTCCCTCTCACCCATGAACGAGATTCGATGCCCCCTCATCAACCCGAAAGGACCTCGCCCATGAGCGCGCCTGAAACGACTGTTGTTTCCAACGTAATGCTCCCCGACGATGAACATAATCAACGTTTGCTCAACTACGTCCATCCACCGACCTGGGTGAACCCGACGCCCGGCGGTCGCTATAACCTGGTGGTAATCGGGGCCGGCACGGCCGGACTCGTGACGGCAGCCATCGCGGCCGGCCTAGGCGCAAAAGTCGCGCTGATCGAACGGCATCTGATGGGCGGCGATTGCTTGAACGTCGGCTGCGTGCCCTCCAAAGCCTTGATCCGGGCCTCGCGGGCCTGGGCTGATGTGCGAAACGGTCAGGAGTTCGGCCTCCACTTCTCCGGCGAGGCGAAGGAGGATTTTTCCGCCGTCATGGCGCGCATGCGAAGGCTGCGCGCCCAACTCAGCCGGACCGATTCGGCCCAGAGGTTTACCGGCCTGGGCGTCGATGTGTACCTGGGCCAGGCCCAATTCACCGGCCCGCGAACGGTTCAGGTCGGCACCACGACGTTAGAATTCGCCAAAGCCGTCATCTGCACCGGCGCGCGCGCCTCGGCTCCGCCTATCCCAGGATTACAGGAGGCGGGCTATCTGACCAACGAAACCATCTTTTCGTTGACCGAGTTGCCGGCGAAGTTGGCCATCATCGGCGCGGGACCAATCGGCTGTGAGCTGGCCCAGGCCTTCGCCCGGTTCGGCAGTCAGGTGTACCTGATTGAGGCGTTGCACGGGATCATGCCGAACGAAGACCGCGATGCGGCAGAGATTGTCGAGAAAGCCCTGGTTCGCGACGGCGTGACCCTCTTCTGTTGCGGCAAGGAGTTGACCATCCAGAAGACGGAGACCGGCAGGCGGCTGACCGGGGGCTCGCATGGCCGGGCGTACGATATCACGGTCGACCACATTCTCGTGGGCGCCGGTCGCACCCCGAATGTGGAGAGTCTCGGCTTGGAGGCGGCCGGGGTCGACTACGACAAGACCGGCGTCACGGTCGACGACCACCTCCGCACGACCAATCCGAATATCTATGCGGCCGGAGATATTTGCTCCCGCTACAAGTTTACGCATGCGGCGGACGCCATGGCCCAGATCGTCATTCAGAACGCGCTCTTTCCCCATCCTTTCGGTCTCGGTACCGTCAGGGTCAGTTCGCTGGTCATCCCATGGGCGACCTACACCGATCCGGAGATCGCCCATGTGGGCCTGTACGAAACCGAGGCGAAGGAGAAGCGACTCAAGGTGGAGACGTTCACGCATCGGTTGGACGAGGTGGACCGGGCCGTGCTCGACGGGGAAGCAGAGGGCTTTGCAAAGGTCCATGTGGAGGCAGGGACGGATCGCATTTTGGGGGCCACGATCGTCGCGGCCCATGCCGGCGATTTGATCAATGAGTTCACGCTCGCCATGAAAGCGGGGCTGGGCCTGAAGACGTTGGCGTCCACCATCCACCCGTATCCCACGCAAGGCGAAGTCGTGAAGAAAGTGGCCAATGCCTGGCGGAAAACCACCTTCACCGCAGGCCAGAAGCACATCTTGGGTAAGTGGTTTTCGTGGATGAGGACGTAGGAGCTGCCGCCGTATCAAAACATCTCACACCGTGACTAAAGGACGTGGCGCATGACACGACAGAGTATACCCGTGATCGTCAGCATCGCATTGTTCGCGCTCCTCGGACTCGACCTCGGCCAGCCGCCCCGGTTACAGGCCGAACCTCCGATCGCCATCGAGATCGGTTCGTTTTCTTCGAAAACCCCGGATGGCCCCTGGCCGGACGGCTGGAAACCGCTCACCTTCCCGAAGATTCCCCAGCACACGACGTATCGCCTCGTGAAGGACGGCGACCGCGTCGCCGTCAAAGCAACCAGCCAGGCCGCCTCTTCAGGATTGACAAAAGAAGTCCTGATCGATCCGAAGGACTATCCGATCATTCAATGGCAGTGGAAGGTCTCGAATATCTTGAAGGCCGGGGATGTGGCCAAGAAAGAGGGAGACGACTATCCAGCCCGTATTTATGTCACGTTTCAATACGACAGTCGGAAAGTCGGCCTCTTCGGAAAGGCGAAGTACGAAGCCGCCAAACTGATCTATGGCCAATATCCGCCGCTGGGCGCCATCAACTATATCTGGGAAAGCCGCGCCCCGGTAGGCACCGCTGTGCCGAATCCCTTTACCGACCAGGTGCAGATGATCGTGGTGGAAAGCGGTTCAAGCAGGCTTGATACCTGGATCACGGAGGAACGCAATGTCTATGAAGACTACAAGCGGGCCTTCGGCCAAGAGCCGCCCATGATTTCCGGCGTGGCGATCATGACGGACACGGACAACACGGGCGAATCGGTCGAGGCGTATTACGGAGATATTGCGTTTAAGAAACACCCTTGAGTCGTTTCGTGCCATGTTCCCCAATTTCTGCACGAAACAGACAAATCTCTGCTAACTGCCGTGCAGCAATAGCTGCCATTCTGCAAGGTCGTCACATGAAGTCAGTGGGCGCCGATCCAGCTGATCATGTGTGTTGTGGCCAACGAACCTTGGCCACGGACACGCCGGCCCGGTGGGTCTCCCCTCAGACTTTCCAGACACTCCTGGCGCTCATGTTGCTGCTGTTCCCCTTTGCGGCTGCGCGGGGAGAGAACGTCGCGCCCGGCGCGCACTGGGGCGCCATCGAATTTCCGGATCGGGACCATACCCTGGCGATGGGTTACACCGTCAATCGGTTTACGGAATTCGATGCAAAGCGAGAGCGCTTCAATTCCATCAACCAAACCGCCGGGTTCAATTTCGCCACCGTCAGTTGGACGGATCGAATTACAGCCCTTCCCGGCTGGTCCGGCAATCTGACGCTCGGAGCCGGACCGACAGCGGAGACGCCGTCGCACTATCTGCAAAATGGATTTCTCCATCGTACGACCGGCCAGAATCCGGTCCCTGTTGATCGGGCTCGTGATGGGGGAGATGTGATGGCCGGCGGATCAGTGACGAGGTGGAGTCCCCTGTTTTCGAAACAGGATACCGGATTTGCCGGCCTGGGAATCGCCGGGGGATCGCTCTATCAAGAGATCTACGGACGGATCGGAATTCGCCAGCTGTCACTCGCGGAACTCGCGGCCTGGCTTTTCCCTCATTCGGATCATGAATTTTTAAATGTCTTCTCCCGGTTTGTCCGGTTTTCGGCCCTGGGCCGGTACAGCCGCCTTTATGGAGGAGCGGCCTATTCGGAGGATGTGATCGCCGATCAGTCCTATTTGGGCCAAGCCTCGGTGTCGTTCGCGGACTATGAAACCGCCGATGGCAAACGGCCACGATGGGAGGTGGAAATCGCACTCACCTATGACTCGGGCTTGTTTACCTCCCCCAATGGGCGCTCGATTATTCGTCGATTTGGATCCGTGGCGCTGCATTTTCCCTACGGCACGCTCGAAACATGGAATGATTGGGTAGGGGCAACCGACAACGGTCCCACCTTCGGCTTCAGCCTCATGTTTAATGTGCTGGAACTGTACCCTGGCTTTTCAGGCGAGAGTTGAGGAAGACAATGGGATCTGGCCTCCCCGCCTCAATGGAGTCGGCGGTGAGCACCCGTCCGTGTGATCTGGCATCCGGTCTGGGAGGGTTGTGCGCGCCGCGATGGCTTCACTCCGCAAACCTGCCAACCGTATCGGGCGCAGGCGAAGGGCAACGTCGAACACAGTGTGAAATAGGTACAGCGCAATGCCCTGGCCGGCCGCCGCTTCGGCCCGTGGGAGGCCTTGAACGCCTGGTTGCGGGAGTGGGCCGTGACGGTCGCCGATCGGCCCCAATGATCGAACAGCGCAAGGGAGGTATCATTTCCGATATAGTCGGCATGGTTAACCGCGGGCTGATTCGGCCCCCTCAGACTTGGAGCGCGAAAACTGTGCGCACGAATTTCTCATCGTTGAAAAGACGATTGGGTTTCGCGTCCCTTGTGTGTCTTGGGATCCTCGTTCTAGCGAGCTGCGTCTGGTTTACCGATCGTTACAATGACCGACCTCTGCAAACCGTGACCCTCAAGGCCTTCACCAACGAGGACTACCCCGAGAATCCTGAGAACACAAGCCACGTCTTCGGCGCCTATCCTCACCGGCAACTGATCATCGAACGAATCGGGGACACGCAGTTTCGCTTTCTTCTGGAACCTGCCTCACCACAAGCGACGGCGATTGAACTCACTGATGTGGATCTCGCGTATTTCGTAGCGGCAGTCCCTTCATGGGTCAAAGCTGATCCCGATCTCACGAAAGTGGGATTGATCGACAGGCAATGGAATCGGCAACAAGTGCGATTTCCCCGTATCTCGCCCCATGTGCAAGTGCGCGAGAGTGGCGATGGCTTCGAACAGCGGGCGCTGAGCCGCGTCGATCTTGCCCGCAACTATTTGAACGCAGGCTTGTGGGAGCTATTACTCTTCACGACGGAAGACGGCGAAGAGCGCATCTATGAACATGTGTGGTTTACGTTCCCCCTCGGATTGTACAAACAGCTATTTGAACAGGTGAACGGACTATCTTATTGGTCCTACTGGTGGAGACTGGAGCATTGGGTCGATCCCTCAGGAACGCCGATCCGCCTCGACCGGCTCAGAACCGTCGAGCGCGAACGAACGGTCAGTGTCAGCGCCCAGTGGGACGAACCGCCTGCAGTACGGGGTGAACAGCTTCCCAAACCGCGAAACATCCTGACTCCGCCGGCCCCTACCTATCGCGATTGGTACAACCAGCCAGTGCATTTCTCTAGCTTCATCCCGCCTGGGCGATACTCTCGCGCGCATCCGTGCGAGACCCAGCTGCACTATCTGGCTGAGTTGACCGGCTCAGTCATCCAGCGAATCAAGACCCCGGGCGATCCTCGCCCTTTGTTTGAGATCGAGCTGACGTTCAGGAGCAGTAAGACCGGAGAGCCAACGCGTCTCATCTTGGGCGGGCTCGATCTCGCGGCGGTGCCGGCTGGATCTCCAGAGGAGTACGAACGCGGCTGGCAAGTCCCTTTCGGGATTGGCAATCCCAGCTTCTTCGAGTCGTATGAGGAATTGCCGGCGAAGCCTCCGTTCCGACGTTCGTTCTACGGGTTTCTTTTGGATGCGACCGACCGCTGGCTCGATCACCATGCGATCGGTGTGGATGGGCCGCTGCTCCATTGGGATGCCGACAACCCCTCGGTGCTTCATCTCTACCTGCTCAGCTATGAGCGCCACGCGCTGTTGAACCACTTCGTCATCACCTGTCCGCCGGACATCTGTCCATGGCGCGAGCATGACTCAACTCGATGACACATCAGATCGCCAGTCAATTGGACCGTTGATTCCTTTTCAGCAGCTCAATCCCAAATTGGACCGGCACCCCGATGTTCGCGCCCCCGAATCGCCGGAGGATCATGCTGTTGACGGCAATGACTTCGCCTCGCAGATTGAATACCGGTCCTCCACTGCCACCTTGTGTAGTTTGGGCATCGTACAGCAGCCGATCTGGGAGCAGGTCTCCCACATGCCCTTGCGTTGCCAGTGGGCGAATCAGTTTGTGTTCTGCCAGGTCTTGTGCCAGGCGATCGGCGTCCGTGCCGGCACGTTGCATGATGTCTGAACTAGTTGCTGGATCTGCTCGGGCCAGGAGCGCATCGAATCCTGTCGGATACCCTAGTACGAGAATCGACTCTCCAACCGTGACGCCGGTGGCCTGTGGGGCCAATCGGAGCGCCGGGAGCTTCAGTCCGCCAGGATCGAATCGCAGCAGCGCCAGATCGGCTTGTTCCGAGACCGACACGACGGTGAGGTCAAACGGAGCGGGCACACCGGGGAAGAAGGCTCGGAACCTCAGAAGCCTTGGTTCAAGGTCCGGTCCGATCAGCTGCCGGGTGGCTGGATCCATCTCCCAGGGATGAGCCAGGTGGCGGTTGGTCATCAGCATTCCTCGTGCATGGACCAAGAACCCCGTTCCGGTGAAACTGACCGTCGCTGGCGGGGTCTCGCCGCCGAATGTGAAGAGTGGGCGGCCATCAGCATCCCGGAAAGGCTCACCGTTGGGATGCACTCCCTGAAAACGGAGGGGGCGGCTGGAACTTTTTTCAACAAAGCCAAACGTGCCTTGGAGAAACGCCACGCTGCCTCCGTACGCTCGGATGATTCGCTCTGCCGCCACATGACCGCTCTCGACCGCCCGGAGTTGCTGCTTGAGTGCCGAGACCTCGGCCTCTGTCCCCATTTCTTTTTCCTTGCGGCGTACAAAGGCAGTCAGGGTATCGGCCTGTTTCTTCTGCTCGTCGAGCAATTCAGTCGCCCGCTGCCGCTCCTCCTGCACTCTTTTCTCTAACTCCCGTTGGGAAACCCGGCTGGTCTCGATCTGCTCCAGAAGGCCGCGGATCTGCCGCTCATCGGCCTGTCGCGCCTGGTACTGGTAGAAGAACAGGCCGAGGACCAGTGCGAACGGCAGCAGCACAAGCGTTCCTGCAAGCAGCCTGATGGGCACGGTTGCGTGGAAGACGAGATCGCTCAGGAGATGTCGGAAGAAGAGGGCGGCGCCGACCACCCATCCGCGCTGGGCGGCTCCAGCAATATCCCGGCAGTCGCAGAAGATATCCCAGACCGGTTTGCAACTCGCATAGGCTTCGGGCCTGATCCGGATGCGGGTCTGAGGCCCGCCGACCCCGAACCTCAGCAGGTCGTTGTCCTGCAAAATGATCTCGGTGACACACTGGTGGTTGACGAAGGTACTGCTTTGATTCCCCTTATGCCGGAGCACGATTTCACAGTTCTCGACTGTAATCTCGGCATGAAACTGAGACACTGCCGAGTCACGGAGCGGGTCGAAGGCAAGGTCGTTCGCAGGATCTGTGCCGATCCTCACCCTGTTTACCGTGAACTCCTGCGTCAGCCCCCGCCAGCTGCCCGACAGATGGACGAGGGCGAACTTCCCAACGTCTTGATCACGTCCGATCTTGCCGTCTGACTCAGAGAGTGTCTTGCTCACGGTGCGCCCCCTAGCGCTTCGTTGCGTATCGCCGATAGGGTATCATGCTCTGTCTCATCACAGCATACTCTTCGTCGCGTGGCTGTAACCTAGCCTACATTGAGGCCGGCACTCGCACCAACGTCACTCATTCATGCCAGGCCTCAATTTCCAATCCTTGCCGCGGCTGAAACAATCATTCCAGGAAGAACAGGCTTGCAATACTAGAATGCTCGTTGTATATGTGGCCTCATGGGACGGACCAAAGAATATGATCGGCGTGGCGTGCTGAACAAGGCTATCTCCGTGTTCTGGAAGAAGGGGTATGAAGCCACGTCGATGAGCGAGCTCATCAAGACGACCGGGCTGAATAGCGCCAGCCTGTACAAAGAGTTCGGCAACAAGGAAGGGTTATACGAAACGGCCCTGGAGGATTATCGGGAACGGGAGCTGGAGCCCTTCATCAGACCGCTGATCGACGAGCCGAACATGAACGGCATCGAGACCTTCTTGCAAGGCGTGATTAAGAATGCCACGAACCCTGATTTTAAAGGCTGTTTAATGATGAACACCCTCGCGGAGCAGGAGGTGGTCAGCGCGGGAGCCATCAGGCGTGTGGAGAAGTTTTGTACTAGGTTGGAAACGATCCTAGAAGGGGCCATTCGCGGAGCGCAGAAATCGGGCGAGATCCCGGCAAAGAAGGATCCTGTGGCCCTGGCGCATTATCTCCTCTGTCTGATCCAAGGCATGGTGCTGTATGGACGGGTGGAGGATCACAAGCGCCATATTGAAGCGGTCATTAGGACCGTCAAGCAGACGCTTGTGACATAATTTTTTCGCCACATTGTAAAACGTTCATTCTTCATTCAGGAATTCCACATCACTAACCGTAGGAGGCTCTATGAATAGGGGCATTTCGACACTGCTCATCCTGGCTGTTGGCGTTCTGTCTGGTTGTCTGGCCGACATCAGGCCCGATTCTCTTAGGACATCGATTCGACCGGACGCAGACGCACGCGGACGACAACTTCTAGCGGAAGTGATCACCGCGCATGGAGGCCTCGATCACTGGAAGCAGGCCAAAACGGTGGAAGTGACGGCGCGGGACCATTGGGAGCATTGGATGGGACGGCTCATGTTCATGCCGCAAAAAGAAAGCGGACAGTTGATGCGCTGGCAGACCAGCCTTGGGGGAGACCAGGTGTCTATCGAAAGCAGGAGGGTCCCAACAAGGGAGAGAAATGGGTGATGCAGGACTGGCCCCTCTATCGAGCCTCACTCGGCGACCAGCCTGACTATGGAGCAGGGAAGAAGATTCATTTCTATGTCGCCACGATGAATTATGCGCTGCAGTTGCCGTTCCGGAGCGCTAACGCTGAGGTCGTCCGCTACGGCGGACAAGGTTCGCTTCGAGGCAAACAATATGACCTGATCTACACCACCTGGCATACGGCGGAGCCGCAGAAGGACACAAATCAGTATGTCCTCTGGGTCGATCCCGTGACGCATGAGCTCGCCTACCTCCAATTGACCGATCGCGAGTTGATGAAGGGCGCTGCCGGCATGATGGGGTTCAGCGGCTGGCGGACGATTGATGGGCTCAAGGTCCCGTCCCGAATCACCTCCTACAAAGATGCCGAAAAGAATGTCGTGCTGCACGATCTGCGCATTGAGTCCGTCGCGTTCGGCGGTGACCTTCCCCGTGAGGCGCAGGCGAGCGCGCCGGCCTCGATCACGAACGAGTTTGGCGAGAGGAAGACACGATTTTGAAGCATCGTAGCCGTAGCCCTAGGTCACTCAAACTCATGCTCGCTGGTCGGGGGAAGATCAAGTAACGAATGACCGTCTATGAGCCTGGATTGGCAGGAGACCGAGAGGCGAGCCCAAGAAATTAAGAAGCGAGGCTGAATCCGAGAACAAGGAGGCTTGTATGAAGGAGATCGTAGGTGTCATTGATACGATTGCCGTCCCAGCGCCCAAGGTGTGGGAGGTGATCGCTGCGATCGGAGGAGTCGATAAGTGGGCGTCCATGATTACGTCGTGCAGAGTAGAAGGGGGAGGCCCCGGTGCGAAGCGATTTTGCACCATGGCGGATGGGACCGATCTCGAAGAGGTCGTGGAGGAAGTGGATCATGGGACCATGCGCTTCCGGTATCGAATTGTGAGAGGGCTGCCCGTTGAGAGCTACCAAGGAACTATCGAGATACGCGCCGCGGGGAATGCGCATTCGGAGATCACGTGGTACTCGGCCTATGCGGCGTCTGAAGAAATAGCCGAAGGGTTCCGCCAGATGCTGCGAGGCATGTTACCTGGACTCATCAAGGGACTCGAACACTACTGCCGAAATTGACGTGAGCCTGTTTGTCACGCGAAGTGTCCGCGATATTGGCTCGATGAACACCCGATGGCTCGACATGGTTAGCGGGAATGTTCTCACAATCCGCAATCGGCTATCACGCCTTCGGTTCAGCGTCGAGTTTGTGGCGATGGCCGAACCGAGCGAGAAAGTGGCGTGATTTAATTGGAGGGAGTCTCTTCTGGCTCCCTCCAATCGGTGCGCAATCGACATGCGCCGAGTCTTAGAACGTGAGGACGAGATGCCGATACACTCGACACAATTTCAGGGCTTCCCAAAGGAGACCTTCTCGTTTCTTTCCGACTTGTCGTCGAATAATCGCAAAGCCTGGTTCGATGCCAACAAGGGCCGGTTCCGGCGCGTCGTCGAGCAATCGGTGCAGAACTTTGTCGCTGCTATGTGCACTCGCTTGAGTCACGCGTTCAAGGACATCGAGCATCTGGAAGGCAAGGTGTTCAGAATCCATCGAGATATTCGCTTCAGCAAGGATAAGACGCCATACAAGACACATGTTGGTATTCGATTCAGCGAAGATGCTTCGAAGAACTGCGCGGCGCCATTTTTCTATGTTCAGCTCGAGGCAGAGAGACTTCTGTTCGTCACTGGACAAAAGGAGTTTGAAGGCGATGCACTCGATGGTTACCGTGCGGCAGTACTGGATGCTGAAACTGGCCGAGCGTTAGAGACTCTGGTGAATAAAATGCGACACACCGGTGCCGGTCTTCAAGGAGAACAGTTGCAGAAGGTGCCGCGAGGATATCCCGCCGATCACGCCAGAGCCGATCTCTTGCGGTTCAAAGGCCTGTATATCGAGAGCAGCCTGCCCGTGACACAGCAGATCTGTGGTCCAGAATGTGTGCAAGTGTGCCTGAAGCAGTTTGCGAGAGGCAAGCCCTTGCACGACTGGCTAAAACGACTCTGAATGGGTGGTCTGAAACCGCTGGAAGTCAAACTCGGGATGAGCCTCGATCGCCATCCGCTCGACCTCGGCCAAGGTTGCACCTCCCGCCATGGCCTTAAGCACGCGGCGGGCGAGCGGGTTCATTCGTGCGATCTATCCTTGGAGTTTTGCCCGGCTCCACTGCCGTCTCTGTGAGGCTCAACGTTTGAATTCACCGGCCTGCGCGGCTTTTCGCGCAGGTCCGGTGGAATGATGGGTGAGCGGGCGCGTTATAACCACCGCCGAACCCTCGAACTGTAGGCCGTGTATTCGTTACCGAATTTCCCGGAGAGGTATCGCTCCTCTCTCAGGACGACACCCCATTGCATGAGCATAAGCAGCGGAGCAAGCAATATCAACAGCCACACGGAATTGACCAAGAATGACAAGCCAATGTATAGCCCTGTCATGGCAACGTAAATCGGGTTGCGCGAGATACGAAAAGGCCCGTCTGTTGCTAACGCTTCCGACGGCTTCTTCGGGTTCGCGGTCGTACCAAATCGTCGCATTGTCAGAAATGCCCAGCGGGCGAATGCTCCGCTGATGAGCAATAGAACGCCACCAAGAATCGCATGAGCATGTGTCGCTGGAAAAATCGCTATCGGTGAAAGCGCGTGAATCGCCACACCAAGCAGAAGCGCCCCGATGTACATGACGGGCGGAGGAGCGATGAGCCTTAAAGAGCGCGGATCAGGTTTCCCCATGCTCAACGCCATGCTGATCGCGTCATTGCTGGCGTCCCCTCCGGCTCATGATTGCGCCGTATTGCGTCTAAAAGATGTATAAAACTTCCATGAAACTGCTGACTTCTGCAATTTATTGCGCCGAATTGCGCCAGATTGATCGTTTTTGCGCCCTAATCCGGCGCAATTATGTTGTGGGCTGGCCTGGAAACCACCTGGACGACTTTGTCTTGCCTACGACCGACACTTTCCCATCTTCCTTTAACTCTCGTAACAGCTTCTGAACCTGATCCCGAGTGAGATCGGGGAGGACCTGGAGCAAATCCTGAAGTCTGCTTCCTTCTTGCCTGAAATTGTCAATATGCTGCAAGAGCAACGCTTTGTTTGTCTCACGGTTGAGACCGCGCTTGCGAGTGTAGATGCCCTTCTTTCCCAAGAAGGCATAAAACCGCCTAGAGAGAATCGGTTTGGCGGCACGACCTCGTCCTGTCACCTCAACAATAGCCCGATCCTTTAAGTAACTCAGGCGATCTTTGAGGCTTGGTGGAACCGGTTCGTCCCGCTGCACAGCGTCGAGAACCAAGAGGTCTTGCGTAGTAAACGGACCGAACCCTTCGGCTGTCACCTGCTGAAGGAACATGAGGAAGCGAGGATTCTGGACTTCGCCTTTCAGGGTGAGGCTTACCTGATAATCGTCTGTCCCTGCAAAGTCCGGTCGGGGTTTGCTTTCCTTGATGCACTCTTCAAACATCCGGTCGGCTCCCTGCCCCGAGCGCTCGACCAATCCGCACCGGGCAAACGCCTCGGCAATGCGGCGATTGCGCGGAGATTGCCGAGAGAGGATGTTCTCCGGCGTGATGCCGGGAGGGAACCCACCAGGGCTGACAATTTCGATCTTCGTCGGGTACTGGCGAACAAAGACCGATCCATGGAGACGATAGTCACGATGGCTCACCGCGTTGAGAATGGCTTCGCGAACGACCTTTTCGTTAAAGGTCTGGATGTCCCAGACGAAGAGCCCCTCCTGGTAGTGTTGGACTTCGTTGCGAAGGTTGATGGTTTTCCAGAGTTCGTCGTCGAACAAAAAGAATCCTTCTCTGAACTCTTTCCGCTGTTGAAACTGAACGGACGCCTCGCTTGACCGATATTCAAACACCACTTCCGCTTGTGCAAGGTGACGGCTTAACGCTTTTGCTGAGCCAAAGAGAATCAGCGCCCCGTATGTGACCGTACCATCGACCAGCAGTTCGGCATCCGTTAAGAGCTGGCTATCCGTGAGTCTATCCAGCGCATGATTCCCGGATTTCTTCTTCCACATCTCCCGAAATCGGTTGATGGCAGCGGCATCCAGGTCGGCAAACGTGGCGTTCTTGGCAATTTCGGCAGAATAGTCCGGCCCGGCCTCATCCAAGATCCTCTTGAGTTGATCCGGTGTCATCGGCACCAAATTCTGGCCGCTTCGCATCCAGTACGCTCCCTTGTACTGAATGGGCATGCCGATCGGGCGGGACGGCACCTCAAAGACTACGACACGGCCGTCAGGATGCTGAATGACCTGGGCATCGACACGAAGATGCAGCCGCTCGCTGACATTGGCCTTGGTCTGATCGACATTCGGAAAAGCGTGACTACCCACAACCTTGCGAGGTAGTTTGTCAGAAACCCCGAGCACGAACCTGCCGCCCTTTTCGTTGGCGAGGGCCACGCAGTATTTGACGAGGTCTTCGAATTCATAGGAGTTCTTCGCCTCCTTGAATTCCAAGTGCTCGCTCTCTTTGCTTTCTAATAGCTCTTTCAGGTGGTCCTGCATCGCGGCCCTTAACGATCCGCCGGCTTTCCCTGCTGCTTTTGGGCTCGGCAAGTATAGCCCATCTCATGGGAACCGCCTATACCGTCGGCTCTCATACCTCCCAACAGTAAAGAGTTCGCGGAACGCTGGGTATATGGTCAGTAGAGGGCTCGGCGAATTAGCACATTTACCAAGAAGGAAAGGCAAGAAAGTATTACGGCTGTCCCCGAAGAAGCTGATTGCGCAGGAATCGGTCATCAAGCTGAAGCTCACCGAGTATCCGGCTGCCCTGTTTGAATTTTTGACGCGCGTCCAAAACCCAGGGGCAGGTCTTGCAATCATACACAAGCCTCCGGAGAGGGAGACTCCGCGCCGGCGCCTTCAGCGAGACACCACATCCGGCCGCGGGTCTGAGACAAATCCTCCTCGATTCGGCATCTTCACGGCTGGAAGCGTCTGCGCATTGATAATCATGTCGGCAGGAATGATGCCGTTCTGATGCAACAGCCAGGCAATGACAGCATAGACCTCATCGGGCGTCAGCGATTGCGGCGCGTTCAAGGGCATGGCGCGATGGATGTAGTCATAGAGAGTTGTTGCGTAGGGCCAGAAGCTGCCGATGGTTTTGACCGGGTGTGCCGTGGCCAGTGAGCCTTGGCCGCCTACCAGCCGATCCTTTGGCCCTTCCGTTCCTGTTGGTCCGTGGCAGGCGGCGCACTTGTCCGCATAAATTGCTGCTCCTTGCTGAACCGTCCCTTGGCCAAGCGGCAGCCTTTCACCGGTCGGACTGACATCGATCTCCCACGCCTTGATCTCTACCTCAGTAGCCGCACTTCCAAATCCATACCGCAGCGGCTCCTCAGCGGTCGCCACTCCAGCAAAAAACAGGGCCGAGCCAAGCGCGAGCACCCAGCGAGAGACCACGTTACACCTGGACATTCGTCACCTGTCCGTCTCGACCGACTTTCCAACTCTGGATCGCATTGTAGTGGTACGACGAATGAATACCCCTTGCTGCAACCAACGCGGCTCTTGTCGGCTGGACATAGCCGGTCTCATCGACACAGCGACTTTGAAGGATTGCTTCTTTCCCGTTCCAACGCCATCCAAGCCGGAAGCGCGTATGACAGTGTGAAAACACGGGTTCTTGTAACTGTGCCGGTTGCCATGTCACTCCACCGTCCGTACTGACTTCGACCTTGTTCACTCGTCCGCGTCCGCTCCAGGCGAGCCCACGAATTTCGATGAAGCCCGGCTCGATCCGCTGGCCGCCGGAGGGACTCGTAATCACCGACTTGGCCTCCATGACGAAGGTAAACTGTCTGGCCTTGCCGTCCGGCATCAGGTCGGTATAGCGCGACGTTTCTTCGCGTGTCATGAACGGCGCCGTGCCGAGCTTCAACCGCCGCAGCCATTTGATGCTGGTGTTGCCCTCCCAGCCGGGGATCACCAGCCGGAGCGGATGGCCCTGTTCGGGTCTGAGCATCTCGCCGCTCTGGGCATAACACAGCAGCGCGTCCTTGATGACATCCTTAAACGGCAGGCTACGTGTCATGGCCGCGGCATCGCTGCCCTCGGCCAATACCCAAGCAGTCTCACTTCTGATGCCTGCCTCCGCCAAGACCGTCGCGAGCGGCACGCCGGTCCATTCGCTTGTGCTCATGAGCCCGTGCGTCTCTTGAACGGTTTTTCCCGTCGGGCCTTTCCATTCTTCCCCCGAATTGCCGGAGCATTCGATGAACAGCGTGCGCGTCACGGAAGGAAATCGCATCAGATCGTTCATGGAAAAAATCAGGGACCGATCCACTAGACCATGAATCAACAGCCGATGACGATCCGAATCGATCACCGGCACACCATTGTGGTGGCGTTCGAAGTGCAAGGCCGACGGCGTGATGATACCGTGCAGGACTTGATGAGGCGTCAGTGAATGGGTCGCGGTTGCCAGGCGCTGGGCGGTTTCTGTCGATGCGCGCGAGCCATAGGGACTGGGAATGCGGCCTGGGACTCGCGTGGGATCGGCCTGGTCCTGTTCTTCGGCTCGAAGAATCGATGGGGCGATCAAACCAGAAACCGTTGCGGTCATCGTTGAGACCGCACTCGTCAGCCATGTCCGCCGGCCAACGTGTTCCTCTTCTGGTGTTTCTCGATTCGCAGGAACGGACTTCTCTTGATCGGGTAAGCTCATGTGTCCACCGGTTCGGTCACGGTTCTCGCATCAATCAGTCTGACCTCTTTGGCTGTAATGAAGCACAAATCTGAAAGTCGAAATGTTGTGAGTGCCGGCATTTCCCCATCACGCACGGTGAGGAACTGGCTGTTTGTAAACAGCCTCATTGGCACTGCTCATGGCCTGCCTTCGCCGATAGACGCGATCCAACAAGGCGTCCACCGAGATCAACCCCGGTCCGTGCAGAACAAAATAGAGAAACAGCACGCCCCAATAAAATGCCTCTTGGATCGCGGCTTCGGACAACTGGCCATACGAGAGGACCGCAACGATGTTCAGACCAAAAAGCGAGAGGGCTGCCCAGCGCCCGGCCAGGCCGATCGCCAACAGAAATGAGCCGCCGAGTTCAACAGCCGTCGACAGATAGGCCGCGATCTCCGGCGGCAGGACCGGCACATCGTAGACCATGGTGAACAGCATCACCGTGGACATCCAGCTTGAGAGCTTGACCATCCCGCCTTTCCAAAAGATGTTCGCGAGGTACAGGCGCACGGAGAGATCGAACAAGGGCGTCAGCGCTTCCAGCCCATGGACCAGCCAGAGATACACAGGCACGGCGCGATCAACGGCACGTGTCAGAAGACCAGCTGGCTGCGTCATACGCCCTCCTTCAGGGACATTCCGGCTATGACCTGCGCCTGCAGCAGGGTCGTCATCAACCGGGTGAAATCGACACCGGATTCAGCTTCTCGTGCCTGTTGCTCGATCGATGCGACGGTCGCTCCCCCGGAGAGAGCTTCCATCAACCGGTATTCCAACCAACCCAGCGGTATGACCCGCACTGCGCCGCCGCTTCGGACCACGAGGAGGCCGGTCTGTTCCTCCGGGAGCGAGGGACCGATGGCCACGTCCGGAGAGGCGTCCGGCTGGAGCGCCTGCCAGACGCGATGGACCGGGAGAGAACAGGCCAGAAACCGCACCGTCTGATGGAATTGGATGGTGACGCGCGAGGGATCCGCCGAGGCCATGGCCTGAAACCGGTCCGGCGGAAACGGCACCGAATCCGCCGCCTGATAGACCTCGTGACAGGCCCATTCGAGCCTGGCCAGTTCAACAAGGAGCGGGGGCGCCTCGATGCGTTGCAGCCAGGCCGGGAGATGGCGTCCATACAAAAACAAATCGCCGCTGGTCGAGGGATAGTGCTTGATGTACCCGCGCGCGAGCACGCTGAAATAGCAGGCACCGACAAACCGATGCAGCCCCGGATAGGTAATCCTCAGCACCTGCACAAAGTTATTCCGGATCAACCCGCGGTAGAGCGCGACGCTTCGCAGAGCCATTCCATCCGTTGCCATCGCTGCCGTGGCCGTCTGGTATGTCCCTTCGACGATAGCTTCGGCAAAGGCCTGTTGCAGGTCACAGAGCCGCAGCATGGCAACCTCCAAGAATGGCATCAGCCTGCGTGGCTTGTTCCACTAACACCGCCAGCGGCGGCATGTTGGTATCCCATTCAATCAACGTGGGGCGGGGTCCGATATGGCGGATCGCCCACTCATACAAGCCCCAGACTTCCGGATACACAGGCTGGCCATGGGTATCGATCAGCATGCGCCCGTATCGATCGAATCCTGCCAAATGAATTTCCTGCACGGCTTCAGGCGGAATCGCATCCAAAAACTCAAATGGATCCAGGTGAAAGTTGACCGCGTTGACATAGACGTTGTTGAGATCGAGCAGAATTCCGCAACCGGTCCTGTTGACCGCCTCAGCCATGAAGGAACCTTCCGGAATCGGAGAGTCCCGCCAGGTCAGATACCGGGTAATATTCTCGATCAGCAGAGGACGCTGCAAGATCGTCTGGATTTCATCAATCCTGGCGCAAATATGGTCAAGACTCTCTGCGGTAGAGGGAAGCGGCAAGAGATCGTTAAAAAAGCGACCGCCGACGGAACTCCAGGACAGGTGCTCTGATACCAATGCCGGCTCGAAGCGATCGATCAAGCCTTTCAGTTTGTGGAGATGGGCATGGTCGATCGGATCGGTGGAGCCTAGGGAGAGGCCGACCCCGTGAAAGCTCAAGGGGTACCGGCTCCTGATCCGCTCCAGGATACGAAGCGGTGCACCGCCTTCCCCGAAATAATTCTCCGGATGGGTCTCCATCCAGGCGACCGGCGGCGGCGCGTCCAGAATGTCCTGAAAATGGTGTGACCGCAGTCCGATCCCGGCTTGTGCCGGGATCGGGGCGGGATGCTGAACAGACATCGCTCGTCGTCCTACATCTTCTTCATCATCATTTCTTTCATCTTCGCCAAGTCGTCCTTCGTGATAGGCAGAACCGTTCCTTTGGCGACTTTGGCGCACAAGCCTTTCGGCAGAAACACATACGAATCGGCCTCATTGTCGGTCTTCGACATACCCACGCAGGAATGGAGGCTGGTCTTCACCGCGCAATCGTTCATCCCCGCCTTGGCCACGCCTCCGCAGGCCTCCCATCCCGCTGGCATCTCGGCCATCTTCGGTGCGGCGCTCGCCGCCTGGGCTCCGGCAAAGCTCAACGCGACCAACAAGGCGGAATGGATCATGGCATGCTTCTTCGTCGTTGCGTTCATAGGATTCTCCTTTGTTAGTTTCAATGCTATAGGGAATGATGCTCGACACCGAACATGCGCAGCTCGGGGACGGATTCAGTTCGGCTACATACAATCCTCCTTTCAGTGCGGCGAGAGATGGATCGAGATCTACTCATGGTTTCGACAGACTACTACCGATGCGGCCGTGGCCGCTGTGAGGCAGCTTACAGTTGGCAATCCACATCCAGGCGCCGCCCAGGCCTCGCTGCGAGTGGCACGGAGAAGCCGCTCGCCGTTTACCCGAGAAGCCAGTAGGCTGCTCCACCGACCATCGCCATCACCATCATGACGATCATCATCTTTTCGTGACCGCACATTCCGTGTTTCTGCGTGCATCCCTGCATGCTGCACATCATCGACATGGGCTGCCCCTCCTTTGTGATAGTGGTAGATCGATTGATGCGCCTGCGTCCATCGAAAGCGCGTGGGCACATCTAGATTGGTAGATATGTTAGTGCATACCTTGCCATCAGCCACATGAAAGGTCTGTGAGCTGCCTTACAGTTGAAAAAGCGGATCGAGAGATGATGGAGGAATGATCGGCTGGGGTCGTCGAGCAAGCCTAGCAGGATGTGCCTTTTATGAGCCGAAGGTGGGGATGGGAAATGGGATCAGGGGGCCGGCCCTCTTACATTCCTTGCTTGCCGGATTGCGGGATAGTTGCGCTTCCTTGATCGCACCTCGATTCACTGCCATGGCGGATATCCGCAGGCCATTGCGTGCTTCGCTCACGCTGTTCCTCACAGGCCGAGGTCGGATAGAGAAGGGTGGCCCTCGGGACGAGGGCCCAGCGGCCAGCGGTATTGGCGTTCCTCCTCTGTAATGGGAAGGTCGTTGATGCTTGCGAGGCGCGGTGCATGAGGCCGTTTCGGTCGAACTCCCAGTTCTCGTTCCCGTAGGACCGGAACCAATTTCCGGAATCGTCGTGCCACTCATAGGCAAAACGCACGGCGATGCGCGCCTCATGGAACGCCCACAGTTCCTTGATCAGCCGGTAGTCCAACTCCTTGGCCCATTTGCGTTGCAGAAAGGCCACGATAGCTTCACGGCCGGACAGGAACTCGTCGCGGTTCCGCCATAGACTGTCAATGCTGTAGGCGAGCGCGACCATGTCAGGATTGCGGCTATTCCAGGCGTCCTCGGCCATGCGCACTTTCCGGATTGCGGTCTCCTCGGTAAAGGGTGGAACAGGAGGACGCCTGTTCTGGTATGGTGACATGACGTGCTCCTATAGCGTGCAAGTCTTCTCGTCATGACTGCTGACGACGGCATCACTCGGAACCGTGGCCAGCAGTTGGTAGTGGCCCAGGCCCAACTCCTTGCCGTAGGCTTTCCCCACCAGCACGTCCTGCACATGCTGGTGATCCGAACCGCGGAAGTAGGAGCGCCCCTCCTTCAAGCCGTCGAATTCGTGGCCCTCCAGTGCCTTGATGACCGCCTGCGTGTCGGTCGTGCCGGCCCGTTGGACCGCCTCCAAAATCTGCGTCATGGCCGCATAGCCGTGGTAGCAGCGCGAGGTGGGGGTGTGATGGTACTTGTCGATCACGCCTTGAATGAACCTCCGCGAGCTCTCGCTGTTGATCTTCGGGTCCCAGATCAACCCCCAGATCCCCGCGTTGTTGGCATAGCCAAGCGGGCGACCGATCTGTTCGCCGCCGATCATCCCACCCACTCCCATGTGCGCTTGGGCCAGCCCTGCCGCCGTGTAGGCCCTCAGCGCATGAACGAGGTCCCAGCCGTAAAGATTCAGGATGACGGCGCCGGGTTTTGCCGTTTTGGCTTGAGCCAGCGCTGCTGTGAAGTCGGTTGTCCCAAAGGGTGTGCTGACCGAGCCGAGCCGAGCACTTCGCCACCCTCGGCCAGGAGGGTTTCGGCCATGGCCTGCTCCGCTGCTCGGCCGTCCATCGTCTCAGCCGTGATCATGAACCAGCGATTCCCGAAGGTCTTTACGAGATGGGGCGTGACGGCTCTGGACAACATCCGGGCACTCGGCATGAAGACGAACGTGTGCGAGTTGCACCCGGAACCCGTCAACTCCGGGACATGCGCCCCGGTCACCATGAAGAGCCGGTTCTCCTGCTTGGCCACCGCCGCGACGGCCAGCGCCACGTCGCCGTTGAAGGTGCCCATGAGGAAATGTACATGGTCGTCCTTGATCAGTTTGCGGGCCGCCTGGACGGCGGTGGCTACATTGGACGCATCATCGGCCTCAATGATCGTGACCGGACGTCCCAGCACCCCGCCATCCTTGTTGAAGCGATCCACCGCCACGGTCGCGCCGTGCACATCGTGGATCGAAGACGTTTTATAGGGGCTGGACAGCGGGTCGAGGATGCCGATCTTGATCGGTTCGCCCGCGTAAGCGACGCATGTTCCTGGTGACAGTCTCAACATCTGCGCGGCCAGATCGCCGAACGCCAGTGTGCCGCCGGTCGCCGCCGCCAGTTGCAAAAATCGTCTGCGAGAAATCGTATCCATGGTTCACCTCTCCTGTTGTGATGCGCGATTGTGTGCGCATGCCGGAACCTGAGTATGCCGAGCCCGCCCGGCTCACAAGCGGGCGGTCGCGCTTGATCCGATCATTGGTTATGGGCGCGCAGTTGCGCCTCGAGTTCGGCAATCTGCTTTCGCAGCGGTTCTGCCAGCTCTTCGACCTCGCCAATCGAGTAGCGGGGCGTGATGTATTTCGGGCAGTTCCAGTCGAACGAGACGACATCGATAAAGACCAGGCGCTCCACGCTCGACCGCATCTTCGAATCGGTGATCTCCGCGACGAGTTCCGAATGGACACGGGCGTCCTCGACGCGGGCATGACCAAGGATTTTCAGCCGCTCGCGGTTCTTGTAGTCCATGAGAAACAGCGCGACGCGGTCGTTCATGGAGACGTTGCCGGTCGTGAGCAATTGCCGATTCCCCTTGTAATCGGCGAACGCCAGGGTCGTTTCGTCGATGACTCGCAAAAATCCCTGAGGTCCCCCGCGATGCTGGATGTAGGGCCATCCGCTTTCGCTGATGGACCCCAGGTAGAAGCTGTCTCGCGCCGCAATGAACTCGGCCTCGGCCTGGCCGAGCGGGTCCCGTTCGGGTGCGCCGGTGATCGCGCCCGTGCTTCCGTAATACTGCTTCTGCGCGCGGCACACCGAATCCGTAAACGTCAGATCGAGATATTTCGTCGCCATCGTGTTCCCCTTCGCGTGCCGTCAGCCCCCTGGCGGCCAGAAGTCCGCTCCTGGCCGCCTCAATGAGCGAGGCTCAAAATACGATCGTCTGCCACCCGTCCGCCACATACCGGCGCAGGCTCAAGAGGCCGGACGTTCCGGCCAGGGCGTTATCTTTCTTCAGCGGCACGCCGCACGATTCCACGCCGTCCTTGGCTCCAAAGACATCCGCGCACCCGCAGGAAGCGCCCTGTACCACGTCGCGTACGGAGTTATAGAGGCCGTTGGCCGGGTACGAAAGCTTGGTCAACTCAGCCGGCCACCGCGTGCCGGCGCCGTTGAACACCACGGCAACCTCGTCGCCTTTCTGCTTCGATTCAGCAGCCAGAGCGAGCGCATTGAACACACGCCCCAGCGCCTCTTCCGCACCGCTCTTTGGGTCAGAGAGTATGACGATTGCTGTTTTCATGGTTCCTCCTGTCTCATCTGATCATGAGTGAATAAAAGAACGTACTCATTAAAACTCCTCGATCCCTCCGTCCCTAGCCGCAAGCGCAGGACGAGGCAGCGCACCCGCTTGTGAGCGTGACCTCCGGAAAGTCGATGACGGTCCCAGCGACATGATTGATGTAATTGCTGAAGATGTTCAGCGCGACATGGGCCACCGTCTCGACGATCTCGCCGTCTGTCAGTCCGGCCTGGCGCGCTTGTTTGAGCCCTGTATCCCCAAGCTCTCCACGTTGCACGACGATGCTGTGCGCGAGTTTCAGAATGGCATCGGTGCGAGGGTCCACTGCCGCAGCCATCCTGGCATCCGCGAGGTCCTGTTGGGTCAGTCCGAGCTTGCCCCCAATGAACGAGTGGGCGCTGAGGCAATAGGCGCATTGATTTGCCTCAGCAACGGCGAGCGCAATCTGCTCACGGACTTTCGGCGTCAAGCTCCCATCCGCAAGGGCCCCGCTGAAATTGAGGTACCCCTTGAGGGCCGCCGGCGCGTTGCCCAGGACCCGAATGAGGTTGGGGACCACGCCGAGCTTGCCCTGCACGCCGTCGAAAAGCGTCTTCGCTGGACCGGTTGTAGTCTGGGGATCAAGTTGTGCGATGCGGTTCATGATGCCTCCTTGGATAGTTGATGAGTTCGTCCGCGATTCGATTGTCGCGGTTAACATCGACTTGAGCAGATAGGATGCCATGATGATCTATGCTTGTAAGTCATTGACAAACTAGGATCAGTACAGTTTCATGCCGACATTGAGTCGGTACGAGTATTCGTAATCTACGAATGTTCGTTGCTTCTTCGATTGAGATTTCGTAGTGTGGGGTCTGTGAACCCCGACCAACTTCCCCAGTTGATGGTTGCAACAGCTCAGCAGCGCGGCCTCCAAGAGGTGCTCCGGACCATCACTCACGGTATTGCCCAGTGTCCAAACACGGTTCTGACTCGCATCTGGCTTGTCGAACCTGACGCCCTGTGCGACCTGTGCCGAAGTCGGGAGGATGCCTCCGAGAACGAGCGGTCATTGCACCTCGTCGCCAGCGCCGGCATCCCCCGTGATCCGCAAGCCGACTACGGCCGTCTCGACGGCTCTTTTCACCGGTTTCCAATGGGAGAGCGCAAAATCGGGCGTGTGGCTGCGACCGGGGAACCCCTCTGGCTGGCCGAACTGCAGGGCAACGAAGAGTGGATGGCTCACCCGGCTTGGTTTACGCGAGAGGGAGTCAGGACCTTCGCCGCGCAGCCCTTGATCTTCCGGGACGAGATTCTCGGAGTACTCGGGCTCTTCGACCGCGGCTTGCTCAACGAGGAAGCCTTCGAGTGGCTACGCATCTTCGCCGACTACGCGGCGGTCAGTATTGCCAATGCCAGGGCGTACGAAAAGATCGAGATGCTCCGTGCTCGCTTGGAGGAAGAGAACCTCTACCTGCGCGAAGAAGTCACCGCGGCCCTTGGGATGGGGGAGTTCGTGGGCGAGAGCGGGGCACTGCAGCACGTCCTGCGCCAAGTGGAGTTGGTCGCTCCAACTGATGCAGCGGTCTTGATTACTGGTGAGAGCGGGACGGGCAAGGAACTCGTTGCCCGCGCGATTCATGACCGCAGTCCACGCAAAGATCGGGCTCTGATCAAGGTGAACTGCAGCGCCGTACCGGACGCCCTATTCGAGAGCGAATTTTTCGGTCATGTGAAAGGCGCGTTTACCGGAGCGCTGGCCGATCGCCCGGGCCGTTTTGAAATGGCCGATCATGGCACTCTCTTTCTCGACGAAATCGGAGAGGTGCCGCTCCCGATGCAGGCGAAGCTCCTCCGCGTGATCCAAGAGCGCGAATTCGAGCGTGTCGGAGATACCCGCACGCGGAACGTGAACGTTCGGGTTGTCGCCGCGACCAATCGAGACCTGAAACAGGAGGTCGAAGCCGGTCGCTTTCGTCAGGATCTCTACTATCGATTGAGCGTCTTCCCACTTCACATTCCCCCGCTTCGCGAACGCCGAGAAGACATTCCCAAGCTGGCGATCCATTTCGTCGCGCAGAGCGCCAAACGAATGAACCGTCGTGCCCCGCGCCTGACTCAAGCGGTACTAAGTCAACTGGCCGCCCACAACTGGCCGGGGAATGTTCGCGAGCTCCAGAACGTCGTTGAGCGCGCCGTCATCCTTTCCCAAGGCCGCACCCTGGATATTCATCTCCAATCCGCTCCCTCCCGTGCCCCCGAGGTGCCATCGGCACCGACTCCCCCAGCATCGCAGGTAGCGACCCGACAAGAGTGGAGACGTCAAGAGCGGGACAACATCACGCAAGCCTTGCGGCTCGCCAAGGGGAAGATTTTTGGACCAGACGGTGCCGCCGTCTTGTTGGGCATGAAACCGACGACGCTGGCTTCGCGCATCAAAGCGCTGGGGATCAAGAAAAACTAGGCGGATTCTACCGCAGCCCGCTCCCACCCCGCCTCATGGGCGCAGGTCCCGACGCACCACGGTGCTGGTATATCCCAGATACGTGGCCTTGAGCGCAATCTAACTCTCAACATCAGCGGCGGCGCTCGACTTTTGGGACAATAAGTGCAATACTTGCGACATGGATTGGGCACTGAAACTGGGCGCAGCGAAGGCGGAATCGAATGTTCTCGTGCTCTTCGTGCCGAGCGTTGACCGAGAAGGAAGCGCGATTGACCAGGACCACTGGGTACGGGAGGCGCTTCGGCTTCTCGGGCAGGTCTTCGGCGGGGCTACCGCGTTTCCCCAGGGACGCGGCGTCTGGAGAGATGACGCATGTGGCGGACGGCTCGTCTTCGACGCACCGGTCGTGATTCAGTGCTACACGAACGAGGCGGCGTTGGAGGCCGGCGTCGAGGATCTGCGACAGTTCCTGATGCGGATGGGAGCAGAAACACGCCAGGGAGCGATCGGTCTAATCATCGACCGCGACTACCTGGAGATTCGGCTGTAGGAGGTGGTGTATGGCTAGGAACTTAGACCGTCTGGCGAAGAAGCTTGGTGCCACCGTCGTCGGCAGGGTTCCCGAGTACTCCGCGGGAGCGTTCGGGGTGGCGGCTCTTGCGGAAGAACTGAGATCGCGACTTGAGCCCGGAAGAGGAAAGCGACCTGGGCGCCCGAGCAACCCAGCCTGGGAGAAGCGCCCCAAGGTGCCAATGAGCGACCAGACCGAGAAGCAACTTGCCGATCTCGCGCGTTTGCTGAGCGATGACGACCGCCAAGTGAGCCCCATGCAGGTCGCCGCGCAGATTCTCGAGGCTGCAACGGCATCGTACTTTGCGAGCGCCAACGCCAAGAAGAGCGGTTGATCAGGCGCCAAACGTAAAGCTAAGGGGCGGGTGCGATAGCGACCATCCCGCTTGAGCGCTATGTTAGCACCTGCCTGCTTTATGCACGATCAAGGGCTTGGAACTGGAACGCCAGTAGCTCTGAGTACATAGTATGTACTCAAAATAGTCCAGGTGGCGAATACGGGGTCAGTTCTCGAATACGGGGTCAGTTCTTGACTTTGCACTTCGTTCGCTCTATCGTTCTGCCTCATGGCCCGTCCACTTCGCTTAGAATTTCCTGGTGCGCTCTACCACCTCACGGCGCGAGGCAATGCCCGCCAACCGATCTTTCTCGACGACACGGACCGCCAGCAGTTTTTGCGGTTACTGAGCCGGGAAATTCAGCAACAGCAGTGGCGCTGTTACGTGTACTGCTTGATGGGCAATCATTACCATCTGGTGATTGAAACCCCAGAGCCGAATCTCAGCCGTGGACTGCGACGGCTGCACGGCACCTACACGCAATGGTTCAATCGGCGCCATCGACGGGTCGGTCATGTCCTGCAGGGCCGTTTCAAGAGTCTGCTGGTGGAGAAAGAGCGGTACTTGCTTGAGCTGTGCCGCTATGTCGTCTTGAATCCCGTGCGAGCCGGCATGGTTACGGATGCCGGCGACTGGGAATGGAGTAGCTATCGGGCGACGGCAGGCGTGCAGGAGACGCCGACCTGGCTGGATGTGCCAATGGTCTTATCCCTCTTCGATATCTCGGTTGCGACCGCACGCGCCGCGTACCGCCACTTTGTTGCGGAGGGAACGAGCGCACCCTCACCCTGGGCGGAGGTGACCAGTCAGATTTATCTGGGCAGTCCGGATTTCCGTGAGCGAATCGAGTCATTGCTGCAGGGGAAACCGTTGGCTAATGTCCCGATTGCTCAGACACGCCCCACCCGCCTGTCCGCCGATGACGTCTTGCGACAGGTTGCCGCCACGTATCGCCTCCGAGTGGGGGAGCTCCTGGATCGATCGCATCGCGATGCGTACCAGACTGCCGTCTACCTGCTGCGGCGCGCCGCGAATGAACCTTTGCAGACGGTGGCGATTCGCTTTCGGATCTCTCCCTCACGCATCTCGAAGATTCAACAGGGGATCGACAGTCGGCCTCTCTCACCCGAGCAGACGGTGCTATTCGAGCGGTGCAAAGTCAAGAACTGACCCCGGCTTCCCACGGCCGTCTTCGATATAGGGCTTGTAGCGGTCCAGCCAGTCGGCGCCTGATCCGGCAAACCCCTCCTGCGTCAACGCCCCCTTACGATCGAACATCCCGATGT
>CAKKRE010000080.1 GCA_919902505.1 Nitrospiraceae bacterium
TCGCAGCTGCGAATCCGCGATTGCAGCAGAAGCGCTCATGAATAATGCGGGCGAGCCTACATGCTTCATGAGCGCTTCTGCTGCAATGGCGATGAGGCGTCGATGGTCAACCGTCGACCGGACAACGCAGCCCTGCGATCGACGAATGACGGGGCACCAAAGACATGCCCCCGGACGCGATGTCGCGCCACAGCGTCATAAATGATGCGGGTTATGCGGAGGGGGTGCCGCGATGGAAGGCGATCGCGAGGGCTTCAAGACGACTGTGCGCCCCGAGTTTGTCGCAGAGATGCTGGACGTGGTTGCGCACAGTAGCAGGACTGATACAGAGCGCATCCGCGATCCGCGCGGTGCGCTCGCCCAGAGCCAGATGCTGCAGCACCTCATGCTCGCGTCGGCTCAGTGGGAAAGTGGCCGGCACATCAGCAACGGTATCTGACGACGCCGGAGCAATGGAGAAGGTCGCACCAAAAACGGGCCGCTCATCGGAAACGGACAGCACGGACTGCAGTTCCTGCACAAGATGCCGGACCTTCGCCTGCTTGCCGATATCCCGGAACAAATGGACGAACAGGAACCGGTCCTTCTTCCTGGAGGGCACGGGCAGGGAACTGACATTCAGCCAGATGGTTTTCCCGGCTTTGGTGCGCGTCTGGATATCGAAATGGCGAACTCCACCGCCGCAACCGAGCCGCTTCCCAACGGTGCATGAGGACGAGCAGAACGGATGACCGGATGAGGTCTGGCCTCGCATTACCTCATGACAGGGATGTCCAATCACGTCCACGGCGCGGAATCCTAGCAGGCGTTCAGCCGCCTTGTTCCACAAGACGACAATGCCCTGCTCATCGGCCAACAACGCGCCGTCGGCACTGCGCTGCACCATGTCCGCAATCTGTTTCATGATCGCAATCTCCGCTGCGGTGTGCTCCCCGAGGCGCGAACAGGCATCCAATAATTATGGCATCCTGGCGAACAGATACCGTTTCAAAATCATCCCGCTGACCAATCCCTATCACCCTATAAACTTACCCCTTCATCCATCATTCACTCAACCTCCTGCCGGCAGCGATAGGTCGCCAACGTCCCGGCTGCCGCCGCTTCGACCAATTCCTCGATGGATCGGTCCGTCAGCACCGACTGTTGCTGCTCGACGGTGATGTCGGAGCCGAGCCTGGCCGCGTTACCCTCTTGTGTGATCGGCAACCACTGTCCCGGCCGCCCTTTCATACGCACAAACGAACAGCGCCCGTTCAACCGCCTGCCATGAAGGCGGACATCGAGCACACCTTCGTGAAGCATGCCTGCGGCCGATCCCGTTTCCCCGGGCCTCGGCAAGGGTTCGAACCATCCGCAATCCCACACCAGGACCGGCCCTGCCCCGTATCCCCCCTCTTCAATGACGCCCTCGAAATCGGCAGAGGCCAAGTCATGGTCTTCAACCTGAATCGCCAACCGCTTGATCCCAGGATCGAGCGACGGGCCCTTCGGTACCGCCCATGATGCCAGCACGCCGCCGATCTCCAATCGCAGGTCGTCATGGAGGCGCGTGGCCCGGTGTTGATACACGATGAAGAGAGGCGTTTTCATAGGCTGCGTTGGGGTCAGAGTTCCACACCCGTAACCAGTCAGGTTAGAGTTTGTACCCGAACCGACGGAGCAGCGACGTTCTTTCCGCAATGTCGGCATCCTGTTCGATCCCTGTGGGAACGGCTCCGTCCACCACACCCAGAATGCCGCGTCCTCGTTCCGTTTCGGCCACAATCACCTCCACATCGTTTGCCGTCGCACAAAAAATCGTACAGACTTCCGATACCTGGCGAACGGCCGGCAGCACATTGATGGGAAAGCAGCCCTTCAGCAGCACGAGAAAACTATGGCCCGCGCCGATCGCCGACGCATTCGTCCGCGCCGCTGCCACTAATGCCTCGTCCGTTCCGCTCCATCGGACCAGGCAGGGCCCCGACGCCTCGCAAAAGGCCAGCCCGAACTTGATGCCCGGCACCGCCGTTACCAATGCTTCGTGAAGATCTTCGACCGTCTTGATGAAATGGGCTTGGCCGAGGATGAGATTGACGTCCTCAGGTTTTTCGATCAAAACCGCCTTCAGGGTGACCGCCATCGTGCCTCCTTCCCTGTTCCCAACCAACGCCCGCGCACGTCCTGCTCTGCTACGGCTTCACGATCAAGACCGGACAGGGTGTCAACTGCGCCACCGCCTGGGACACGCTCCCGAGCGCGGCCGCCTTCACCCCGGTCAGGCCACGAGATCCGACCACCAGCAGGTCCGCGGCATCGCGCCGAGCAGCTCGAACGATGGCCTCGGCTGGATGGCCGGCAATCACCCTGGCGCGCACCGTGATCGATGCGTCCCGCAACAGGCGTTCGCATCCGGCGATGGCCTTGCGCGCCTCGGCACGCCATTGACGCAGGAACGCCGCTTCCATCTTACGGCTCTCATCTGGCTGAAACCGTTCGAGGACCGCTTTCTCTGCGCCCAGCGGACGCACGACGCTCACGATCGTCACCTCGTGTATCCCGGGAAGACCCGCCACCACACCTGCCGCACGCTGCGCATCCTCCGATCCATCCGTGGCCAGCATGATTCGCAACCCGCCGCCGGCCTGCACCTTTCCGGGCACCAACATCAGACTGCAGGGAGCATAGGACAGGAGCCGCTGAGCGACGCCACCGATCGTGAAACCCGGGGACCGGTAGAGCCCCTGCATGCCTGAGACGACCAGGTCCGGTCGGCGCTCCTGAATGACCTGCAGAATCTCGCTGCCCGGGACGCCGTCCCGCACAATCACTTCCACCTGGGCAAAGGACTCCTCCAGGAGTCGGCGCACACGATCAAGCAGGGCCTCAACCATCGCGCTCTGCTGCTGCAGCAGCAACTGTTGCCCGCTGACGCCGATGCTCTCAGGCACCTCCAGCGGAGTCAGCACATGCACCACGGTCACGACCGTCTGCTTCGAATGTGGAAAGGCTCGCATCCATCCGATGATCCACTCGGAACACTCCGACTCATCGAGTGCAACCAACCATCGCATCGTCACCCCTCAGCAGCTCACTCGTCGCCGGCGCAATAGCGCGCCTCCTGTATTACGAAGCAGCATAGGATATGCCACGCATAAACCCCTGCGATGGCTGAATCTCCGTTTCGCCCCTGCCCTAAATTGCCACAGGCGCCCGGCAGGCCACTGGGGCACGAGCCCCCATTGACCTCGCCCAAAACAGCATTATTCAAGAAGTGAGCGGAGGCTTCGGTGAGAGGAACAGAGACGGAAACCGAGGTCGAGCGCAGAGGTGGTGAGCAGGCCCGCAGGTGCCAAGCGGGAAGCCTGAAGCCTCTCCGAGATCTCCACTGTTGCTGGAAAGCTCTCTGACCCTGCCTCCGCCTGTTTTTTATCTCCCCTGGTTACTCAATCATCGCAAATAATGGCTGGCAGGTTGCGACATCCTTGACTCGTGGTCGGTCAATCATGGTGGTGTAAGCATCGTCGAAAAGGAGTCGGTCTGAGAGGAATAACGAGGATCACGGGGCAGGAGGAACGTTCAAGCAGAAAAAAAACGGCTCGCCCTTGCGTGGAACACCGGGCCTGCCGACCAGCCGGGATAGGTTCGACAACCCTTCAGTCGCCATAGTGGCTGATTGTCCCGCGCAGAGACTTCATATGCGCCGTATCAACGGCCGTGCCTAATGGCACCGCGAAACACTGCGCGTCCCCTGAACCCTGTCCCGCCACTGAAGCAGAAGCGGTGCCCTTTGCACGCTGGCTGCGCAAGGGCGAGTCAAACTCACACGAGGCTGCCGACCTCAAGAAGCTTTGCGCCTCCTTTCCTTCATTTATTAGGCGACTACGAAAAAGGAGGAATCAACTGTAGTGCTTCAGACTCGACCTGGCAGTCAGTGTCAGCTATCGACCCTTAGCCGAAGTACACGACCGACGGCTATCAGGTGGTCCAATCGAATGAC
>CAKKRE010000081.1 GCA_919902505.1 Nitrospiraceae bacterium
AACGGTAGCAGATTCTCCACTTAACGGCTTGTTCAAATTCTCGGGGCCACTTCTCATGGCCAGGTTCGGCGTCCTGTGTTATAAGAGGCGCGATGCTGATCGGTGTAGCGGACTGTATCCAAAATCACCGGAGACTGTATCGAATCCCATACAGGAAGATGCCTGCTGGTGGCCATTGGCGATTGCAGCCACTCGTCCTCGGAACGCGGTGCATTCAGAATATGTATATCGAGCGGGGTTTGTCGAGGGTGTCTCGTTCTGATACATGCGTTGGCACAGCGCACATCGGATGGTACGAATGGTGCACATTTACGTAGAAAGGCGGTTTATTTCTGCCGGTCGTTCGCCGGCTGAACGTAGATAAGCGTCCCGCAGCAAAGGGTGAGTCGGATGAAGGACTTCATCAGAATCCTCTTGGTGACCTCGGATGAAGATTGTCGGGCCTGGTTCGATGAGGCTCACCTTGTACACGTGTTGCAACGTGTATTGCCCGGCGGGAACATAGAGTTCGACCGAGTATCGGATCTCTCCGCAACGTGTCCTCGCTCCCCGCACGTGCTGCTGTTTCACCACCCATCTGCAGATCGTTCATCGACACAGAGGCTTGCCGATGTGGCCGGTCGTTGGCCCGACGTGCCGATACTCGGATTGTTCGCAGCGGAGCATGGCCGCTGGCCACAGCTCCTGAACGAAGTTCCGGCGGAGTTGCATGATTTTGTCTTGTGCCCGGTCGATGGAGACGAATTGGCCCTGCGAATCGGGCGAGCCTTGGTAGCCGGGCGGAGTTCAACACCACATGGTATCGGTCGGCCTCAGCGCGTGCGGATCGATTCGCTGGTGGGGGAGAGTGCGATTTTTCAGGCACAGGTTGAAAAGATTCCCCTCTTCGCCGATGTGGATGCGACGGTGCTGCTGCAGGGTGAAACCGGGACCGGGAAGGAGGTGTTTGCTCGCGCGATTCACTATTCCAGCGCCCGGAAGGACCATGCGTTCATTCCCATCAATTGCGCAGCCTTGCCGGATCAGTTGTTCGAGAATGAATTGTTCGGGCACGCCAAAGGCGCCTATACGAGTGCAGCCAGCGAACAGGGCGGGCTCGTCCTTGAGGCCGAGGGGGGAACGCTGTTCCTTGACGAGGTCGATGCGCTGAATCCATACGCTCAGGCGAAACTCCTGCGCTTCGTGCAATACCGGGAGTATCGGCCGTTGGGCTGTTCGCGCACGAAGCTGGCGAATGTGCGGATCATTGCGGCATCCAATCATGATCTCCGGCAGGCCGTGACGGAGCGGCAGTTTCGCGAGGATCTCTTTCACCGGCTGAATGTGTTGTCGCTGGTGGTGCCGCCTCTGCGGGAGCGTGTGGAAGACATTCCCTTGCTGGCCAGACGGTTTCTGCAGCGCTTTCGGCGGCCGGATGGGCAAGGTCCTCGACGGCTGTCCGAAGCAGCCGTCCAGAAATTGCTCGCGCATGCCTGGCCGGGCAATGTGCGGGAGTTGGAGAGTACACTTCAGCGGGCGGTCGTGATGTGCGCGTCTGCCACCATTCAGGCCCAGGATATCGAGTGTGCGGGGGAGGCGCCCAAGACCCCCTGTCTCGATGGCTCACTCCGCGCGGCCAAAACCTCTGCGACCATGGATGTCGAACGGGCCTATCTCGTGAAGACCCTGGTGACCTTCCGGGGAAATGTGACGCATGCGGCCAAAGCGGCGGGCAAGGAGCGGCGCAGTTTTCAACGACTCCTTCGAAAATACGGAATCGATCGAGAGGCGTTTCAGAACGATCCGGCCGATCCCTCGCATGATTGTCCGTCGCCCTTTCAGACACCGTTCGACGGCCGCGCCTAAGTTCCTCACCACCGCGGCGGTTTTGCCGCACCGGCCATCACCCTGCTTTTCAAGGCCGTTTCAAACTTTTCATCGCCTTGCTGCTGCGGCACGAATGCCGCGCCCTCCGATTGCACCTGCTTGATTCCCTTTAAAAGACAGGAAACGGAATTCTCCCTAATGGCATTGCTCTTGCTCATTCCTGCAGGAGTGCCGCGATGGAGTGGGGCTCCGGGGATCAGGCCGGATGGAAGAGCACGATGCAGAGTTCAGGCGCAGCATTCTCGACTACCTGGTTCATCATCCTGGCGCGAAAGACACCCGGGAAGGGGTGCTGAATTGGTGGATCACCGCACCGTGCCTGGATGAAGGTGCCGAACGTCTCGCGATCGAGGCGTTGGAGAAGCTGGTTGCGCAAGGCTGGGTCCTGAAACGCGACACGTCGAATCAGCCGATCTATAGCCTGAATCATGCGCACCTGGAGGAAATACGAACATTTCTGACACAGGACGGAAACGAGACGTGAACGTCCTAAGCCGAGGAGGATCAGCATGCCAGTGCAACCAACCTATCCGGGTGTGTACATCGAGGAGCTGCCGAGCGGGGTGCGCACGATCACCGGAGTCGCCACGTCGGTCACGGCGTTCGTAGGCTATACCGCACGCGGTCTCGATCATCGCGCGAGCCGCATTCTCAGCTTTGCCGATTTCGAGCGCGCGTTCGGGGGGCTCGCCGCCGACAGCGAAGTGAGTTACGCCGTCCAGCAGTTCTTCAACAACGGCGGCTCGCAAGCCTATGTTGTGCGGGTTCCGAAGAACGATGCGGTAGCAGGAAAAATTACATTGAGGGACGGCGACCAAGGAGGCAGCAAACAAGCCCTCACCGTGACCGCCCTCAGCAAGGGAGCCTGGGCGAACAACGTCATCGTCGATGTGGACTATGGAAATGTGGGCTCGGATGCGAAGGCTTTTAATCTGACCATCACGGATCGATCCACCAACACGACGGAGGTGTTTTCCAACGTCACGATGGATAGTACCAAAACGAACTATGTCGTGGCGGTGGTGAATCACGCAGACAACGGCTCGCAACTCGTGTCGGTGGCCGTGCCGGACGCGACCGCGGGACGGCCAATGGAAACTGGAACGGTAGGGGGGGACATCGACCTCTCTCAGATCAAGAACGATAAGGCCTACACGCTCAAAATCAGCAGCGATGTGCCATCGGGTGCCATCAATAATGTGGACTGCACCTTTATCGCACCAGGAGAGCCGATACCGACCTCGATTGCGGGGGTGTGCCGGCTCCTTGAAACCAAGGTGAATCTAAAGCTGCAGGCTACATTGCCCGGTGCGTCGATTCGATGTGTGCCGAGCGCCGGCGGCAAGGGTTTGCGTATCAACGCGCTGTTTTCGCCCGAACTTGTTCCGGGGGCGCTTGATGCGAAGATTTCGTTCAGCGCGGGAGCCCCCGATGATGCCGCTGCGACACTCAAGCTCACGGCTGGGGCGGGGGGCGTGAAGTCAGCCAATGTGGCACATTATTGGGTGGGACAGGGCCGAGCGACGCTCGCGCAGACCGGTGCGGTGCTCGGCGTGGATGGGACGAAACTGCCCTTGACTGCCGATTTGATCGGGAGCCCTAGCCTCTTTACGGGCATCTACGCGTTGGACAAGGTCGACCTGTTCAACATTCTCTGTATTCCCGATGCAACGCGATCCCAAGCGAGCAATCCGAGTGCTCTCGACCCTACCGTGGACCCCAACGCGATCTTCGATGCCGCCATGACTTTCTGTAAGCAAAAGCGGGCGTTTCTGCTCGTCGATAGTCCGCCGAACGTCGCTGACGTCTCCTCCGGCGTCGATTGGATCTCGTCGGGATTGACCGTGCACGAGCCGAACGGCGCCGCCTATTTCCCCCGCCTCAAACTCGCTGACCCCCTGAACAATTACCAGCTGCGGCAATTTGCTCCCTGCGGAGTCGTCGCGGGACTGTACGCCCGCACCGACGTCGCTCGTGGTGTGTGGAAGGCGCCTGCTGGAACGGAAGCCAAGCTCAGCGGTGTGCAGGGCCTAGTCTACACGTTGAGCGATGGGGAGAACGGTGTGCTGAACCCGTTGGGATTGAACTGCTTCCGTACGTTTCCGGTGTATGGGAACGTGTCTTGGGGGGCTCGTACGCTCGTTGGGTCTGATGCGGAAGCCAGTGAATGGAAGTACGTGCCGGTCCGTCGGCTGGCCCTGTTCCTCGAAGAAAGTCTCTATCGAGGGACGCAGTGGGTGGTCTTCGAACCGAACGACGAACCGCTCTGGGCGCAGATCAGGCTGAACCTGGGCGCCTTCATGCACAACCTGTTTCGGCAGGGGGCCTTTCAGGGCACGACCCCGAAGGATGCCTACTTTGTGAAGTGCGATAAGGAGACCACGACCCAGAACGACATCAATCTCGGCATCGTCAACATCGTCGTCGGGTTCGCACCGCTCAAGCCCGCTGAGTTCGTCATCATCAAGCTCCAGCAGATGGCCGGCCAGATCGCGACATAGCGGCTTGTGGAACAGCCGGGTGTCGGGGCCAGATGAGTGTATGGGTGGATAGGGAAACGATTTTATCACCACTCGCAGGATGCTCAAAAAGGCCGTCCGCCGCGGCCGCAGCGAGCGCAGGGGCGAGGCGTACTATTCCCGTACGTCGAGCTTCTGTGCGATGCGAGAACAAAGGTGGCGGATTTTTTCAGCATCCTGCTAAGAGGAGGAAAACATGGCGCAGTTTACCGTCAACACGCATCGGTTCGATCCCTACAAGAATTTCAAGTTCCGCGTCAAATGGGATGGGCGCTACGTTGCCGGCGTCAGCAAAGTCGGCTCCCTCAAGCGGTCCACCGAAGTGGTCGAGCACCGCGAAGGGGGCGATCCCAGCACCAGCCGCAAATCGCCGGGCCGCACCAAGTATGAAGCGATTACGCTGGAGCGGGGCGTCACCCACGATACCGCTTTCGAACAATGGGCGAACAAGGTCTGGAACTTCGGGTCCGGGTTGGGCGCGGAAGTATCGCTCAAGGACTTCCGGAAGGACATCATCATCGAACTGTACAACGAGGCGGGACAACTGGCCATCGCCTACAAGGTCTTCCGTTGTTGGGTGTCGGAGTATCAAGCTCAGTCTGACTGCGATGCCAATGCGAATGCGGTTGCGATCCAGACCCTGAAGCTCGAGAACGAAGGCTGGGAACGCGACTACGAAGTCACAGAACCGTCGGAGCCGACCTTTACGGAGCCGTGACGATGGCGCACAGATCCCAGTCAGGACTCTCCGCAGCGGCGGTCATCGACATCTGGGAGCAGGGCGCCGGCCGACATCCCCTCGACCAGGCGTTGTTGCTGCTGCGGTATGCCTGTCCCGACGAGCCGTTCGAAACCCTGTGCGAGTGGAC
>CAKKRE010000082.1 GCA_919902505.1 Nitrospiraceae bacterium
CGGATCCGGCACTGGCTGCCCTCGCGGTGGATGCAAGTTCCGGTCAGTACGTCCATGCGCTTAATACAGGAAGCATTGCCATCAATACGGCGGGAGGTACCGTACCGTCGACGGACCAGCGTGGAGTCCTGCGCGGTGCAGCGGCTGACGTGGGGGCCTTTGAAGCCAATAACGCGCCCACCATCACCAATTTGAGCGGCGACAGTCTGGCCTATAACGAAGGCGACGGGGTCGTGGTAATCGAGCAGGGGAGCAACGCGCTCGTGGCCGATGCGGATAGCGTCGACTTCAGTACGGGCACGCTCACCGTGAGCTTCACCGCCGGCAGCGACAGCGCCGAGGACGTGCTGAGCATCCGCAACCAAGGCACCGGCGCGGGCCAGATCGGCGTGAGTGGCACCAACGTGACGTATCAGGGCGTGACCATCGGGACCTTTACCGGCGGCAGCAGCGGGAGCAATCTCGTCATCACATTCAACGCCAGCGCGACGCCGACGGCAGTCACGGCCCTCGTCAAGAACATCACCTATGAGAACACGGATGCGGCCGTACCCACGACCGGTGCCCGCACCGTGCGCTTTGTACTGACCGACGGCGACGGCGGCACCAGCGCCAACTACGACACCACGGTGACGGTCAGCGCCATCAACGATGCACCGATTGCTGCCGATGATCGACTGGCCCTCGATTTCGACGGCATTGATGATTTTGTTCAAATCAGTAGTAACCCGATCTTCGAAGTGACCAATCAAGTCACAATGGAAGCCTGGATCAACCCGGATGCTTCGACGAACTTTAGACAGATCATCATCAACAAAGAAGGCGAATACGAGATCGGTCTCGATGCGAATGCCCATCTCCAGTGGGCCTTCGCCAATGCCGACCCTGGGTGGAATTGGCACGATACGGGAATCGTGGTCCCGCTCCACACCTGGACCCATGTTGCGGTCAGCAATGATAACGGTGTCGTCACAACCTATGTGAACGGAGCCGCGGTCGAAACCTACAACGGGTCCGGTGTGATCGGGGATAACTATCCGCTTTTGAATGATCTGCGCATCGGTGGACGGTCCAACAATCCTGCAAATCAATACTTCGATGGTCGAATCAATGATGTACAGGTTTGGAACGTCGCTCGATCAGGCGGTGAGGTCCTTAGCGATATGGCCGGAAGTCTTACCGGTGGAGAAGCCGGTCTCCTTGGCTTCTGGCGTTTCAATGAAAATACGGGCGGCACCACCAATAACCTCGTGGCAGCCAACGACGATGGAACGCTGGGCGGGGGAGTCGCTGGGCAAACGCCTGGATGGATCGGGTACCGGATCAACGAAGACGGTTCAGTCAATGCCGCTGCTCCGGGCATCTTGTCGAACGACTTCGATGCGGAAAGCAACCCGTTGACTGTCATTCCAGTGACGGGTCCCTCCTATGCAGCCTCCTTCACGCTGAATCCGGACGGGTCCTTCACGTATGCTCCTATCGCTAACTTCTCGGGTACCGATTCGTTCACCTACCGGGTAAACGACGGTACCGTCAATTCCAACATCGCTACCGTGACCATCCAAGTCGATCCCGTGAACGATCCGCCTTCCCTCCTGGATACGACCGTGGCGCTGGACGAGAACAGCGCGAACGGCACGGCGGTGACCAACGTGAGCGACAGTTTCACCGGGACCGACCTGGACCGGGACGGCCAGGCCCTCACCTACAGCATCACGGCGGGCAATACGGGCGGGGCCTTCGCCATCGACAGCGCGACCGGGGCCCTCACCGTGGCCAACAGCGCCCTGTTGGACTACGAAACCACGCCGAGTTTTACCCTGACCGTACAAGCGAGCGACGGCACCCTCAGCGATACCGCGGCGCTCACGATCACCCTGAACAACCTGAACGACAACGCCCCCAACATTGTGGATACGACCGTGGCGCTGGACGAGAACAGCGCGAACGGCACGGCGGTGACCAACGTGAGCGACAGTTTCACCGGGACCGACCTGGACCGGGACGGCCAGGCCCTCACCTACAGCATCACGGCGGGCAATACGGGCGGGGCCTTCGCCATCGACAGCGCGACCGGGGCCCTCACCGTGGCCAACAGCGCCCTGTTGGACTACGAAACCACGCCGAGTTTTACCCTGACCGTACAAGCGAGCGACGGCACCCTCAGCGATACCGCGGCGCTCACGATCACCCTGAACAACCTGAACGAGCCGCCGATGATCACCTCTCCGAGCGGGTACAGCATCGTCGAGAATACGGCCGCTGTGGGCTCCGTCACCTCCTCCGATGTGGACGGTGGGCCGCCGACATACAGTATCGTGGGCGGGGCGGATGCGGCTCGCTTCACCATTAATGCGGGCAATGGCGACCTGGCGTTTGTCACTGCACCGGACTTTGAGGCGCCAACCGATGCCAATGGCGATAACGTCTATCTCGTCCAGGTTCAGGTGGCTGATGGGAATGGTGGTACGGCGGTTCAAACTGTGGCCGTGTCGGTTACGGATGTGCTGGAAGGGGCGATCACGCCGCCGGTCGGGCCTGTGCCCTCGGGTGGAACCCCGTCGGGTGGGAGTGGGCCGCCGGCCGGGTTTCCATCGCCCGCTCCTCCGAGTGCTCCACCGGCAGGGTCGAGTGTGCCAGCGGAGGTCGGTTCACCCATTTACCTGGACCAAGGATTAGGTCTGGTTCGGTCGGCCCTGCAGGTCGGCAAGACGGTCGATCGTGAGCCACCGTTGGTCGCCAAGCAGGAACTTCAGGTCCCGTTCTTCGACAAGCTTGGCCCTGAACTCCTTGCCCAAATCGGAGAGGAGGCGCACCGGGTGGTTGAAGCGATCAAGGACACCTACATCCCGGCCAAACTTGCCAAGGCCATCGTCCAGGAACTGAATACCATGACGGAGGCCTTGCAACGAGCGACGGACGAGCGAAAGGAGCAGGCGATCTTGACGGCCACGGCGGTGAGCGGAGTCAGTCTTGTGCTGTCGGCCGGCTATCTGGCGTGGATTCTTCGTGGGGGCTGGTTGCTCGCGAGCCTGTTGGCGACCATGCCGACGTGGCACCATTTCGACCCCTTGCCGGTGGTGCGTGCGGCCAGGCGTCGTGAGAAGCTTGATCGGGAGTCCAGCCAAGACGAGGGTTTCGAGGGGCGCCAGTCGAAGCATGTCGACGAGATGTTCGGTTCGGGCGGTGGGTAGCCCATGAGGAGCCTGGGGATTATGAAACGTCGCTCGCCGATCGTGTGGATTTCGTTCGGGCTGGTGTCCCTCACGCTCAGCCTGATGATGGTAGGCAACGTGTTGCTGAAGGTGGCGCCCGACCAGAACGAAGACGCGTTCTGGTATCGTCGATCCCTCGTCGAGGCTCTGGCTGTGCAGTACTCCAAACTCGCGGAACGGGCTGAGATAGAGACTATGCGGATCACCATGCAGGCATTGGTCGAGCGCAACGATCAAATCCGATCCATGGCGCTTCGACGTGCCGATGGGCAGGTGCTGTCTCAAGCAGGAGAACACCAGAAACAGTGGGTGAAGCGACCGGGAGACGAATCGACCTTTGACCAGGTGCAGGTGCCCATCATGAACGGGGAGTCCCGATGGGGTACGCTGGAGGTCGCGTTCCGCCCGCTCTCCGAGTCTGTCACCGGTGGCATGTTGCAGGACCCCTGGATGCAGTTTCTCGCGCTTATGGCTGTCTGCGGCTATCTGGGGTATCTGACGTTTATGAAACGGACGCTCAAGCAACTGGATCCTTCCTCTGTGGTGCCTGAGCGAGTGAGAAACGCACTCGACGTGCTCCCGGTAGGCGTGGTGCTGGTGGATCCGCAGGATCGGATCGTGTTGGCAAACAAGATGTTTGCCGACCGTGTCGGAGCAGAACCCGCTGCGTTGATGGGGCACGACCTCTGTGAGTTTTCGTGGGTGGCCGGCGGGCCGAACGTCGTCGAGCCAGAACTGCCCTGGATCATGGCCCGAAAGCACAAACGCGCCGCTCCGGCCCTGCCGCTGGAATTGCGTAAGGGGGATGGAGAGGTCAGACGATTTGTGGTGACGAGTTCGCCGATCCTGGATAATCGTGAGGCCTTGAGAGGAGTGATGGTATCCTTCCACGATGTCACCGATCTCGATCAAGCGAATTCCCAACTCCGGGACGCGAATACCGAATTGGAAGTATCCCGCGCCCAGATTCTGCAAAAGAACGAGGAACTCGAAACCACCAATGCGAACCTCCACATCGAGATCAACGAGCGGAAAAAAGCTCAGGCGGAGCGCGAAGAACTGCATCAGCAACTCATGCAAGCGTCACGCCGGGCCGGTATGGCGGATGTGGCATCGAGCGTGCTCCATAATGTCGGCAACGTCCTCAACAGCATCAATGTGTCGACGGATACGTTGCTGAAAACCCTCAAGAAGCCGATGGTGGGAGACGTGTGCCGAATAGCGTCGATGTTCCACGAACACCAGAACAATCTGCAGGCATTCCTGACGCAAGATCCTAAGGGGAAACAGATTCCCTCCTACCTGGGCCTGGTTGCCGAGTCTCTGAGCGGGAGTCACCAGACCATCCAAGCCGAACTCGACTCCCTCGTGAAGAAAGTCGACCATATCAAACAAGTGGTCATGTCGCAGCAGGATATCGCCCATTCGGGGGCAATCCGTGAGACAGCGGCGGTCGCGGACTTGATGGAGCAAGCCTTGATGATGGGGATGCCCGAGCCGGAAAAGTATGGGATCCGAGTCGCGCGGGAGTATGCCACGGTTCCAACAATTATGACGGATCGACATCAAGTTCTTCAGATCCTGGTGAATGTGATCACCAACGCCAAGAACGCCATGGTCGAATATCCGGCGATCTCGCATTGCCTCACGGTCAGAATCCAACTGCCTGCCGACCGCAGAGGAGTCGTGCGATTGGAGGTGTCCGATACCGGGGGCGGCATGAAGGCGGAGAACATCCCACGCTTGTTCGCTCAGGGTTTCACCACGAGAAAGGCCGGTCACGGTCTTGGTCTGCATAGTGCGGCCATCTCCGCCAAGAATCTTGGCGGAGCCCTACACGCCCAGAGTGCGGGAGAAGGGCGCGGCGCTACCTTCACCCTCGATCTTCCATTGACCGTGGCGGAGGCTGCCGCATGAAGCGCGACGAGACGACCGACAATCGGCGGATTCTGGTGATTGACGATAACCAGTCCATCCACGAGGACTTTCGTAAGATTTTGGCGCCGCCGAAAGATTCCGACTCGCTCGATCAGGCACGGGTGGCCTTGTTCGGAGAGCCGCCGAGTGTCCTGCCACAGAAGCACTATGAGCTCGACTTCACGGACCAAGGGCAAAAGGGGCTCGGTTTGCTTCAGAGCGCTCAGCAAGAGGGTGTCCCTTACGCGATGGCCTTCGTGGACATGCGTATGCCGCCGGGATGGGACGGCCTCGAAACGATCGAACATCTGTGGTACGTCGATCCTGACCTCGAAATCGTCATCTGCACAGCCTATTCCGACTATCCATGGGAAGACGTGAGCCGCCGAATCGGGAGCACCGATAAGCTGCTCATCCTGTTGAAACCCTTCAATAGCATCGAGGTCGTCCAGCTGGCACATTCGCTCACGAAGAAATGGAATCTGACGCGTTCGGTCAAGCGGCAGATTGAGAGCCTCGCGTTCGGCGTGAGCCAGCGAACGGCCGAATGGCATGACGCGAACGACCGCCTTCAAGAACACATCGCTCGGAGAATCGCGGAGACCATGAAGGATCAGCCTATGGACGCTGCCGCGGCCGCGTTCCGCGAGAAAGAAGAATTTTTGGCGATCATGAGCCATGAAATCCTCACGCCCATCAATGAATTGATCGGCAAGGCGAGTCTGTTGTTCGACAGTCCGCTCAATCCTGGGCAGCGAGAGCATGCGACGACCATACAGAGATGTGCGCAAGATCTCCTGGCCCTCCACAACGACATGTACGAGTTCATGGCTGGTCGAGCGCACGGCACTCGGGCAGGCGGACGTCCATGACGATGGGTATCCCATCCCCACGGGTAGAAAGAAAGGAGTGACCATGGATGCCCATGCCGAAAACCGTCGGATTTTCGTGATCGACGACAACCTGTCCATTCACGAGGATTTTCGCAGGATTCTTCAAGCACATACCGAGGAGGCGAATCTCGAGCAAGCCCGGGCGGCCTTGTTCGGTCAGCCGCCAGCGCGGGCGCTCGAACGGTTCGAGCTGGATTGCGCCGATCAGGGGCAAGTCGCTGTTGCCTTGGTGGAGTCGGCACGCCATGAAGGCCGGCCGTATGCGGTGGCCTTCGTCGATATGCGCATGCCCACCGGCTGGGACGGGTTGCAGACCATTGAGCGTCTCTGGTTGGTCGATCCCGACATTCAAACGGTCATCTGCACGGCCTATACGGACTACCCCTGGGAGGAGATCGTCCACCGACTGGGGAATGACGACCGTCTCTTGATTCTGCAAAAACCGTTTTCCAGCGTCGAGGTGTTGCAATTGGCGACCTCATTGACGAAAAAGTGGAATCTAGCGCAACAGGCGAAAGTGCGCTTGGAGGCTGCCGAGGCAGCCAGCCTGGCGAAATCGCAATTTCTCGCGAATATGAGTCATGAGATCAGGACGCCGATGAATGGCATCCTCGGCATGAACGAGCTGCTGTTGCAGACACCCCTGAACGACAAACAGCGCCGGTTTGCCGAAACCGTTCAGCGCTCAGGAATGGCGTTGCTGGGAATCATCAATGACATTCTTGATTTTTCGAAGATCGAAGCCGGCAAGTTGGCGATCGAGAGCATTCGCTTCGATCTTCGGCAGGTGGTGAAAGATTCGATGACTCTCTTTTCTCATCAGGTGGCGTCCAAAGGCGTAGAACTGACGTGTATCCTGCCGGATTCCCTCTCGGCATGCTACGAGGGAGATCCCGTCCGTGTGCAGCAGATCCTGGTGAACTACCTTGGAAATGCGCTGAAGTTCACGGAGTGTGGAGAGATAGTCCTGTGCGTGACCGTCGTGGAAGAGTTCGGCGGATACGCGACACTCGGTCTCGAAGTAAAGGATACGGGGATCGGCATGGAACCGGCTGCGCAGGACCGTCTGTTCAAGGCCTTTATGCAGGCTGATGGTTCGGTGACAAGAAGATATGGCGGCACCGGTTTAGGGTTGGCCATTGTCAAGCAATTGGCCGAGTTGATGGGCGGGACGGTGGGCGTCGAAAGTACCCTTGGGCAGGGGTCGAACTTTTGGTGTACGATTCGCCTCAAGACCTGCGTGGGTGGAACAACCGAATGACCGGCCTTGTCTCTTTCGGGGTGAGGAGATGCGGGTCCTCATGGGCTGAGATCGTCACGACTCGGAGCGTCCGTGACCATCTCGATCGCCGCCTCATCCAAAAACCCGTTGCTCACCGCGCCGATCCTGAGTCTGGGAGTCTCCTCGGTCGTGACGGGCGACGCGACACCGATCTAGCGAGAGTAGAGAGACCTCTCGCGTTGGACAGCTAGCCAGGATTATTCATGAATGCCGTCGCGAGGCGTTTGAGACCGAAGCCCGCCGGGGCTTCTCGCACGTGAGACTGACGCAGGCGTACTTGCAGTCCGTCGAGGAGGCCGAACGAGAACAGCCCCGCCGGGCGAGAGGATCGGACGAGGGAGCAGGTATTCATGAATAGTCCGGGCTAGGCCCTCCCCGGAGTTGTATGGACAGATTGCGCCGTTCAATTGCCCGGTTCGTTCAGGCGGAGCCGCAGGAAATATGGCCGCTGGCCTGGTCGTTCGGGTATTTCTTCTGTCTCCTCTGCGGCTACTACATCCTTCGGCCCGTGCGCGATGAAATGGCCATTCAGGGCGGTGTGCACAATCTGCCCTGGATGATGACCGGGACCTTCCTGACGCTGTTGGCCGTCACGCCGCTGTTCGGCTGGTTGTCGGCCCGCTATTCCCGCTATCGATTGCTGCTCGCCGTCTATCTGTTCTTCATCGCCAATCTGGTCGGCCTGTATCTGCTGATGACCGGCCGGCAGTACATCGAGTGGGTGGCCCGCGGGTTTTTTGTGTGGCTCTCGGTCTTCAATCTGTTCGTGGTGTCGGTGTTCTGGAGTTTCATGGCCGATCTGTTTACCCCGGCTCAGGGCGCGCGCCTCTTCGGCATGATCGCTGCGGGGGGAAGCACCGGCGCTCTGTTTGGCCCCCTGTTCACGACGGGACTGACCTATCTCTTCCCGGTTCCGGTGCTGATGCTGGTGTCGGCGCTCTTCCTGTTCGCCTGCATCGGATGCATTTACAAGCTGGAGGCCTGGAGTCGTAGCCGGACTGTGTCTCACCGGGAGAACAGCGGAGAGCCCCTCGGCGGCGGCTTTCTGGCCGGTGTGCGACTGGTGTGGTCCTCGCCCTATCTGCTGGGGATCTGCGGCTATCTCACCTTCCTAACCATGACGGCGACGTTCCTGTACTTCGAACAGGTTCGCCTGGTCGCCGAGCACTTCGACACCCCGGAAGCCAGGACACGCCTGTTCTCGACGCTCGATTTTGCGACGAATGTGCTCACCTGGCTGACCCAACTGTTCATCACCAATCGTGTGGTGGCCCGGTTCGGCCTGGTGGCCTCGCTCCTGTTCCTGCCGGTCGTCAGTCTGGTCGGGTTTCTCGGCATCGCCCTCTGGCCCGGGCTCGTCGTGTATGTGAGTTTTTCTGTGTTGCGCCGGGTGGGGGAATATGCCCTTTCCAAACCAGCCCGCGAAGTCCTCTTCACGGTCGTGAGCCGCGAAGAGAAATACAAAGCGAAGAATTTCATCGACACGGCGATTTCGCGCGCGGGGGATGCGTCTACCGGTTGGCTGCTATCCGGCATCAAGGCTCTGGGCGTGACCACGGGGCAGATTTCTTGGGTATTGGTTCCGCTCATGCTCCTCTGGGCCTGGCTCGGCCGGTGGCTTGCCGGGCAGCAACGCACGCAGCTGCGAACCGGTCAGGTTCCTCCCGGCGCTTCCGTCGAGCGAGGCGGCGTCTGACGGCCGCTCCGGCTTTGACTCACAAAAAAATCGCATGGTATAGTCCGGCGCCAAGCATGCGTCACGTCGTGAGGCGATGACTTGGCGATTTCCAGACCTCAGAACATCGCCGGATCACCCAATCACCAGATCACCGAACAGGTACACCATGGTTGAAGTTCCCGTTAAGCTCTATCTCGACAAACTATTGAAATCAGCACGTGAAGCCGTGCGGCCATTTTCTCTGATGACGGGTCCGGACAGAGATAAGGCCTTGCGGGGGATGGCGACCTCGATTGCGGAGGCAGAAGAGGACATCCTGGCCGCCAATGAGAAGGATGTGGACGCGGTCGGGAAGTCCATGACGGGGTACGAGAACCGGGAGCGAGTACGAGACGCGGTGGCGCGGGTTCGTATGACGGCCGACGACGTGAAGGCGATGGTGGATCGACTGCACCGGATCGCCGACTTGCCGGATCCGCTCGGTGAGGTGTTGGGACGTCACGATGAACCCAACGGGCTCCAGGTCAGCCGCGTGCGTGTGCCGATCGGGGTGATCGGTATTGTGTCGGAACTGGCGCCGCTCGAAACGATCGACGCACTGGCGCTCTGCTTGAAGTCCGGTAACGTCTGTGTGTTCCGCGGTTCCCCGGATTGGACGCTGACGCAACAGACCATTGCCGCCTGTCTCTCGAAGGCCGCCGCAGATGCCGGAGTTCCTCTCGGCGCCTGTACGATTATCGAGCGCCCGGAGAAGGAGGCGGCGCTGGAACTGATCAAGTCCGGCAAGGCCTTGGACGCGATCATTCCGCGCGGCGGTGCGGGGCTGCGCAAAGTGGTGCAGGAGCAGGCCAAGATGCCGATCCTGTGTCACGACGGCGGCATCACCCATGTCTACATCGACGGTGATGTCGATATTCCGCTGGCCCAAAACATCGTGGTGAACTCCAAAGTGCAGCAGCCGTCGGCGGCCAATTCATTGGATACGTTGCTGGTCCATCAAGGCATCGCCAGGCCGCTCCTGTCGGCGCTGATTCTGCGGTTGCTCGACGAATTCAAGATCGACGTGCTGGGCTGTCCGAAGACCGTGGCGCTCATGGGCCAGATGCTCATGACCGGACACAAGGCCGTCAAGCCGGCGCAGGATGCAGATTGGAATCGGCAGTTTCAGGGGCCTACCATGGCGATCAAAATGGTGCCGAGTTTCGATGACGCGCTGGCTCATATTACGCAACACGGGCCGAGTCACACCTGCGTCATCGTGACGAAATCGTATGAGTCCGCCATGCGCTTCACCAAAGAGGTCGATGCCGGTTCGGTCCTGGTCAACGCCTCGTCGCGCCTGAATGCCGGCGACAGTTTGGGATTCGGCGCCGATGTCGGGTTGAGTTCCTCGCGCCATCATGCGCGAGGGCCGATCGGCCTGGCGCAGCTCACCTGCGAAAAGTATGTCGTCTTCGGCAGCGGTCAGCTCCGGCACCCCCATCCGGTGCCGCTGGCCTACGAGGACGCCATCATGCTCAAGAGGCCGTAACGCGAGTATCGTGAACGTCTCTCGTGAAAAGGACCCTGTGCCCGGCGACACGAACGACGAGATACGAGCGAGCCTGCGCGAGCACTTAGCCTGGTGGGGACTCCGGCACGTCGAAACCGATGCGGCCTACTTTGCCTGGCAGCGGGAAGTCTTCTCCCCGCAAGAGATCACGACACTTCATCGGCACATTGACGCCAAACGGCAGGCCACAGGCGGTCCTGCTGCTGAAATTGCGTTCTACGATCTGACCGCTCAGCCCCGCTCCGTTCCCGCGCTCTACAGCCAGCGATACGAATATTATCTGGAGGTCGGCGCACGCGTGGCCGGGCATCTCGACGATGCCTCGACGATGCTCGATGTCGGCTGCGGCATCGGCATTCTCACGACCTTCTATGCGAAACGGTGCCCGGGATCGACCATTGTCGGGATCGATCGATCGCCGGCCTCCATTGACCTTGCCCGGCAGCGGGCGCAGGAGCTGGGCCTGACCAATGTACGCTTTGAATGCCGTGATTTAGATCAACAGGATCTCGCCGGGTATGTTGACCTGATCATTGCCACCCACACATTGCTGCAGGCTGAGCAGGAGCCGGGCCTGCCCAGTTGCGGCTGGAGCACGTTCGCACGTTCAGCAGATGCGCAGGCGCAACGAGGATTCGAGCAGCGGACCGGCGTGGGTATTCTGCTTGACAGGCTCCGTGCCGGGTTGACTCCTGCCGGCCGCATGGTGCTGTTCGAAAAAACCAGACAACTGGCACGCCGCATTCCATTCCAGCGCGCGCTCGCTGCTCGCGGCCTCGTATTGCTCGCGCCGCCGGAGCCGGTCCGTTATCGATCGGTGGAGGAGGTCACGGACGACGGGCCGTTGTATGTGTTGGGACTGGTGTCCCCGGAGCAAGGATTACTTTGGGATGAATCGCCGGAAGCGGATGGAATCCCGCCGCTCGATCTGGACTCGCTCCGCTCGGCTCGGGCACAAGGCGACCAGCCGCTGTACGAAAATCATCAGCCTTCCGCGGAACAGGGATGGCGCTCGTTGCCGTCGAAACACGTGACCGCTCAGGTCACCAGCACAGAGCCGGATGGCCGACAGTTGCATGTCGAATGGGGGCGGGCAGGGGCATTCGTCTATCTGTATTGCGCCAACACCTTCGACCAGCGTCAATTGGTCCTGATTGAGCCGGCCCGCGCTGCTGTGCTGGAGACCTACTATCGGGAAATCACCAGGGAGCAGCCTGTCGGTGGGAAGGAGCCCGTGCGATGACGCCTGCGATCAATCGGCCTGAATCTTCTGCATCGGCCGTACAGGAAGTGGTTGGGCTGGTGCCCGCAGCCGGGCTGGCGAAACGCTTGCAACCCTTCCCCTGTAGTAAGGAGGTCTATCCGGTCGGCTTCGTGCCGGATCGGCAAACCGGGAAGCCTCGTCCGAAGGTCGCGGCGCATTATCTCCTGGAAAAATTCAGCGCTGCCGGGATTACAAAGGCCTATCTGGTGATTCGAGACGGCAAATGGGACATTCCGAACTATTTCCGCGAGGGCGGAGTGGTGGGGTTGTCGCTCGCCTACATCGTGATCGCCGGCTCGCTGGGACCGCCGGATACCATCGACCGCGCCTATCCCTTTCTGGAACGGAAGCGTGTGGCCTTCGGATTTCCCGATATTCTCTTCGGCCCGGACGATGCCTATCGGCAGCTGATCGCGGCGCAAGAGCGAACCGGAGCGGATGTGGTCCTGGGGCTGCATCGGGTGTATGACCATCGCGTCTGGGACATGGTGGAGTGCGATGCCGACGGCCTCGTGCGGAATATCGTGATGAAACCGGTGACGACGACGTTGACCTACGGCTGGTGTTGCGCGGTCTGGACACCGGCCTTCTCGGAGTTTCTCCACCGCTTTCTGCGCGCGGAGGAGACTCGCCGCAATTTGGCGCAATTGGCCAATACCGCCCATGATCTGGGCGGGGATTTAGCCGTGGGGGTGGTACTGCAGGCCGCGTTGAAAGCGGGGTTGTTGCTGCAGAGCGTGATCTTTCCCCACGATACCTACATCGATATCGGCACGCCGGAAGATCTTGCCAAAGCGGTGCGTCGGTTCAACCCGCCCGAACGATAACTCCGACACTTACGGATAGGCCGCCAGGAGCCGCTCGGCAATCCTGAGGCGATCCCGATCTTCTTGTTTCTTGCACTGTCTTCGACAAGCCGCGCAGAACCGCAGGCGACCGGCAATCGAGCTGATGCCGCGGTCCTTGTTGTAGAAAAACGGGCAATCGGCCGGTCCCACGCCGGGGAGATGGGGAATGAGGTTCGCGACCACGGCAGCCGCGAGGTGGGCCATCATCCGTTCGACCGTAAATTCCGGACCCGTCAGCTGGTCGAGCAGGTCGAACGTGGACACGATGGAGAGACGCTCGCCCTTTCCCGGTTCGATCGGCCAATAGTAGAGATTTTTCTTTTTTCCGCTCCTGAGCGGGAAGTTGATCATGCAGACCAGTCGATCCAGACCCAGTTCTCTTGGCTTGTTTTTCAGCCGCTCATAGAGGGTTTCGGCGACCACGTAGGCCTGATCTTCGTCTTGTTCCCGTCGCCAGGTGCCGATCGGCGCAGGGAACGAGACGGTTTCAAAGGAATAGACATCCTGCACCGTTGTCAGACGATCGCAAATCTCGGGGAGGTGGGGAATCATGCGATGCGCGTTCCACATGCCGATCTTGATCCGGTCCTGTATGGCGCGTCTGCGCTGTCGTTCCGAAATGGTCCTGGTGCGTTCATACTCGGCTGCCGGTCTCGGAACACAAATCCGCTGGGCCGGGTTGCGCGCAAACACGACCGGTACGGCCCAATCGATGGCTTCTCCCGAAATCGAATAATTGACGGCCACCCGCGCTTCACGCGCCGCATCGCCGATGGACTGGCCCATGGCCAGCGCCCAATAGAAGTGGCGGGCAAAGGATGTCGCCGACACGTCCAGCACAGGGTATTGGTTGGCAACGACGGCCGGGACGCCGCCGGCGATCAAGGCCTGCGCCACCCCTCGGCTGAAGTCTTCGCGTCCCCCCTGTCCGGTCTCGCAGGCGTTCAGACACACCAGACGAATGCCGCGCCGGCATACAATCTGCCGGAGCGTGGTTGAATCCAGTTCATGCACGCCGCCCTCAGCATTTTCGAAGAGGAGATAGCCGCAGTCGTCCTGCTCCCGATATTCGCCATGTCCGATGAAGTGCAGAATGTCGAACGGCGCGGCGGCGCCTTCGAGCGTTCGATGTAACAACTCAGGCGTGGCGTCGAGCAGGAGTTCCACGTCCGCCAGTTTCGCGTCGAGCAGTCGACGGAATCCGCTGCGAATGACGTCGGTTTCTTCCTCGACGGACAAGGCACCCAATCCCAACGGCTGTGCGACGACGACGAGAATGCGCATAGGGCCGGTTCGAGCCGGTATGCGTTCGGCGGGAATGGATGTGAGCACGTTGCGTGTGAAATTCACTTCCTCCAGCGCCAGGAAGGTCCTGCGATCGGGATCGTAGATGAATTCCCACGCCTGTCTGGCGAGCCAATGATTGTCCGAGGTAAAGATCAAGTTGAGCCGTTGCGTGACCTGTTCAGACCGGGCGGCATCGTAGAGACGGCGGACCTGGTCAGGAAAGAGCGCATTAAACAATGCGCCGCCGAATTCCTGGAGGTCTTTCTCGCCGGGTAGTTGAGGATAGCGGGGATCCCCGTCGATATAGCCGTGGAGGTGCTGTTGCATGGCATCGATGTCCTGCCACTGCGCGGCCGCCGGCTTCTGTTTGGCGCGGGCTCTGCCCGCAGTGCTGCCCGTCCCGATGTGCACCGTCTCCATCACCCGCGCATTACGGAAGGTGGCGATGAGCGTCGCGACCGCATCGCGCGGGTCGGGATCGATGAGGGCGAGTTGGAACACGTCGTCGGGTTCGGCGCTCTGGGTCAGGGCGACTAGAGGCGGGACTGTCGTTGAGGCATGAGTCGCAGTCACAGTGGGGGAGCTGATGGCCGGTTGCTCGCGTGCAGGACCGGCTGCGATGGTGGGCTGCGCTTCAGTGCGAACCGCGCCCCGCCGCTTGCCGGACGGCAGGTCGTGCTCGATGTCGATCGGTGCCGCGGGCTGGGCCTCCCCGCGTAGAGCGCGGACCAAGAAGTCGACCGTGCCCGGATCGTCGAAGAAGTTCACATGGTTCACCGCCTTCTGTTGCGCCAGGTTTCCACCTAATCCGAAGCAGCCGACGCGGGTGCCCGGGATCGTGATCGCCCCACCGCTTCCCGAATCCACTCGCCAACCGCCTTCGGTCGGAACGACCAGATCGTTGGCCGTGGGAAAGAACAAGTCGGCTCCCGCATCGATGATTCGTTGCAGCACCCCCGCGTCCGGTTCGTAATTGGCGACCAGGGCCGAGTAGGCCTCGTTGGGAGGGTTTGGGGTGGCCTGCAACGCCTGGATGATGTCACCCTTATTGTCCATCGAGGCCAGCCCCGGTAGCCCGCCCACCAGACGGCGAGCGATCCAGGAGAGGGCTTCGCTGACAAATTCGACGCCGGTGGTGAAAGGATTGTCGGGAAATAATTCCAGGACGTTGGAGAGCCAGCTGGTGTACTGGGTGACATGGTCGGGTGAAGCCAGGGGGGTGCCTTCATTCGGGCTGGCGACGAGCACGGCACGGCCCAGTACAAACCGGTCAGCCAGCGAGCCGAAGAGGTCGCGACGTTCCACCAGATGCCGCAGGACCAGGCCACCGCGCGAATGGGTGATCACGTCGAAGGTCGTCGGGCGAGCGGGGAGGGCTTCGAGCAGCATCTGCACGTTGTCTTGCGGCGTGCGACTCAGGGTGAAGTGATCGAATCCATAGATGCGATTGCCATACACCGCCTGCAGTTCTTCGAAGAATGTTCTGCCGTTGCTGCCGCGGGTCTGCGCCAGCGAGCGGAAGGCTGCTTTGGTGCTGGAAAAGGTCCCGTGGATGAACAGAAGATTCCGCTCCGATGCGCTCAACGTCTGTAAGTCTGCGGCAGGCAGGCCCGATTCTCCGCCGAGACTGTCGGCGGTTATGGACAGCCACCCTTCCCGTTGTTTTTTCAATTTCCACGTGGCGGTTTCCCACAGCAGCGCGAGTTTCGAGAGGGCAAAGTCGGCAATTTTCCCTGCCACTTTGAGCACCACGGCTTTGATCGCCGCGCTGATGAATCCGCGGCGGCCGCCTGCTTCAGCGATGGGCGCGGCCGGCACCGGGATCGAGAACCGATAGATTCTCTTCCCGCCGCGTCGAGTCCCGCGTCGGGCCGGTTCCGTCGGCATATGGAAGCGGATGGCTCCGGAGGCGTATCGCGTCATCACGATATACGCGTCGTCAGGAGCGCCTTCGACATCCAGGGTGAGGGGAGCCGGGGCCGCCTCGCCTCGTCTGGCCTTCGGCGTCGCGGTGAGGGTTTGCTCGACTTCCCAGCGCTTGGTGGCGGTGAGGTTGGCCACAAAGGGGTCAGGTACCTCTCCTGCTGCCCGTCGCCCTCCACGAGCCTGTTCCGCCGCACGAACGTCCCAGCCCTCTGTTGTCGACCAGCTTACCTTGCCGGATTTTTTGTGCGCCATGATGGGCCCCCACTTCGCTCGTCATACCGAGCGCAATCGATTCATGTGGTCTTGTAGCTCGTGTCGCGTGAAGCGTGAGGTGAGCGAAGTTGAAACGAGATACGCTTCACGAGTGACGAGCGACGGCGGTTCGACTCGTGACCGTCGTTTGAACTGCTTGCGCTTATCCCACAACCGGAACAATCAGGCAAGAGATTCGTTACGGGGTAGGAAGGAAATACAGGTATTACGCCGTCTGCGATCGTGCCGTCGGTATGCAGCCAGGGGAACCACAAGAATCCTCGCGCGTCCCTGTCGTAGACGGGTTATGGCTCGATTGTCTTACCCCAGTTTTTCAAGAACGGGGCGATCGTGTCGATAGGAATCGGGAAGATGGTGGTCGAGTTTTTCTCGGCGGCAATCTCCACCAGGGTCTGCAGGTAGCGGAGTTGCAGGGCCGCCGGGTTTCGGCTGATCACATCGGCGGCGTCGGCCAGGCGTCGCGAGGCTTCGAACTCACCTTCGGCATGGATGACCTTGGCGCGACGTTCGCGTTCCGCTTCCGCCTGACGCGCGATGGCCCGTTGCATTTCCTGCGGCAAGTCCACGTTTTTTACTTCCACCGCCGTCACCTTGACGCCCCAGGGCTCCGTCTGTTGATCGATGATCCGCTGGAGGTCGGCGTTGATCTGTTCCCGTTTCGACAGCAGGTCGTCGAGCTGACTCTGCCCCAGCACGCTGCGGAGTGTCGTCTGCGACATCATGGAGGTGGCGTAGAGGTAGTCTTCGACTTGGATGATGGCCCGCTCCTGGTCCACGACCCGGAAATAAATGACTGCGTTCACCTTGACGGTGACGTTGTCCTTGGTGATGACGTCCTGGGGCGGCACGTCCATCGTCACGGTCCGCAGGCTGACCCGCACCAGCTTGTCGATGAAGGGGATGATGACCACGACACCGGGACCATTGCCCCCGACGAGTCCCTTGGCAAGCCGGCCCCAACGAAAGATCACGCCTCGTTCGTATTCCCGGAGCACATTGAACCCCATCAAGATCAGCACCGCCACGAGAAACAGGAGTGCAAACGGACTCGCGAGCGGACCCATATCAGACCCCTTTCTTCGAGACCGGTTTCACATACAAACGCAACCCATCCACACGGGTGACTTCAGCTTCGTCGCCGGGCTGGAGCGGCTGCTCGCTGACGGCCTGCCACAGTTCTCCATGCACCGCCAATTGCCCCTGCGGCGTAAGCGCCGTTTTGACCATCCCCACCAGGCCGACCATTTCCTCGCGGCCTGTCACCGGCCGCCGCCGCATCGCCTTCACCCCCATCCCGACCATAAAGAGAGAAAGACCGGCGACGAGTGCGACCACCGGCAGGATGAGCGACCAAGAAATCTGAAGGAACTCCGCATCGGTCTTGATCAGCATGACCGATCCGAGGAGCATCGAGATGATTCCGCCGATGGCCAGCAAGCCGAAACTCGTGACGGTGGCTTCCAGAATGATGAAGACAATCCCGAGGAGGAACAACAGCACGCCCGCGTAGTTCACCGGCAGCGACTGGAGGGAGTAACACGCCAGGATCAGGCTGATGGCGCCGACGATGCCGGGCAGAATGGCTCCGGGGTTATAGAGTTCGGCGATGAGCCCGATGGTGCCGATCGTCATGAGCAGGTAGGCGATGTTCGGATCGCTGAGGATTTTGAGAAACTCCAAGCGAAGCCCCATCGGGAATTCGCGCAGGGTCGCGCCTGTCGTGTGCAATATCGTCGGACCGGATTGAAGCGAGACCGTGCGGCCGTCCAGTTGCTTCAACAATGCCGGCAGGTCATCTGCCACCAGATCGATGATCTTCAGCTTCAGGGCTTCCCGTTCCGTCACGGAGACGCTTTTGCGAACGGCATCCTCTGCCCAGGCGGCGTTCCGACCCCGCTGCGAGGCGATCGATTTGAGGTAAGCCACGGAATCGTTCTCCACCTTTTCCTTCACCGTCTTGTCCATCTCGCCGCCGCCCATGGCGACCGGATGGGCCGCGCCGATATTCGTGCCGGGAGCCATGGCCGCCACATGCGCGGCCATGGTGATGAACACACCGGCAGAGGCGGCACGACTGCTCGAGGGCGACACGTAGACGACCACGGGAATGGCGGCGCCGGTGATGTCCTTGATGATGAGCCGCATCGAAGGATCGAGGCCGCCGGGCGTATTGAGGCGGATGATCAAGGCCTGAGCCCCGCTCTCTTGCGCTGATAGGAGCGCATCATGCAGGTATTCGGCGGAGACAGGGGTAATAACTCCGTCATAGGTGGCGAGCACCACGAACGATTCGGCTCGCACGGCGATTGGCTCTGCTAAGAGCGCGGTGAGCAGCGCAATCGCGGCGACCATCATTGGGGGAAGCGGCAGCCGGGGAAGAGGTCTTCGCACATCCATCCAGATGTCCCTCCTACGAAGTGGAGGCGCAGGGAGATGAACCGGATACTTAAAGCATACGAGCCGCTACGGAACCAGTCAAGGATGGGAGATGGGGGGGAGCTTATGGCCGATGCCCGGTAGCAGGAACAGAACCAGGAATCTCGTGAAGCGTCTTTTGTGGCTCGTGTTTAAAGAAGGACAGCAGGACAAACGAATGACGTTTCGCGTCTGACGATGCGGAGAGCAGTAGCGGACACATCAGCTAGGAGCCTGTCCGAGTAACGCCTAAAGGCAATGCGCGATGTGGTTTCTCTGCTGCATGGCTACAACAGTCACATCGTGGGACGTCGATCAGCTGGTGCTGCGGCCTCCCTCGATTCAGGAACTGGTGCCCACGGGACATCTGGCGCACTTCGTGCGGGACCTGGTCCGAGACTCGCTGGACCTGTCGGCCATCCTGAAGACCGACACGGAAGATCGCGGGTTTCCGCCGGACGACCCCGTCATGATGACCGCCCTGTTGCGGTCTGCCGACGGACAAGGACCCTCCGCCTCGCGGCGGATCGCGAAGGCGTGTGAGGAGCGGGTGGACGTCATGGCGGTGACCGCCCGACAGGCGCCCGACTTTCGCACGGTCAGCGATTTTCGGAAGCGCCATCTCACGGCGTTGGGCGAGCTGGTCACGCAAGTGCTCAAGTTCTGCCAGAAGGCGGGGTTGGTCACGTTGGGGCACGTGGCGCTTGAGGGCACGAAACTCAAGGCCAATGCCTCGAAGCACAAGGCGATGAGTTATGGCCGCATGCAACAGGCCGAAGCGGACCTGACGGCGACGGTGTAGGGGTGGCTGGAGAAGGCGGCGGCCCTCGACGCCCGAGAAGATGTGGAGTGGGGCCGAGACCGTCGTGGGGATGAGCTGCCGGCGTGGATCACGGATAAGCAGCACCGGCTGGAGAAGATTCGGCATGCGAAGGTCGCCTTGGAGGCGGAGGCTCGTGCGAACGCCCAGGCCGCGCACACGCGTCGTGCGGGCAATGCCGAGGCTCGGCCTCAGCGAGGCCGCCCGCCCATACACCCGCCAGGCGCCCCTCGGGACAGGGCCCAGCGCAATTTCACCGATCCCGATAGCCGAATCATGAAGACGACAGAGGGCTTCGTGCAAGGGTACAACGCGCAGGCGGCGGTGGATGCGGCCAGCCAGATCATCGTGGCGCACCGAGTAACGGCGGCGGCCACCGACCTGCAGCAACTCGCTCCGATGGTGGCCCAGATCAAGCAGCAGACCGGTCGGCAGGCGCGGGAGGTGTCGGCCGATGCCGGCTACAGTTCGGACGCCAACTTCCGAGAGCTGAATCGGCGTCATATCCGTGGCTACGTCGCGACGGGCCGGCAACAACACGGGCACGCCGCGGCCGACGGAAGCCGTCAGGCGAAGGCTGGGACTCGCACACGAGCCATGCAGGTGACGCTGAGACGGGGTGGTCATCGCAGTCGATATCGGCTGCGCAAGCAGACCGTGGAGCCCGTCTTCGGCCAGATCAAACAGGCGCGCGGGTTTCGGCAGGTGCGGCTGCGCGGGATCGAGAAGGTAACCCAGGAGTGGAGTCTGGTGTGCAGCGCCCATAACCTCTTGAAGCTGGCGAAGGCCCTCACCAGGTAAGGGTGTAAGCCCGGCACGATTCCGCCGTGAGGTTTCAACGTGGTCGAGTTCCTCGGGGGATGTCATCCCGCCCCCCCCGATGAGAACATCGGAGCAGCTTCTAAGAAAGCCGGCTTTAATTGCTCGTCGGACCATTACTCGGACAGGCTCCTAGGCCTCTCCAAGGAGTCAGTCTCATGGCTGGGTTGCTCTCATGTACCTGTGCCGGCATCCTTGCCAAGCCGCTTACGAGACTGCCCGGAGTGTCCTTCGGCCGTTGGTGCGGGGAAATCTTTTATGTGTATAGGCAAGGGGTGTTGAAATTGGTCCGGTATTCCGGGACTTGTATCGTCGATGGATGTGGTGGAAGCCTGTCTCTTACAGGCGAAAGAGAAGCAATGGCAAATTTAGTGGGTGTGTCAGGGCAGCGGTGGGTATTGGCCTGCAAGAACGTTCCGACGGAGCATCCTCGTACGCCATTTGACTTCACGGCCCCCGATCGAGCTCAGGTTCCGAACGGTTCGTCCGAACGCGAATTAGCCCGTACGGCGTGACTCTTCCCTGGTTTCTTCTTGCATCTCTCCTGAACAAACGATTCGAGCTCACGATGTCCCAGTAGGGAAGGGCCTTATTGGGAGGATACTTCCTCCTGACTGAAGATGATTTTCCAGCGGGAAACGGGTATTCTTCCGTCAACTAATAGCCTTCCCTATAGGTCATCTTTCTCATGTCAAAGTCATAAATGAGTACGGACTTTTTCTCGAAACCGATTCTGAATACTCCGTATGCATGCCCCGCCCGGCATTGGGAACTCGATGAGCAAGGCCAGCCGACGCATCAAATCATAGAGAGCCGCCGTCCTGCCGAATTCATCACGCCGATTCCCAAGCCCAAGAAACGAAAATCCTCAGAAAAGCAGTCTTCGATGGTTTTCGACGAGGGAAAGGGGCTCTCAACACAGGAACAGCAGTATGACATCACGGCCATCATCAACGGGGTGCGTACCCAAGTTGAGGCATGGCGAAATTTGCAGAGCTCGAATGATTGGCAGGTCACTCCCGAAACTGCTCGCTTACTGCAACACTGGCGGCATCACAAGTTCAGTAACACTCGACCATTCTTTTGCCAAGTTGAGGCGGCTGAAACGGCCATCTGGCTGACAGAAGTTGCCCCCAATACCAAGGCAGGCAAAGGTTTTCTTGAGCACCTCGCGAACGCCAACAACGACGCGAATCCAGGCTTAACGCGACTGGCGTTGAAACTGGCCACAGGAGCCGGCAAGACCACGGTCATGGCCATGCTGATCGCGTGGCAGACGATCAACGCCGTACGGCGCCCCAACAGTAAGAAATTCACCCGTGGTTTTCTCGTCGTGACGCCTGGCCTCACGATCAAAGACCGCCTGCGCGTTCTTCAGCCGAATGATCCGGACAGTTACTACGCGAGCCGTGAATTGGTGCCCAATGATCTGCTCGGCGATGTGAGTCACGCGAAGATCGTCATCACCAATTTTCACTCGTTCAAACTTCGAGAACGAATCGAGTTGTCAAAGGGTGGCCGGTCGCTGCTTCAAGGACGAGGCGAAGAGCTGCAGACTCTCGAAACCGACGGCCAAATGCTCCAGAGAGTGATGCCCGATTTGATGGGCATGAAGAATATTCTCGTCCTCAACGACGAGGCGCACCATTGCTACCGAGAGAAGCCAGGTGCAAAGGCCGAGGAAGAAGACCTCAAAGGGGATGATAGGAAAGAGGCCGAGAAGAACAGCGAAGCGGCTCGCCTCTGGATTTCCGGCCTAGAGATAGTCACACGAAAACTCGGTGTCACGCAGATCGTCGATCTATCGGCCACCCCATTCTTTCTGAGTGGCTCAGGTTACGCGGAGGGCACCCTCTTCCCCTGGACCATGAGCGACTTCTCGCTCATGGACGCCATTGAGTGCGGCATCGTCAAACTCCCGCGTGTGCCCGTCGCCGACAACATTCCCGGTGAAGAGATGCCCATGTTCCGCAATCTGTGGGAACACATCCGGACGAAAATGCCCAAGAAAGGGCGGGGCAAGTCCGACAACCTCGATCCACTCAGCCTACCGCCGCAACTCCAAACCGCGCTCGAAGCCCTCTATGGTCACTACGAGAAGACCTACGAGCTTTGGGACAAAGCCGGTATCCGAGTGCCGCCCTGCTTCATTGTCGTCTGCAACAACACCTCCACCTCCAAGTTGGTCTACGACTATATCTCCGGCTTTCTCCGCGAGAACGATGATGGGTCAGAGACTCCTATAGCCGGACGCCTCGCGCTGTTTCGCAACTTCGATGAACACGGTAACCCGTTCGCCCGGCCGAACACTTTACTGATTGACAGCGAGCAACTCGAATCCGGCGAAGCCCTGGACGACAAATTTCGCAGTATGGCCGCCGATGAAATCGCCCGCTTCCGAAACGAGGTCATGCAGCGCGGTGGCAAGCTGGCTGATGAACTCCGAACAGGGAAAGAACTCGATGACGTGACACTGCTCCGAGAAGTCATGAACACCGTGGGCAAATACGGCCAGTTGGGCGGGTCAATCCGCTGCGTCGTCTCCGTCTCCATGCTCACCGAGGGCTGGGATGCAAATACCGTGACGCATGTGTTGGGCGTTCGAGCCTTCGGCACGCAGCTCCTTTGCGAACAGGTCATTGGCCGCGCCCTCCGCCGCCAGTCCTACGATCTGAATGAAGATGGGCTATTCAATGTGGAATACGCCGATGTCTTGGGCATTCCCTTCGACTTTACTGCCAAGCCGGTGGTCGCGCCTCCTCAGCCGCCTCGCGAAACTATCCACGTCAAGGCCATGCGTCCCGAACGCGATCTCCTCGAAATCCGTTTCCCGCGTGTGGTGGGCTACCGCGTCGAATTGCCCGAGGAACGTCTATCTGCCGAGTTCAACCAGGACTCCATGCTGGAGCTGACCCCGGACCTGGTCGGGGCGACAGAGACAAGAAACTCAGGAATCATTGGCGCACCGGCGGACCTCACGCTGGTTCATACCGGGGATGTTCGGCCCTCGCAGGTTCTCTATGAGCTGGTGTCTCATCTTGTGCTGACCAAGTGGCGCGATCCGGGTGAAGATCCCAAGCTCCACCTCTTTGGGCAGCTGAAGCGCATCGCCCGACAATGGCTTGATGGGTACCTCGTCTGCAAGGGCGGCACCTATCCAGCGCAGTTAAAATACAAGATGCTGGCTGACATGGCTTGCGAACGCATCACCGCCGGGATCATACGAAAGTTCGTCGGCCAGCGGCCAATCATGGTGCTGCTCGATCCCTATAACGCCACTGGTTCCACCGCTCACGTTAACTTCAACACCTCAAAAACCGATCGCTGGGAGACGGATGCCCGCCGTTGTCACCTCAACTGGGTCATCCTCGATAGCGATTGGGAAGGGGAATTCTGCCGCGTGGTCGAGTCCCATCCACGCGTTCGGGCCTACGTTAAGAACCACAACCTCGGTTTCGAAGTGCCGTACCGCTATGGCTCAGAATCGCGGAAGTATCTGCCCGACTTCATCGTGCTGGTGGACGACGGACACGGCGAGGAAGATCTCTTGCACCTCATCGTCGAGATCAAAGGATACCGGCGCGAAGACGCGAAGGAGAAGAAATCGACCATGGAGACCTACTGGGTGCCTGGTGTGAATCATCTGGGCACCTATGGGCGCTGGGCCTTTGCCGAGTTCACTGAGGTCTATCAGATCGAGGCCGACTTCAAGGCCAAGGTCGAAAGCGAGTTTAACAAGATGATCGACACGGTCACAGGCGCGAAGGATTGATTGACGACGATGCCGACGAAACGACTCAGAATCTTTATCAGCAGCGTGCAGAAAGAGTTCGCGCAACTTCGCCGGGACCTGAAAGCCTTCTTGCTCGGTGATGCCGTGCTGCGCCGTTTTGTGACTGAGGTGTTTCTGTTCGAGGAGATGCCGGCCAAGGACCGCCGCGCCGATCAAGTCTATCTCGAAGAAGTCGAACGCTGCGACATCTACCTGGGCCTCTTCGGTTATGAATACGGCAACGAAGACCGGCAAGGCGTGTCCGCGACGGAGCGCGAATATAATCACGCCACCCAACTGGGCAAACCCCGGCTGATCTATGTCTGGGGCGCCGACGACAGCAAGCGCGCCGTCAAGATGAAGTCGTTGGTTCGGAAAGTCGGCAGCGAACTGATCCGTCGCCGTGTCGAAGATGTGAGCGCGCTGACGACCGAGGTCTATGCCAGCCTTGTGGACTATCTGGACGACATGGGCGCGCTGCGTGTCCCGCCGTTCGATACCTCCGCATGCGACGGCGCCGGCCTGAAAGACCTCTCGCGCAAACGTATCGGCTGGTTCCTGGAAACCGCTGGCCGCGAGCGCGGTTTTCCACTCAAGCCTAACACCACGACCCAGGCCCTGCTCACCCACCTCAATCTGCTCGACCATGGCAAGCCCACCAATGCCGCCATGCTCCTGTTTGGCGCGAATCCTCAGCGCTTTCATCGCACCGCCGAGACCAAATGCGTGCATTGCCACGGCACTGAGTATCGCCGCCCCTTCGCCTCCCAACAGATTTATTCCGGCGACCTGTTCGACCAGGCGAATCAGGCGCACGATTTCGTGCTGGCAAAAATCAACCGTGCCATCGGTACCCGCGCCGTCAGCATCACCGCACCGGCCACCTACGAACTGCCGCCCGATGCCGTGGGTGAGGCGATCGTCAACGCCATCGCCCACCGCGATTATCACAGTAACGCTTCAGTCGAGGTCCGCCTGTTTGCCGACCGGCTTGAAGTCTGGAACCCCGGTTCGCTCCCTGGAACGCTCACGCTCGACGACTTGCGCAATGATCATCCTTCCGTGCCCCGCAACCCGCTGATTGCCGAGTCGCTCTATCTCACCCGCTACATTGAGAAAGTAGGGTCGGGTACCCAGCGCATGATCGAGCTCTGCCGGCAAGCTGGACTGCCCGAACCGGATTACGAACTGCGCGCCGGATCGTTCGTCCTCACCCTGTGGCGCAACTGGCTGACCGATGAGGTGTTGGCCCGACTCGATCTCAGCGGGAGGCAGCGGCAAGCTATTGCCGTTGTCAAAGCCCAAGGTCACATCACGAATCGGAATCTCCGCGAGCAGAGTGGTGTAACCATTCGGACAGCTTCCCGCGACCTGGAAGATCTCGTCCGAAAAGGAGTACTGACGAAAGTCGGGGACACGGGCCGGAGCACCTTCTATGTGATATCCCGTAAACTGGACACAAACAGGACAAACAGGACATGAATGAGACAGGCCCACAAACTGGCCATAAACCGGACAAACAGGACAGGAAAGGGCTCACAAAGGGCTCAAACGACTCATTCCGACCCCGGCAACCGTTATGAACTGGTCAGCCCGGCGGGAAAGGGGTCACAAAGGGGCCACATGGGACATGTATGGGACATGGCGAGCGCAATGACAAATAGAAACAAACAGGTATAACCATGGCCAAGACACCCAAGAACACCACCGGTTCGAAGAAGAGCGTCGAAGCGCTGAAGCACGACGAAGCCAAGCGCAAGAACATCCCCACGGCTGAATACCAGTCCGTCTTACAAAAGACAGAGCAAGACCCGGTTCGTGTTGCCTATAAACGCGAGGCAGCCAGACTCGAAGAGGAAAAGACAGGACGCAACCGCGATCTCGACCCGCAGCTCATCTGGCGTGGCAAGGATGAGCAAGATTGGTCCGACCTCGTCGTCCAGGCCCCGCCGCTCTACATTCAGGAGAAAGTCCACCCCAAGGCACTCATCGACGACCTGCTGCGTGAGTCGCGTGAGCGTGAATACGAAACCGGGCAACTCACGCCCGACCTGTTCGCGGACTTTAACGGCATCCCCAAGGGCGTGGACAAGACCGAGTTCTATCAGCACGACCAGAACTGGTCGAATCGCATGATTCTCGGCGACTCGTTACAAGTGATGGCGAGCCTCGCCGAGCGTGAAGGATTGCGCGGCAAGGTGCAGTGCATTTATCTCGACCCTCCCTACGGCATCAAATTCAACAGCAACTTCCAGTGGTCTACCACCAGCCGCGACGTGAAGGACGGTAACGCCAGCCATATCACTCGCGAGCCCGAGCAGGTCAAAGCCTTCCGCGATACCTGGCGCGATGGCATCCATAGCTACCTCACCTACTTGCGGGATCGGCTCACAGTCGCCCGCGATCTCCTCACCGATTCCGGCTCCATCTTCGTGCAGATCGGCGATGAAAATGTCCATCGCATACGGGCGGTGATGGATGAAGTTTTCGGTGAGGATAATTTCTGTTCAACAATTCAAGTCACTAAAACGGGAAGCCAATCCGGCGCTCTTCTGTCAAATGTTGCGGATTCCATTGTTTGGTATTCGAAATCAAAACCGAATATCAAATTCCGGAAATTCTTTCTGGAACGCCCCGAAAGAGAATCCCGTGAGGCGTCGCCCGATCCTGTTCTGTCTTCGGGCTTCAGAACGAACACTTCTGTTCCATTCACATTTAGAGAGAAAGTCTATGATCCGGGCACCAGCTACAACTGGAAAACCCACCTTGTAGGAATGGAGCGATTAGCAAAGGCGGATCGCCTGATTCCGCAAAAGACAGCACTCCGATACGCACGGTATTTCGAAGACTACCCTGTAAAGGAAGCCAGTAACATCTGGGCAGACTTAGGCGGGGCATCCGATCTGATTTATGTAGTCCAGACAGCCACCAAGGTTATTCAGCGTTGTATCCTTATGGTCACTGACCCCGGTGACCTTGTGCTCGATCCGACGTGCGGTTCCGGCACTGCCGCCACCGTCGCCGAGCAATGGGGCCGGCGGTGGATCACGATTGATACGTCGCGTGTGGCGCTGGCGCTGGCCCGTGCGCGCATCATGGGCGCGCGCTATCCGTTTTACCTATTGGCTGATTCCCTAGAAGGCCAGATCAAAGAAGCTGAAGTATCCCATACCGCGCCGTCGTCGCAGCCAGTGCACGGAAACATTCGCCATGGCTTCGTCTATGAACGCGTGCCGCACATTCAATTAAGTGACATCGCCAACAACGTGGAGATCGATGTCATCTGGGACAAGTGGCAGACAACGCTAGAGCCGTTGCGCGAGTTGTTGAACACCGCACTCAAGAAGACGCCTGCCGTCCGAAGCCTTGGCGAAGGAGGGTGGCAGGAGTGGGAGATTCCCCGTGAAGCCGATGCCAAGTGGCCGGACGCGGCGAAGAAGCTGCACGCCGATTGGTGGCAAGCCCGCATCGCCAGGCAGCAGGAAATTGATAAGTCCATTGCCGCCAAGGCTGAGGTCGAATACCTCTACGATAAGCCCTATCCCGATAACAAGAAGGCCCGCGTGGCCGGGCCATTCACGGTCGAAAGCCTCTCGCCACACCGTGTGCTTGGGGTGGATGAAAACGACAAATTGATCGACCAGCTGAAGGAACGCAGCCCGGAGTACGGTGCGAAGCAAAGCTTTGCCCAAATGATTTTGGATAATTTGAAGACTGCCGGCGTTCAGCAGGCTCACAAGGAAGGTCGCATCACCTTTACCACTCTCACGCCATGGCCTGGCGATCTCGTCTGTGCCGAAGGCCGGTATATCGAAGGCAACGCCACAACGGGCGTTGAAAAGCGCGCTGCCATCTTCATCGGCCCGGAGTTTGGGACTGTCACCCGCCCCGACCTGGTCGCTGCCGCCCGCGAGGCGGGCGATGCCGGCTTCGATGTGTTGATCGCCTGCGCCTTCAACTACGACGCCCACTCTACGGAGTTCAGCAAGCTGGGCCGCATTCCGGTGCTCAAAGCCAGGATGAACGCTGATCTGCACATGGCCGACGATCTCAAGAATACCGGCAAGGGAAACCTCTTTGTCATTTTCGGTGAGCCTGATATTACGGTGGTCAGTGGCCAGTGGTTGGTGGCCAGAAATGGGAGGATGATCGCCAATTATGAGCACGTTAAAGAGTTATCAGGACTTGGAAGTCTGGAGGAAATCAATCGAGCTGGCCGAGCAGGTCTATCGGATATCGGGAAGGTTTCCGGTGGAGGAACGGTTCGGACTAACGTCCCAAGTTCGGCGGGCCGTGGCGTCAGTGGCGGCGAATATCGCGGAGGGAGCGGAACGGGAAGGGACGCGGGAGTTCCTCCAGTTCCTGGGGATCGCGAGCGGGTCACTGGCGGAGACGGAAACATTTCTGCATTTGGCTGCAAGGCTTGGGCTGGTGTCCCAGCCCGATATCAATCCGATTCTAGAACAGGCGGCCACCGTTGGTCGAATGCTCAACGGACTCAAGCACTCTCTGCGCTCGAAAACCTGAGGGAATCGGATTTCCCTCTTTCACTGACCACCGACCACAGGGCACAGGTCACCGTCCACGGCGTGGACGTATTCAAGCCTCAGACCGGCGAAGTCATCAGCGACGGCGCCGACGGCATCGCCTGCTGGTTCATCGATACCGACTATAACGAAGAGAGCTTCTTCGTCCGCCACGCCTATTTCCTAGGCGCGAACGATCCCTATAGCGCGCTCAAGACCACACTCAAAGCGGAGATTGATCCAGAAGCCTGGGCCACCCTCAATAGTGACACCTCACGCGCCTTCCCCAAACCGAAGTCCGGACGCATCGCCGTGAAAGTCATCAACCATCTCGGCGATGAGGTGATGAAGGTGTTTAAGGCATGATCAGGCATTTATATCAACTTATTCGAGAATTCATGTATAAAAGAGTGTAAATCAAAGCATGGAACCCTCTAGAACATCCACAACTGTCCCCGAGCTCAAGCTATCGCATGCACCGATTGTGGAAGCGGTGCTTGATATTGACTGTGACATGCCGCCCGCGTTCGACCTCGCCGCGGTGGAAGGAAAATTACAAGACGCCTTCCGCGATGAATATCCTAAGTTTCGAACGCAATATCTTGAGGAGTTTCGCATTGAGCGGGAAGGGGATCAGCCGTCGAGGCATTCAGCGAAGCGCGCGATTCAATCGTTGCAATTTCTGCAGAACGAGGGGAAACAGCTGGTGCAAGTTCGGACGCAGGGTTTCTCCTTTAATCGATTAGCTCCGTATGGCACACTGGATGAGTATTTGCCTGAGATTGAAAGGGTTTGGGGTCTTTTTACTAGCATTGCCTCGCCCGTTCAAATTCGAATTGTGCGTCTTCGTTACATTAATCGTATTTTGCTTCCGTTTGCCAACGAGCATGTGGAGTTGGAGCATTACCTGAAAGTGAGTCCGAGGCGCCCTGAGGAGGAGCAACTGCAATTTGCTGGTTTCCTGAACCAGTACGCCGCAGTGGAGGTGGGTACGGGGCATCAGGTTAATATCGTCTTGACCTCCCAGCCACGTGAGAACGACATGCTTCCTATTATTCTCGACATTTGCGTGGCCAGCACGGAAACGGCCCCACCCGAAAACTGGACTTGGATTTTAGCGAAGGTCCAGTCATTAAGAGTCTTGAAGAACCGTATTTTCAGAAACACGTTGACCGACAAATGCCTGACCCTCTTTCAGCAACACTAGGTATCTGGCTAGGATATGCAACCGTGCAAGGGTATGCGCGCGAAAGTAGCGCCGTTTCCTCCGAAGCCCGGGTGCTGCGCAATGCTGTCAACGGTGTGCTGAAATTGGCTGAGCGATCGCAGGTCCTTTTTGGTGATAAAGCCGCTGCCATTTCGCAGCTAAGAACCATTGCGAATGAGTGCGCTGAGGTTGGCTGGGATGGTTATAATGCCTCTCCCATTGAATGGACATCCGTTCGATTGGCCGAGGAATTTATTCGTGCAATGCCTGACGATTTGCCATTGCCAGAATTCGCTCCGGAGCCTGATGGCTCTGTTTCTCTGGATTGGATTCAGTCCCGGAATCGCCTGTTCTCACTAAGCATGGGCATGACCAACCGGCTGGCCTATGCTTGGCTAGATGGTTCGGACAAGGGGCATGGCGTAGCCCGATTCGACGGGGAGAGAATTCCGACAAGAGTCATCGAAGGTATCACCGGGATCATGAATCATGGGAGTGCTCCCATCGGGGCTCGCTGAGGTAATTAGTGATGACGAAGATCTCGCGAGGTTTCTGACATCTTCGAGCCAGTTTAACGCCCACATGGCGAAACCAGCCTCTTTTCTGCCAAATCCTCAAGATCGCGAAACCTCTATTTTCCGCCACGGGAACAACCCCCTAGATAGGTTAAGGGCAATTGGCGTCGAACATGTCGCCGGCCAACGCAATCTTCATGGAGCTGCCATTTTCAAAGCCCGCCACGTCAGAGCTGCACAACTCGATGTAACCGCAGCGGAGCCCCCTCCGCGGCACGCTGCGATTCGGAATTGGCCTTGGCTTGAGAACGACCCTGAGTTGCAGAGGGCAAAGCAGAAGGAAATGGCGGCTGTCATTTCTAGCAAAGCAGAGTTGGTGCGTCTTTGAGAAAACCACGAAATTGAACGAATGGAATTTCGTATTGCTGATACCTTCACTGACAGCCTCTCACGCCTGACCGGCGAGAAGCAGAAGGCCGTCAAGACGACTGCCTTCGACTTGCAGCTCAACCCGGCCAACCCGGGAATGAGCTTTCACAAGCTCGACAAGGCCAAGGATAAAAACTTCTGGTCGGTTCGCGTCAGCGGCGACATTCGACTGATTGTCCACAAGACTCAAGGCAGCCTTCTGCTCTGCTATGTCGATCACCACGACAAGGCGTACGACTGGGCCGAGCGCCGTAAACTGGAAACCCATCCCAAAACAGGTGCGGCTCAGTTAGTGGAGATTCGCGAGAAGGTTCAGGAGATTGTCGTTCCGAAATACGTCGAAGCCCCGAAGGCAGAGCCCACCCAAAAGACGCTGTTCTCTAAGATGCCTGATGCGGAGTTGCTGAGTTACGGCGTGCCTGCAGAATGGCTGCAGGACGTGCGCCAGTCTACAGAAGACACACTTTTAACGTTGGTCGATCATCTGCCCGGCGAGGCTGCAGAGGCACTTCTTGAACTGGCGACTGGCGGGAAGCCCCGCCCGCCTCAGGCAGTGGTTGCGATGGCAAACCCCTTCGATCACCCTGACGCACAACGCCGGTTCCGCGTGATGACCAACGTCGAGGAGCTGCAGCGCGCACTTGAGTTCCCCTGGGAGAAGTGGACGGTTTTTCTCCACCCGGAGCAACGGCAATGGGTGGAACGGGACTACAGCGGTCCTGCGCGAGTGTCGGGCTCGGCAGGGACGGGGAAAACGATCGTGGCGTTGCATCGGGCCACATTTCTGGCTCGTGCCCATCCCGATGCCCGAGTATTACTCGCCACATTTTCTGACACACTGGCGCATGCGCTCCATACGAAGCTGAGGCGACTGGTCGGCAATGAACCACGCCTTGGAGAACGCATTGACGTACATTCGTTGAATGCGCTTGGCTTACGGCTCTACAAATCGCTCTTGGGGCCGGTCAAGCTGGCAAGTCGTGGTGATGTGCGGGAACTCCTTCGCGAGGCATCAAAAGCAGTATCCGGCCACAAGTTCAGCCTCCATTTCCTTCTTACCGAATGGGAACAGGTTGTAGATGCCTGGCAGTTGGCAAGCTGGGAGGCCTACCGCGATGTGGCTCGGTTGGGACGCAAGACTCGGCTTCCCGAAGCGCAACGGGCGGTCTTGTGGTCGATTTTCGAGAAGGTCCGCAGTGGTTTGAAGGAGCGTGGGGTCATGACTCAGGCGGCTGTGTTCACAGCGGTAGCGGCTGCAATGACAAAGAGCAAGAACCCACCGTTCGAATTTGTAGTCGTGGACGAAGCACAGGACCTCAGCATTTCACACTTGCGGTTCTTTGCAGCACTTGGAGCAGGGCGTCCCAATGCCCTCTTCTTTGCCGGCGACCTCGGCCAACGGATTTTCCAGCAGCCGTTCTCTTGGAAAGCCCTGGGTGTCGATATTCGCGGACGGTCTCGCACACTTCGGGTCAATTACCGAACGTCACATCAAATCCGCAAGCAAGCTGATCGTCTCTTAGGACCAGAGGTGTCCGATGCCGATGGTAACGTCGATGATCGGAGAGATACCGTCTCTGTATTCAACGGCCCACCGCCTTTGATCCAAGTCCTGAAGAATGAGAAAGAAGAGATCAAGACGGTCAGTGCCTGGCTATCAGAGCATCTGAAGATGGGAGTAGCACCTCATGAGTTTGGGGTGTTTGTCCGGTCTGAGGCCGAGCTGTCACGCGCCCGTGCTGCCGTTGAGGACGCTGGAATCCCATTCAAGGTTCTTGATGAGCACGTCGAAACAACGAGCGGCTACGCTTCAATCAGCACCATGCACTTGGCCAAAGGCTTGGAATTTCGCGCGGTAGCCGTGATGGCCTGCGACGATGAAATTATCCCTCTGCAGGAACGAATTGAAACAGTGGGTGACGATGCAGACTTACAGGAAGTTTATGACACCGAGCGGCATCTACTTTACGTAGCCTGCACCCGTGCCCGAGACTATTTACTGATGACCAGCGTTGCTCCGGCATCGGAGTTTCTGGATGATCTAAGGCTTACTCGGCAGCAATAGGCTAGTGTAGTGCGTCCAACGCTTCTTGACATTTGGCGACGTTGGCCAAAATGTGTTCCGCGGACGCTGTCCAGGTGAAGACCCGGGGCTTCAGGTTGTGATGATGGACGTAGGCGTCGATGGCGGCCATGAGTTCACGGACGTTGCGGAAACTGCCTCGGCGAATGCGCTTGTCCGTGAGGTCTCGAAACCACCGTTCCACCATATTGAGCCACGAACTTGATGTGGGGATGACGTGTAGATGGAAGCGCGGATGCCGGCGCACCCAGCTCTTCACCCGAGGATGTTTATGGGTCCCATAGTTGTCCACAATGAGATGCAGATCGAGAGGGGAGAGGGTCTCGGCGTCAATCTTCTTGAGGAACCGGATGAACGCCTGATGCCGATGCCGCGGCAGGCAATCGCCGATCACGTTCCCATCGAGCCGGTTCAGCGCCGCAACAAGGTCGTCGTGCCATGGCGTGTATAGCAGGCTGCGGAAAAACTCGATTGTTGCGTAATACGTGACGATCAACTCAGACGTCGTGTCGGTATCAGCATCACCCGCAGGCTGCGCAACAAGGCCGTCCAGCAGGCCGCAGCACGCGAAGAGGCGAATCGTACTCGCGCCGTACGGTGAGCTTCTGAGCGCCGCGAGAACGCCGCTGGCGGACTTTTTCCGCAGCCTGCTAGGCATGCGTCCGGGTCCCACTGCGGCCCTTCTTCATCGGCAGGCCTGGCTGGGTGCGGTCGAGGGCTTGGATCTGGCTGTTCTCGTCCACGGAGAGCACCACGGACTTGTCCGGAGGATTCAGATACAGCCCCACCACGTCGTAGAGCGTCTCAACAAACTGGGTGTCACGGCTGCGCTTGACGGGCTTGCTCAGAGGAGGCTTGAGCCCCTGCTGCTTCCAGATGCGGCGCACCGTGGCTTCGCTGACCCCTTGCGCGTCCGCCAGGGTCCGGGTACTCCAGTGCGTCGTAGCGGGTGGCGTGTTGTGCAGGGTTGCCTCAACGATCGTGCGGCCCTGCATTCTACGCGTGGAGAATCGAGCGGTCTATCCCGCGGGTGCATAGAAGTGGCCCCATTCGTTTGAACAGCAGCCCGAGGGTTTTCAGTGGACTCTCTG
>CAKKRE010000083.1 GCA_919902505.1 Nitrospiraceae bacterium
CTGTCTTGTTCTTCCAATTAATCAGACCTTCCCTAAATCAGATCGGCGAAGGTTCGCTCCACCCTCCGAAAAAACATGACACCCCCGATCAGCAAGAAGCCCACAACGCCCAAACTCACCGCCACCATAGTCCAGTCGGGGGCCGACTTGCCGAGTAGCGCCCACCGAAATCCCTCAATCACACCTGCCATAGGATTTAGACCGTAGTACCACCGGAGCGATTCCGGTACCAGAGATGCTGGGTAGAGTACCGGAGAGGCGAACATCCACAACTGCGTCATCAATGGGACGACCGAGGCCACATCGCGATATTTCACATTGAGAGCCGACAGCCACAGACTTACCGACAATGCCGTGAGCAGCGCGACAACAACGAACAGAGGTAGAAACAGCACCGTCCACTGGGGCAGCACCTGATACCACGTCATCATTCCTATAAGAATCAGCAGACCGACGGTAAAATCAACGAGATTAATGAAGGTGGCAGCGATTGGAATGATCAGCCGTGGAAAGTAGACTTTCTTAATCAGGCCGCCTTCGGTCACCACGCTCAATGTGCTGCGTTCCAGGCTCCTCGCAAACAAGGACCATGGCAGAATGGCAGCGAATGCAAAGAGTGGATAAGGCAGTCCATCCGAAGGCACTTTTGCCAAGTAACTGAATACAAGGGTAAAGATCAGCGTGCTGAGCAAAGGCTGCATGAGGGCCCAGCCAGCCCCAATAGCGGTCTGAGCATAGCGGGTTTTGAGATCCCGCCATGCGAGAAAGTACAACAATTCCCGTGCAGCCCACAATTCACCCCATCCCACCTGGACATAACCTGTGCGAGGTTCTATTACCAGCACGGCCATGCTTTCTTGCTCTACTGTAGATTCCATCGTAATACCTAGCTATTGGATTCCGCCACCCGAGACGAAAATTCCGGCGCAGCTACCTCTCTGCTCATTCTCGAGCAAATGACCGGAATCCACTTCTTTTCGTGGGTCTGCCCAAGCGGAATGTGTCAACGAATGCTGACGGGTCCACACCACAAGAGTAGCACAGCCGGCAGGAAATGATTTCTATCCTAATCAAATGCACTGCTTATGATCGAAGAATAGTGCACACTCAATGGAGGCAAGCAAATACGCTTCTCGAGAGGCGGAGAACCATCCTGTTGAACTACCGGCGCCCGCGCTTATGCATGTGAGAGAAACGACTTCGGACGGGAGCTGCTGATACCACTCTCTCAATGCGCCCCAATAGGCAAGAAGTCGACCCACGATGCGATTACTGAAAGTTAGCACAGTTTGAGTTTTGTCGATATAAGTAGGAACTATCTAATCGCGAGCAACAAAGCGTCCGTGAAGTCTGGGTATTGTCAGTTTCAAAAATTGCCCTGAGAAGGATACCGACTGGGTAATGCCGCTGACGGACTCTTCCGAGAATGCACCTACACTCCCGAAACCTGAGAAACAAGCCGCGCACTGTGCATTTGTTCAATTTGGGGAAAGACTTCTCGAATTGGAGCAAAAGAGAAATCTTGCAAGAGTTCCCGCATTCGGATTTCGGTCTTATCAAGATTCAAGTAGTGTCGCATTCGCGACACCAATGAACCCTCCATTCTTGGCTGATCCGGGTCGAATTCCCACGGATGCATATACATCACTAGTGAAGCCCCCTCGGCTTCCAACTTGCGAAGGAGCGCACGCAATAGTGCATACGGATACAACCGAAAATACCCACCCCCAGCAACGGGTAGCCGGACCCCCAAGCACTTAACCGTTGAGGGGGGCACCTCCCACAGGAGACCTGATGCGGTCAACAGTTGATGCGCCTCCGGGTTTGCAGAGGGCACACCGTAGCGATCATGGAGTACCGGGAAAATACTGGAATCATAGACATAGCCCTCTTCAACCAAAATCTGAGTCGCCCACATCGTATCTTTGGTGATGGAAAAGCTCGGTGCGCGATAGCCAAGCATAGGCTGAGAAAGAATGTTCTCTAAGATACCCTTGGCCTTACGAATATCTTCGCGAAACGTACTAGGAGTTTGGCTTGTTATGAGTTCATGGGCATACCCATGTGAAGCTACTTCGTGTCCGCAGGATGCAATACGTCGAACTAGCGACGGATACCGCTCTGCTACCCACCCCAAAATAAAAAAGGTTGCGCGAACACCTCTATTTTCCAGCAATCCAAGCAGTTTCTCAGTATTGTTTTCGACACGACTCTCGAATTGCCCCCAGTGCCTTCTCCGCATTGGGGTTTCAAATGCCGAAACCTGAAAATGCTCCTCGACGTCAAATGACAAACAATGTCCTGGAATTGCATTAGGCATTTGCGCCCCTATCGCGCCCCCTCGCCCATCAACATTACTTTTACTGTATGAATAACAATTCGTAGATCCAACGCCAGTGACAAATTCTTCACATAGAAGAGATCGTATTGAAGCTTGACGTGCGAGTCTTCCTTCGATGCACCGTACCGAAAACGGGTTTGTGCCCACCCTGTGATTCCTGGACGAACGGTATGCCTCAGATCGTAATACGGTATGGTGTTTCTGAGTTCCTGCACAAACACCGGCCGCTCTGGTCTTGGGCCAACCAAACTCATCTCGCCTCTCATCACATTGATCAGCTGAGGCAGTTCATCCAACCTCCACTTCCGAATCCATCGACCAACTCTGGATACCCTAGGATCTTCACTTGTGGCCCATCTCGCCCCGCTTTGTTCAGCATCCTGCCGCATGGACCTGAACTTCCAGATCATGTAAGGGCGGCCGCGAAGACCCACTCGCATTTGCCGGTAGAAAACAGGACCGGATGAGTCCAACTTGATAAAGATAGAGAGAAGCAATACCAGCGGCACCAGCGCGACTATTCCTACGATTGCCACCAAAACATCCAGGCACCGCTTCAAAAGCATCGTGACTAATCGACGACGGAACCCCGTCGAAAAAATGAGTGCACTCGGCTTGAGATGGTCAATCGAAATGCGGCCCGATTCCTCTTCATACAGATAGTGGCCATCAACAACATCACGCCCCATGGCCTTCATGTCCAATAGCGTTTGAACGGGCAGAACCGCGCGACGATCTTCCAAACACACGGCCACGGTATGAACTTGATATCGCTCCGCAATCTCAAAGAGTTGATCGTAGGTACCGATGATGCTCGGATTTACCAACCGCTCACCAACCCTACTCGCATCCTTATCAAGAAACCCCACTACTTCGGTAAAACCGGTTCGTTTAGACAGAAGGGTCTGACAGAGATCTCGAGCAAGAGGCCCAACGCCTAGAATCAACACTCGCCGCGTGAATTTAGGAAAGCTAACCGACACTGAAACCAGTGGTGGTTGAGTGACCACAGGTTCTAGGCCGATCTCCTGTTCGGACTTACTTGAGCTGTTCATGGTGGGCTTCGCGGTAATACTCCTGCTGCATATAATAGGGAGTGGTATGTGCATCTAAGCCATTCAAGATAATCCCCACATTGGCGGTATCACCGATGACCCTCAATGCCTTTTGTACAACATCGCGACCAGTCATGCTTGCCTTTACCACGTAGGCGAGAAGATCTCCCATGCTTGCCAACACCTGCATGTCAGCAAGTGGCAACACCGGCGGAGCATCAATGATCACATAATCAAATTTTTCTTTCAGTTCAGCAATTAGATCAGCCAACTGATGCATTTTCGATAAGGCCAACGGGTTATCTCCGACCGCCCCTGCGGTAAGAATCCATGGGCCCGCCTCCCCAAGTCTCTGCAAACAATCTTCGACCACCTTGGTGCCATGCAGAACTTCAGCCAGGCCCGGTTGCTGCCAGACTCCTGCATAGATATGTTGCATAGGCCGCTTGAGGTCGCAATCGATCACTATGGTTCTACGATCAAGGTCTTTTGCCAACACGTAGCCCAAATTAAGGGCCGTAGAGGACTTTCCCTCTCCCATGACAGCACTGGTCACAACTATCGCCGTACTCTTTCGATCCCCTGTCATCAACTCAAGCCGGGTGGCCGCAACACGATATTGCTCCGCCACAAATGAAAGCGGTCGCCACATTGAGACCAACTCCAGACCAGGAGTTGGGTCATTTAGTTTCCCATTGGCACCTCTGGACTTGCTAACAGGTGCAACAGGAAGGCCTCCAGAAATCTCCAGACTTTCACCCTGTTTTCCATAACGCGGTAGCAACACCGCAGTATTTCGGCTTTTGCCAGAAAGTGCCCGCACGGTTTGCATTGATCCGCCGAACGCACTTTCGTACAGTGGAATTGATGCAATCACCGGAAGGCCCAAAGTCAGCTCGATCTCTTCCGCAGACCGGAATCCTCGTCCCATAAGCTCAAGACCGACGGCACCGCCAAAACCTAACGCGCAGCCCAGGACAAGTCCCGCCGCCATAATCAACGGAATGTTGGGCACAACAGGAACAACCGGGGTATAGGCCGGATCTACGATGCTAAACTTGGCTCCCTTGCGTCCTTGGGCCAAACTCTTCTGCATACCGGCACTGAGTTTCTTGTCCAGAAGCGATTGATAATTCTTTTGAAGATTTTCATAGTCCCGTTCAAGTGTCTTTAGTTTCTGTTCCCGCTCTGGAGTATGTTCCACCCTCCGTTCATACTGAGAAATTTCACTAGAAATATGCGTCTGGTGGCGTTTTACCGCATCCAACTCAAGCACAATATCCTCACGCTGCTTGAGAAGTTCAGCATGATATGGATCAATGGCCTTGCGTTTAGACTTTTTCCCAACAGCCGGCTCTTCAACGCCCTCGCTATCTGGCAACAAATCGCGATATTGAGCTGATGTCATCTCTCGGAGCTTCTTAATCTCCTCCTTGACTTGTACCAGATCGGGATAGGTCTCTTTATATATTGAGGACAGCTCCACCAGGCGCCGCTCTAACTCCTTAATTCTCCCAAGGCGCGGATCCTTATTACGCTTGCTGGAACCGCCGACCGGCGAATCACTACTGACTTCTCCAGTCTCCTCGTAATCTTTAATTGACTTGTCGATTTGGGCCAATCGATTGGCCAGATTCTGGGCCTGTTCACTTTGCGACCGCATGTCATCCTGAAGTCGATCCAGCTTGCGAAGATTGGCATCTATCTGCTGCGGAAGTTCTCCGAGATGTTGTTGTTTGAACTCTGAAATGATTTTCTCCTTTACCTCAAGCTCAGCTTTCGCATGTTTTAACTCAAGTCCAAGAAAATCTTCCGCCGCCTCAACGCCTCGCTCCCGATCCTTCAACGTCTCCTCAATGAACAGATCACTCAGTCTGGATGTCACATCTCTAGCGATGATCGGATCTTCATTAGAGAATGAAAGAGTGATGAATAGCTTGTCCTTGGTAGGCTCAACCTTAATCGATCCCCGCATGGCTCTGATGGCATTCTCTGATTCTGAAGCATCCGGATGATCCTTTTCGTACCCGAAAAGTCCAAACTCTCCGGCAATTTGCCCAAGAGTTTTTCTACCCATCACAAACTGTCTCACTTCCATAACTCGGTCGTCGAGTGTAGGTGTATATATGCCTCCAGATGGATTAGGGCCACTCACGATCGATTCTTCTATCTTCGCGCCCTCAAACCACATTTTGGTCGCCGACTGATAGATCTTAGGCATAAGCGCGCATACCGCACCAGCGATACTCAGCGAGAGCAAAATCGCAGAAATAACGAGCCACTTTCTGCTGACAACCGCTCGCCAATAATCCTCTGGAGACAATGTTCGCGTGTTCATTTCTTTGTATCCACTCCTCCTGATCCAGATTTGCCAACTCCTGACTCAGCAGACGAGGAAGTGCCGGAAGGACCTTCCCAGAAAGCGCCAGACCTGAAAAAATCTCCACGAGGTGAATACGCGTATGTAAAACCTAACAAAATCATTTGTTTCGCAAATCCGAAATCCCCGGCATTAAAACCACTCGTTTGAGTGTCAAACATCAGCCATTGGTGACTAAGTCTGGCCGTAAACATGGGCGTGATGAGATAGTTGAGAGATACCGTCGTGCCGTAGGTACTGAAGGTCGTACCAATGGCATCCGAAGTAAAACTACTCCGCGCATAATTGAAAAGCGCTTGAGCACTCAGCCTATCAGTAATCCCTGCGGTGCTTGCCAATGAAATTGTGTGCGTATATATGGGCCCCGCAGATTGAACAAAACTTGGAAACACGCCGAGATTATACATGAGGGTGACTCGATAAGATCCGGGAGCTGCGATCCCCCCTGGCATATTCATCCCAGCCAGAAGCGGTAGAAAGCTTCCACTACCCCCTGCGGGCGACGTAGCTTCCCTAATGTCGCTTCCTAGCTTCCTAAGAAAAGATGAACCCGAAGCATAACTTACGCTAAAACCTCCCGTCGGAAACATCGTTGCTGGAATTCTTCGCTGCCCTCCAGCAGCAGAGGTATCTGGAATTGGCTCAATAAGTGTTAGTCCACCATTGACTGAAGAGCTCCACTCCTTGGTCCAACTTCTCCCCCAACCAAGTGTTCCGCCATGCGTCGCATAGTCGCCGAATTGTGCTTGAGACATTTGCGTGAACGTATATTTCACGCTCAAGGTATCGATGGCAGAAATCTGAGATGTCGGTCCTGCGGTAATGGAATGAGTTGTAGTATCGAACACCGTATTTAAAGGTTGTCCCGAAGTTGTCGTAGTCGGCGTGAGTGCACCGCCGAAACTAAGCTGGGAATAGGTGTAGGTAGTTTGAAAATCAGTGGTCGGTGAGAGCGAATAGGAATCCGAAAATCCAGCATTGTACATGGTGGTTCTGATTCGCTGCGTGAGAAGTCCGGAATCAATAGGTCCTCCGATCCCGACCCCTCCGGTCCCGAACCCTCCGCCAAATCCTCCTCCCCCACCAAACCCTCCGCCGAGACTTCCAGCGCCAAAAGCTGGAGCCGAAGGCATGTACTGATAGGTCCCAAACACTCGGAACCCCCGCATTCGCGGCAAAACCCTATTCACGGCTTGCGAGAGATCAATCCCGGCGCTCGCATTAAATCCCACATTATCAAGCTCTGAGTTGTTTATAAACTTTTGAACGACTGCCCCGACTGACAGATTTGTCTTCACAAGCGTATTGCCTTGAATGAAGTTTAGCTGAGGAGTGACTAACGTGATGAGATCATCAACTTTCGTTCCTGCCGGGAGTTGCGACTTCGGGGTGAAAAACACGTTACTGTCGTATTGCTCAGTAATCGAAAGCGATGGCACCACGCGTATTTGTTGCGCAGCAGAGTCGGATATACTCCAACACGACACTAGGGCAAAAACCCCGAAACAGAATCGACCTATCTTCAAGCACTGGTCACGGCACAACAATGACATCACCAGCCTTGAGGAAGAAATTTCCCTCCGAGTTTTTACCTTGAATAATGTCTTCATAGGGGACGGGAATTTGAACCTGCTTCGGCTGCCCTTGACCATTGGGAACAACCCGAAGCACGTGGATTTTATTTCTCGAAGCAAACGTTGTAAAACCTCCAGCCAACGAGATGCCTTGCAAAACCGTCGCATACGACTTTAGCGGCACCTTACCCGGCTTTGATACTTCGCCGAGAACGTACACATAATAACTATTGACCTCTTTGACTTGCACCGACACTGTCGGATTGGACATAAACTCAGCCAACCCATCTGCGATTCTCTTCGCCAAAACATTGGATGTCATTCCTGCGGCCTGAACATCGCCAATTAAAGGCATGGAGATTTTCCCATCAGGACGGATAATGACTTCTCGGGAGAGCTCTTGATTTCGCCAAATATTTACAACAAGAACGTCCTCCGGTCCCAACAAGAACTCATTCGGTGGGATATAGGTGACATTAAAGTCGATTTGTTCATTCCCGATCCAGCACCCTGGGAGAGCCAGAAGCAGGCTGAAAACAATACATACCCCCCCTCGCAACCATCTGCAACCGAAAGTTTTCAATTTCCCCACTCCTTTGGCTCGCTTCAGCGAAATGTCACCCGTAAATTCGACCGACGAGGCTCTACCTTGACGGCAACACCACCATCGTCTCCGAAGGCACGACAATCTGATCTCCGGGCTTTAGCTCTATGTTTTGATCGGATCCATCTCTCAGAACAATATCGTCGTAACTCGCCTTAATCTTGTTCAGCCCCTCGCCGTCTTTCCCGAATCGAAATACCACAATCTTGTTGCGCGCAGCCACTTGTGTAAAACCATGCGCGATCGTTATCGCCTGCAGCAAGGTTGTTTTACTTTTTAAGGGATACTTACCAGGCGCATTCACCTCACCAAGAACATAAATTTGATAACTATTCACCTCTCGAACCAAGATCGAAACTGTCGGGTTTTCCATGTAAGACTTCAGTCGTGCAGAAATCTCTTCGGTCAGCTGAGCCGCAGTTCGTCCCACTGCTGAGACATCGCCAATGAGCGGGAGTGAAATCCTTCCATCAGGCCGAACCTGAACTTGCTTGGAAAGATCAGCATTTTTCCAGACTGTAATCTCTAACACATCTTCTGGACCCATAATATAATCCGGGGTCACCGTAAGGGATGATTTTTCTGCCCCTTCACCTCCGTGACGGACGCCAGATGAACTTGCCCCTGGAGACGACCCCGCTACCAACATTGGCTTGGGCACCTGGTCAAATTGTCCGGCATGCGCCACACCGATCACATTTCCCACAAGGATAATCCCGCTTAGTAAGGCCTTACCATTCATGACTTATTCTCCTGAAGAAATTCCAGCTGGCCACTTGCAACAACTGCCTAGCATCTACCTTCCCGCCGAGAACAAAAACTTCAAACCCACGAAAAAGGATGCCTCACTTCCCGACGCTGAAAAGGGGACTTTTCTAATCCAGCGTACTTCCGCAAGTGTTGGGGTCTCGGCCAGCGAAACAGGGGTCGGAACATGTACCTTTATAACCTGATCAAGCAGCGGCGCCTGAGCCATGAGGATCAACATCCCGCCACTGCTAATGTTTAATGAGAGCGCCCGTCCGTGAAGCACGCTGGTTTCGTTTTGACCACTTTCATGATTCGGTAGGGACATTTCATAAGGAATCGGACGAAGGAGCGCTAGCCGCTCGGCATGCTTTTCACTAGTCGCAATTGTGGGCCAGTCCCACCCGTCCCTGGCTACGGGCCCGTTTTGACTGCTCAGATCACGCATTTCAAGAAACCTCATTGTCAGCACAGAGCATTACAGAACACTTGGCTAAAATACGCCACAGTCTATAGGGCACCTCTATTAACCGCTAATTGAAGCCAGAAAAATCATGTCTCAAAAACGG
>CAKKRE010000084.1 GCA_919902505.1 Nitrospiraceae bacterium
CTAGTATTTGGTTGTATTAATTAGCGTATTTTAACTTGGGACGTTTCGCGAACACCACTTGCTTGGTCCATTCGAACGGATGCGCCGTTGTATTGTAGGCCGCCACGAAGGCATCGATCCGGTCTCGCACGTCCTGGGGCGAGCGGAAACTGGCGCCCTGGAGTGCCGCCCGCGTCAAGATGCTGAACCAGACCTCCACCTGGTTGAGCCAGGAGGCATGCGTGGGCGTGAAGTGGAAGCGCACGTGGGGGTGGCGAGCCAGCCACCGGTCGTGTTTCGGCTTGTGCGTGTTCAAATTGTCGACGATCACATGGAGCGCTCGGCCGGGATACGCGGCGACGATGCGATTCATGAAGTCCAAGAACTCCACCCGCCGCCGGCGCCGGTAATGCCCGGCCTGCACCAGGCCCGTGGCCACCTCCAAGGCGGCAAAGAGGGTGGTCGTGCCATGCCGCTTGTATTCATGATTGAAGCCCGTGAGCGCCTTGCCAGTCGGCAGCTTGAGCCAGCCTTGGGCGCGTTCGAGCGCCTGAATGGCCGGCTTCTCATCGACGCACAACACGAGGGCGTGCTCCGGCGGGTTCAGATACAGGCCCACAATGTCGGCCGCCTTCTGCGCAAACGTCGGATCCGTGCTGATGCACCAGGACCGTCGACGCTCCAGGCTGATCCCATGCGCGCGCAGGACGCGCCAAATGTGATGCGGGCTGACCGTGCCCAAGGCCGTCGCCAGCAGCCGGCCGTTCCAGCGCGCATAGCCCGCCGGGGGCGCCTCATCCAGCTGCGCCAGAATCCGGCGCTCCGTCGGCGCACCATAGACGATCGGCTTCCCGAGGCGCGCGGCATCCTGCAGTCCCGCCAGGCCCCGGGCTTGATAGCGGGTCTTCCACTTACTCACCGTGGAGGGACGCGTGTGCAACGCCGTGGCCACCGTCCCGGCGGCCTTGCCCGTCGCCAGCGCCAAGATGACCCGCGCCCGCCACGCCAGCCGTTGCTCCGTCGTCGTCGCGCGCGACCACGAGACCAACGTGGCCCGATCCTGTTCCGTGACCGCCAAGGGATGTCCTCGCATGCGCCCTCCCTCCCAGGTGTGCTGCTGAGGGAGAGGATGAACGGTATCGCTAATTAATGCAACTA